>NZ_MRCD01000002.1 GCF_001904745.1 Calothrix sp. HK-06
CCATTTTTTAGACAGTTTTGTACCAATTATTAAGGTAGGGAACACAAAAATTGTACCAATGGAAAAGAAAAATGTACCATTTTAGGCGTGGTACAGGGATAAAATTTGAATAAAGAATCTTTGGAAAGGTTATATTACCGTCGATTTTTGGTACTGTACCACGGTACTAAATTCATTGTTAAAGACTGGTTGAAATTACAAATTATCTCCTCACTGTACCGTCTAATGCACTATTTTTGGTACAAAGTAAGCGTAATTTTTGGTACCGTACCACTATTTTATGGTACAAACAAGATTTTTAGTTAGTTTTAAAAAGATGTTTAATAACATTATTAAGCTATTAATGAAACATAATTTTATGCTGGTATCATTTTTTTTATTTTTTATCAGGATCAATAGCTAACTCTAAGTTAATAAGCTTTAATATATATATAAATAATAGACAGTGGGCTGTCTCTGAATCCCACTGTAAAATGTATTTAGCAGTACTTAAAAAGTATTACAAAATCTTTAGCATCAATATTGGTTCGGACTACTAGTTTTTCCCAGCATGATACTTTCTACTAAAGACCTCCATAACTGATCAGGTAATATGGCATGTAAGAAAAATATTGCTTCACCGTAAGGGGAATAACGTAGTCTACCTGATTTATCGTTTGCTGCTCTATATATAACTTTGGCGACTCCTTCAGGTTTTGGCAGGGAGTCATTTATCATATCCATGAAGTTTCTGACATGTTTTTCCATATCTGTGTAAGCAGGATGAGGCGCCCATGCTACACCATGATTGATAAAGTTTGTTTTAATTCCACCAGGTTCAATAATCTTGACGCGAATGTTAAAGCGACGCAGTTCGTAACGCATAGCTTCTGAAAGTCCTTCTACTGCCCATTTTGTCGCATGGTAAGAAGATGTAAACGGGAAACCTATACGTCCACCTATTGATGCAACGTTAATAATTGTTCCTCCACCAGATGAACGGAAAATTGGCAGCATTGTTTGAATCGTTGATACAAGTCCAAAAAAGTTGGTTTGAAATTGGTGTTGTAATTGCTCTGATGTTACACCTTCAATTGAACCCATAAGCGCATACCCAGCATTATTAATCAATACATCTATACTGCCAAAGTATTCTAAGGTTTCGTGGATTGCGGATGTAATTGTCTCTGGTTTGGTGACATCAAGTTTTGGACAAATAACTTTGTTTGCTTTCATCCAATCAAGTGCTTTATTTGGTGTTCGCATTGTGGCTGAAACATTCCAACCTTTTTGAACGAAATATTTTGCTGTTGCTTCACCAATACCACTTGAGGCGCCTGTTATTAAAACTGTCTTACTCATTAGCTGCTTCCAAATGTCGTTATGAAGAAGCGTAAACTATGGAGTATACTCCACAGTCAAGTGGTATTTATTTAAAATTTTTGGTTACTAGGATGCTAATTGGTCAACTATCGAAGAAAACTGGCTTGTCGAAGGACACTATCCGCTTTTATGAAAAAATCGGGCTAATCACTGCAACTGAGAAGCAAGCAGGAACCAGAATTTATAAAGAGTACGACGAAGAGATGGTAGAACGTCTTTCAATGATTAATCAAGGTAAGGGGTTAGGTTTTACTCTCGGCGAAATGAAGCAATTGCTTGACGAATGGGGAAATGGCTCAATTCCTAAAAGCGAACAAATACGAATCATTGAGCGTAAACTCGAAGAAGTTGCGACTAAGATGCAACAACTTCATCAAGTGGAAAATTATCTAATAAATAAGTTAGGCAAATTGAAAGATGATTTCTAAAAATAGGTGTTGCATTCAGAGGTGCCTTCTGTTTCTAACACTTGATGATTTGCAATAATTAGAGATGCTTCGTACCTCAGCATGACAGGAGATGCTTTGTTTTTTAGCATGATGCATTTGGCGCCTCACAAATTTTTGTGTTACAGTGTGTAGTAAGACAGTAATACAAAGCGATGCTATGGTTTGGGTTCTGTATGCCCAACTGGTGCGCTCTTAAGATTCAATTGTGCGTATGCCGCGTTAGCTGTAACTGTCCTATAGTGTGATTAGCTCAGTTGGCAGAGCATCCGAAGAATCGGTTGGACGAAGGTTCGAGTCCTTCATCATACCCCAAAAAGTTAGCTCATTAGGTAGAGCGGTCGGCGTTTAACCGATTGGTAGTAGGTTCGATTCCTACACTTTTACCAACCCTGTCCGGGTCAAAAGACACTACTTTGAGGAAGTAGCTCCAACAAAAATGGAAAAAGGGAGAAATCCCAAAACGGTTCGATTCCGTTATCTTACAAACTCTGTGGTGCAGGTGCGCGTTTTTGCTTGTCATTCGTGATGAGCGTTAATGCAACAGTGAAGGCGCCTGTGCGTTTACATTTTCTCTAGCTTGAGTATATCCTTCATTTGTAACATCTAAGTTCTTTACAGAATTTGGAATTAGCAAACTGAACGATATATGTGAGCGTTGTTTTCTTAACTGCCGAAAGGTACTTGAGTGACAACAATCTTAATCCAGTAGATAAATATGTATTTGCCCGCACCTTAACTGTAGACACTTGCACTTGCGGAGTTTATAATTATTTTTTATGTAGTATTTATACTACAAGTTATAAATTATGGCTTTATTTCATTTTGACTGGATAAAAATACCCAAATTATCTATCAATATCACTATGTGGAAAACTTTTTATATCAAACCTAACGAGCTTGGAATTTTGTATCATCGCAGCGATTTTAAGAAAATTTTGCAGCCTGGTACTTATACTTATTTTGGTAGCCACTGGCAAGTTAAAGCATATGACCTGAATGTGCCAGAAGCTAAGATTGAAAACTTAGAATTGTTGCTGCGAAACCACGGTTCTGAGTTGGAAGATTATCTATTAATTGTGCGAACTGCATTTAACCAAACTGCTTTGGTTCGCTTGGGTCAAAACTGGTCGAGTGTTGCACCAAATCAATTACGCGCGTTTTGGCGTGGTTTTATTGAAGTGGAAGCGCATATTTTAAACTTGGAGGAAACTTTAGAGTTACCATCTGAGTTTGTTCAACAAACGCGCGGTTTGGTTTTGGGTGGAATTAGAAAGTTTCAAATTTCTGAGTCTGAGATTGGTTTACTTTATGTGCAAAATAACTTTGTTCGACCTTTAGAACCTGGTGAGTATGCATTTTGGACTTTTGATAGAGATGTGGCTGTTCGTACTCTTAGCCGAATTATCCCAAATCCAGATTTTCCCCTTGAAGATGTTTTGATTCAAAGACATCCTGATTTTGTTGCTGCTTATTGTGAGGTGGCGCAATTACTGAGTACTCAAGTCGCTATTGTGCGATATCAAGGTAAAGCTATTTCTATACTGGCGCCATCCAGTCGCAAGCTGTTTTGGCAAGGTGTGGAAGTTGAAGTTATTGATATCAGCACAGATGCTAAATTACCACCTCGTTTAGTTGCTGAGTTAAACTCTGGTTTACCTGAAGTAACTTATCTTGCTTGCAAGAGTTTACATTTATGCGAGGTTAAGGCACAGCACATTGGTCTACTATATATTAACCAAGAGTATCAATCTGAACTTCAACCGGGTGTTCATGCTTGGTGGATATTTGGACGGTCTTTCCAAACTGAAGTTTTTGACTTGCGTCAACAAGCAATGGAAGTATCTGGTCAAGATATTCTTTCTAAAGATAAAGTGCCTTTGCGGTTAAACTTGACGGCTGGTTATCGTATTGTAGACCCATTACGAGCAAAAAATGCTTTGTCAGATATAAGTAATTTCTTGTACAAAGAATTACAGTTCGCTTTACGCGGGGCTGTTGGTGAAAAGACACTTGATGCTTTGCTCGAAGATAAAGGCGCCGTTGACACGAGTATTTCTGAGTACATCCGCTTGAAAACAGCAGAGTACGGAATTGAAGTAGCGTCTGTAGGGGTTAAGGATATTATCTTACCTGGTGAGATTAAAACTATTTTGAGTAAGGTAGTCGAAGCCGAAAAAGCTGCTCAAGCTAACGTGGTTAGGCGCCGTGAAGAAACTGCCGCAACTCGCAGTATGCTAAATACCGCTAAAGTTATGGAAGATAACCCTGTTGCTTTAAGGTTGAAGGAACTTGAAGTGCTAGAACGAATTGCCGAGAAAATTGAAAAAATTCAAGTCAACGGTAGCTTAGACAGCATTTTAACCGAGTTAATCAGTATCAATAGACAGTAAAGTTTTGGGTTGTTTCGCTTTTTTAAGTGCAGAAATACTACCTGTGTTTGGCGAAATCGTGCGGAATAACTCCATCACAAACTTATCCAAGAAGGTAAAGGTTGAATCGTTTGCCTGGTCATAATTACCTCCTATTATTAGAGCAAACGATGCCTGGACGCTAGTATCTCCTGCATCAAGACTCAATTTAGTCATGAAGTTGTAAATAGTATTGCCCCAGTGGCTCAGAGGGACAAAATTATGGAAGCACTCAAAAACAACATCTTTGCGCCGGAAATCTTCTCCTGTTCACCATTTTTAACCCAGTAGTAAACAAACATCTTCTGTGGATCTGCAACCGAACCCTTAATTACGTCTTCAACCCTTTTATCAATCTACTCTTTCAAAATTAGGAGAAGGAACAGAGTTTATTATTCAAACCCCTATTCATCAACAATTGTAAATTTATTACACAAGCGGGATGCCTGTGCTACGATTAACGTGGGTGTTAGTTTGTTTCTCCTAGTAAGATGAATGAAGTTTTTAGTTGTTTAATTACTTGCGTTGTAACTTCACTGACTGCTAATCCTCCAGCAGTACGGTAGCGCACTGAACGCAAAATTACTATATCGGTATTTAATGCTTCTTGAGTAATTATTCTGGCTATATCATTACCTTTTACTGTTTTAATAGTAGTATTTGTTTTTGATTGTTTTTTTGAGGCTATATCTAATATTTTTGATTCAAAGACTTCAACTTGAATTTGCGTGGTTTTTGGGTTACGAATGTGTAATAAGATTATTTCTACTTCGTTTCCTTCAGCTAATATTTGAGCAAACCTGATGGCGCCTGTTGTTTGAGATGTTAAATCTCCGACGGGTACGAGGATTTTTTTGAACTCTGTTGGACTTTTTAAAAGACGAGTTACGGCAACTGGGCAGTGAGAAGACCAAAAGATACTATCAATTATATTACCAAATAATTTTGCTTTTAAACCGATGTTTTGTGACCAACCTAATATTAACAAGTTTGCATCTTGCTCTCGACTAACACGGCTAATACCTAAAGCTATGTCATCATCTATGCGAATAGCTGGCGCCACTTCAATATCAAATTCTTTACTAATTTCTGTTGCTAAATCTAATCTTTGCCTAGCTTCTTTTAGTGCCGTTTTCAATTGAGGGTTATCCATTTGGATATGTCCTTTTGTTATCGCTAATGGCACCAGTCGTCCGGATTCGTGACGAGCCAAAAGTGCCGCCATATCTAGTAAATAGCGTTGAGTTTGCGGGTTATAAATTGGAACTACTACAGTAAATACTTGGTGAGGTGTATCTTGCAAATCATCGCGGTAATTACTCCACCAAGTTGAGACGGGTTCCGAAGCTAAATCTGCCTGAGAGACAGTCAGGGAAGCGGCAGATCTCGCTGTTATTACTGGACCAAGAATAGCTGTGACTAGCATTAGAACTATAACACTATTTAAAACACCACTATTAATTAGTCTTTCATTGTTGGCATTTACAGTTTCATAGGCAACTAATGCAGCAGCGAGTGTGGCAGCTACTTGTGGTAAAGATAATGACCACATTGTTAACAGTTCTACATTGCTATAACGGTAAAAAAGTTTAGCTAGATATGCGGCAATAAATTTACTACCTATCAAACCGATGACTATTGCTGCTGTTAAACCTATGGAACTTAAAGTTTTGATGAATGCTGGAATATCAATTAGTAATCCCATGTCTATGAAAAAACAAGGGATAAATAAAGCAC
This sequence comes from Calothrix sp. HK-06, assembly GCF_001904745.1. Lineage (GTDB taxonomy): Bacteria > Cyanobacteriota > Cyanobacteriia > Cyanobacteriales > Nostocaceae > Dulcicalothrix. The sequence goes on from NZ_MRCD01000002.1 coordinate 5,957, forward strand.
TACCAATAAATTCTATTTTTTCTTTGACTGGACTACGCCCTAAAACGTCGTTTACTGCTAAACCCGCTAAAAAGGCGCCAACTATTTTTTCTACACCAATAAGTTGGGCACCGACTGATGCCAAAAACAATGCTAGTAAAATAAATAAAAATTGGTTACTTTGTTCATCGCCAGTACGTTTAAAAAATTCTTTACCTGCCCAATCAAAACCGAATAAAACAACCACTGAATATATAGCTAATCCACCTAGTAAAGTAATTAAACTCATAGGTGTAAATTCTCCACCATGAATTCCTACACAGACTGCTAACACTAGTAAAGCACCTGTATCTGTGAAAATTGTGGCGCCGATAGTAACTGTCACAGCTTCATTTCCCACCACCCCCAAACGGCTAACAATTGGATATGCTAAAAGTGTATGGGAAGCAAGTAAAGAACCAATCAAAACAGAAGTATTCCAACCAAAATTAAATATTCTTCCAATTGCAATACCTGCAATCATTGGAACTATAAATGTTAAAAATCCGAATCCTATCGAACGATTCCTGGTTTTACGAAATTGTTCTAAGTCTATTTCTAACCCTGCCACAAACATCAAGTATATTTTGCCAATTTCAGATAATAATTTGATGGTTTCTGACTCAGGATTGAGAAATTTTAATCCGCTATCACCCAAAATTACACCTGCTACAAGCAAACCTACTAGTCCAGGCAGTTTTAGCCGCTCGAAGAGTGGTGGGATTGTAAATATTACTATCAGAAGTATTGTAAATGCAATAATTGGACTGTTTATAAGCACTTTTGGTATCCTTTTTATTAGTCTCTGGCATGAGAAAAAACTAATTGCTTGTAAGATAAGGCTTGTTTTGTATTTAAAGTTCTACCTTTAGACAGTATTTTTGCTATTCATTAATTATATGTATAGTTTCTTTTTATATTGTAATAATCATGTTCAGTATTGGCGCCAACTGTTAAGTTATCGTTTCTTTTTCTTAAACCAAGTATCCCAATACCTGAACCCATGATGATTTCGTTGATGATTTTAGGCACATATCTTGGATATCTGGGAATTTCTCCATGTTTTTGGTTGAATAGGCAAGACTGGCAACGGATGTAACGGATAAGTGCTTGGTAACAACTGCAACAAAAATTATACATTAACGTCTAAGCCTCTAGAAACCGGGTTTCTTTGTTGAGATATTGTAATAACATGACGATTTGTCTGCGACAATGAATGCGTAGAAACCCGGTTTCTTTACATTATGACATGCACGAGAGTTATTTAATATGTTGAAGTTATCAAGGAATAATAAGGACTTTAGATATTGGTTAGTAAAATCAAAATTAGTAGGAGTCGCCTTTTTTGTATCTATAGTTTTAGGTGCAATTTTATCGCAACCTGCTAGCGCTTGTAAGCCTGCACCCGGAAGTAGACCTGCAACTTTGGCGGCAAGAGTAGATAATACCCCTTATGTTTTTGATGGTACCGTGATTCGAGTCAATGAAGATAAAGTGACAGTTCGAGTCAAGCGCTATTTTAAAGGTAAAGGTTCAAGGATTGTTACTTTAAAGGGGTTTAATAGAACTTCTTGCGATAATTTTATTACTACTACTGGTGCCCGCTATTTATTTTTTGCTAAACCCGCAGAAAAAAAGATTTTGACTGCGGTTTATGATGGCGCCTTTGGTTCAGTACGTGAGTGGTCTAATGATACTGAAGGTGAGTTGAGGCAATTGGGTTTACTAGATAAAAGTAAAAAACGTACATTGTAGAGACGTGATTAATCCCTACGGGAAATCCTACCCTGCGAGAAAACTCCGTTTACGGATAACGTGTAAACCTCCGGTTTACACGTCTCTACGTGGATATAATTTTTTGTTGAATATAACTAGGTAGTGCAAACGCAGCTTGATGAATATCTGGGTTGTAGTAGCGCAGGTTATGCAATGCCGTAAATTGCGCTGAAGAGTCATGGTCAAAGTTGTTAACTGGGTGTTTTCCTTGTTTTGAACAATATGTCAAACTCCACATTCCTGTGGGATACATGGGTATAAATACTAAGTATGGATGTACAAAGTCGGCGCCGAAAACTTCTTTGAGGCATTTATTTAAGTCAACGAATGCGTCGGGATGGAATAGTGGTGACTCGCTCTGTATTGTTACTACTCCACCTGGACGCAAGCAACGGTATACATCTTCGTAAAATGATTTGCTGAAAAGCCCTTCTGATGGACCTACTGGGTCTGAAGAGTCGATAATGACTAAATCATAAGATGCATCGGCGGCTTCTTTGACGAATTTAATGCCATCGTCGATGAGCAAATTTAATTTAGGATGTTCTAGGGCTGATGATATTGTGGGTAAAAACTGCTTGCTAGCGCGTACTACAACTTCGTCAATTTCTACCATTGTTACTTTTTCGATACCTGGATGACGCATTAGTTCCCGAATTGTCCCACCATCTCCGGCGCCAATTACTAATACATCTTTGATACTAGGATTAGCGAACATTGGTACATGAACAATCATTTCATGATAGTTTGCTTCATCTGATTCGGTACACATAACCATGCGGTCAATGGTCAGCATTTTCCCTCGGTCGTATGTATCAAATACTTCTACTACTTGAAATGGCGATTGCTCTTTAAAAAGACATTCTCCTTTGACGCGAATTGACAACGCGCTTTTATTGTTATGGTCTATTACCCATTCGTCTTGGTTAAATTCGGATGATGTGCTAGGTGTAGTCATTTTACTAGTTATTTAAAGGGGTGCCTTATCAAACAAATCAAATGCCAGTGGAAAGTATACATGACTTTGGCACCCAGAGTTTCTGAATTTAGAGACCTATTTTTTGTTAATATTTAAGATTCGAGAGAATAAGAACACGGATTTTAGATATGAGCAAGGGCACGCTGTTTGATAAAGTTTGGGAATTACATACTGTTGGTACGTTGCCATCTGGGCAAACGCAGCTATTTATAGGACTTCACCTTATTCACGAAGTTACTAGTCCCCAAGCTTTTGCGATGCTACGCGAACGGGGTTTGAAGGTATTATTTCCAGAGCGGACTGTGGCAACGGTTGACCATATTGTTCCTACTGACAACCAAGCGCGTCCATTTGTTGATACTCTTGCCGAAGAGATGATGCAGGCGTTGGAGCATAACGCGAAAGATAATAATATCACTTTTTATAATATTGGTTCGGGTAATCAGGGAATAGTTCATGTTATTGCACCTGAACAAGGTTTGACTCAACCGGGTATGACTATTGCTTGCGGTGATAGTCATACTTCCACACATGGCGCCTTTGGTGCTATTGCTTTTGGTATTGGGACTAGCCAAGTTCGTGATGTTCTGGCTTCGCAAACGTTGGCTTTGGCAAAGCTAAAAGTTCGTAAAATTGAAGTTAACGGCGCCTTAAAACCAGGTGTATATGCTAAAGATATTATTTTGCATGTTATTCGCACCCTTGGTGTTAAAGGTGGGGTTGGGTATGCATACGAATTTGCTGGTACTACCTTTGAAGCGATGAACATGGAAGAACGAATGACCGTTTGTAACATGGCTATTGAAGGTGGCGCCCGTTGTGGTTATGTTAATCCTGATAAAGTAACTTACGATTATCTTAAAGGACGTGACTTTGCTCCTAAAGCTGAAGACTGGGATAAAGCTGTTGCATGGTGGGACTCGATAAAAAGTGATAGTAATGCTGAATATGATGATGTAGTGGTTTTTAAAGCCGAAGATATTCCTCCTACTGTCACTTGGGGAATTACACCTGGTCAAGGTATTGGAGTTGACCAACAAGTACCAACTCCTGAACAGTTGAGCGAAGATGACCGTGTAATCGCCCAAGAAGCATATAGATATATGGATTTGGCGCCAGGTCAATCTATCGAAGGCACTAAAATAGACGTATGCTTCATTGGTAGTTGTACTAATGGACGTATTAGCGACCTACGCGAAGCTGCAAAAATTGCTAAAGGGCGCCAAGTTGCTTCTGGTATAAAAGCCTTTGTTGTTCCAGGTTCTGAACGAGTCAAAAAACAAGCAGAAGAAGAAGGACTTGATAGAATTTTTGTGGAAGCGGGTTTTGAATGGCGTGAAGCTGGATGTTCAATGTGTCTAGCGATGAACCCCGATAAATTAGAAGGACGACAAATTAGTGCTTCTTCTTCTAACCGTAACTTTAAAGGGCGCCAGGGTTCTGCAAGCGGTCGTACTTTATTAATGAGTCCCGCAATGGTTGCTGCTGCTGCTGTTAAAGGTGAGGTCTTTGATGTACGCGAGTTAGTGTAGGTTGGGTGGAGGCTTTGCGGAACCCAACATTATCTATATAAGAGGGACGGGCAAGGATACCCATCCCACAAGATTTCCAGTTAAAAATTTCTAACATTTATATGCCAAGTGAAGTAAAATCAGTTTCTGGTCGTGCTATTCCTTTAGTAGGTAATGACATCGACACCGACCGTATTATTCCTGCACGCTTTTTACGTTGTGTTACCTTTGACGGGTTAGGCGCCCATGTTTTTGAAGATGACCGTATTGCCCTCAAAGGTCAACATCCTTTTGATCAACCCCAGTATCAAGGCGCCAATATTTTAGTAGTCAACCGTAACTTTGGCTGTGGTTCATCGCGCGAACACGCACCACAAGCTTTAGCAAAATGGGGTATTACTGCGGTAGTTGGTGAAAGCTTTGCCGAAATATTCTTCGGCAATTGCGTAGCTATGGGAGTACCTTGTTTAACAGCCGATAGCGAAACAGTAAAACAACTTCAAGACCTAATTACCGCAAACCCAGAAATATCAATAACAGTAAACCTAGAAACAATGCAAGTTCAATGTAATGACTTTACAGGCGCCGTCTCAATAAATGAAGGAGCAAGGAACATGTTTGTCTCTGGTTCCTGGGACGCATGTGGACAACTAGTAGCGCAAGCAGAACAAGTCAGAGCCACCGCAGCAAAATTACCCTACATAGCTTGGAAGTAAGGTAGGGTGCGTGATGCCTACAACTAATCATCAACAAACATTACAATTAAATGGCATCACGCACCATTTGACATATAAAAGTACCAAATTATCATAATTCAAGAAAACTGTTTGCAGACAAAACCGCTTAGTAATTACAAGCTAAACAGTGCCAAACGCTACATAGGGTTTGCTTAAAGGGACTTTCAATGATAATATATATATAGTTAAAAAAGTTTTGCGGCGCAAAACAAAGTTTGTCAAGGTGCTTTTACAAAGATTTGTAAATAGAAAAATATTCAAAATTTGATTGTGGGGTGTCGCGAGCTACCCTAAATTTCAAATGGGCAGGGATGCTGATTTTACATTGCGGGAGAATTATTAATTTTTATAATTTTCTGATAGTACTGCATAAAGTTACGTTGATTACCCCTATAAGATATTAGAAAATCATTTACGTTGACCTCGGACTATCGGCTCCCAATTTAATTATAATAATTTAAGGGTAAAAAAATGTCTTGTGATGCACTCAAAGCAATTTATACTATACAACCAGATTTGCTGGCAGAGGCTGCTAATATTGTGGCTTTAGTTTTCCCTGATACTGAGTACAAGTTATTGTATCGGCAAGCTAGCTGTTTCGATGCTGCTTTTATTTTTCCAAAAAATCAATATCATTTGTTAGGTGAAAAAATTGGCAATAACAACTTGTCTATAACTTTCAAAAAAGAAAAACATATCGGCAAAAACGTCAATTTCAGTGTGTGCTTTTTCCCAAAAATTAATACCATGACTTTATCCGGGTACTATTCTGAAGGAATGGCTCACATTATTTATACGCCATTTAATAATCATAACTGGTTAAATGGTAAAGGATATAAAATTACTACTCCTGATTGTGTTGGAGAGAAATTTGAGTTGTTGGCGCCGAAGTTTTATACTTTTTGTGAAGAATTTTTTCTAGACTAATGGTGTCAATTGGTGCGTGATGCTTTATTGTATTACGCATGCAATATTATATGTGTATGTCATGACGAGTAATACAGCATCATATTTACATCAAGCAGCAACTGAATTTCTGGAACAGGATGCTCAACAGCGTTTACATATACTTAAGCAATATGGAATCGCACGCTATACGTTTTTGCTACAAATGCGTTTGAATGAAGCTAATATAATTTGTGTAACGAGATATTTACAAAATCCTAGAGGATTAAAGTTTCCAAATTTGATAGAGGCAGATTTATCTGGTTTAGTTTTAGATGGAGTTAATTTGATTCGCGGTAATTTGTCTGGCGCCAATTTAAACAATACTAGTTTAGTCAAAGCTGACATGATATTTGTTAATTTTACTAGTGCCGATTTACGCAACGCTAATTTATCGGGCGCCACGCTTAATGAAACTATATGGCAAGATACATTAGTTACAGGATGCCAGCTTGATAATACTATTGGTTTGACACAGACACAACGTCAAGATTTGCTATCGTTGGGCGCCAAATTATAACCGTAGGTTGGGTGGAGGAACGCAACCCAACAAATGTTGTATCGTTACGTTGCGTTACGCAAAGCCTCCACCCAACCTACAATTAAGGTCAAATTTCAGCAATTACCACGACTATACATAATTTAAATATAGGTCAAAATAGAAGAAGGTAATTCCTCTATTAATAAAATTGTTTCAAATATGAGTAGTAGCAGCAACTTCCGCGAAGCTATTAACCAGGCAAAAAATCAAGCCCTGGTCGGTCCAAACGTAATTGCTAACGCCCTTCCTTTTGTGGGCGGTGGTCTTGTATTGACTGCTGTGGGTACATATGGTGGTTTGTATATACGCCAAAACAACCCAAGTATCTTCTTTCCTACATTTATTGCAGCGTTTGTTCTAGAATTAATACTTTTCTTTGTTGCTCAAAACGTTGCAGAGAAAGGTAACAACAAAGTAGCGCTACCCTTACTAGCAACCTATAGCCTTTTATCTGGGTATACGCTGAGTGGCATTGTCGCTGTAGCTTTGGGTACAAGGGGCGTAGGAATTGCAGGAATTGGCTTTGCTGCGCTTGGTTGTGGAGTAACCTTTATTGGCGCCCGTCAAATTGGCTCTAACATGAGTGAGTCTGATGGGATGGCGTTAAGTAAGACAATTAGCTTGGGGTTAATTGCTTTACTTGTGGTGATGCTAACCCAAGTGGTTTTCCGTATGTTTGGTGTGTATACACCAAGTTGGTTAGAAATTGGTATTTCGGGTATAGGGGTATTTTTGTTTGCAGGAGCAGCTGTAGTTGACTTCTATATTTTACCGCGTGCTTACCGTGATAATCAATATTTAAGTGCTGCGTTGTCAATGTATCTAACCTACATCAACTTGTTCATTTTTATCCTGCGTCTACTAATTGCACTAAATAGTCGTGATTAATCTCCAGCGGGATATTATTTAATATTTTTACCGTGGTGTCAAGCTACGGTTTTTATTGTGTAATGGGTGCTTTTCGTGACACAAATAAATATTCAATTTTGTCCAGATTTATGAAATTACATAGCGAATATAAATTTCAGATGCACCCTGATTAACATTTGCCTCAGTCTATAGTAGACTGAGGTTTTTTATTATTAAAATATAAAAATGTCATTCTGAGCGCAGCGAAGAATCTCAGTCCTAGTTATGTATTTAGAGATTTCGCTGAATTTGGTATATCTTTTGATTGGTATTAAGAGCTTATTTAATATTACTTGTGAATTAATAATTATATGTATCCCAGCAGAAATTTTGAATGCTGATACAAAACTTTACATAGAAAGTTATAGTAATTCTGAAAAGCTGAAAATACTCAACATTGCATTATCTCCTCAAACCAATGAACGTAACTAGTTTTTTGACACATACAAGACTGTAAATAGCGGAATTTATCTAATAACGTATGCCCCCATTGTTTTGGAATAGATATCAATTGTAAAATCAGATAAGCTATCAAGCTTACATAGATTTGTATCGTGATACCATNTAATATTTTTAGTAATCAATCTGTCTAGTTTTAAGTGCATCTTTAAAAACTTCCATAACAATTCAACCCCCCAACGCAATCGATAAATATCTCTAATTTCATCATCACTGACAGCGGCATCGCCATCCGCAGGCAAATTAGTGACTAGTCGAAACTCAGTCTTCGTTTCCAAATCACAAAAATTAACCACTCTGTAAGCTTGAGCATCATCGGATGCACCAACTTTAATCAAGTTAATTGACTCTTGGTATTCTAGCTTCCAATTATTTTTTATTCGCAGGACAAAGTATTTATTTTCTTGTATTAACTCTTGAATAAATTTTAATCCTGCAAAACCTCTATCCATTACTCCAACAGCATTTATGGGTAAATTAGACATCATTTGTGAACCAAATTTATAATCATGGTCATGTCCAAAATTGATAAAATTATCTTCAGGGCTACCTGTTGCTGTATTGAGAGAACTAAAAAGTTTAACTTGGTGATGTCCTAGTATCCATAACAATTTACTTGTTAAAGTAATAACTGTTGAATCAATCGGGCAGATAGCGTATTTATCATGTAATTTATTATGAGTTTTATTTTGCACTAATCGGTTCAATTCTTGATAAATGTCTTGAAATGGTTTTTGGCTTCGATGAGAACTAGATGAGCGAAAAGGGTGAAATATCTACATCAAATCCTGTATTATTTAATCTTTTAAATAAATCTCGCATACTTGTTAAGCTGTTATCCATCGCATAAGATAGCCAACACTCAAAGAATAAACGACTATTCAGGACTGGATAATCGTTTTTCGGAAGCTTTTCTAGAACGCCTTTGACAATCTTTGGGAATGAATTTATAATCACAGTTAAATTGATATATTTTGTTTTATAGCCCAAAATATACCATATTATGGGCTGTTTTTATCACTTTTTTCTTAACATTCAACATTTCTGGTATCCCAGATATCCCTCTTATTTTATATATTTCCCTAGTGTCGCCTGCCAGGTAAAACACAAACTTGCCTCTTCATCTGCTTGTGTCTGTTTGTTTTCATTAACCAAATCTTCGCTTTTTTCTTCTAAATTTCGCATATATTCTTTCAAAACGCCTCCAGCCGAAATGCCTCTGGTTTTATGTAGCTGACGAGTTAGCTCTAAAAACCATTCTGCATCTGCCACTAGGTCTGACTCTTTTACCTGATACTTCAGAATTTCTGGGATAATAATTTCCGGGTCTTGATGTTTTGCTATAGCGCTAACGTGGACAACGGGCTGATAGTTTACTTTTAAGCACTGTTGCCATATGTCTACCCACTTGGCTTGGGAAATGTACCCATGACTAAAATATGATGGAGGCGCCATTGCTAAAATGTGTAGGTGTGGGTGTGCTGATACTCCATCTCTTCCTTTAGTCACTTCGACTGACTTGACCCAACCTTTGAAACGCCACATTTTCAGTTCTGTTAACCGCTTAAAGCTTTTGTTTATTTGGTTCAAGGTTAGTCGCAATTCTTCAATGTGGCAGTTTTTTACAGTTAATGTCATGAATAACCAGCGATGTTTGGGATAATCATTAATTATTTGTGGAAGAATTTTACAGGTTTTGGCTTTCCACATTAAACTTCGGCGCCATTGGCAAACGGGGCAATGACGAACTCGACAAAAGCGGGTGTCTTTTAGTTTTAGTTGAAGTGTGTCTTCTTCGCCATTTAACAGGTCAAACTCTAGCCATTTTGAGCAATTTTTTACTCGCCAAGCGTAACGAGCAAAACCTTCTTCTTTTGCATCTGCATAGTGTTCTGCTATTTTTTGTGCGTTAGCTCTGTGCTTGTCCCAAATTTTACCAGCGACAGAAGCATCTGATAATTTAAGTCTTTTTTTTATTATAGGTAATTGGAATGAGTCCATGTAAAAGATATATCTGATTACAATATATCTTCTTCCAAAATTTACCGAATGATTGCAGTATATTTACTTAAATTTAAAGTTATTGCTGTTTATTGTTATTAATTCTAGAGGTAGGCGCCAATCCTAACCTCTCTTCTCTGTGCGCTCTGCGTCTCTGTGGTAAATATAATAAGAACGGATTATAACTTTACTTTTAAAAAATTAAAATCTTTGAGATGCTACCCTGCGGGAAAACTGCGTTAACGTACCTCAGCATGACAGTTGGAGATGGCTTACTTTTAAGATATTTTCTTAGCCCCCCTCTTAATAAGGGGGGATTAATTAGACTTTACAGGTTAAGTCGTCGGCTTTTTGGGAGAAGCGGGCGTTTTCGCGGTAGTCTACTGGGCAGTCTATGACTGCGGGTACGTCTTGGGCTAGTGCTTCTTTGAGAACGGGTATGAAATCGGTTGCGGATGTTACTCTGTAGCCTTTTAGACCCATGCTTTCAGCGAATTTTACGAAGTCGGGGTTGCCAAAGTGGACGAAGGATGAGCGACCTTTACCAAAGTGGTTTTCTTGTTTCCATTCGATTAGTCCGTAACCTCCGTCGTTGAATATTAAGGTTACAAATGGTGTGCCTACTCGCAGTGCAGTTTCTAGTTCTTGACAGTTCATCATGAACCCTCCGTCTCCTGTCGCTGCGATGACCTTACGGTTGGGATGTACTAGTTTGGCTGCTACAGCGCCTGGTATGGCTATACCCATTGCTGCGAAGCCGTTGGATATTATACAGGTGTTGGGACTGTGGGCATGATAGTGACGGGCTATCCACATTTTGTGGGCGCCTACGTCTGATATTACAATGTCTTCTGGCCCCATGACTTGCCGCATGTCGTAGATTAATTTTTGCGGTTTTATTGGGAAACCGTCATCGGAAGCATATTGTTCGTAGTCTTCGCGGATGTTGTCACGTAGGGTAAGTGAGTAGGGTTTTGGTTTGCCGTGTCTGTCGGCTACTTTTAATATTTCGTTTAATGAGTCTGATATATCACCGACTACTTCAACTGTTGGTATATAGCTGCTGTCTATTTCTGCTGAGTTGGCGCCGATATGTATAATGGGTATTTTGCCGTCGGGGTTCCATTTTTTCGGCGAAAATTCTATGAGGTCGTAACCTATACAAATTACTAGGTCGGTGTTATCGAAACCGCAGCTAACGAAATCACGTTGTTGTAACCCAACTGCCCATAATGCTAATGGGTGAGTGTAAGGAATTACACCTTTACCCATGAATGTATTGGCTGTAGGAATATTTAGTTGAGTGGCAAATTGAGTGACTGCATCACTCGCTAGGGCGCGAATTGCTCCGTTTCCAACTAGGATAATTGGGTTAACTGCTTGAGATATAGCAGCTGCGGCAGCACGGATACTAGCAAAAGATGCAAAGGTTCTGTCAGGTTTGTCGATGCGTAAAGGTTGACCTTCTACTGGCATCGCGGCAATGTTTTCGGGTAAGTCAATATGGACTGCACCAGGTTTTTCGCTTTGCGATTTTTTGAAGGCTTTACGCACTAGTTCGGGTGTGATGCTTGGTCGAACTATTTGTTTACTCCATTTGGTGACTGGGGCAAACATTGCTACTAAGTCTAAGTACTGATGCGATTCTATATGCATTCTGTCAGTACCAACTTGTCCGGTTATTGCTACTAACGGCGCCCCATCTAAGTTAGCATCGGCAACACCTGTCATTAAATTGGTTGCTCCGGGACCAAGTGTAGAAAGACACACACCTGCTTTACCAGTTAGGCGCCCGTATACGTCAGCCATGAACGCTGCACCTTGTTCATGACGGGTAGTAATGAATTGAATCGAAGAATTTTTAAGTGCTTCGAGTACGTGTAAATTTTCTTCTCCCGGAAGACCAAATACGTACTCTACGCCTTCGTTTTCCAAACATTTTACTAATAATTCTGCTGTATTCATAATGTATTGCCCCTGTTCTCTAATTATTTCTGCCACACTGTTTTAACATTTACAAACTCATGTATCCCCTGGATACTAAGTTCGCGACCGTAACCAGAACGTTTAATGCCCCCGAAAGGTAAGCGGGGGTCTGATTTTACCATGCCGTTTATAAATACTGAACCTGCTTCGATTTCGTTGATGAAGCGTTTTTGCTCGCTTTCATCGTTACTCCAAGCACTGGCGCCTAAGCCAAAGGGTGTATCATTGGCAAGTTCAATAGCTGCGTCGATGTCTTTGACTCGAAACAACATTGCCACTGGCCCAAAGAATTCTTCTTTGGCAATGGGGTTTTCTTTAGAAATTTTTAAGATTGTTGGTGGATAAAAGTTACCAGGACGGTCATCCATAGGATTTCCACCTGTTAATACTTTCGCTCCGTTGTTGACGGCAGCTTTGACTTGCGAGTCTATATCTTGAAGGATATTGGGTGTCGCAAGTGGGCCAATGTCGGTGTCGGTTGACATGGGGTCGCCGATTTTTAAAGCTTGGAATTTTTGTAGGAGTAATTGTTCAAATTTATCTGCTATTGTTTCAGTGACTATAAATCGTTTGGCTGCGATGCATGATTGTCCGTTGTTTAACATGCGCGCGCTTGTGGCTGTTGTTGCTGCTAGCTCTAGGTCTGCACTCTCCATGACTATAAATGGGTCGCTTCCACCTAGTTCTAATACGACTTTTTTAATTTCTTTGCCTGCTGTTGCTGCTAGTGAGGCACCTGCTGGCTCGCTACCTGTTAGGGTTGCGGCTTTTACGCGGTCGTCGGTTATAATGTCAGCGACTTTGTTGGCGCCGATGAGGAAAGTTTGAAATACACCTGCCTCAAAGCCTGCTTTTTGGAAAATTTCTTCGATGGCTATGGCACACTGAGGTACGTTTGAGGCATGTTTTAATATACCAACATTACCTGCCATTAAAGCTGGTGCCGCAAAGCGAAAGACTTGCCAAAACGGGAAATTCCACGGCATTACAGCAAGAATAATACCTAACGGTTGGTAGCGAATAAAACTAGCGCTTGCATCTGTTTCTACACTTTTATCAGCTAGAAATTGCGGCGCCGTTTCTGCATAGTAGCGACAAACTAAGGCGCATTTTTCGACTTCAGCAATAGCACTTTTATAAGTTTTGCCCATTTCTAAAGTCATCAAAGCTGCAAATTTAGCTTTGTCTTGTTCTAAAATCTCTGCTGAAGAATTGAGTAAATGCGAGCGCGTCTCGAAACTTGTGTGACGATATTTCAAAAATACCTGCTGTGCCAAATCTATTTTGGCGCCTATTTCAGTATCATTGAGCGGTTCGAAAGTCCTTAGTAGTTCCCCAGTAGCGGGATTTATGGTGGCTATTGCCATGACAAAGACCTCCCGTTAAGTACACCTATAGATAATATTTATTTTTGACTTAACCATTATGGTAATGAGCAAAAATTAATTATATATAACACTATTATAATTTTAGTGTCAGCTATAGAAACCGGGTTTTTTTATCAGATTGCAATAAAAATGACAATTTTGCTTAAAAACCCGGTTTCTTGCATTTTAGATTTAAAATTTATAATGTTAATTAGTATATATATTTAAAAATAATCATTTGTGTATTTTTTTATTCAGTATAAATACTGATGAAATTAATGTCATTATAAATTAGTGCATCCTTGTTTGATATACTTTTACCAGGCGGTCAATACCTTTAAAGCGGTACTCACCCATTTCGTAAAATGAAGAATTGGCATTAAGAAGTTGGTAAGTTGCTTCACTTATGACGCATTCACCTGGTGGACATACACTTTCTAAACGTGATGCTAAATTAATTGTTGCTCCTAATGCAGTGTATTCTACCCGTTGCGAACTGCCAACATCACCAACAACGGCTTTACCACTGTTAATTGCTATTCGTAATTGTAAAGGTTCTTGCCAGAAGTTATTGGCATTTAGATTCTCTAACCTAATTAACATTCCTTGTGCAGCAGCAACTGCACGTTCTGCGTGGTCGGGTTGTAGTTCGGGGGCACCGAAAAAAGCCATGATACAATCACCGATATATTTATCTAAAGTGCCACCGTAGGCAAAAACCTCTTGAAGCATTTCTTCAAATAAATTATTGAGCATTTCGGCAATTTGCGTTGGTGTCATCCGTTCGGAAATAGCTGTAAATCCAACGATATCGGCGAATAAAATGCTAATTTCGCTTTCTTTGGGTGGTAAACGTCCATCGGGTAAAGCACCAACCTCGATTAATTGCTGAACAACTGCTGGTGAATGATATCGTTCTAAACGCTGACGTATTACTTCTTCGCTTTTAAGTTTTTCTGCTAACAACCAACGTTGAACGCTCGATGCTACGATATTTGCTAGCGCTGAGAAAAAACTTAATTCTTGCTCACCTTCTGCTTCCCAATGGTATGAAGAAAGATGCGCGTCTGCATATAAAACGCCAACTACTTTATTCTCGTCCCAAAGAGGTACAGCCATTGCGCTGCGTATATCGTTCATTAATATGCTGTGTTCGCTTGCAAATCTTTCGTCGTTTTGTGCGTCGGCAATTTGAATCGCTATTTTTTCTTCAAATACTTTTTGGCAAATACTGCGACTTACCCAACTGCCATCTGCTGAGAGTTTTTTTTCTTTAGCAGAAATTCGTACTGCTGCACTTATTAATTCTAGCTTGCCACAGCCTTTAACATCGATTAATAGCGCTAAACGGTCTATACTGTCTAAGTAGCGAAATACAACCTCTTGCACTTGTGCAAAAATTTCTTCTATTGACGCAGCTGCTGAGAGATTTTTCGCGATGTTTACTAAATCCTTAAGACGCGCAATTGTTTTGTCTTTGTTACTATCACTACCTGAGTTCCCTTGTGCTTCTATCCAGCTTTCTTGCAACTGCTTGACGTTTCGCAAGATAGTTCGCTGTTCTCCTGCTTCTGAGAACCCTGGTGCCTGAAGACGAAAATCATTCTCTTTGAGAATAACAAGAAGGCTGATGTTGCCTAACCATATTACATCGCCATGATGGAATTTTTGTGGCGCCGTAATCATTTTATCATTAACGTGTGTCCCGTTTTTGCTTCCCAAATCCTCAACTGTCCATGTATCGTCAGGTGCTTTTACTAGACGAGCATGATAGCGAGAAATTCCGCCAAACGGTAAATATAAGTCGCATTCCGGTAGACGACCAATTGTAAACACATCTTGATGCACTTCTACCGTTTTGTCGGTGTTTCCCTCTTTGAGTCGTAGCTTCAGGTGGGTCATGGGTGACGAAAACTCCATCCAGGGCAAAGTTGTGCTAGCATCTTAACTCAGCAGCCTGGTGGCTTGGTAATTGACTGGTCATTTTTAGCCTACACTCCTTGATTTGAGTAATATAAAGCACATAATATTTTCGCAATCTAATTCCAGAAACGCAAGGTTAAAAGTACTAGATAGCTTACACAAAAAATTTAGTCTGAGTAATTTCAACTAGAGTATAGCTTATTGGCGTAGGTCAAGCGAATGGTGTAGGTCAGGCAAGACTCATGAATGATAGTGATTGATTATACAAATAAAAATATAAATAAGTATTTTCGCATATTCTTTACAACAGCTTTATTCTATCTTGACCTTTTTTTAGTCAATATTGTATAGACAAAATATTTTAGCGACTAGATATTAATAAATAATGAAACGAGACAAAGCATCTTCCGTTTTACGAATTTGGGGTTTTCCAGCAGATTTATTGTTGGTGTTTGTTGGTGTTGTAGCAGTAACAGTTGCAACATTATACCCGTTTAATTTTTCAGTACCAGCAGATTTCTCGCTTGGCGCCATTTTTGAGCGATTTGACAACACGAGTTTTTTTAATGACCAAGTAAATAATATTTTACTGTTTATGCCGCTTGGTTTTGGATTTGCAAGTATTTTACTTAGAAAAAATGTTGAGCCATTAATTCAAATACTTGCTGTGATTGCCACTGGTGCCTGTTTATCTTTTACGGTAGAATTTTTACAATCGTTTTTACCTTCACGAGACCCTACTCCTGCTGATATTTTTAATAACACGCTGGGTAGTTTTGTCGGGTTGCTTAGTTTTTATATATTAGACACACGTCAATTTCGTTCTACGCTAGATTATATTCAAAATAGTCGCATTAGTAATTCTCGTGCTGGTATTGTAGGATTTTTGACTGGATATATTATTTTGGCGTTTTTTGTTGGTATTTCGTGGGAAAACAATATTAGTTTAAACCAATGGAATACAAACTTCCCTTTGGTGATTGGTAATGAACGAACTGGTGATAGACCTTGGCAAGGAAGTGTATCGCAAATAGCTATTGCTGATAAAGCTTTTTCAGATAGCGAAATTGAAAAAGTTTTCTCTAACCCTAATTATTTAGCTAGTAAAAATGATGCGATATTAGCAAAATATCAATTTGATGGGAAAGATAGCTATCGTGATATTACAGGGAAACAACCTGATTTATTATGGCAAGGACAGGTATCTAACGGTTCAAGCAGCAATCAAAAAGGTATATCTGTTGATTCGAGTCGCTGGTTAAAGACAGAAGAACCAGTTAAATTAATTAATCAAAGAATTAGTGAAACTTCAGAATTTACGATTATTACAACTGTAGCGTCTGCTAATCTTTTACAGAAAGGACCTGCACGGATAATTTCTGTTTCTGGTGACCCGATGCATCGAAATTTTACTATTGGTCAAGATAATACTAATTTATCGCTGCGTTTGCGAACTCCTATAACTGGACAAAATGGTTCGGATATTAACTTGTCGGTGCCTAATGTGTTCTCTGATACTAGTCCACGTCGTATAATTATTAGTTATGCGAAGGGTAAAATTCAGGTAAATGTAGATAAATCAGAAAATGTTTATGTATTTAACTTGTTAGAACTGTATCCTAATAATCTAAAAGTTTTTGCGTATGCAATTACTTTTATTCCGTTAGGATTGTATTTAACAGTGTTGATTGTTATGGTTAAGCGCAAAGCGTTTAATTTGATTCTACTTATTTGTGGCGCCGTTTTACCTTCTTTGATAATTGAAAGCATTTTAATTCATGCTAGTGATAAGAGTTTTAGCTTGGTGAATTTAATGCTGGGAGTATTTTTTACTGCTTGTACAGCGTTGGTATTTAAAGCGCGAACTTTGATATTGAGTAATTAATTAGTAGGGTTGGGGTTATACCCAACCGAAGTTATTCGTCACCGCTAAATTGACTGGGTATTTCTAGGGGTATTTGACCTAGAAATCCTTTGCGATAGTCTGTCAGTAGCTGACGTGCAGTGCGCTCGACATCTCCTTTATAACGATGTTCTGCTAGAGCATGAAGATAACCTTCACCTGTATGCTCTGTTGGGTCTAGCTTATAACGCTCGTTTAATGCTTGTTTTGGTAATAGTTCTGGCGCCACTGCTTCTAAGTAACTAATTATATCAAGAAAAGCGGCGGCGACTAACTGATTATCATACGATGCATCACCGATGTCATCGCAAATTGCTAATTTGACGGCAGCATCTTGATTTTCTAGTCTTAAAGGAATTACTCCGGGTGCATCGAGTAATTCTAATTCATCAGAAATTCTTACCCAGCGTAGCGAACGTGTTACACCAGGACGTGCGGCACTTTCAACTACACGCTTTCCTAATATACGGTTAATTAATGCCGATTTTCCAACGTTGGGGAAACCAATTACAACCGCACGGACGGGACGTGGTAGCATTCCTCTGCTTTTGCGACGCTCATTTAATTCTACACCTGCAGCTTGAGCGGCTTTGATTACTGCTGGTACACCTTGCCCATGTTGAGCATTGGTATAGTAGGGGACTTCATCTTGCCGCTTAAACCATTTTATCCAGGCTTGCTTCGTTTGCGGTAAAATCATGTCGAAGCGGTTGATTACTAAAACGCGGGATTTGTTTCCTATCCATTCTAGTAATTGTGGGTGATGAGTAGATACTGGGATACGTGCATCACGCACCTCTAATACCACGTCAACAAGCTTTAGCTGCTCTTTTAGTTGCTTTTCTGCTTTGGCTATGTGACCTGGGTACCACTGGATAGTATTTAATTTATAGTTTTGTGTTATTCCCATTGATTTAAGTTAGGAGTTAGGAGTTAGGAGTTAGGAGTTAAGCTAGATTAATAATACTACTTTGTGCTGATATTAAAATTGCCTAAATGAATAAACTACCAATAACCACATATTTATAAAACAGAGTAATATATATTTACTGCAACCTGGCTCTCTCGTATTCCGCAATAGGATTAGCAGAAATATTCGCGTCTGCTGACCAAGGGTTTTTGTAGAATCTAAATTTTTGTTTAAGAACTAACCAAAAGAATGGGGTCGCATCGAACAAATATCTCTTCCAGAGTCGAGTCGGTTCAGTGGAAAGTCTATATAACCACTCTAGACCAACTTGGCTCATCCATTTTGGCGCCCGTGTTATTGTTCCTGCTTCAAAATTGATGGTGGCGCCTATTGCTAAGAAGATTTTGATATTTTTTAATTTATCTTTATACTTAGAAATCCACATTTCTTGCTTGGGGGGCGCCGACTCCAATTGCTAGAACTGTTGCTCCTGAGCGATTAATTAACTCCACTATGCTTTGACATTCTTTTTCGTTTTTCTCAAACCCCATTGATGGAGAATGAGTTGCAATAATGATATTTCGTCCAACCTTTGAATTTATGTTATACTGGGCAGTATATCCGACTTCTCCAATTCCTCCTAACAAAAATATTTTGATATCTTCGTCATCTCTGTAATAATTATAGAAATCTGGAAATAAATCTGAACCCGATATTTTTTCTCGAATGGGTACACCTAAAAACTTAGATGCGTACATGACAATTTTACTATCACAAACTATGTAATCTGCTTTTTGATAGGCATCATAAAAATCTAAGTTTTTTTGTAACTTAATTAAATGGTCTACATTAGGAGTAAATACAGCACCTCCAAATTTCAATTTTTTCAGTAATTGATACATTGTGATGTTATCAATAGTCACATTAAATAGCTGAACTTCATTCATTGTCGTATTATATAAGTAAGTTATTCTTTGAGAAGACAGGAGACAGAGAGCGCTTTATTTCTGAGCTTTGTGCATTTCTTGTCGGGTGGGCTAAAATGTCCACCCATTTTTATTTCATGAAGTTTTTAATAATACTATTTCGTCTAAAATGTCTAGAACTTTGTTGTCAATATTCATATCAAATTTTCGTGCGAAGTAGTAATTTTTTTGCTTGATAATAGAAGAATTTTTACTTGTTAGTATTGCAGGGGCGCCGTGACGACTTTGATAAAAATCATAATAATGCTTACATTCATTATAAAAATTAAATAATTGACTGTTAACTAAAACAGTCTGGATATAAGACTCTTCAGGATTAATGACATGTTGATAATGCTCAATGACATGAGGATTACATTCAGAAAACTTCTGTAGGTATTGAATACACTTTTTGGATAGAATAGAAAAGTATGAACCTCCGTAACAAACAAATTTGTCATAAAATGGAGATTTCACTTTAATTCCTAACATTAAATCATAAGAGGAATCAATTCTTACAAAAGGTTGTAAAACATTAAGAAGTTTCATGATTTTGAACAATTGCTTGAACCAATTAGGTTGATTCAATATAATTGTTCGGTATTTGTATAAATATCTATTCATGCCTTGGCGAACACTCCAAGATTTGTTATGCGAAAACACTTGAAAATATTCAATAAAACCATCATAGTGAGTTTGAGATAACAAACTTTCTAGTGAAGAGAGGGGTTGAGTTGGATAATCTTGTCCGGTAAGATTGATAAACCAGTCAAAATCTATGTTGTTTTTGTTAGCCCAGCTAATAGCTGACAAATACTCTCTTAGTATTGAAAAATCACCTCTGCCTGTTTTAACGGGAAGTAAATAAACGTCTGAATGTTTTTCTAACTTTGATTCATCTAGCTGGCAATAAGTGTAGTTGTGACTCAATATTATTATCGAATTGGGATTCGATGTTTTAATGGTATTGACGAGACGGTATATTTGCTCTGGATTTTTATAGGTTTGAAGCAAGTAACAAATCTTCATGTTGTAACTCTATAATTTTTCTAATTTTGCTCTGATACTTCTGACTTAGCGATAGTGAAGGTTATGAGGTTGAATAGCCAAATTACATAAGCCGCAATACCAGTTAATAAAGTACGTTGTGGTTCTTCGAGCAGAATACGCCAGTGATTTGTCAATGCTTGATTAAATAATTTTACAGATGTAACTCCATCACCTAAGCTGACTAGACGACGGGCTGTATACCTTAAGTGGTAAGCTTTTGCAGCTTTTTCACAGTGTGCAATGATATCTGGAGCGTAAGAGCGGGTTTTTTCTACTACTGTTTGCAATGCTTCTAGTTGCTGTAAAGCGTTTGCAGAGAGTCCAGACGTAGTTATGCGGTACAAAGTTAATACTTCTGGAATGCCTTCGTGGCGCCAATGAGTTTGAATAGATATTCGCAACCAGCATTCAATGTCTTCTGCACGACGCAAACGCTCATCAAAATAATAGTTTTCAACGGTACCGTGCATATCGTCTTGAAACTGAATACCTTGGACTGTTAAAGGAGTTAGTTGAGATTTTGTATCGGTTACTAAACCTGTTAAAGTCCCTGACTCATCTGGTTTTACAAGAATTTTTCCTGCTGCGACATATTGAGACCTTGATAGTGCAATAGTACTAGCTGTTCCAAGAGCAAAAAAGGCGCCTGCAATTAAACTAGCCGCCAGCCAACGACGTTTAATTCCAAACCAGTACTGTTGAAAATTTGGCGTTGCTGAATCATGGGATGGTTTTGCCCAATTTCTAACCAATTATTAATGGTTTCAGACGCTAGTTCATCCCGCAAATAAGCAACGCCGAAAATTTATATCTATATCTTCAGTATTTTTGATTTCTACTGCAATTGGTAGTTCTGCACGAGTCATATGATTATGGAAATATTTGCTAACAGGACGAAATTAAGCACCCAATGAATTGCAAAATAGCTTTATCTAACTAAATGAAGATATAACTATTTAGCTAAGTAATTTTTCATACAGCTTTGCATGACAACCATGTTGCATGTATGAGAGTAATACTTATGACTACAAATTTTGCTTCAGCACAACTTAATAGTTGAAAATACTATAAGTGTTACTTATGTCTTGCAAAGTCAAGCATTTCCTCAGTTTATTTTTGATGTAAATTATTGCGATAACTGCAAAATACTATCTGTACTATATACAGATTTCATACTTTGCAATCAAATGTCCTTATTAATAAGCTTCGCATCAATAACACTAATAATTTAACTTTTTAAGTTAAATCACTCAGCATTATTACTATGCGAGTGTGTGGATGGAGACAAACATGTATTTGACTATAAATCTTAACATGTCATTATTGCTACCCCTTTATCACAAGTTTATATTTTTTTTCATCAGCTTTATGAACAAATTGTGAAATATGGTAGGTTGCGCGACAAAGTAATGAAGCGGGTTTCGGGCAATATCATAGTTAATTTATATTTGCAAGTGTTTTATTTACGTTCAATAAATATACTGAGTACTTTAAGAATACATATCCAGTGCTGCTGAATGCGTGTATAAAAACTATTACAGTAAGATACAACAGCGTCAAGGATTAATTCAATCATTGTTTTAAATAGTCATAACTATCGTAATGCACAATAAAGTACAACTTCGCGCCCAACTACTTCAAGCACGCGCTGCAATATCAGTAACCGAGTGGCAAGAAAAAAGCAGTAGCATCTGCACGCTTCTTGTAAACTCCGGTTTATTAGCAAAAGCTAAAACTATTCTTGCTTACTTTAGCTTTCGTACTGAACCTGATTTAAGTCCTTTATTTTATGACTCTAACTACCGTTGGGGATTTCCTCGCTGTGTTGGTAAAACTATGTCTTGGCATGTTTGGAAACCTGGAGACTCTACGAACTTAGGCACCTATGGTATCACCGAACCAAACAGCAATGCCCCTATAATTAAACCAAACGAAGTTGACTTAATTTTAGTACCATGTGTTGCTTGCGACCACAAAGGATACCGTTTAGGCTACGGTGGCGGCTATTATGACCGAATGCTAAGTAAAACTGAGTGGCAATCTATACCAACTATTGGGATAGTGTTTGAATTTGCTTACTTGCCACAATTGCCTATTGAAAGTTGGGATAAACCATTACAAAATATCTGTACCGAAAACAAGTTAGAGACGCGATTTATCGCGTCTCTACTAAAATCTAAAAATCTAAAATGCTACTAAAAAACCCTAGAATAAAAACTTTATTGATGTATGGAGTGCTGACTTCCACTGCACTCGTAACACTCTTTCCATTACTATGGCTGGTTGGCACCGCTTTTAAATCGCAAACAGAGAATATATTTCAATCTCCACCGCAATTATTGCCTGCCCAACCTACTTTTGATAACTTTGTCACTGTTTGGCAAACTAACCCTTTTGGACAGTACCTGTTCAATAGTACTATCGTGGCGGTCTCAACTGTTTGCTTGAATTTAATATTTTGTGCTTTAGCTGCTTACCCACTAGCTAGATTATCTTTTCCAGGACGCGACTGGATATTTACTGCCATAGTCACGACAATCATGATTCCTTTTCAAATTGTCATGATTCCACTATATATATTGACGGTGCAAATTGGGCTGCGGAATACCTACTTGGGAATGATTTTCCCAAGTTTGGCTTCCGCATTTGGCATATTTCTGTTGAGACAAGCTTTTTTGGGTGTTCCTAAAGAACTTGAAGAAGCAGCGCGGATGGACGGATGTTCAGAATTGGGACTGTGGTGGAATATTATGTTGCCAGCAATCCGTCCGGCACTTGTTACCCTGGCAATTTTTGTATTTATTGGAGCTTGGAGTGATTTTCTGTGGCCCCTCATCGTTATTCAAGATGAGAGTTTATATACATTGCCGCTTGGCGTGGCAAAATTAGCAGGAACGTTCTCACTCGACTGGCGTTTGGTAGCTGCAGGTTCGGTAATTTCCATTGCCCCTGTGATGATATTATTTTTATTTCTACAACGATACATTGTACCCACTGATGCTGGCAGCGGAGTCAAAGGGTAAATTAATATGCCCCTGAAGCTTTTATCACAACCCAAATGGTTTTGATAATTAACTTCAAATCGTACATTGCCGACCATTTCTGTTGATAGTCGATATCCATTTGAACGATTTGCTCAAAATCTTTGATGCTAGAACGTCCGTTTGCTTGCCACTCTCCGGTCATTCCGGGTTTGACTTGCAAGCGTACATAATGATGTGATTGGTATTTTTGTACTTCATCAACTGTGGGTGGACGGGTACCAACCAAACTCATTTCTCCTTTTAGAACATTCCAAAATTGTGGAAGTTCATCTAAACTCGAACGTCTTAGTAACCGACCAATGGGAGTAATACGAGGGTCATTGGCACACTTAAATATGTGTCCCTGAGCCTCATTTTTAACTAAATGCTTAAGTTTGTCAGCATTTACGACCATTGAACGAAATTTCCATATTTGAAAAGTTTGCCCGTGTAAACCGCAACGAGTTTGCTTGTAAAATACTGGCCCTCGGTCGTAGGAAAAGTTTGCTATTGCAATGGGTATTGCTAAAAAAGCTGTTATTATCAACCCAACGATGGCGCCGATAATATCAATTAGTCTTTTAGTACCACTTAGAACAGAAGGGTGTATTGGCTGTTGTAAATACTGACTCAAGTACTGATTATTCAGTACTGACTCGCGAGTATAGGGACTCGTATCGGGAATATATGCAGACACAGTTTTCAATTCGGTTCTTACGTAGGTTTTGTCGTACTTCACCATCATAGTCAAGTGAATTTACTACTCAACACCCAAAATCCGAAATTTTATCCAATCTTTGGATAAAGCAACAGAAAAGTAAACTTTCAGTATTTCTATTTGTAAAGTTTGTATGAAGAAAGATGAGGATATATGTAAATTACGTAGAAAGAAAAATAGGGAAAGGGAAAGATTAAATTAACCAGGACTTACGCAAAAATTCTATAAACCTGTTTTCTTGGTCGATAATTTGTCATAAAAACGACGATTTTGGCTATAAACCAGGTTTCTGTGCGTAAGTCCTATTAACATTCCTTTCTCCTTTCTGCTTTACAAAGGTACACCAACCGCAAAGTTAACGGTGTAAGGTTCTTCTAATGATTGTTGAGTACTAGCTTTTACTGCATCAAGTAAACGACGCAAGGTGTTTATTTGCTGGATATTGGGACAATATGTAAGACTACCTTGTTTCTCAAATAACTCGGTGCCAGTAGCTGCTTTGTAATCAAAATTTTCTAACGAAGCTTGAGTTAACCACATTGACTCGGTGTTGCCAGGTACCAAACCTGCGGGTAGTTCACCTTCTAAAAATGCCAGTAGTCTTTGTTGGCAGTTACGGGTGTTAATGCCACGTTCCTCAAATAGTGCAATGACTTCGCCAAATGTTAAAGCATGTTCTGGTAAAACGCGCAATAATTCTGTAAACAAGAAATAATCTGTATATTGTTGTCTTGACACTTCTAAAACTTGGGGATGAAGTGGTAGTAAGCTTAACCCATAAGCTACACGACTACATGTAGGGGCGCCATTTTCACCAAGATACAAATCTTGAATTATTCTGGCATTTGGAAGTTTTTGGCGTAACCACCTACTAACGGCGCCTAGTGTTGCAACTCCACCTGTTAAAATCGCTTGGTTAATAGCTTCGGTAGGAATACCACGTGCTACTAATAAACGATTTAGTTCACGGTTGAGACGACGGACAAATGGCACAAACACTTGACCCTCTAAATCACGTCGTTGTAAAATCCAGCGCTGGTCAGCTAATTCAAATGAGAATGATTCTTGATGCTGCAAAATTAGTTTCATCGCAGTTGCTGCATCTAACAGTGCTTGTCCTAAACGTGAACTTTCAAGTCGCTGTAACAAGCGAATGCGTTCCATAATATCTGGTTCACCTGGTCGCGGTAACGTTAACTCTTCCCATTTCAAACTTGATAGTCGTGTTGCTTCTAATCCTTGTACGTTTGGTTGCCAGTGTAAAGGATTACTTGCTATTGGTTCAGAAGACGCCTTTTCGGATACAGGTTGGCGCCATTTTGGTGGCAGTAATAACTGACATAGAATGTCTATTTCGATACCTTTACCACCGTATGCAAAACTATGAAGCATGAAGTCATTGTGAGACAACTCCAATAGGTTTTCGGGTAACTCAACTAGTCCCATTTCGGTAGCGCTGGCGCCGATATTCATGATTAAAGTGTTACCTTGTAGTGATTGTTCACTACTTTTGGCACTGCGAAAACCATTTCGAGTATTTAGTTTAACTTCCTCACCGTTGGCGCCGTCAAGTTCGCTGAGTAAACTAGCAATTGCTTCTTCAACGAAAAATACTTGCTGGGGATGAACAATTAATTTTGAAAGTAGTAAAGCTTCACGAATATTAAAACGATATTGCTCTGACCAGTTCGACGGACACGAGCAAACAACACCAGATATATTATCGACGATACGACGGAAGCTTTCTTGGTTAATACCCATAGCAGTTGCCGTCAACCCCAAAGTAGTGCTATTACGGTCAGATTTGAGAGTTAATAATAACTTTGATAGTGAGCGTACCATCCATACTAAAGGTACCGTCGCAACTTCATTTAATTGCAGTACAGGTTCCCATTTATGTGAAGTTTTTACTCCGGACTGGTCTAGAGGCAAATCTTGGTCTTCATTTGATTGAATTTGCTTTTCGCTTCTATAAGGTAAAGCTATTTGTAAATAAGGCTTAAGTTCGGCAGAAAAGAGATTTTGGGCGCTTTGTGTACTATCTTGGCTACCAATTAGTAAACCGGCACTTGCAGGTAAGTAAACTTCTGCGGGTAATCGAAACGAACGTTTGGCGCCGTTTGTATTAATATCGTCTGTTGACCAGTAAAGCGGATAGACTTCTGCTGTTAAACGATTTAATAAAGCAGCAGAAATTCCAGTTGTTCCTAAATCTATGCCCAAATACCACGCTGAGTCTACTGTATCAGGTATCTCTTCATAGTTATCAATAGATGAAAACGCGGGTTTTTCTTCCGCGTTTTTTTGTGGTTCTATTTGTGGTTCTATTTGTGGTTCTATTAGGGGTTCTCTTGGTGTTTCAAGAGGTTGTATAGTTTGTTGTTGGGAAGAAGGATTTATATATTGCTCACCATCAAACTTTCTTAAATCTTGGTCTAATCGCTGTATCTGCTCTTCATCAAGCGAAATATTGGGCATTGCCGCATCAACTTGAGCTGATGCTTCAGAAAGCAATGCTTCTTTTGGCAAAATTGTAATAAGATTATTTGTTTGATCTATGTGATTTTCAGGTATATCAATACCAATTAAAGTAGATGTATCTTCAAAAACTAAATCTGTTAATGAAGTAATTGTATCGGCAGCAGTTAGTTCATAATGTGTCGAAGCTTGGTCAATGCGAACAAATGTTTCCCACGTATTTGATGTTTGCCCTGCAATGCTTGTTTCTTGTGGAGCTTGAAAGTCTTGTAAATCTAGTAGTCCCGCATCTGCGCTATCAAGCCAAGGGTCTGGTACAAATGTTGTTTCTGTCTCTGGCGCCGTGGATGTCTCTACTATTTCTTCTGTTTCCACTGTTTCTGGTAACTCAGCAGGTGCTGATGGTGTAATATTAGTAGTAACTGTAATATTAGTAGTTTCTTCAAAAGTCGGTAGTTGTAAGGCACTTTCTATAGAAATGCTGGAAATAATTTTTTCGTCTTGGCTCGGAAGAGAAGTTGGAGAATTTAAATTAGCAGCAACATCAACTGTATCAAATATATCAACTGTGTCTGGAGTGACTTCTGGCTCAGTTGGAGTTAAAGGCGCCTCTAAATTTACTGGCGAATCTGCGATAACACTGATGGGGTTTGAAAGAGGTAAGCTAACTTGCTGATACGATGTTGGTGTATCCGAGGCGCCGAATAAGCTTGCATAAAGTAAGTCAACTTCATCAACAGTAGATTGAGTATTAATTTTAGTTGTTTGTAATGATTGAATATTTAAGTTTGTACTAGAACTATTGACATTCGGATTTAATTCCAAAAGCAAAGCATCTAAATCGGGAGTCACGTTAGCATCACCGACTAAAGTAGTGTCAATATCTGGTAGCGAAACTGTATTTTGAGCTTGTTGTTGCGTTTGATGTTGCAATGACTGTGACTTGTTAGTAAGCTCTGACAGAAACATATTTACAGACTGCAATTGCTGCATTAAATTGTCAATCCAATTTTTGAGCAGTTGCTCACCTTGCACACCCTCGTTTTGCATACTCACGAGTGCTTCTGTTAAAGACGAGCGGTAATTATTTAAATTACGCTGTAAAGTTTCAAACGAGAGATTTATATTGCCATCGAACTCGACTATTTTTTGGTCTAACTCATTATAAGACCGCGAAATACGTTCTAATAGTTCGGCTGATTGTGCTTCGATAACAGAAGGCGCCTCACTTGTTTTAATTAATGGTGGGGCAGTTGCTAATCTATCGTACATTTGCTCTGGTGTTGAGAGCGGTTGTACAGGAGCAGGTAGTTGTGGTGCAGTAGTTGAGACTCTATTTGCTAGCACCTGTAAAAATTCGGCAATCATTTGCTCTTGGTTTGCCATTTGGTTTGCCAAGGAGTAATTATGCATCCGCTGCTGTTCAAGCTGGCGAATTTCTTCAACCAGATTTTTTCGCTCTTGCTGCATGGTTAGAATTTCAACGCGCAATGGCTCAATTAACGTTCTTAAGTCGTTTATTTGAGAGGAAGGGGAATTGAGTTCTTGAGATTGCGACTCATTATTGGGTAAGTCATCGCTGCCAATATACTTTGCTAATAAAGGAGACAGTAACGCGGCCTGGGAGGACTGCGGTTCAGTTTCGATTGAAGTTAAAAAGTCACGAACTCGCTCTAATACCTGTCTAGGTTCCTGTCCTTGATTGGCGAGAACTCTAACCAAGCGCTTACCTTTATTATTGGCGAGCAAGTTATCAATATCTGCAATTAGCGTTTGAATTTCAGTTGAGCGGGAAGTCACAGTGATTTACCTAAGCTAGAACTGGGCAAGGGCTTTTCTGCCTTATAAAGCATTAACTACAAACCCTGAAGTCTTGGGAAACTTCTTGTTTGTTGTGTGACAGCATTCGATGCTGTGGTTTACTAATCGCTACTAGGGTACAGCATTATTTACAAAATTTCCGCTCTTATCGCCGAAATTATATTTGAGAAACCAGAAACCCAGTTTCTTTAAGAAACCGGGTTTGTTCTGCTACGGGTATCATTAGTGTAATGCGTGTAAGTAGTTTGGTGATTATATTTGCAATATATTGTTTGCTTGAAACGAATTACACTAGAGTAAGAGCTAATTAGAGTCAGAGCTTTATCTTTTTATACCCGTAGATAAAATTTGTATCGGAAAAGCAACTCGATTTCAGTTCTTTGTTACAAACTTTCCGCTTTATCTTTGAAAGCAGTTATGCTTTGATAGCGTAGGGTTAAGTTTAACTTTTTAGGTTTATTAACGCTTGTTGCTGCAATATTTAAAAATATTCTAATGGAAGACCGATATAGCTTAATCAGCCCAGCCAATCCTACCATAGTCACGTCGTCACCCTTTTTTCAAGGGTTGCCACAAACTGCTATCGATTTGGCACTTACACATCTTGTTACCCGTACCCATCCGGCAAATCAGGTTATTTTACTCGAAAATGACTGGGGGGGTTCAGTATATTTTATTGCTCAGGGTTGGGTTAAAATTCGGACTTACAATCTTGAAGGTAAGGAAGTAACGCTGAATATTTTGGGGAAAGGTGAATTATTTGGTGAAATGGCCGCACTTGATGAAGTTCCTCGTTCAACCGATGTAATTACTTTAACGGGTACTATCATAGGTAGTATGCCTTCTCAAGATTTTGTTAAGTTACTTCAAACTGAACCAATGGCAGGAGTGCGGTTGTCTCAACTAATGGCACGAAGATTACGACAAGTAAATCGGCGCCTGCGGTTGCGTGAATCAGACAGTCAGTCTAGAGTAGCAGATACATTAATATTTCTAGCTGAGGGGCAGGGAATTAAAGGAGATTCTGGTACAGAAATACCCATTCTACCGCATCGGGAGTTAAGCAGTTTGAGTGGATTAGCGCGCGAAACTGTAACAAGAGTTTTAAATAGGTTAGAAAAGAAAGGACTAATCAAGCGTGACCAAGATTCAATATGCATTCCTGATTTGTCAGCATTAGAAAAGATGATTGTTTAAACTGAGCGCGAAAAATCATGGTTCCAGAGAAAGAATGGGCTGAAAGAAAAGAAGTATTAACATCTCCAGAGATAAAAGTTGATGCACCACTACGAATGGTAGAAACTGCCTTTTTAGCTAGTACAGGCAGTTTGATTTGGTTTATTAGCTTCTATTTTCCAGCGTTTGCACCTGTTTTGCGGATATTTTTTCCGGTTCCAATTGCGTTAGTTTACCTGCGTCGAGGTAAACGTGCAGCTTGGATGGCTGCTGTTGTTTCTGGGTTGCTGTTATCGGTACTGATGGGGCCGATTCACAGTTTACAGTTTGTGATGCCGTTCGCGTTTATGGGAGTATTACTAGGTGTCGCATGGAATCGTGGTGTTCCTTGGATTGTTTCGATTAGTTTAGGAGCGCTGTTAGGGACGATTGGTGTATTTTTTAGAATTTGGTTTATATCTATATTAACCGATGAAGATTTATGGATTTATATTATTAATCAAGTAACTGGTATAATTGACTGGATTTTTCTAAGGATAGGTATTCTATCGACTCCCAGCCCATTTTATATTCAAATCGGCGCCCTTATATTTGTTCTATTCAATAATTTTCTATATTTATTTTTAGTCCACATTGGAGCATGGCTATTATTAGACCGTCTTGGTAATCCTATACCTCGTCCTCCGCATTGGGTACAAGTTTTACTAGATTATGATTAATATCTATACTCAGATTCCTCTAGGAAAAGCCTGGGTAAGTAAGCATTGCGGGTTGCCAATATTTGTTTGCGTATTAGGATTCACAGAGACAGCTTTGATACCAGGCATATCTGCCGCTGGTCTAACTCCAGAAGACCGTATGTATACCGCTTGCGCTGATGCAGAATTTTTATATCACGGTGCCTCCAGAGTACCTGAGTATCCTTTACCACCCTTGACCGCAGGAGCATCACCTGTTGTTATTTCGCGTGCCGTTGTTGAAGAACTAAAGTTACCTATTTATATTTTTAATGCTGGACTAATTAAGGTGCCGCCTTTAAGTATTAGGGCAATTGATTTAAAAGGCACACATGCTCTATGTGTAAGTAGTGGTAATGCAATAAAATTATCTGTAGTGCGTCACTTATTCCAGCAAGGTTTAGAGTGGGGAGAGAAGCTGGGACGTGGAGCTTCTTTAGGTAAAGATTATTCTAATCAAAGATATTTAATTTTAAGCGAGTGCGTTGTTGGTGGAACGACGACAGCTTTGGCGATTTTAACAGCTTTAGGAATTAACGCTGCGGGAAAAGTGAATAGTAGTCATTCTGTCTGTAATCACACGCAAAAATTAGCGGTAGTACAAACAGGACTAGAGAGAATGGGTAAAATTTCTGATGACCCACTAGAATTGGTTGCATCAGTTGGAGACCCAATGCAAGTAGTGGTAGCTGGGATGGCAATAGCTGCGAGTCGTTTGTGTGGTGTAATGCTTGCCGGAGGTACTCAAATGCTGGCAGTGTATGCTTTATCCCGTGCATGTGCGAATTTTTATGGCTTAGAGTGGCAACCAAACCAAATTGTAGTAGGTACTACTCGTTGGGTTGCAGAAGATATTTCTGGCGCCACAATTGAATTAGCTTCTTTAATTGGCGATGTTCCGCTAATTGCTACCCAACTTAATCTTACTAACTCTCGTTACGAACAATTACGTGCATACGAGCAAGGCTTTGTTAAAGAAGGTGTAGGTGCTGGTGCTGCTTGCATTGCTGCATATCTATACCAAAACTGGCAACAAGAGCAGCTATTAATGGCAATAGAAAGACAAATTGACAAATTGAAACAAAATTAATGTAGAGACGTTACATGTAACGTCTCTACACGTTTATTAATAATTGATTCGTTTGAGTAGTAGTTGCTCCTCTAAAGCAGCAATGCGGTTGTATGCTGCGGTTAGTTGTGCAGTTAACCGTTGAATTTGAATTTCGGGTGTTAAATGCCGATCTCCCCCTTGAAAATTAATATCCGTAAAAATTCCATCAGCTAAAACGTCTTTATGCTCTAATTCTGGATTAGAGAGCGTATATCCTTTCAACTGGTAGCTACCAGTTTCGCTTAACTCATGCAAACTGTCTCTAACGGTGGTTTTCTCTGTATTACACGTCGATAAAGCTTGAGAGACTTTATGCTCAAGTTGCTGAATAACCTGGTAGAGGGCATCGACTTTATGGCTTAAAGTCAAGACCTGTTTCTGCAATAGCTCCATTTAATACCCTCAGCGGTATGTTTACTCTATATTATTCAATTTCAAGTCAATGTTAACTATACTTATGAATTATTTAACTATTACTACTCTTTGATTGAATACTATACAGAATTTAATTAAATAAAAATACTTCTAAAGATTTCATAAAGTTCCTACTCAGTTAGATGTTTAGTTAAGTAAAGCCATAAAAACAAGAAATAACGATAAAAAACAAGATATCCAAAGATTATTTGCTGTTTTAAACATAAAAATCCTAAAATGACCCCATTATTGTAGGTTGGGTGGAGGAACGGAACCCAACACTCAGAGTATTAATGCTTTGGTACAAAATTTGACATTAGATAAATAACTTACATGTGCTTACGTATTATCACTACACATGTCTTAAAACTTCAACTTCAATAAAAATGTTACTAATCAAAAAATTTTGGGCATCCTAAGTAGGAATAAATAGGTGCATTAAGAGCAACAGTAAATGATACTGGTGTTGATGGTAGATTTATGAGTTAGGTGGGTATTCCTTTAACCTCTATTTCTAGACAAGGTGACTCACTGCAAAACAATGGTTTATTCTTTTCTTTGATGTATCAGCCCTAAATTTATTTTTATGAGACTGTAGGCGCCTGCCTAATCATTAAAAAGAGGTTAAGATTTAAATCTTAGCTTGCTCCCGCGCGTTCTCACCAGAGAGCGCGCCTTTTGTATCGGTATAATTTAATAAACTGTCTTGTGGAACAGGCATCCTTGTCTGTTGGAATTCGAGCGCAGGCAAGGATGCCCACCCCACAAGATTATGTTTAAAGAATTTTATAAAAATATCGGAACGTTGGGATTTGAACCCAAGACCTCCACTACCCCAAAGTGGCGCGCTACCAAGCTGCGCTACGCCCCGAAGAATACAAATTTAACTTTGTAATCTTTAACTTAGCTATAATAACACAACTTAGAAGAAAAATAGCATCTTTAATTAAAAAACCTTGAGCGTACTTGCTGCTTGGAGTAAACCTGGTACAGCATCGGTCTCCCATTTCCCTTCGCAAGCACGTTCATTATTAATGATGAAGCGTAAGCTGTAGGAGTGATGGTAGCCTTCTACTTCCATCCAGATTAAATCGCTTTCGGCTTCTATGGCTATTTTTTCAGAGTCCATTAGCTCAGGCGCCAGTTGTTTCATTGTGTCAGCAAGCTGTGTTAATAACCTACAAAAATCATCTAACTCAGTTTGCGTTAATTCAACAGACCAGTCCGAGGTACCTACTAATCCTTTAAATTTAGGTGCCGAAGGGTTCCAACCAATACGCCAACCAACACCACTTTTAATAACACGTTCCATTTTAGCTTTTGCCAGTGAAGGCGTTTGTTAAAGCTTGCACCAAAGCAGCACGCTGACTACGAGTAAGTTTTTTTACGGCAGCCCTATCACCGTCAAATGGGTTTGTTGTTAAATTATCTTTTCCCGGATAGCTGTAATCGTACATGATTTCGTTGGCATCAAGATAATCTGCCAAAGTTAACTTCCAATCTAAACGAAAGTTAGGTGCCCGTCCCTTCGTATAGATGTGGTAACGAATTATGCGACCGACTAAAGTATTATCAGTGGCAACCTTACCACCATCTTTAGCTTTGTAAGTATTTTCTTTGGGTAAATCTGGTAATTGTTGGTAAATTTTTTGCCAAACATCACCGATAACAACACGCTGCTGTGCAACTGCTGGCTGGGCGCCAAATAAACTTATATTAGACAAAATTGGTGGGCTAACTTCGGCACTGCAAAGCACCGTAACTAGAACTGTTACAAATAAAGCAAAATATAGAATTCGACGCGCTGGGTATAGAAAATACAATTTAGATTGAATAAATAAGGGAATAGGATTTTTTTCCATTGTTGGAATTAGTTTAATTTAGTACAAATATATAATCCCCCAAGAGGGGGACTAGATTTAACTTCTAGACTTCACCAATGATTTCCGGTTGAGTTAGCTCATCTGACATTTCGATAATTGCGCGCAATACAGGTTTCATGAGCGTATCATCGGCATTGTCAAAATCTTCGTAACGGCGCCGTTTAGCACGGTTAGCAACTTGAACCGTGATGCGATAACGATTTGAGGCTGCATGTATCAAATCTTCAGCACGGTGCATAATCTGAGACTGAGTTGTCTCGAACTTTGAACGCTTGAGCATAATCACTGGTTCAGTAGAACAACTTTTAGTTTAGCACTCACGATTCATTACTCCAGGTAGAGGATATACACACAGTTAGGAATTTATAAGTTACTTGTAATATCACCCTTGTAGAAGCAACTTATGGCAAACCTTTTAGAGACAGCAAAGAATGCAGGTAATTTTAAGACTTTAATCAAAGTAGCTGAAGCTGCTGGGTTACTGGATACGATAGAACATGCAGATTCTTTGACCGTATTTGCACCTACTGACGATGCGTTTAATAAGTTGCCACAATCAACTTTAGATGAACTTCTTCAAGATATTCCTAAATTAAAGAGAATTGTTGCGTATCATGCTGTGTTTGGAGATGTGCGCTCTGATGATTTAGCTCAAATTGATGAGGCGCCGACTGTAGAAGGTTCTATATTAGCAATTGAATCTTCTGACGGTAAGGTTAAAGTTAATAATGCTAATGTACTAAAAACTGATATTCTTGCTGATAATGGGGTAATTCACGTTATTGATGAAGTATTAGTTCCTACGATGGTGACAGTCGAATAACCAGACAGGGGGATTGGGTAGCATTTTATAAAGCTTGCTTAATTCCTCTACATCACTGTCAAACCAATTATTAATCCATTTGTTGTAGTGTTGAATGGCTTGTTGCTCGGTTATTTTACCTGTCGCTTCTGATGTAATTAAGTGTCCTGCCATCATTCCCGACATAATAGCTTTTAGTACTCCATGCGATGATGCTGGATCGAGAACCATTGCTGCATCTCCTACTGTAAAATAACCTTTTCCTGCGGGTTGGGAAATTATTCGCCAAGTGACGTCACTAGCGCGAGTTTTTTGATAAACCTGTAATTGCTCAAATTCTTTGGGTAACCAGTTTTTTTCAAGTTTGTCATCATTTAATCTTAGACGTGACCACTGGTAAAGTTGAGGTTTGACTTTTGCCGTCCATGTCCAACCGCTTGAGTCTGCTACTATTGCAGGCGCCTCATCACATGTTGGACATTCACCTTGTGCGTAACCGTAATGTGCGATAAGACGAGGGGAATAGTAGTTTATTGATATTCCTAATTGTTTGGCTAGCCAATGGTTACTGCCCGATGCATCGATAACTTTTGATGCTTGTAGTAATCCTTGGGATGTTTCGACACCGATGATTTTACCTCTTCGGGTAATGATGCGAGATGCATGGCAGGGCTGTAAGACTTTGACACCTAAAGATTGGGCGCGTTTTAGTAAGATATTATCAAAGTCGGCGCGTATTGCTTGGAATCCTTGCCATGCTTCTTGGTCTTTTCCGAAGGGGATGAATTTATTTTCTCCTTCCCATTGTACCCAGTTGCCTTGGTGGCGTATAAAGTTAGCTTTTAGGACTTCTTCGAGGACTCCTAATTGTTTGAATAATGGTTCGGTACCGGGATGCAGGGTTTCACCTGGGTGTATGCGTGGAAATGGTTTTGCTTCGATTAATGTTACTTTTAAGTTTTGTAAGGCGCATGTGATGGCTGTTGAGGCGCCTGCTGGACCGCTACCGATAATGATAATGTCGGATATTTGTTTGTTATACATAGTTTATTTAAGAGTGTTGAATCACGCTCGTCACAAAGGACACAAAGGTAATAGATAAGAGAGAATTGTGGGGTGGGCATCCTTGCCCGCCCCGAAAGAAGATTAAATGCGTCTCGAAACCCAGGCACCATTTCTCTGTTTAACTAAAACGTTGAGTGGGGAAATATATAATGTGGTAATTTCATCAACTTCCAATGTGCATTTACGTGGGTTGTTGGGAAGTAAGCGAGGTTGTTTACCGTTACTACGGTAAATTTCAAAGCGGTAAATTTTACCTTGGAGTGTAGTGCGTGTTTGTGTTTGCGCTTGTTGGAGTTCTGTATCTGTAGCTGTTATTGCTCGGAATGATAATACTCCAATGCTTCCTCTTTGTTCATTGGTGATACCTAAAACGCGATAGACGTTTGCCATTGCTAAAACTCTGGCTTCATACTCACGCACGTCTACTTTACCTGTTAGTGAGAGTGAGAATTTTTTGTTTAACGAGTTTTCTACATAGTCAGCGTGGTCATAATCAGCATATTCCAGGACTATTTTTCCGTTGTTTGATACAACTTTTGGTCCTGCGACTCCATCCCAAGGTAAGTTACCTGTTTGACCAATTTCTTCGTCGGTAAGTGGGCTAATGGTAGGCCATACATTTTTTGGCACATATGTACGTGCTGAATCTGGCGCCACTGCGGGCCAGAATGTGCTGAGAGCGGCGCAAAGTTTCGAGTCTTCTGGAAAAGGGCTACCTAAACCATATGCAGCTAAGTGTTCAACATTGTTAAATGTATCACGGCTTACATCCCAACCAGGTGCAAATACTCCAGCGGCACCATCGGGTAAGTATGTATGGCGCATGGTTTGCTGGACGTTGAGGGAAGTTTGGCGTATTTCTGGACGGTTAAGCGGTAATGCAACAATTGCCGTTACTGTTCTATCTTCTGCACGGAAATTGGCGCCAGTAATTTGAATATTTGGTGCAATGCGGTCGTCAGATAAAGATTCTGGTAAAATACGCCACAAATTTTCACGAAGTGCGCTAGGTACAGATTGTTGTGTCCAGTCTAAGAGTTCACCTTGGTCGCAGTTGGGGAAGAAGTCAGGAGCAGTTACTAATGAGTATGCAGGAATATTGCGTGGAATTTCTACAGCTAATTGAGGACATAAAGCTTCTACCCAACCATCTCCAGTAAAGTCAATATAATGTAGAGCATCATAACCACCTCTTTCTACAATTTCGGTAACATTTGGTAAATCGTTGAGATTTTGAATTTGACCATTTGGCAATACTCTATGACGTGCATGGATATATTCAGGGGCACGTCGATATCGGTCTTGGCCTACCGCAGGAATTAAAACACTTGAAGAAAGTATGGGAGTGGATGCTGGAACTTTATATGTCAGCGGTTTTCCTTTGTATGTTGCAGCTTCAACTAAATTTGGATGTACAACAGGTAATAATAATCCGGCGCCAAAATCAGGGTTTGTTGTTAACTCAGCTATACCTTCGGTAAAAATAAATGGTGCATTGCTAATATCTGGTTCACCCCATCCAGCATTCTTGAGTTCTAAATGAATACGTCGCAGCTTTTCATTTACATGATGAGCATTTAAATTAATATCTAAATCAAGACCGCGAATACACTCTGTACCTGCGAAAAGCTTGTGTAAAGGTACCCAAAAATTTAGATTGCTATCACCCTGTTGAAACCGCATCGGACCAAACGCATCTTGGTTTCCTCTGGTTTGAATTGCTATATAAGCAGAATAACGCGCGGGTAAAACACGGAAAGCATTTTGATCTCCTTCAACAAACGGTGTAAACCCACGCTTTGAACCATCATATAACGGTTGAGCAGTACCAACCCGTGCGACACCAGTCCGAGAAAAACACATATCCGCGTGCTTACGGTGAACAGTTTCAGGCGCCGGACGGTACTCGCTAGCAAAAACAACAATAGCTAAAGGTTGTCTATTACTACGCGCACGCAATTCTAAAATAGAAGGAGGTTGAACACCATATATATAGTTCTCAACGACTTCAAGTTCCGCAAGCGTTGGGAACCCTTGTAAATTTCTGCCCGCAACACTAGTAACATTGCAAGAAGCCAAAGCGTGAAACAATAAACTACGAGCCGGATAACCCGCTTGAATACCGCGTCTTCCCTCACTAGCAAAATCTTCAAACCCAGGAACTCGACGATTAATATTAGGTAAATCTTTAATTAACTCCCGTTCTAAATCAGCAGCAGTAATATCTAAACCATGCTGAACTAGTAAATCACGCCATCCTAAAGGCGCCAGACGGTTACATATAACTCTGACAATTTCAATAAGTCGCATATTTATTACTTAATTAATTGATTGATTGTACTTTTTGTTACCACAACACCAAAATCAGTGATTAAGGAAAATGAGATAGCCTAATTTGTAATTAATTGCATAAAAATAAACTTATGCAGTAGAAACAAGGTGAAATCAGGTGCCGCCAGAACATTTATCCCGTAGGTTGGGTGGAGCGCGAGTGCGGAACCCAACATTAAACACTAGTATGGAATTAAGTATTTATATTTACCACAGAGGCGCAGAGGGCACAGAGAAGAGAAGAGTTGGCGCCACCTTAATCAGTGAAAATAATATATAAATACTAAAGTATCACCTAGTCATGTATATATGTATTAAATATTGAAAAATAATTTGTGAAGTCTCTGTATAGTTAGTTGATGGTTATAGCAGCCTTTATCAGCGTTAAGTGTAACATCCTCTCGTTGACCAAATTTTCGCGCTCGTGAAGGTTCAAGTGGCTTGAGTTTCTTTTCTACACCCTTCTTGTACTTCTCCTGTATCCTGAAAAAGGCGCCAGTCTGTCTGACCTGTCATAATATATTAATTCTTTATAAGTACCACAAATAATATGAAAGCATATGAGTTCCCTACCCAACTAACTTCTGAAGGGAAAATTGAACTACCAAATAAAATTTTGCAGCATTTATCGCAAAATCAGCATCTTAAAGTTATTATCATGGTCAACGAGGATGAGGAAGACTCAGATGAAGCTTGGCACCGTCTTGCTAATGAGCAATTACTCAAGGGCTACAGTGAAGAAGATGCTATATACGACACCATATAAGCAATGCAAAACTATCAACCAGGTTTTGTAGTTCTACTAGCATTCCCTTTTTCGGATACAGCTACATTTAAATTTCGTCCAGCTTTAGTGCTATTAGACACAGGAGATGATGATATTGTAGTATCACGTATAACTAGCCAAGTGTCTCAAACTGATTTGGATATTGAAATTACTGAATGGCAGCAAGCAGGTTTAATGCGTCCATCAGTAGTTAGATTACATAAAGTGAATACAATAGAAAAAAGTTTGGTAAACCGCCAATTAGGAACTTTACAATTTAATGATTGGCTGCAAGTTCGTCAAGGCATTCAACAAATATGGTCATCTATTTGACACGACCTGTGATAGCAACAGCGGATATAGCAGTCCTACATAATTTGTAAAAATTATATCCCTGTAGAGACGCGATTAATCGCGTCTCTACATATGTATTTACATAATAACTAGGTAACTTTTCGGTTAAACCTACTAAGCTACCCAGTTGAGTTTGATTTTCGCACTATAAAATCTGATTTTTGCAACATATATTACTGTCAATATACTGCCCAATAGTGTGTATAAGCCTTATTGTTGCTGTATCAGTTTTATCTGTTTTTCGTTGCTCGTTCCTGGTTGCTCAAAAATAAATCCTACAGCTTTAGTATCACCTGCACCCGCCAACATTTGCGCCCAAGTTTTAATGGGTTCTGGTTCTAAAGTAACTACTGGTACTTTGACTCCTGTTTGAGTATCTATATCGTCCCACGCCGCCAAATCCTCGAATTTCAGTTTTTGATTTGGGGTTCCTGGAATTAAAGAACGTAATTTTACTGGCGCCGCTAATCCTAATGCGCTGCGTTCCCAGAGCCATTCTGGTAACATTTGGACAATTGCAACTGGGTTGCTACGTTCCCAACTCGATAGTATTTTAGTTACAGAACCATCGCGCCAAGCAGGTGACACGCAATCACTAATTACTAGAATTAAACGGCGCCCTGAAGGGTCAACAATTTCGCCTGGTTTATGTATAGGACGCTTACCCACGGCTTTTCCTATCCTAGAACAAAGCCATATTTCTTTTTTCTCCTCCTTCTGCTCCACAATCATTCCCCAAGTGCGGACATCGCGGAAAGCCAAATTACGCCCTGCTTTAGTGCTTTTAGATACAGGAAACTCGGACGTCGTTGTATCACGTATAACTAGCCAAATACTTCAAAATTACATGAATACGAAATATAGAATAGATAGTAAATGTATTATTAAGACAGCTTCACCTGCCTATATTAGAATATTTTGAGATATATAATCAATAAAATAAACTATTGTGTATAATTTTTTTGTGAAGAGGCGCCGTTAAACACTTCGATGCTCGGCTGAGGGTTTTATTTAAACCGTAAAAGTTATCATTAAACTTGTAAACTTTCAGCTATGACTTCTATTTAATATTTATTATTTGCAGTTGTGCGCGTATATATTTACAAGTAGGTTTGGCTCACCAAAACCCGTAATGTGGTGAAACGAAGCCTACCCTACGTATATTTCAAAAATCTACAGTTTTTCCTATAGAACACAAATTATTACTACAATAATTTCAAACATTTTGTAACAATTTCTCCTATCCCTATCCCTGGCATTTTTATCTGTTTAACAATATTCTCTAATCCGTTCTTATTATCAAGCTGATCAAGCATACCTTGTAATTTTTGTATTCCTTTACGCAGGTGTTGCTCATTCCCTTGGAGCCGTTCAGTAAATTTTTTTATCTTATATATATCCAGTTTCTTAAGCATATCATCTACCGACTCTTGGTGGTCTCTTAATTCTTTGAAATTTTTGTCTTTAGTACCTAATGTTCTTTGCAAGGAATCTACTCTTGAATCAAGTTTTTTTAAATAGTCACGAATCATTTTGTCAAGGTCTGCATCACCATTTGTAGCTCCTTTAAAAGCTTCTCCAACGTTCTCTTTACTAATATTTAAGATTTTTTCTTTTGAACTATGATTTTGATTGTTATTCATTTTAATTTACCTTAAAAATGTAAATTTTTACTTGACTTCTTTTATCTGTTTTGAAACATTATTAAGTTTATCAAGAGTTGATTTGCCCTCAATAAAACCTTGAAATACAGCTTGAAGATTACCCAATGTTCTGCTTGCTTCACTAAGCTCTTCTGCTGTACTGTACATTGTTTGTAAATTCTTTCGCATTGCTATCCATTCAGTTTGTTCTTGCTCAGAGAATTTTCCCTGTCGCACTAGTAGTGGTGCCAAAAGGATACGTTCTTGTTCTATTTGACGAATTGTTTGAGCTCTTTGTTCCATTTGATCCCCAATCAGTTGCAACATTTCTTTTTGGATTACTATTTCACTCATTATTATATCTTTGCGCTGCTCTAATTCCGAGCGTAATGCACCAGTAATTTTTGATGAAACAGGACTATTGATGTCCGGAAAAAGTCCAGCCTTTTTAGAGTTGCTTGTCTCTGGTTTTTTTGCAGTATTTGTAGCGTTATTTCGCTCTAAGACCCCTAAGAGTTCTTTTCCAGTTCTTGTGAGATTATTGGCAGTTGTAATAAGCTGTCCTGGCAAGTTTGCAGATGCATCAGAGGCTGCAAGTTTATTAAGTTGTCGAAAATAATCGCCTAATAATTTGTTATGCTCACGTAAACCCCTAATGGCTTCTAAATACTCTGCGTCAGACTGAGAATATTTTATTAATCTACCTCTTATTTTAGATATATCCTCGGAATCATCAAAATCATACCTATCCATTTTATCCAGAAGCTGCCTAGAGGTTGATTCAAGATGTATGTCAATAGCAGCTACAAGCAACTTGTCAACTGCATTTGTATATTCATTTCCTGCATCTGCAAGTTTTTTATACTCACTACTTCCGCGACATCCTGTTGTTAACGTTACAATTAATACAAAGATAAACACGCTTTGCCGAAACGGTTTCTTCATCATTCTAAAAATTTGAAAATTGGTATTTACTTAACACGAGTGTTAAAATGCACCGAAAATCTGACTGTAGTTGCACTCATTTACTACAGACACAAGCTAGGAAGGAAATAGTTACCGAGCTTTGTAATAATTTATTCTGATGTAGAACTGTTGTATAATTTGTGAAACATGCTTGACTGTAGAAACTTCTTTATCCAGTCTCTAGAATCTCGATTTGAGCGCTTGCACGCACGCTTCGCTTTGCATGAATAACTAAGGAAGTACTATATGATAAGAGTATAAAACTTGTCAACCTGATTATTAAAATCATTTCCATAAATTATACAAATTCTCCGGACATGTTTATAAAGAGTTCAACACCACGCATTCTGCACCATGTTGTTGTGCGAACGTGTAAAAGAAACCTGGTTTCTGGAATTGGTATGATTGGTGTTGTAGCAACTATGTGGCAGAATCTATGTTTGTTTATTTTGTTACTTAGAGTGGCTTGTGAATTTAGAAGAAATCGACCAACTCCTTGCTGACTGGAAATTTAAACTCGACGTTGTAGGTCAAAATCTAATTGATTTACACGGACTGTCAGCATACCAACGACTTTGTGGGGTTTCGGGTTTTCCTAGAGTGGAGTTAACTGGGGTGACGCAAACGCGCGTTAATCCTGTGCTACATGTGATGAATGAGTTATTCCAGAATTTTGATTTGCTGATGCAGACCATTGATAAAGCTGTGCAGTTGCGTGCTTCGATACCAAGGTTTTTGGCATCGCTACAAAAAGTTCAGGAAATTGAAGATTTATTAACTAAGCCTTCGATTCATTTATCGATTGAGACAATACCTTTGGCACAACGGGGATTACTTTCTGCTGCCCAAACTATAAATACTGTAACTCCAGAAGAGTTATTAAAGTTGATGACGAGCGCATTTCAAGCAGCGAAGGATGTGGTTTTAGCTGTTGATGAGGTGTGGTCACGTTTAGAACTAAGTTTGATAGATATCGAAATAGAAACTCGGCAGTTACAACATTTGGCTGAGTCTTTAAATATTGATTGTTCGGAGGAAATAGTTGGTGTTGCTCAAAAGCTTAAGCAACAGCGCGCTTTGGTTGAGTCCGACCCATTGGGAGTAAATGAAGAATTTTTAAAATCTATTCAACCTCAAATAATGAAGCTGAAGTCAATGCTCGAAGTGGCAAGGCAACAGCGAGAGTCTGTAGAGTCGGGTTTAGTAACAGCACGCGACTATTTATCTAACTTACAAAAAATCCATCATTTAGCGAAAGTTGCTTATGATGAGAGCAAAAGTAAGGTAGCTGACTACTCTAAATTACAAAACCCGCTTGCTGACGAGGAAGTACAAGCTTTAGAAGCATGGTTAAATAGGCTAGAAACAAAATTTAATGATGGTTTATTTAATCCTGTGCGGGTTGGTTTGGAAAATTGGACTGCTAAGGTGAAGGAACATATAGCTAAAGAAAAAAATGCTTATGCAGCTAATCAGGCGCCATTAGATTTACGTGCGGAGTTACGCGGTAGACTTGATGCATTAGTTGCTAAAGCACTGGCGCGCGGTTGTGTCGAGGATACCATGTTACAAGAACTCGCACAACAAGCTAAAAAAATATTATATACCAGACCAACTCTACTTGATGAAGCAGCAGAGTTGGTATCAAAATATGAAAAAAGATTGAATAGTTATCCGAATTCGCGGTAAATCATGTTGTAGTAGAGAGAAACTCTCTTAAACACTCTTTTCTTTGCTTTCCTAGGGTTGAAACCCCTTGGCTACTGTGGTTCCTTTTTCTTAAAAAAGCATAATTTTAGCGTTTTGATAAAGAAATTATATATATGGTTAAACTAACTTTAATTTAGGGCAGTCTAAGTATAAAGAAAATTTAACCACAATAGCCTAGGGTTTTAACGCTAGGGAAACAAAAGTAAGAGTTTTAATAGACCGTGTTATCACTATCTAAATCATCGAAGGAGAGTCCGAATGGACGGTGAAAGCTGCAAGCGCAATGGGTGTGGTGGTACGATTGAGGACGGCTATTGCAATGTATGCGGACACGCTGCAATTAAAAGCGTAGGGACATCTAATATACAGTCTTCAATACATAATCAACCAACAAAAGTTACTGCTAATATCACTACTGGTACAGGTTCCTCACCTCTAAGTAATCGTTCGCGCGGTTCAAGACGTACTGGGGGAACATCAAGAGGAAGTAGTCGAAAACAATTAGGCGCCGGGTTAATATCTATACCCGAACTACCTTCGACTGAACCTGAAAAGCTAATTATGGCTGAAGCGAAAGTGCCTGAAAACAAGCGTTTTTGCTCGAATTGTAATAATCCTTTAAAAAGGGAAAAAGGCTTTTGTCCTCAGTGCGGTCATAAGTATTCATTTATTCCTTCTTTAACTCGTGGTGATGTTGTTTCGGGACAATATGAAGTTAAAGGCGCCATTGCATATGGTGGGTTAGGATGGATTTATCTTGGTTTTGATATAACTCTTTCGCGTTATGTTGTTTTAAAAGGGTTGTTAAATACTGAAGATGCTTCGAGTGCTGCGGTAGCTGTAGCTGAGAGACAATTTTTGGCTGCTGTCAAGCACGGTAATATCGTTGGGATTTATAATTTTGTCAATCGTGGCACCGAAGGCTTCATTATTATGGAGTATGTCGGTGGTAAAACGCTCAAAGATATTCGTAAAGAACGCGGTCCTTTACCAGTTACTGAAGCTATTGCTTATATTCATCGAATATTAGGCGCCTTTGCTTACTTACATTCACAAGGTTTAG
This sequence comes from Calothrix sp. HK-06, assembly GCF_001904745.1. GTDB lineage: Bacteria > Cyanobacteriota > Cyanobacteriia > Cyanobacteriales > Nostocaceae > Dulcicalothrix. The sequence goes on from NZ_MRCD01000002.1 coordinate 49,998, forward strand.
TTTACTGTGACTTTAAACCCGATAACGTCATGCTTGAAGGCAGTGATGTTAAATTGATTGATATGGGTGGGGTACGACGCATTGATGACCCCAATGGCGATATTTACGGTACAGTTGGTTACAGCGCACCCGAAGCAGGTGAAGGGCCCACCCCAGTATCAGATTTATATACTATTGGCAGAACACTTGCTGTTTTACTTACTAACATTCGCTCTTTTAGTAAAGAACATCTGTATAAATTACCAAGTCCACAGGAAGAACCTTTATTTGCCGAGCAAGAATCTTTGTACAGATTTCTACTCAAATCTACTGCGGAAAACCCTGATGAAAGATTTCAATCTGCTGATGAAATGGCAGAGCAGCTTTTAGGAGTACTAAGAGAAATAGTAGCAAAACAAACTGGTACACCATGTCCAAGTACTAGCACGATGTTTGGTGGTGATATGCTGGCTTTAATGGATGGTAATAGTTTCGGCGCCATCAAACCAAATTATCATCAATTACCAATGCCATTACTCGACACAACAGACCCTAGCTGTAATGGTATATTAGCAGCAGGCGCCGTTCCTGTAATTAATTTGCAAATTACTAGCTTAAGACAAGTTGTTGAGCAGTTTCCTAACTCCCGTGAAGCATCATTAAGGTTGGCTAATAGTTTAATTGAAGTTGGTAACTATGAAGAAACTGCACTATTATTAAAACAAGTTGAAGAAAAAGACCCTTGGGACTGGCGAGTATTATGGTATCGAGGGCGCAATTTGATGGCACAAGGTAAATATCAAGAAGCACAAAAGATATTTGACCAAGTTTATTTTGATTTACCAGGAGAACTACCACCTAAGTTAGGACTAGGTTTAGCAGCAGAAGCAGCAGGAAATTTAAAGTTAGCGATGCAAATGTACGACTTAGTATCACTTCAAGACCCTAGTTATACAGCAGCAGCATTTGGTTTATCACGGTGTTTACGCGCGTTAGGACAACGTAGCGATGCAGTAGTAGCATTAGAACGTATACCCCACACCTCGAATTTACATACACGTTCGCGCATTGAAATTGCTAGCACATTAATAGATAACTCAAATGGGGCGCCAGTCGTAAAAGAACTTCAAGAAGCTTCAAAAGTAGTCGAAGCTCTAACATTAGATGGTATTGAACGTCATCGGTTAGCAAAGCAAGTCTTAGAAACAGCCTTAAATTTAATTACTTCTAAACAGCTTTCTCCCACAGATGCTGTTTCTATATTAGGACAACCACTAAAAGAAGTTCACCTACGAACAGGACTAGAAAAAGCACTCCGCCACATGGCACATCTTTCAGCAGGAGACGAAAAAATTCAGCTAGTTGACGAAGCAAACCGTGTTCGTCCAAAAACCTGGGTATGAAAAATATTGTTGTAGAGACGCGATTAATCCCTGCGGGACACTACGTGAAGGCGTCTCTACATGTATTCAACCTACATGTATTAAACATTAACAACCAAATCTTAAAAAATGAATTTACAATGTTCTCAATGTGGGGCAAGCCTACAAATCGATGATAATTTTTGTGACGAATGCGGCGCCCAAGTGGCAGTTCCAACATTCTCTCCACAAATGCATAAATCTATGAATGTAGATAGGAATATATATAGTAAAGACCAATGTGAAAAATGTGGCGCTTCTTCAACTCTAATTGATGAAGAAGGGTTTTGTTTACAATGTGGGTTTCGACTCATACCCCGCGAAGGAGACTATTTTGAGGTGATAACTTCGCCAAAACTAGCTGCTTGCTGCGACCGAGGACTAAGACATCATCATAATCAAGATTTTGTCGCATGTGCCGAAGTTGATAACGGCAAAGCTTATGTAATGGTCGTTTGTGACGGTGTTTCTAGCGCACAACTTGCGGAGGTAGCTTCTAAAGCAGTAGCAGAGACGACTTGCCGTGCGTTAGTTGAAAGGGTAAACGATGAACTAAAACTTGGGGAAGTAAAACATGAAAGAGAAATAATGTGTGAATCTGTAGAAATTGCTAAACAAGCAGTATGTGCTATTCCCTATGCTAAAGCTACAAAAGATGATGATCCCCCATCAACAACAATTGTGGCAGCAGTTGTAATGAATGGTATAGCTAAAATTATATCAATGGGTGACAGTCGCGCTTACTGGATATCTCCCAGTGGTTCACAACTACTAACAGAAGATGACTCGTGGTTTAACGAAGTTGTTAAGTTAGGAAAAATGACCGAAACTGAAGCACGTAAATCACCATATGCTCACGCTATCACAAGTTGGATAGGCGCCGATTCTGAAAACAAGTGTCCTTCTCCTTTCGAGTTTAATATTCCCGGAAATGGATATCTATTATTATGCAGCGATGGATTATGGAATTACGCCCCCGAACCGTCACAAATGGAAATACTCGTCAAGCAATATTCACACCTAGAAACCGAAATGATAGCACGTAGTTTAGTTGAGTACGCACGCGCGTGTGGTGGACACGACAATATTACCGTAGCTGTACTCTCTTTATAAGCAAACAATTGTCATACTGAACGTAGTGAAGTATCTCACAATCTCTCAATTGTCATGAGTCGTGAACGTAAACTTAATAAATTTTGTTTAGTTTAAAAACTTGTTGCGACTTCAACAAAAATTATTTTATGCCAAAAGATTATACTAAAAAAACAAGAAATTTTGATGCTGCCTTGGGAAATAAAACTTCTTTAACAAACGGCTTGGTTTTTGGTGGTAGTGAAGGTACACGGAGCCGTTTTTATAACAAAATAGGGGAGCAATTTTTTAACCGAGCAGTATTGCCACCCAACCTACAACGACTAACATTAACTATCTATTATGAGTACTCAATTTAAGGCTGAAGTTTTTCAAAACCAGTTCCTCGCGCAAGGCGCCAAGGAAGTTCACGCTATTATGACTGTTGCTGCTCTTGGTGATGGTGTTGCAAGTAACCAAGGTGTTAGTAAGTTATTTGGTGTAATTTGTGATACTTCTGGTTCGATGGGGGGTGAGAAGATTCGCGCGGCAAAAGCGGCGATGATTAGAATTGTGGAATTATTACCGGAAGATGCTTCGTTTTTTATTGTAACAGGCGCCAGCATTGCTAGTTTGATTTTTCCTGTTTCTCAAGCGACACCTGATAATAAACAGCGTGCGATAGGGGAGATAAAAAAAATAGGCGCCAGTGGTGGTACAGTTATTTCGCGTTGGTTAGCTGAGGCACGTAAACAGTTTGATAAAATGCCTAACGGGTTACGTCAAGCGCTTTTACTTACGGATGGTCAAAATGATGACTCGGACGAAATTGCATTGGAAAATGTATTGAGTACTTGCGAAGGGATGTTTCAATGCGATTGTCGAGGTGTTGGGACTGATTGGCGTGTTAAACAGTTACAGCAAATATCAGGGAAATTACTTGGTACGACAGATATTATCGCGAAGCCAGAAATGATAGAAGCTGATTTTCAAGCGATTTTAGCGAAAGCTATGAATAAGAATATTAGCGATGTATCACTACGTTTGTGGACACCGAGTGGCGCCCAAGTTTTGTATTGTAAGCAAGTAAGTCCTGATATTGTCGATTTAACAACGCGCGCCAAATTAGTTAAGCCACAAGTTAATGATTATCCAACAGGCGCCTGGGGCAAAAGTGAATCGCGCGATTATCATTTTTGTATTCAAGTAAACCCAGGTAATGTTGGTGATGAAATGCTCGCAGGTCGGGCAAGTTTAATCTATACCGTTGATGGTGTTGAAACCAAAGTTGCTGAAGCGCGGATTATTGCTGTTTGGACGGATGATGATGCTAAGTCTACTAAGATTGACCGAACGGTTGCTCACTACACAGGACAAGCTGAACTTGCTGACTCAATTCAACAAGGACTCGAAGCGCGCGATAGAGGAGATTACGAAGTTGCTACTGCTAAGTTAGGTAAAGCAGTAAAACTTGCTCACGAATCAGGAAACGAAGCTACTGCTAAGTTACTTAAAAAAGTCGTTGACATTGAAGATGCAGCAACTGGAACAGTTAAAATTAAGCGCGAAGTTGCAAAAGAAGACACGATGGCACTTGAAACCCGTTCTACAAAAACAACCCGCATCCCTAAATCATAATTATGTCTACTTATCAATGTCCGAAGGGTCATATTTCTACGGAGTCTGATTATTGCTCAGAATGTGGTGCTAAAATTCAAGGTAGTTTTAGTGTATCAGTAGATATGTTAGAGCAGACACTTCCGCAAGTTAGCAATAGTAAAAATACAATTACTTGCCCAGCTTGTAGCGCTCCCCATGACTCAACTAGTGGTCACTTTTGCGAAATTTGTGGGTATAACTTTAATACAGGAGCGCATGGAGAGGTTCCAATAATTATTTTGGATTCTGATAATGTACCATCGGTTTCTGTGGAGAAGACGGGACATTTGGAGACGCGACATGTCTCGTCTCTACAAATAACTATTACCGTTGACCCAGCGTTACGAGGTGCTGAAAGTCCTGAACCTCCTAATCAACCACCAATTATTTTAAGACTTGATAAGGAGACTAATTTAATTGGGCGCCTAAGCGTTGCGCGCGGTATTAATCCAGAAATTGCACTTAATTTTGATAGCGCAGTTTCGCATCGTCATGCATTAATTAACCGCCAAAGCGACAGCACTTTTACTTTGCGTGATATTGACTCAGCAAACGGTACTATTTTAAATGGTGTAGAACTAACGCCAATGGTAGACTCAGTTATTCAAGATGGAGATGAATTTATATTAGGACATTGGACACGAATAAAAGTAACATTCAAATAATATCTCTTCCTCTCTGTACCTCTATGCCTCTGTGGTAAAAATATCTTAAACGTATTACTCATTATTAATATATGACTTCTAACTCAAACATCATCAAATCCAAGAACAAATATTTGGAGTCGCTAAAGAAAAGAAACCTCAACACGCCCCAAATATTACAAACAGGATTATATTTAACTTGGGGAACAAGCTTACTTCTTGCCCTGACAACAATATCCGGCGCCCAAGTTCAACGTCATGCTATTAAAACAGTTGGTGAAGATGCTGCCCGTAGTGTAATTACAGCACAACAAATAAAAGATAGTCTAGCTGATATGGGCGCCAATGCAGTCAACCAACTACTAGTCAAACCAGGACAAAACCTTACAGCTGATAAAGGTTTTGAATATCGACGCGAGAGACTTGGAAAATTTTTAGTCCAAGCAGCGCAAAATATTACCTATGGTGACAAAGAACGCGAACCTATTACAAATATGGTAAATGGGTTAACTCAATATATGCTTGTTATTCAACAAGCGCGCGATGCAAATGCTCGTGGTGATAACAATGCTTTGCTCACACATTATTATGAAGCAGTTAAAATTAACGAAAAGCAAATTCAGCCAAATGCGGATACATTAAATCAAGTTAATCTTGACACTTTAAATCAAACATATGAACAGCAAAAAATAGCTAACGCTGCATCTGAACTATTAATTTTGATGACAGGTTTAACATTGCTAGTTGTATTACTAGGAACTCAATTATTTTTATATCGTCGAATGCGACGTGTAATTAATCCAAAGTTACTCGCCGCAACTATTATTTCTTTTCTTTTTATATCCTATAGCATTTACGCTTTAGAATCATCTGTATCAAATTTAAAGTTAGCAAAAGAAGACGCTTTTGAATCACTTTATGCATTACGACAAGCACGCGCGCTTGCTTATAGTGCCAACCGTGACGAAAGTCGTTTTTTACTTGATAGAGCAAATGCAGCTAAGTACGAACAAGCATTTCAAGAAAAAATTAATAAAATTGTTACATTACCACCAGGTTACACACTTAAAACAATTATACCTAAACTTGCTAAAGGAGAACAAGTAAAAGACTTCACTGGTCTAATAGGTGATGAGTTTAAAAATATTACTTCTGCTGGTGAACGTGAAGCCGCAGTCGCAACAATGACCGCTTTAGATAAATATCTAGATATCGATAAACAAATTCGTCAACTTGCTGTAAGTGGTAAATATGCTGAAGCTATTCAATTAGCTACAGGTTTGAGCCAAGGTGAGTCAGACTGGGCATTTGAACAATTTAAAATAGCACACCAAAAACTGTTAGATATCAACCAACAACAATTTGATGGCGCTATTAAAGATGGATTTGCAAATGTTCAAAATCTTGAAATAATTGCTCTTATTACAGCTATTACTGTGTCTACATTAGCTTTATTTGGATTACGTCAGCGTCTTCTAGAATACCAATAACAAACTTGTTGTCAGCTTGAAATATTAATTGTTTGATATTTTTAGGTGATTTTACCGTAATCTAGTTTGATGATACGGTCGGCGCCACTAAAATATCTATCGTCATGGGTAATGGCAATTACTGTTTTACCTTTGTCTCGTAAAGATGGTAGCAACTCTTTATAAAATATGTCTTTAAATGTCGGGTCTTGGTCTGCTGCCCATTCATCGAATAAATAAATTGGTCTATCTTCTAAATATGCTGTAAGTAATGCCAGTCGCTTACGTTGTCCTTGAGATAATGAAGTTGTGGAAAATTTACCGTTTTCTATATTTACTTTGTGTTCGAGTTTTAGTAAGTTCAAATATTCTTGCGCTTTTTTATCTAGTTCGTTTAAGTTCGTACTTTCTAACCCTAATAGTTCGTCGAATAAATAAAAGTCGGCAAATACCACTGAAAAGTGCTGACGATACCATTCGCGGTTTTGGTCTGTTATTAATTGACTATCTAAGCGTATTTCTCCGCTTTCGGGAGCATATAACCCGGTAATAATTTTTAATAGTGATGATTTGCCGCTTCCGTTTCCACCAACAATAAATATAAGCTCTTGGGGATGTATTACTAAGTCTATTGGTCCAAGCACAAAGTTACTGTCTTCGTTATCTGTATAGTATGTGTGAATTACTTTGCTCAGTTCTAAATGGTGCCATGATGTAATATCAGGGGGAACCGTTGCAACTTCAACTCGGTTTGATAATGATAATCCAAGCGATTCGATTTTTTGTAGTGCAATACTTGCTTGACTAAGTTGAGGCAGCTTGCTAACGATATTATCCATCGGTAGCATTAAGTATGTAAAGGTTAATATATAGCCAGCAAGTGTTTGTGGGTTTATGGTCAAAAACTTGGGAAGTGCGAATAACACAAAACCAATAGCGAAGAAAAATATTAGTCTTCCCCAGCTATTTGTCATTGCGAATAAAGTTAGACCACGGCTATTGTGACGTTTAAATGCACCTGCTGCTGTTTGTAGTTGTCTTTCTGTAAAACTTTGGCGCCGCTTATAATTTAGTTTAAGCTCTTTTATTCCATCTGTAATTGTACGTAAGTGTTTAAACAAAATATCTTCATCTTCACGAGCTAAAGCTAGATATTTATCACCTTGCTGTAACAGCCACTGACAGCTTCCAATGGCAGCTGTTGCTAATATAACTACCATTACTATTACCAACCATGATAGCCAAGTGATGTATATAAGGCAACCTAAGACCATTGCTAAATCTATACATAAAAATGGAATTATATATACTGCGTTCGCAACAGCTTTAATATCTTCGGTAAGTGTTGCTAAGAGTCGCGCGTTTCCTAAGTGTTCAAGATGGTTTAATTCCGAATTCAGAATTTGGGTGCTTAAACGCATTCGCAACTGAAAGACAGCGTTCTGCGAAAGTCGAATTAGCATTACCTGTGAAATTACACTCGTAATTAACGAAATAATTGCTAAACCAACAAAAACCCAAGCTATCAGGGTGAGTGATGAACCAGGAGTGCGAGTACTTGCACTGCTAATTAATGCAATAAGACTAGCACTACTACCACCGCTGATAAATCCAGTAAATATGGCTATAGCTACCATTCCCCACGCGGAACGCAGCAAAAAGAGAATAAGATTCATTTTGATTTAAAAGGAGGGAAGGGAAAAAGGGTAAAGGGGAAGGTAAATGCCCTATAAACCCGATTTTTGTAACTTTTGCTTGCGATTATGTTTTTAGCCTTGAGTGACATTCTAAACTGATACTGTGAATGAGACTGAGCAGCTTTACTACAATAGCAGCGAGTATACCTTCCGTGTAAGGGCGCCTTTTCACAATTTATCTACACCCGCAAAGAAATATTCTAACTTTACTTGCTTTGCGTGAATTGACAATAATCTAGTTCAGGCAAGTCTATGACTGTAAATCTAAAATCTTTTGAGAACGCGATTACAGCAACAACTCAAAATACTTCTACTCAAGATAGCACGAGCTATACTCCAACTAACCACCGTCGCATTCTCTGCGTTTTTCCGAAGTATAGCCGTTCGTTCGGTACTTTTCATCATGCTTATGCATTGATGGGAAAGGTACGCGCGTTTATGCCTCCACAAGGTATATTAGTTGTCGCTTCATATTTACCCAAACAATGGGAAGTTAGGTTTGTTGATGAAAATGTCAAACCTGCAACACGTAAAGATTATAAATGGGCAGACGTTGTAATTGTCAGTGGTATGCATATCCAACGCGCGCAAATCAATCAAATTAACGAACTCGCACATCGCGAAGGTAAAATTACTATTGTTGGTGGGCCTTCCGTATCAGGGTGTCCTGAGTATTACCCTGATTTTGATATTTTGAGTTTGGGTGAATTGGGTGATGCAACAGACCGCTTGATTCAATATCTTGATAATAATGGCAGGCGCCCATCCCAGCAACTACGCTTTGAAACAAAAGAACGTTTACCTTTAACTGAGTTTCCCACCCCAGCGTATCATTTACTCAACCTCGACCAATATTTTATCGCCAATATTCAGTATTCTAGTGGTTGTCCGTATCATTGTGAGTTTTGCGATATACCAGAACTGTACGGTAATAATCCACGCATGAAAACTCCTGAACAGGTGATAAATGAGCTTGATACCATGCTCAGATATGGCAACATTGGAGCGGTATATTTTGTCGATGATAATTTTGTGGGTAATCGTCGAGCAGCGATGGAATTATTGCCGCATTTAATTGAGTGGCAAAAACGCAATGGGTATCCTATTCAATTTGCCTGTGAAGCTACGTTGAATTTGGCACAAAGTCCGAAATTACTCGAAATGATGCGCGAAGCATATTTTTGTACTATATTTTGTGGTATTGAAACTCCTGAAACTAACGCACTGCAAGCGATTTCTAAAACGCAAAACTTGAGTATACCAATTCTTGAAGGCGTAAAAATCCTAAATAGTTACGGTATGGAAGTTGTTTCGGGTATTATTATGGGACTCGATACCGATACAGAAGACACATGCGCGCGTATTCTTGAGTTCATTCAGTTGTCTAACATTCCATTATTAACGATAAATCTACTTCATGCTTTACCACGCACACCATTATGGCGCCGACTCGAACAAGAAGGAAGGCTTGTGTTTGACGAAACCCGTGATTCTAACATTGAGTTTTTGATGCCATACGAACAAGTTACCCAAATGTGGCGCCAGTGTGTAACAACTGCCTACGAACCCGAATTTCTTTACCAGCGGTTTGCCTACAACATAGAAAATACTTACCCTAATCGTATAAAAGTACCCAACAGTGCCGCGCGGGTTTCACGAGCTAACATCATCAAAGGCTTAACCTACCTAACTAATATCTTAGTAAAAGTAGGTGTACTTGGAAACTACCGTAAAACATTTTGGAAAATGGCAAAAAAAGCCTTTTCCGAAGGTAATATTGAAAGTCTAATTCACGTGGGTTTAGTAGGACACCACCTAATCAAATTCGCAGCAGAATGCGACAAAGGTCAAGAAACAGCCTCATTCTACTCCCAAAAACTGCCCCGCTAGTATAAGCGCTTCAGCGCTTCCATAAAACCCATGACAACCAAAACTTGGGACGCTCAAATCGCCAACTGGCTAGTTCGTCCTCTTACCAACACAAACATCACACCCAACCACCTCACCACAGTACGATTAATCACAGGTTTAACTTCATCATTCCTGCTAGCTATCGATATAAAATTCGCAAATTTCGGCGCATTTATATTCGCACTATCTAACTTTTTAGACCATACCGATGGAGAACTAGCACGAATAAGTGGTAAAATTAGTAAATGGGGTCATAATTATGACCTTGCCTGCGACGCTATAATTCACATTCTTGTTTTCGTAGGTATTGGAATAGGACTAAGAAACAGTCAACTCGGTTATTTGTCTATACTCATGGGTCTTATATCTGGTATTGCAGTAGCTTGTATTTTCCATTTACGTAACGAAATGGAACAGCAACTTGGTAAAGATGCGACTCGTCAGCCAAACTTTGCTGGTTTTGATATTGAAGATATTCTGTACTTATTCCCTGTCGTAACACTACTTAATCAATTAGATACATTGTTAATTGCTGCAACAATTGGTGCCCCTATTTTTGCTATAGGAGTATTTTGGCAATATCGAATGGTAAGTAAAACAAATATATAGTTTAATGATTGATTTTCACACTCTTCTTATAAGTAAAATCAAAGAAGATTTTCAATCTCAAAATGAGTTTGTAGTAATAGAAAATTTTCTTTCTGAATCTGCTCTAAATATATTTATCAATGTTTTCCCTTTACTTGAAACTTCAATTAATCGGAATTATATTCCCGGTTATAAAAAAGGAGGTAGTGTTAGTAAATATAGCCTTGATAGCTTGGCGCCTGTCTTTGGAGAGTTTTACCAATCACCTGTATTATTCGACTTTCTCAATAATATCACTGAAGAAAAATTAATAGTCTGTCCTGATTCTGACCCTCATAGTTATGCTTTGTACTACTATACCGAACCAGGCGACCATATTCAGTATCATTATGACACTTCTTACTATCAAGGTAAACGTTATACAGCACTTTTAGGGCTGGTTGACACTTCAAGTAGCAAGCTAGAATATCGACTATATGGTGAAACTAATATCCAATCACTTAAAATTAAACCAGGTACACTAGTTTTATTTAATGGTGATAAACTATACCATCGCGTTACCCCCTTGGGTAGAAATGAGCAAAGAATAGTTTTGACTTTGGAGTATCTTACAGATGCGCGTATGGGTTCATTTAAGAGATTTGTCTCGAATATGAAGGATGCGATTGCTTACTTTGGGTTTGGGCAAGTTTTTGGTCGTAACAGGTGATTAGAATTATTATTGTTAGATTAAATAAAAGTTAAGAAAATATGTAATAGTTCTAAATGGTACATGATTGATTTTAAAATTTTGTAATAACGTAAAAAAATTACCTGCGTTTAAATAACCAATCCAATGAAGTGTATTATTTTAGCTGCGGGTTTAGGTCGGCGCCTAGGGCAAGATTTGCCTAAATGTTTGCTGAAATTCAATGGTAAAACTTTACTTGAAAGACATATTGATAATTTACTTGCAGGGGGAATTGATGAAATTTTAATAGTAGTGGGTTATAAAGCGCAAGCAATTCATGATGAAATTAAAGTTTTAGGCGCCGAAACTCAGGTTAAAACTGTTTATAATCGTGATTATGAACAAGGTAGCATTTTAAGCCTTTGGCACGCGCGCGAATATCTTAGTTGTGGTCAAGATATACTTTTGATGGATGCGGATGTGATGTATCATCCTCATATTCTTAAACGACTTATCAAAAGTGATGTATCTAACTGTTTTCTTTTAGACCGCAATTTTGAAATGGGGGAAGAACCTGTTAAATTATGCGTCCGTGAGAATGTTTTGGTTGAGTTTCGTAAGCAGCTTGAGGCAAATTTTACTTATGATTTTGCGGGTGAATCTGTTGGGTTTTTCAAATTTAATGGTGAAGCGGCGCATCATCTCAGTCTTAAGATAGAAGAATATATAAAAACACAAAGACATACTGAACCCTACGAAGAAGCAATTCGAGATTTATTGTTACAATCTCCTAAATTGTTTGGATATGAAGATATTACAGGTTTAGCTTGGCTAGAAATTGATTTTCCCCAAGATATTCAGCGAGCAAAATTGCAAATACTACCAAAGATAGGAGAATTGCAAAACAAATTAGCGTAAAAATTTTTCTTAATTTCTATAAGTAACCTAGATAATGAATCAAATGTTACCAGTAACATATATAGCTTCTAGACCTAGTAAATGTACTGCTTTGCGTGTGCTACTTGAGTCTTCGCAACTTGAATTCATCATGGAAGCGCATAATGGTATTAGTGCGCGAATTGTTGAAGAAGCTGGCTTTAAAGGAATTTGGGCATCGGGATTAGCGGTATCTGCACAATATGGCGTTCGCGATAATAATGAAGCAAGTTGGAGTCAAATAGTAGACATGCTTGAGTTTATGTCTGACGTAACAAAAGTTCCTATTTTGCTGGATGGTGATACGGGGTACGGTAACTTTAATAATATGCGGCGCCTGGTACGTAAACTCGAACAGCGAGGTATTGCGGGGGTGTGTATCGAAGATAAATTATTTCCCAAATCGAATAGCTTTATTAATGGTGAACGTCAACCTTTAGCTGATGTTGAAGAGTTTTGCGGCAAAATTAAAGCTGGTAAAGACAGTCAACTGGATGACGACTTTTGTATTGTCGCGCGTGTTGAAGCATTAATTGCAGGGTGGGATTTGTCGGAAGCTTTGCGACGTGCTGAAGCTTATCGAATAGCAGGTGCCGATGCGATTGTCATTCACAGTAAATCATCGCGTCCTGATGAAATATTAGCTTTTGCTAAAGAATGGGCTGGTCGCGCTCCTTTGGTTATCATTCCCACTAAATATTACAGCACCCCCACCGAAGTTTTTCGTACAGCAGGAATTAGCTTAATTATCTGGGCAAACCATATGATTCGCGCGGCTATAGCGAGTATGGAAACAATTGCTCGTGAGGTTCAAGTTAGCGAAACCTTGGTAAATATTGAAGAACATATTGCCCCTATTAAAGAAATATTCCGTCTTCAAGGCGCCGATGAACTTGCGGAGGCAGAAAAACGCTACTTTAATAATGGACAGCAACATACTAATGCAATAGTATTAGCAGCTACGCGCGGTGATGAATTGCACGGTTTAACACTCGATAGACCAAAAGTAATGTTGCCTATAGCTGGGAAAGCATTACTTAGACATGTCGTTGACAAATTTAAAAAATTACAGATAAATGATATTTCGGTTGTTGCAGGTTACAAAGCTGAAGCCATTGATGTTCCAGGAATTAATATTATTCAGAACCATAACTATACAACTACAGGTGAATTAGGTTCTCTGGTAACAGCACAAGCTAAATTTAGTAATGACATGTTGATAGTATATGGTGACTTGCTGTTTAGAAGTTATATTTTACGAGATTTACTCGAAAGTATAGGTGAAATTGTCGCTATTGTAGATTCAACCATGAAAAGCAAATCTACCAGTGGTTCTCCTGACTACGCTTACTGTTCACAACCGGATGATTTATCTTTGTTTGGTCAAGATGTCAACTTATTACAGGTAGCTAAAACAAAGCAAATGCAATCGTCAAAAGCACATGGTCGCTGGATAGGTATGTTACGTTGTCATGGTCAAGGTCGTCTTTGGGTAGAAGAAGCACTTTTACAACTACAGGAACAACCTGATTTTAACAAAATGGGTTTAGCCGACTTGTGTAATTACCTAATTACAATAGGTAAACCAATTAAGGTAATTTACATTCATGGTCACTGGCTTGATATAAACTCATTAGATGACCTAGATTTAGCATTTCAGTTACAAGGCTAAAAGGAGTATTATAAATGCAAAAGTTTAATGTCATGCTGAACGAAGTGAAGCATCTCAAAAACTTTAAATAGAAACAAGATTCTTCGCTTTGCTCAGAATGACAATTTATATTACAATTTAAAACTAAAATTTAAATGATTGAAGCTGAAGAGTTTGTTGAAGCTGCCCGTAAATTGGGTTTTGAGTGGTACGCTGGTGTACCTTGCTCTTTTCTGACACCTTTTATCAACTATGTTATTAATGACGAAAAGTTAACTTATATTTCTTCAGCGAATGAGGGTGATGCACTTGCTACAGCTGCAGGAATGGTTATAGGTGGCAAGCGTGCTGTAGTAATGATGCAAAATTCTGGTTTAGGAAATGCTGTTAGTCCTATTACTTCGCTTGCTTATATCTTTAAAATTCCAGTGTTGATTATTTGCACTTTGCGTGGAGATGCTGAATTTAAAGATGAACCGCAACATGAACTGATGGGACGGATTACTGGTAAGCTTTTGGACACAATGGAGGTGCCTTGGGAATTTTTTCCTCATGACGCTGCTGATATTTTACCTGTTTTGGCACGTGCAGATAATTACATGCGAACCGAACATCGTCCTTATGCGTTAGTTATGAGAAAGGGAACAGTGGCGCCGAATGCGTTAAAAGATAAAGTAAATACTACAATAGAAACTGAAAAACTAGTATTTATTAATACAGATATTAAAAATAAGATTAGTTCTCGTAATCAAGCGCTAGAAGCAATTGTCAGATTAACTAACCCTAAAGAGACAGTAATAATTGCTACTACTGGGTATACAGGAAGAGAATTGTTTGCTTGTTTTGACCGCGCGAATCATTTTTATATGGTAGGTTCAATGGGGTGTGCGTCATCATTGGGATTGGGTTTATCGTTAGCGCGTCCAGATTTAAAAGTTGTAGTTATTGATGGAGATGGAGCGGCTTTGATGCGGATGGGTAATTTTGCAACAATTGGGGCTTATGGTGGTGCAAATTTTATTCATATTCTTTTGGATAATGAAGTTCATGACTCAACAGGCGCCCAAGCGACTGTATCAGCAGGGGTGTCTTTTGCTAAAATTGCCGACTCTTGTGGTTACAGTGCTGTTTTTGCAGGTAATGACGTTGCGCTAATTGATAAACTATTTGCTACCAGTACTCAAAATAAACCATTATTTGCCCATCTAAAAATTCGTGCTGGTACACTCGATAACCTACCGCGACCAAATTTAACTCCAACAGATGTTTTACGGCGCCTAATGAATTATATTAATTCAAGCTTTTAATTTTCAATATGATTTTACTCAACCCTGGCCCAGTAAATTTAAGCGAGCGAGTTCGTCAAGCGCTTCTGCAAAAAGATTTATGTCATCGCGAAATTGAATTTTCTCAGCTTCAAAGCCGCATTCGTAATCAACTTCTACAAGTCTATAACCTAACGTCAAAATATTGGGCGCCAATTTTACTTACTGGTTCGGGAACTGCGGCAGTAGAAGCGATGCTTGCTAGTTTGGTACCGAGAAATAGTAGGTTATTAGTAATTGAAAACGGCGTGTATGGAGAACGTATATCAAAAATAGCGCAAATCCACGGTATTGAGTTTGATATTCTTCATCATCCTTGGGGAGAACCAATTGACTTTGATTTACTAAAAAAGTTTCTTGATAGTCATTTTGAAATTACTCATCTTGTTGTCGTCCATCATGAAACTACTACAGGACGTTTAAATAATTTAGCAGAACTAGCTCAAGTTTGCCACGATAGAAATATTAAAATTTTAGTCGATGCTGTTAGTAGCTTTGGTGCAGAAGAAATAAATTTTCAAGGTTGGGGAATTACAGCTTGTGCGGCAACTGCTAATAAGTGCTTACATGGTGTTCCTGGTACAGCTTTTGTAGTTTGCCAGCGCGCAGCATTACCAAGTTCCGAAATTGTACCACGCACTTTATATTTAGATTTGGCTACTTACTGCCGTTATCAAGACGAAGGCGCCACACCTTTTACTCAATCACCTCAAATATTTTACGCTTTAACCGAAGCATTACAAGAACTTGAAGACTCTGGTGGTTGGCGCGCTCGTCATGCAAACTACGCTCAACTTGCTATTCGTGTGCGCGATGGACTTGTGTCTATAGGTATTTCGCCTTTGCTACCCCAAGAACATTCATCTGTAGTTCTTAATGCATATCATTTACCGAATAACTTTACCTACAAAGCATTTCACGACTCATTAAAATCGCAGGGCTTCATTATATATGCAGGACAAGGTAATTTTGCCAAGTCTATTTTTCGAGTTTCCACAATGGGCGAAATTAGCCTTACAGATATGGAACGCTTTCTTGAGGTTGTGAAACAAATAATTGCTACCTAAATATCAAAAATCCTAAATTTTACTTAAATTTATTGCCTCTGTCTTAAAAAAGCTACAAAATTCTATCAAGTTTAGATTTTGGGAATCTGAGTCAAAATAAGATTTATGATAAAAACTTTACTACTTAGTCCTCCTTCGTTTGATGGGTTCGATGGCGGCGCCGGGTCTCGTTATCAAGCCAAGCGTGAGATTACTTCCTTTTGGTACCCTACATGGTTAGCACAGCCAGCAGCTATGATACCGGGTAGTAAACTTGTAGATGCTCCTCCTCACGGGCAAACAGTTGAAGATATTCTTAAAATTGCTGCTGACTATGAATTGGTAATAATGCATACCAGTACACCTTCATTGGTAAACGATGCCAAGTGCGCGCAAGCAATTAAAGACAAAAACCCAGGCGCCAAAGTTGGATTTGTTGGCGCCCATGTTGCAGTATTACCGCAGCAAACATTAGAAGAACACTCAGTAATTGACTTTGTTTGTCGCAACGAATTTGATTACACCTGTAAAGAATTAGCACAAGGTAAAGCTTGGGATGAAATTCTTGGTCTCAGCTATCGCGATAAATTAGATAATATTAAACACAACGAAGACCGCCCATTAATTCACGATTGGGATGCAATGCCCAGTGTTTTACCCGTTTACGCTCGCGATTTAGATATAACAAAATATTTTATTGGTTATTTACAGCATCCGTATGTTTCTTTCTATACCGGACGTGGTTGTCCAGCAAAATGTACTTTTTGTCTATGGCCGCAAACGATAGGTGGTCATTTGTACAGAACCAAAAGTCCCGAAGCGGTAGGTCGCGATATGGAAGAAGCTAAAGCTATCTTTGGGGATAAAGTGCGCGAGTACATGTTTGATGATGATACGTTTACCATTGACAAACACCGTGCCATAGCTATTAGCGAACATATGAAGCGTCTTAACTTGACTTGGAGTTGTAACGCACGTGCAAATTTGGACTATGATACTTTAAAAACTTTGCGTGATAATGGCTTGCGTTTGCTACTCGTTGGGTTTGAGTCAGGAAACCAAGATATTCTTAACAACATCAAAAAAGGTGTGAAGCTCGAAGTCGCGCGTCAGTTCATGAAAAACTGTCATGATTTAGGTATTACAGTTCACGGTACTTTTATTATTGGCTTACCGATTGAAACCAAGCAAACAGTAGAAGAAACAATTCGTTTTGCTTGTGAACTTAGTCCTCATACTATCCAAGTATCTATTGCGGCGCCGTATCCGGGTACAGAATTGTACGAACAGGCAAAAACTAACGGTTGGTTTACAAATCAAGCTTTAGTCGCAGAGTCAGGAATTCAAACTTCTACTTTACAATATGCAACGCTTTCGAGCGCTGAAATTGAGGATGCCGTTGAAAGAATGTATCGTCAGTTTTATTTTCGTCCCAAAGCAATTATACCAATCGTGCGCGAAATGCTCACTGACCGTCAAATGATGGTGCGGCGCCTGCGCGAAGGTGTTGAATTTTTCTCTTATTTAAGAGAAAGACATCAAAAAGCCGCTGAACATGCAGCAACCCATCAAGTTGTTGTTAGCTAGACACTATATCTTGTGAGATGGGCACGTAATTATATATGTCTACTTCAATACACCGTAAAGTGATTATTAATGGTGATGACTTTGGTTTATCACATGAAGTCAACCAGGCAATTATTAAAGCGCATCAACATGGAGTGCTAACAAGTACTAGTTTAATGGTGACAGGCGCCGCTTTTTCTGAAGCGGTGGAGTTAGCACGAGCAAATCCGAGTTTGGGTGTGGGTTTACATCTAGTTTTGGTATGTGGTCGTTCAGCATTACCTAAAAAACAAGTTCCTCACTTAGTTGATGAAAACGGTAATTTTAGTGATGACCCTACGCTTGCAGGTCTACGTTATCAATTTAGTAAACAAGCTAGGATAGAGCTACAGCAAGAGATTCGCGCGCAACTCGAAAAGTTTCGTGCAACAGGTTTACCCTTATCTCATGTCGATGGGCATTTACACTTACATGTTCACCCTGTTGTAATAAATATTCTTGCTGGCATGGCACCGGAGTTTGGTATAAAATATATACGTCTACCCTCGGAAGAATTAAAGTTAAATTTAAAGCTCAGTCGTCAAAACTTGCTCACCAAGCTTATTTGGTCAGCAGTATTTGGTAAGTTGCGCGATTATGGCGCCAGTATACTGAAATCTCAAAACATTAATTTTACCGAGCGTGTTTACGGTTTGCTTCAAACGGGTAATGTGTCTGAACAGTATTTGTGTAACTTAATACCTCAAATTCAAGCAAATCATATTGAAATATATTCGCATCCTGCATTTTCAGTTCTAGGAGAAGTTGAACTAAAAGCATTATTAAGCGAACAAGTACGCGAAGCTTTGTGTGCAGGTGGCTTTGAGTTAACTAATTACAACAAGCTATAAACCAGTTATTATTCTAAGTTGAATACCTTAAATTTACTGCTATCATTACTGTGTGTTTCTTCAATTTGTTTTTACTGCTATGCGATTTATGCCGCGCGTTGCTTTATTGACAATCAACAAAGTATTAATAAAATTTATCAACCATTAATCACAATTCTTAAGCCTATTTGTGGGCTAGATACTAACACTTATGATAATTTGGCATCGTTTTGTCGCCAAGATTATCCTTATTATCAAATTATCTTTAGCTTTCGTGATGAAAAAGACCCAGCAATACCCATAGTTAAACAAATTATTAATGACTTTCCAGAACGGGATATTGAGTTAATACAGTGTGACCGCATAATTGGTACGAATTTAAAAATTAGTAACTTAGCAAATGCTGTAACTGTAGCAAAACATGACATTTTAGTCCTTGCGGATAGTGATATTCGAGTTGGTAGTGATTATTTACAGCGAATTATCCAACCGTTCCAAAACGAGGAGGTAGGAGTTGTCACTTGTTTATATCGTTCTATACCACAAGGGTGGACAACTTTAATTGAAGCAGTTAGCCAAACTACCGAATTTAATGCAGGAGTATTGGTCGGTAATCATATTGAAGGTGGTATTAAATACGCTTTTGGCGCCACTATTGCCATTCGTAAACAAGTTTTAACTGCAATTGGCGAATTTGAAGCTGTTGCAGACTACCTTGCTGATGATTTTCAACTTGGTAATTTACCATTTAAAGCTGGTTATAAAGTGAAGCTCTCTGATTATATAGTAGAACACGAACTTAAAGAAACTACTTTAGCTGATGTAATTAAACAAAAAATTCGCTGGGCACGCTGTATTCGAGTATCTCGCTCTTGGGGTTATTTAGGATTAATTTTTACTTATGGTATTGTTTTTAGTTTAATATTACTTATTATCACAAGCGGTTCACAATCAGCTTGGATTATGGTCGCTTTAACTTGGACTATGCGGTTAATTATGGCTTGGATAGTAGGGGTTGACTTTACTCAAGACCAGACTACCAAAAAATATTTTTGGATGATTCCTTTATGTGACCTTTTTGGATTCATGATTTGGTGCTGCGGATTTTTAGGTAGTACAGTTGAATGGCGAGGACAAAAGTTTAAATTATCTAAAGATGGACAATTAATACCAATAGTCAATCAGATACAAGTTATTTCTCAAACGAGTTTTTTCAGGCGCCTGATACGTATGGTGGGCATTGCCCACCTTACAGATACGCGCGATTTTTAAGCGCAAGCGCAGGCTACGCCAACAAAAATAATTTAGATGGTAAGCGCATCTTATTCCCAGCTATAATTTGCTACTTTACCTGCAAACATTGCTGAAGCTGTAATATTAACTGCCAGAGCAAAACCATCATTGAACATGTCAGCTGCGCGTCCTATAAATGTTCTTTTTCTATATGTTTTCTTATCTGTAGTAAATGGCTGTATATTTTCTAATTTCTCATGCTGTGCAGGAATTACTACTGCATCTATTTGCTTAATGGCGCCTGCGTGTTGAAAATCTTCAGGAAGTACAATAGATTGAAGTAATTCTTGAATTAAAGGCGTTTGCTCTGGCTTGATTAATACTTGGTTTTTGGATGTAGATGATAATAGAGATACTTCAGGTCGAATTTTAATTGGTATTTGTAAGTTGATAGAAAGATTAATTTCATATTCAGGTGCAGAGTTTTGCTGAGAGTGATTAGACATAATCTTTTACCAATAGTTGATATTACTAGCTTTAATTACCTAAGTGGATACATTTAAAATGTCATTAGCGCCGCAGTAAAGCATCTTATTATATGTGCGAAATTAAAGCAGGACTTACGCATGAAAACCTAGAAACCTGGAATATACGTTGATAGCATGTAATAAAAATGACGATTTGTCTGCAACAATGAATACGTAGAAACCAGGTTTATGCAGCGTAAGTCCTATAAAGTATAGATTCTTTGCTACGCTACTAATGACAATTTACATATTAATTTAGTATTTTTGAACAGTTGTTTCTGGTGCTACTTGTTGTTTGCTATAACCGTTTTGTGTTACACAAACTTGAGGCGCTGCAGAAACTTTTGGTTGAAGCTGTATTGGAATTTGCAGGACGATAGGAACAGTAAAAACACATGGACTTGGATATTGGCTGTTTTCGTTGCTGCTGTACATAGTTTTGCTCCGGTTTTGAGTTAAAGTTGTTAATAGCCAGTAGTGTTATGACAAACCGGGTTTATTTGGGTTTTATAAACCCGGTTTATTTGTAACAATAAAAATGAAGATTTAGTATTTAGGTTGTGGTAACGGTGCTGGTTGCTGTTGCTTGGTATAACCATTTTGAGTCACACAAACTTGAGGCGCCGAGTACACCTCTGGCTGAAGTTGAATGGGGATATTTAATGTAATGGGAACAGTAAATACGCAAGCGTTGGGATATTGTTGACCGTATTGATTAGTAGACATAAATTACATTCCTGTGTTAAGTAAAAATTTGTTAGTATTTGAGTTCGTTGGTTTAATATGCAGCAGGTTCTTGTGCAGGTGTTGATTCGTATTGCTTGTTATAACCATTTTGAGTTACACAAACTTGAGGTGCCGCAGAAACTTCTGGTTGAAGCTGTATTGGAATTTGCAGAACGATAGGAACAGTAAAAACACATGGACTTGGATATTGGTTGTTTTCGTTGCTGTACATAGTTTTGCTCCGTTTGGAGTTAAGGTTGTTAGAAACCGGGTTTCTTTGTTGAGATATTTTAATCAAGATGATTTTGCTTAGAAACCCGGTTTATCATAAGCAAATAACAATAAAAATGAAGATTTAGTATTTAGGTTGTGGTAACGGTGCTGGTTGCTGTTGCTTGTTATAACCATTTTGAGTTACACAAACTTGAGGTGCCGAGTACACCTCTGGCTGAAGTTGAATGGGGATATTTAATGTAATGGGAACAGTAAATACGCAAGCGTTGGGATATTGTTGACCGTATTGAGTAGACATAAATTACATTCCTGTGTTAGGTAAAAATTTGTTAGTATTTGAGTTCGTTGGTTTAATATGCAGCAGGTTCTTGTGCAGGTGTTGATTCGTATTGCTTGTTATAACCATTTTGTGTTACACAAACTTGAGGCGCCGCAGAAACCTCTGTTTGAAGTTGGATGGGAACATGTAAGATAATGGGAACAGTGAATACACAAGCGTTAGGATATTGTTGTCCGTATTGAGTTGACATTTGATTTCTCCTTGTTGAAATTAGATGAGTGTCAATGTATTAGAGAGTTGAAGCTTCAGCATCTTTGCTTCGCTTCTGTCTATTAGTAAATGTAGGCAAAATTAACTTATGCACTTTTTATCCTTATAGTTTTATGAGTGAAGATTTAACGCAGCGGTGGTTAACCGAAATTCAAGCGCTGAAGCAACAGCTGGCAGATGCAATAACGCGCTGTGATGAAGCTTGGGAAAGTGCTGAGAAATGGCGCAAACTCTATAACACCGAAGCTGAACAGCGTCGTACCGATGCTCAACTGTTGCAGCAAGAAATAGCGTCGCTGAAGGCAGAACTTAAAAAAATGCGGGGTATTGACGAAACGATACTCCCCGACGCGGATGTAAATACAGCTATTCATGCTGAAATTAGTCAAATTGAGGAAACAAAACAATTACAAGCAAAACTCATTGAAGCGATGAAAGAACGTGCGAGTCTGTTGCTTGCTCTAAAAACCGAGCAAGAAAGTCATGCTCAAACTCGTAATAGTCTAACTACTGCTCTCGGTGATGCCATTGATAGCTTGGCGCGAATACGTTCTGAAGCAAAATAAGGTATCATACCATAGTGATGCCATCGTAAAACCAAATTCATAAAAATTTTATGTTAGTTTGGCGCCGTTACTGGGAAACCTCTAAGTATAAGCACTCTTACTTATTTGGAGAGAGTTATTAGTTTTTCCCTATACGGAGATTATTTTCTATGCCAACTAAAAAGAAAATATCTAAAGTAGTCCTTTTTAAGAGAATCCGAGCATTGGCTATTTTAGCTACAGTATCAGTATTTGGATTTAATGCCTGTAACTCTGGGGCGCCCGAAGCAAAACTTGTGGTGCGTAACGACTCAGAAAAGACCATCAATTTTATGAAAGTCCAAGTAGCTGGTAAAGATTTTGAGCAGCGAGATATATTACCAGGTACAGAAAGGATGTGGCAATTTAAGCCAAATCGTGAAGACTCTTTTTTAGTTAATGGTCAGTTTAGTGCTGATGTTCCACTTCAAACCGCTTCTGTAGGACATACAAACACTACAGACACTAGAGAACATCATCTCACTGTCAAAGAAAATGGTCGAGTCTTCTATAGTAGCCCGAAATAACTGGCAACGGATTTAACGGATGTAACGGATGATTTACAGGTGTATCCGTTACATCCGTTGTATCCGTTGCAACATTACATTCCCATTGCTTCTGCGACTGCTTTCACTTCGGGAAGGATACCTTGTTTAAATTGGCTGTTACTGTGTTTAATTGCGGTGTCGGGGTCTTTTAGCCCGTTTCCTGTTAGTACACAAACTACTGTGGCGCCAGTTGGAATTTGGTCTTTGACTTTTAACATTCCTGCCACTGATGCTGCACTCGCTGGTTCACAGAAAATTCCTTCCTCGGATGCTAATAGTCGGTAAGCATTGAGAATTTCGGCATCGGTAACTGAATTAAATTCTCCTGTAGAAGCAGATTTCGCTGCTACTGCTTTTTCCCAACTCGCAGGATTACCTATACGAATTGCTGTTGCTATTGTTTCTGGATGGGGGAAAGGGTGACCTGTAACTAATGGTGCGGCACCTGCTGCTTGGAATCCCATCATACGCGGTAGGCGCCCACATTTTCCGGCTTGATGATATTCACAAAATCCCATCCAATACGCGGTAATGTTTCCTGCATTACCTACGGGGATACATAACCAGTCTGGTGCATCTCCTAAAACATCCACTACTTCAAAGGCGCCTGTCTTTTGTCCTTCTAAACGATAAGGATTTACCGAGTTAACTAATGTTACTGGGTAAGTTTCTGCCATCTCACGGACAATTTCTAAGGCACGGTCAAAGTTCCCTTTAATAGCTAATACTTCTGCACCATATAATAGTGCTTGCGCTAATTTACCAAGAGCAACATAACCATCGGGAATTAATACAAAAGGACGCATTCCACCACGTCGCGCATAAGCTGCTGCTGCCGCTGAAGTGTTGCCTGTACTCGCACAAATCACTGCTTTTGCCCCAGCTTCTTTGGCTTTGGAAATTGCCATCGTCATTCCTCGGTCTTTAAAACTCCCTGTCGGGTTAAGACCGTCGTATTTTACAAACACACGCACCTGCCTACCAATGCGTTGAGCTATCGAAGGTACAGGAATTAAAGGTGTGTTTCCTTCGTACAGTGTTACTACTGGAGTCTTTTCACTGACAGGCAAATACTCACGATAGGTTTCGATAAGTCCCAGCCAGGGTTGGCAATTTGATTTAACAGCAGACAAGCTTAAAGTCACGGTATATATGATTCAACAAGAACAAAAATACGTTTACTCAACTACTTAATATACAGGTGTTAGCGGCGCCTGAACGCACCATCTCACACTAATTTTGTAAAATTATCTAAATATTCTACCGTTTGGAGGATATCTAGTTTTAGTTTGTTTGACATACTGAAAAAATTGATTTTAACAAGCAATAATACTTATTTTACGGTGTTATACAGTGATTTTCATCAAAACTTTAAGAAAAGGTAACACAAATAACCAATTCTTAAGGAACTAGATGAATACATTTGTAGTCAGATATACTAAAAAACGAATCATTAGAACTATTTATACCAAGTATATAATATTTTAATGATTTTAAATATGACACTATTATAATATCTCTAATGGTGTGAGTTGAGGATTCAATACTCGTATGTCTATATCAACAGTTTCAGAACGCAGTTCCGTAAGTCAGTTGGCTTCTAACTTAAACAAAACGTTTTACCAAGTAGACCAACAAGTCAAATTTATGCATTTGCAAGCTGAAGTTGAGTGCTTGCTACAAGAGTTGCAGAATTTGAACATACAAAGATTAACGGCAATTAAGCCAGAATAATTTCAGGCTTGTTCGTTGTAATGACGTAATTTAAGTTGACTACTCGAAGCGTTGATTTTTTTGTGACCAGCGCTTTAATGTGTAGCCATTAGAGTCATTTATCAGCAAACTTGGCAAATTAGTTTGACTTAAATTTGCTATGGCTATCAGTGATTTCTGGGAATTTTGACCGAAGTCTGTATAAATTATACTGTTATTGTCGGATAAAATTAACGTCCTAGGGCGAGAATTTAGATTTTTTTTATTTTGTGTTTGATTGGCAACAGGCGCCAGTAATGTGATTGCCTCGTTTGATGCTGTCAGTACAATCTCTGGCTTCCCGTTGCCAGTTATATCGATTTCTTGTACGGGCCAATTTCCTAGCTTTTGCTGAATAGTTGGGACATTGGAAAAATTACCTACACTATTGGTTGTTTGTAATGCGCGCCATACTGCTTTCAAAACAGCATTACCGCGTTGCGAATCTATACTTTGCAATTGCCCCAAGGTGGTTGGTGATGGTTGTATCCATTCGAGTGCTGATGTTGTTGTCGCTAGTGCTTGGGGTTGATTCTTTTCGTTAGATGTTGAGATATTTACAGGGTTATCTAATAATACTAATAAACGCAACGTTCCGTTTTTTAGCTGAACAGCTTTGATTGTTGCAGTTGTAGATTGCTGTTCAGAGTTTGTATGCCATACTGCGATTTGCAGTTTTGCATCATTGTCTAAACCTAAAATTGAGCGTAGATATTTTTGTTTCTCTGGTGCCGTTTTGGGTAGGTTTAAGATAGTGAACGGTGCTTTTAACCAGTTTTTACCATCATGAAACGTTGACACTTTGACTTGATACCATCTTTGATTATTGGATAGGTTATTAGTACTATTGTCGGCGCCGATTTGTAACCAATCGTTTAAATTGACCTGTTTGCTTTCAATACTTTGTGCAGAACCAATGATTTTGCTTGTGTGTGTTGTGGTTGGCAAAGACTGGGCAATAACTTCACCTTTGAGATGTTTTAATAAAACTTGAATTTCAGGCAAATTAACTGGTTTACCCTTGAATTGTTCCTTTAACCATGAATAAGCGCGTGCGTCTCCATATTGTGATGCCAGAATTAATGCTCCCCAAGCTTGCACTTCATTTTGGTTGGGGTTGACTTGTAAAGCTGTTTCAACACGACTCCATAACCGTCCACTGTCAGCTTTGAGTGACTGACTAATTTCTAAGGAGTTTTGTGAAGGTGTAGCTTTGAATGCTTCTAACGCTTTACCCCAACGTCCATCGATTAAATTAGCAACGACTTGTTGACTAGGACTTGCCCAAGTTGTATCTGCCTGAGTTTTACTAATTTGAGAGTGTAAACGAATAACATCGATTTGAGCTAGTGCGTTGCTTGAAATATTTTTTTTCTGCTTTTGAATAGATTTTAGTGAATTATACGCGGGAGTCCATAAACCACTACGTGCCATTGAAATGGCTGTTTCGTATGATGAATCTTTTAAAGCTGGTGGTTTAAGTGTAATTTCGTTAAGTTCAACAGGGTTGAGGAAAGTTTTTACAGATTTGACTTGATAGACTTGTAACTGTGGTTCTAAGCCAACAGTTTGATTAATAACTAGTTCTTTTGTGCTATTGCCCGTCACTTGTTGCCATTGTGGAAGTGTACCTGTTGGACTTGTCCAGGATATAAGTTGCTGTATATGGAAACGAGCAGGATTGAAATAAAGTATGTGACCGTAGTTGATATTGTAAGTACCTTCACTGCGTCGTCCAAGTAAATAGTACCAAGTGCCAGAATCTGTTGAGGCGCCTTCTAAGCGTTTAATTTCGGTTACAGGTAAAGAAATACTGCTTCCTTGATTTTCGTTAGTAGCATTAACTAGTGGTGCAACTACAAACGACTCTTCTGGACCTGCGATAGCAATTTGAGTTGTAAGCTGGTAATGTTTTTCAGGTTCCGTCTTAAACTCTAAGTCATCAGCTTGTTGATAAACTCGCAGTTCGACAATTTCTTTACAATCAGATTGACAATTTGAACGCTGTTTGTAAATAGGTAATAAGAATGAGTCTTTATTGAAAATTATTTCACCTTTTTGTAACCCAAGTTTATTCACTGCTGCTTCGATTTGTGCCACTGTTTGCGCTTCATCTTTAGCAACTTTAATTTGCGCCCACTGTGGTAAAAATTTATTTATCCAGCCAAGTTGTTGCGGTTGAAAAATAAATAAAAAGCTAATCCACGCAAACCCTATAACTAAACTTGTAAAGCCAAGCAAAATTATAAGAGCTAGCAATGATGTTAGGCGCCTTGTTTCTTTAAATTTTTGGTTTGTGTTTTTGACGACACGCTTAACAAGACGCGCGTTTGAATTTTTGGGTAGAGGTTTTTTTATCGGCTTTCGTGGTGTAGCCATATTAACTATCGGTCTTACGTACTGCACTTTTCTTTTATACTCGCTTTAGTAAGAAACCGCTAATTACTCTTAAAGCAGTCATTAGTACTATAGAAACCGGGTTTCTACGTAAAATCTTTGTTTTATTCTCAAGAAGTCTGATAGCTTTTGAAACTGTAGGTTAAACTTCCGTAAATCCTCGCATGTCATATTTAAAAGTTATTGAATAAACTCGTCCGTTGAGTGTGAGTGTGAGTATAAAACGGATGCGCTTAAAGGATAAAGTTTGTATCGTTACCGGAATGCTAGTTGGGGGAGTTATTGGGTTACCTAGCAAAGCATTATCAGGCGAGTTGCCTCGGATAGAAAGTGGTGCTGTTTCTTCCCTTTCTGTCGCATCCGTTCCTTTCTCAATGAATGGCGATGAAGACGGAATGTCACAGGTAACATCTGTGTCACAGCTTAAAGATGTACAGCCTACTGACTGGGCATTCCAAGCGTTACAATCGTTGGTTGAACGCTATGGTTGTATAGCAGGGTATCCTGATGGAACCTTCAAAGGAAATCGTGCGCTGACTCGGTATGAGTTTGCTGCTGGGTTGAATGCTTGTTTAGACCGTGTTAATCAAGTGATTAGTGCTGCTGTTGATGAATCTTTTAAAAAAGAAGATTTAGCGCGTTTAAGTAAATTACAAGAAGAATTTGCTGCTGAATTATCAACTTTACGCGGTCGAATTGATAATTTAGAAGCGCGTACTGCTGAAATTGAGGCAAATAGGTTTTCGACGACAACAAAATTATCGGGTCTTAGCGTTATTGGTATTCAAGGTCGTACTCGTAACCGTGGTGACATTGCACCGCGCGATGGCAGACGAGATACACAAGACCAAGGTACAAACACAAATATAATAAATTTCAATCAACTTTATTTAACAACTCAGTTTGACCCAAAAAGCTATTTAGTAACAGGTCTTTTAGCTGCTAATGGTGGTACAAGTCCAGCACTCAGTAACAATGTAATATTAGGCTATGAATTTTCAACAAACAACAGTTTAGTACTTAGCGACTTGCATTATCACCGACTTTTGAGCGACAACTTCGCCATTATGGTTGGTACAAGTAACGTTAACATGGCAAGTGCATTTCGCGGACCAAACCGTGCAGAAAGTGGCGCCACAGGCCCGCTTTCGTATTTTGCTCAACGCAACCCGATATTAAATATGGGATTTGCGTATCAAGGTGGAATCGCATTTGACTGGCAATTTGCCAAGCGCGCGAGTTTGCAGGGTATTTACATGAGTGCCACTCCTGGAAACCCAACCAAACGTAATGGTTTATTCGATGGAAATACAACAGCAGCAGCGCAGCTATTAGTAACACCAGTCGATAGTTTAGATGTAAGTGTATATTACGCAAATAATTATTCTTCAAGTGGTTGTTTACAAACGTTTGTCGGTGATGATTGTTTAACAGGTGTCAATCCTACCACTCAAAAACGCGAGCCTGTTAAAACAAACGCAGTTGGCGCCACTCTTAACTGGCAAATATCACCTAAATTTACTTTAGGCGCCTGGGGTGGTTATACAAACTCTAATATTCCCGGTCGGTCAGGAAACGTAGAAACGACTAACTGGATGGTATATATGAACTTCCCCGACTTATTCCACAAAGGCAACCTTGGGGGAATTTACGTAGGACAACCACCAAAAATAACTAGCAGTGACTTACCAGTAGGAAATAACGTACCGGATATTCTTAACGGTGGTACAGGCCGCTCAGGTGGTCAACCAGGAACAACAACTCACATAGAAGCCTTCTATCGCTTCCAAGTTACAGACAACATCAGTATTACACCAGGCATAATTCACATTATTGAACCAGGACACACAGCCGATAGCGACTCAGTAACAATAGGAGTATTGCGAAGCAGCTTTATGTTCTAAGACCTATACTTCATAAATCTTTGATGTAAACAGCAAGAAATTTGCTAAAACCCTCAATAATTAGCACATCTTCACCTGCAAAAAATAAATAAAAAATTCAGTGGTACTTCGCTTTTAAAATAATCTCAGCAAGATTAAATTCAGATTAGTTAATAATAAACTTTTCTGAAAATGTATGCATCGACAAACTCGTTACCTGCTAGCTTTAGGTATAGCGGCTAATACCACTATGGCTGTAAACCCCTGTCATGCACAGACAGTAACCGATAATGTAGATAAGAATAATGATAAAGCTTTACTGGCGCCACAACCAGCTTCAAATGAAAATATAAATGACTCAACTGACAAATCACTTACACCTTCAGAGGCAGTTAGCCAAACATCTGCTCAAAGCATTCCTAAACCTAACGTAAATCCTCGTATTCCCATACCAAGTAGAATATTCCCTGCGTTGCAGCAGTAATAATCTAAAATTGAATATTTTAAAATTGAATATTTTAAAATTGACTATTTTGCACTTCCCCGTTTCTCCTTTGCATTAAATCTTATATCTTGTGGGATGGGCATCCTTGCCCGTCCGAAATATGGGGCGGGTTTAGATAGGTTGTTATGATGTTACTAGGTTGTTGTGTAACCCGCCCCTACGATTTCTTCGTACTGCTTACCTGCACTTTCCCAGGTAAATTCTTTCTCTACATACTCTCGTGCATTATGCGATAATTCTGCGCGCAATTGCGGATTATCAAAAATTTGACTAATTGCTCTTATATATTCATCTGGTTGATTTGCGCGTATTGCTCGCAGTGGTACATTGGGTAAGTCACAAGCTAACCCTTCCAAACCGCGATTACTACCTACAACTGGTGTACCAGCTGCCATAGCTTCTAAAGTTTTGTTTTTAATTCCAAACCCGGTTCGCATTGTCACTACACAAACAGTAGCTTGATGTAAATACTCTGCCATTGAAGGAACTCGACCCGTAACATTCACACCTGGTTTATTTTTAAGCTCTAGCACTTCCTTTGTCGGACGAGAACCGACAATATCAAAAGTTGTACCTGGGTAAAGTTTTTGAATTTCTGGTAAAACTTCGTTACAAAAAAAGCATACTGCGTCAATATTGGCTAAATTATCCATTGCCCCAACAAATACTATACGGCGCCCACCAGGGTCAGAAGTACGATAAGGAAACGATACCAAATCAACGCCATTGGGAATTACAGGAATTTTAGCGTTTGGTTTAAATTTGAGAAGTTGAATTTTATCTTCTTCGGTTGTCACAACAATATCCGAAAACTTTTTACAGTACTCTTGTTCGTAGCGGCGTAGTAAGGGTAAATTTAATCTATCGCGAAGTTTGTTTTCAGAAATTCCGGTTTCAAGTTGATTCAGACAGCTACCATACACGGAACTGTGGACATTTACTACAGTTTTGACTTTTTCTTGAAAATGCGGTCTGATATAAATCTCATTAACGCTGTGTTCACAGGTAATAACGTCACATTTACCTGCTTCAACAAAATCATCAATCCAGCTTTGCATCTGGGGTGAATATCTATTTAGTACACTAGGTGGGGTTGAACGCACAATAAAAGTGCCAAACCTCTTAACTTTTCCTACCACACCACTATTACCAGTGTGCGGACGGTCAAAAACAACTAAGTTATCAACACGCTCTCTCAAATTAAAAATATCCATATCACTAACATCAGCTTCGCGTTGCGTCACCATCGTTACGGTATGGCGCCGACTTAGATAATCTAATAAATTAAAGGTTCGTACCTGTGTACCCCCACGAGTAGCAGGATAAGGAAAAGTTGAAGATAACATTAGTATGTGCATTTTAAGTAATTATACTGAGAAAAAGATGTAAACTATATAAATATAGGATTAACTACCATTAAAGATAACGTCATCGCCAATATCCCTGATATTAGATATATCAATCAAGCAACTATCTTAATGTATAAAAATTAAACAGTCACCTCACTGATATTAAATATAGCGTTTGAAGAATATAGAGGCGCCGATGTTATGTTAATAAAAATTTAGGGAAATATATAGATATATTAAAATTTAAACAAATGTCTAAAATAACCATTACGATTCCCACCTACAACCGTGCCAACCTACTACCTTTCGCCATCGAAAGCGTACTTCAACAAACCTACCAAAACTTTGAACTAATTATCTGTGACGACGGTTCTAGCGATGACACCCCCAACGTGATGTCACAATATACTGACAACCGCATCAAATACATCCGGCACCAGCAAAACGTTGGAAAAAGTAACAACATGCGTGCGGGTTTTGAAGCAGCAAATGGGGAATACTTCATAAAATTTGATGATGACGACAGACTCACACCCAAATTTTTAGAACACACAGCGACAATTTTAAACAACCACCCATCAGTAGATTTTGTTGGTACTGACCACTGGATAATAGACATTAACAACCAACGCGACGAAACGCAAACCAAATATAACTCTCGCATTTGGGGAAGAGACACCTTACCTGAAGGAATAGTAGAAAATCTTCTTGAAGTGGTATTCGTTCGTCAAAGCTTTCAAATCGGCGCCACATTATTTAGACGCAAAGTCTTAACA
Source organism: Calothrix sp. HK-06 (assembly GCF_001904745.1). Classification (GTDB taxonomy): domain Bacteria; phylum Cyanobacteriota; class Cyanobacteriia; order Cyanobacteriales; family Nostocaceae; genus Dulcicalothrix. The sequence continues at coordinate 81,564 of NZ_MRCD01000002.1, forward strand.
GAAGTAGGTTTCATGCAACCCAACTGGCAGAACTGCGAAGACAACGATTTGTTTGTAAGGTTGGCTTCATTAGAGAAACAAGGGTATTATTTACCAGAATTACTAATGGAATACCGCTGCCACGCTGAACAACAAAGTAAAGACCGTGCCATTCGCTACCTATCTGATAAAATACAGTACTTAGAAAACTATAAATTTGAGTCAGATAAATTAGAAAAAATCCGTCAAGGGCGCCTGACAGAAACTCAGTTATTATTAGGATTGCGGTTAATAGAAAAAGGTGAGACGAAGCAAGGAAGAAAATTAGTGTTAGCAGGTAAAGCGCATTCGCCGACTAAAGCATGGACAGGTTTAGGTTTGTCGCTGCTACCCCTTGGAATACGTTCGATGGCGTTTAAAGCAGTCCGAAAAGTTAAGGGTTAGTGACAAATTAAGCCATTCTTCTATAAATAAAGAGGTTTTAATCTATGAAGATTGGTATTTACACACTAGCAAATGATACCGTTTATGACCAATTAGTAGCATTGCTAAATAGTATAGAAGTTAATATTGGTGTTGATATTCCTGTTTGTATTATCCCCTATAATGAACAACTAGATTTAGTAAAGCAGGAAGTTAGTTCTAGAGTTAATGTCACCATTTTTGAGAATAGCGAATCTATTCAGCGTTGGGAAGAATTCGCAAATGAGGTATGGGCTGTTCATCCCGGCGCCAAAGCTTCTAAACTATCACGAAATTGGTGGTCTTCTGGTCATTTGCAAAGGAAAATGTGTGCTTTTGATGGAGACTTTGATGCATTTGTATTTTGTGATGCAGATAGTTTGGTAATGAAGTCTTTTGATGGTATTTTTGAAAAATTGAATACATACAGCTTTGTATTCGATGACTGGATACATAGCAAAAACCGTATAAAAGTACCATTGAATGTTCCATTACTTGAGCAAGCTAACTTATTTACAGAACAACAGATACGTCCTCGACTTCACTGCTCTGATTTTTTTGGTTCAAAGCGAGGTTTATTTACAGCAGAAGATTTGACGAAATACAAAAAGCTTTTAATTGAACAGAGAGAAGTAGAGTGGTTAACTGCTTGGTGGGATGACGCTCATTTATTTAACTATTTAACCTTTAAATCAAATTTACCACTTTTTAACTATACTCTCAGTGAAAATGGAGAAGATAGAACTGGGAATTGCGCCATTGCAGACCCATTTGTGAACATAAATAATGTGCTTTATAACGAGCAAGGTTTAAAGCCAATTCACCGACTTCACTATATGAACTACCTAACAATCGATTTTACTCGTTTGTGTTCTGGTGAAAATGTAGATATACGCTATAAAGAAGAGTTTTTGCATTACCGCTTTTTGAAACAGCCTGAAAGTAGACCTCAAAACTTTTATTCTCCTAGCTTAAGTAAGAAAATTTCTCGAATCTATGAAAAAGCTACCAATAAAGTCAAAATGTTAGTTTCATAGATATTTGTCTCTAATATTTATTCTTGCTACGTTAATCACATTTGAGATTAGGAGTTAGATTATAATGCTTGTTGCAGAAAATCCGATTGTAATTGTTGGCTGTGCAGACGATAATTATTCAATGCCACTAGCCACAACTATGTCATCTGTAATTGCTCATGTTAGTAGTCAACTTCAGGTAGTCATATGTATAATTGCAGATAAAATTACACAAGCAAATAAAAAGAAAATTCTTAAATCTTTAAATAAACCTAACGTTATTATTGAGTGGCTTGTACCAGATGAAGCAAAACTCACTAATGCCATAATTTCCAGACATATTACAATTGCTGCATATTATAGAATATTAATTTCTGAGTTACTACCTGCAAAGTATCAAAAGGCGATTTATTTAGATAGCGATGTAATAGTAAAAACTAACATAGAGAAATTATGGGATACAAAAATTGCAGATAATTATGTATTAGCAGTGCAAGATATGGATATAGATGCAGCTTATGTATCTTCTTCCAAAGGTTTACAAAACTATCAAAAACTTAGAATAGCTCCAAATTGCAAATATTTCAATTCAGGTGTTTTAGTCATTAATATCGAGAAATGGCGCCGTGATAATCTTTCACAAAAAATAATTGACTATATCAATAATAACCAACAATACATTCGCTGGCATGACCAAGATGCAATGAATGCAGTAATTGCAGGAAGATGGGGTGAGCTTGACCCAAGATGGAATAGTCAAGCTGTTATACATAGTTATTCATCATGGAAAGAAACTTCTTTAACCGAAGAAATGTATCATAACGTGATTAATAATTCTTATATTGTTCATTTTTCATCATCTGCCAAACCTTGGAAACTAGGTTGTAAACACCCAAACAGAATGTTATTTTTTCAATACATCGATTTAACTGCATGGGCAGGATGGCGAATCACTTTTATTAGAAAAATTTGGCTGAAAGTTAAAGATATGATGAAAGAGAAAGGAATATTATTCAGCCAAGCATAAAAATATACGACTTACGCTGATAAACCGGGTTTTACAATTTATCTAGCACTGCTATTAATGCTACTCGGTTAAGACATTTTCCTAAAATACGATCCCCCCCTTAATAAGGGAGGAATAAGAGCATTTCTTAGCCCCCTTTATTAAGGGGGTTGGGGAGATTAAAGCTAAGATTAAGTATTAAATATAACTTTCCAAACATCCTCTTACAATGAAATAAATAATTTTGGAGAAACACAGAAAAACTCTCCTAGAGCCTTAGCCCGGTTTGTACTTATGTTTCTCTTCCCGTCGATAATTTCAGTAACAACATCTTTAGAACCAATAATATCAACAAGGTTAGATTCCTTTAAACTTCGTACTTCCATTAAATATTCTAAAATTTCGTGCGGAGGCGATTCTCCCATTGGGTAATGCTTACTCTCGTACTTTTCAATCAAGTTAACTAAAAGTTATAGTACAGTCGTCTGTTCAGCAGAACGATTCTGACAATGCATTAACTTTTCAGCAGAAGCAAGCGCAAGATTATATTCTTTTTAAGAAGTAATTAATTTTGGCTGTAATTCGCCTAAAAGTTGACCGTAAATAGTTTTATTAAGAGTAAATAACATTTTTTATTCTCGCTTATTACTACTAAAACAAGTTATATCAACTTTTATTGATTTGATTGCTATAGTTCCTTACAGCTTAATAAATATGAAGCTTGGGGAACAAGCTAGACTAGCATAACTTCCTCAAAGTAATGTAAGTGAAGTTGAGTACTCCTAAGAACAAACGCAAATTTTTCTCATTCGCCTAGCGGTTAATTGTCTATAGAGACAAATTCTCGCTAAGATGACGAGTATGTGTAAATTATTGCTCCTTCAGCTAGAGCATTATTCAGTTTAATCTAGGTAAGATTACCCGCATGGAAACAAATGAACTCAAGTTTATCCTCAAGTTACTAGAGTGTAGCGATTATCGTTCTAGCTATGGCGCCAGTATATTTGACTCTTTTAAGGGTAAAGATAAAATTTGCTTTTCTTTAGGTGAGCGAGAACTTATAGACTACACCCGTGAAATTGCTACAGTCAAGATTTTATTACCTGGTCAAGCTTTGCTCAATCTTGACCCAAAAGAAGTACCAATAACAGAGAAAGAACGTCGGGTATTAGAGAAGATTAGTAAAGCTTCTGGGAAAATTAGTCCTGGTAAAATTACTTCGCCAAAAGCAAGTGAGCGGGATGAGATATTAAAAACCCTAAGTGATAGGGGTTTGATTGAAGCTGAAATGAAAATCAAGAGGACAAAAGCTGAGGTTTGGCTAACTGAACGCGGTGTTGCGTATTTACGTGATGATTATGTTCCTAAAGGCGCCGCGAATATCAGTTTAGACTTGCTCAGTAATTACCTGCGTTTTTTGCGAAAAGCTTTACATAGTACATCCGAACAAGTATCTACACTAATATCAACACCAGCATCTAAAATAGAGTCATCGGTTGAAAAAATTACCGATATCAGTGATGAAGAAATTTTAGAAACTATCCGGAAACTAGATAGGGAGCTTGGTACTGACAATTATTTGCCAATCTTTCACTTGCGGCAAAAGTTACAGCCACCACTAACGCGCGATGAATTAGATAAAGCACTTTATCGTCTGCAAGCAAGCGACCAGATAGAGTTAAGTACTTTGCTAGACCCCACAGGTTATAAGCCCGAAGAAGTTGAAGCTGGAATTACTCAAAATATCGGTGGTTCATTGTTCTTTATTGGTGTCTACTAGCTATATAAATAAAATTCTTCCTCAACACCCAACATCAGTTCGTCTTCGGACAATTTTAAACTATGGTATCTATCGACGAAATCATTAAGCGTGAGGTTAATCCTTTTGACCTTGTAAACATAGTAGTAGGTAATTTTTGGAATGATAATCAGGAATCGGCTTCGGTCGTGGAATCGATTCATCAAGATGTTATTAATGAAATCGAAGGTTATTTAGACCTTGTTGCGATGGATAATCGCAGTCGCACACTATTACTTATAGGAGATTCTGGTTCGGGTAAAAGTTATCTTTTAGGTAGACTTAAACGAACTTTTAACCCAAAAGCGTTTTTTGCTTATATTGGGCCTTGGGCTGACAATGATTATATATGGCGCCATGTTTTGCGCTATACGGTTGATAGTTTAATCCAAGTTCCTGAAGGTCAAGAAGAATCTCAATTAATTTTGTGGTTAAAAGGGTTATCAGCTTTCACTAAACGCAATCTAAAAAAACGCATTTTTAATGATAGTATCTGGCAAGTATTATTAAATGATAGGCAACAGTTTATCAAACATCTTAAAAACACATATAAATTAGCAGGTATTTATAATGCTGATACTTTTTTTGGTGTTCTCCACGATTTGACAGACCCAGAACTATATCCTTTAGCTTGCGATTGGTTAAGAGGTGATGATTTAAGTGAAGAGTCAATGCAAGCTCTTAAAGTAAAATCATGTATTGATACAGAAGATGCTGCCAAAAATATTTTAGCTAATTTTGGTAAAATCTCGACAGAGACACAACCAATCGTTCTTTGTTTTGACCAGCTTGAAACTACACCTAATTTTGACTCAAATCCTCAAGCAATATTCAATATTAATACTACTATACATAACGATAGTCTTAAAAACTTTTTAATTATCATTACCATAGTTAAAGACCATTGGATGCGTGCCAATAGGATGATTCTTCAATCAGATAAAGCAAGAATTGAACGTTTGATTGCACTTAGACCTATTAATTTAAATCAAGCAGAAGCAATTTGGGCTTATCGCTTACAATCAATACATCAAAAAGCTAGTCCTCAACCAGATACATCAATATTTCCACTTAATAGAAAATTACTGGAAGATACTTATCCTGGCGGAAAAACTTATCCGAGACAAACTATCAATTTAGGAAGGCAGGAATATCAAAAATACAAGATTGGGCTTATAAAGTCTACAACTGTAGTTATTACGACACCAAGACAGCCTGGTGAAACCCCTGTTGTTAGACTGATTCAGCCAGATAAGTCTAAAGATACTGGAACTGTTACTAAAATTCAAGCTGAGTTTGAATTAATTTGGCAAAAGGAAATTACAAAAACTCAGGGAAGAATTAATAAAATAACTTTTGTGGCTGCAAACGAACTAATACAAATGTTACAATTATCATTAGAAGCTTTGCAGTTGCAACCTGTTAAACCTAAATTACTAAGTGGCAAATATGCTAGTTACTCTTTGAGTTATCAAAATCATAAAGTCGGAAAAGTAGGGGTCATTTGGACAGAAGATGTTAATATGACAAGCTTTTTCAATATTATGAATGCTGCTCATAAAGTCATTCAGCAAAATGTTACTCAGAGACTATATTTGATTAGGATGGCTGGTGTTGGAGATGCAAAGCTTAAAGGGAATCAATTGTATCAGCAAATTTTTAAAGGTACTAAAAATATCCACATTAAGCCTAATTTACAATCTGTTCATATTCTTGCAACGTATCATAACTTAGTAAACTCTTCTAAGAGCCAAGAATTAGATATTGCTGGTAAGACTATTAATGTTTCGGAATTACAATCTTTAATTCGTGAATCTAAAATTCTAGAAAAATGTACTTTATTACAAGATTTAGAACTTGTACCTAAAGTTGAACCAGAACCACATAGAAAACCAGATTTAAGACCTGTTAAAGATTTTCTGCTAAATCTTGTTACAACTCAAAACTTTATGGGAATTCCAACTCTACTATCGCAAGCTAGTAGTCAGTTCCCGAATGTCAGTGATAACGATGTTAAGCTTTTGCTTAATTTATTGTGCGATGAAAATCAACTTAAAGTTATGAATCCAAAGGCAAAGCTAGATGAACGGTTAGTTTGTTTAGTTGCTAAATAAATTTGAAAATGTGATAATTACTATTAATTCATGGAATATTTAACAGAAAATAAAGAAATAATAACAAAGATTAATGAATTGGCTTTTGCTAAAACACTATGGTTAGATACAGAAGTTGCTGACTGGAGTACTAATTATCCTAGGCTTTCTCTAATACAAGTTTTAGCTGACCCTAGTGTTACTGATGCGGCAAGCCAGTCTGTGTTTATTTTAGATGTGTTGGATAAACATGATTTGGCTTCTTACTTTATTCAGCAAATCATGGTTAATCCTCAAATCGAAAAAGTTTTTCATAATGCTACTTTTGATTTAAAGTATCTTGGTGGTAAGTCGGCTCACAATGTTACCTGTACTCTCAAAATAGCTCAAAAGATTACTAAAAATGTTTTAGGAACTTCCAATTTACAGTTGAAAACCTTGGCTTTAGAGTTATGTAAGTTTTCAGATGTAGATAAAGAAGAGCAAGGAAGTGACTGGGGGCGCCGCCCGCTTACTCCAAAGCAATTACAATATGCTGCTATGGATACAGTTTATTTAGCTGCCGTACATCACGCTTTATTAAAATTCTCTAAGTCTAATATAGTAAATTATATTTTTGATATGGCGCCTTTAGGTAAGTCACCAGAAAAGCCGCAATCTTTGTCTTCAACACCTACTAAGTTACGAACTGCGTTTGAATGTCCTCGGTTATTCTATTTAAAAGAACATTTTGGAGGTAATACTTTATTTTTACCACCAGAAAATAATATTGGTATTGGTCAAATTTTTCATGATTTAGTAGATGAAATTATTTATTTATTAATTAATAAACCCGAATTTACAGAGATATTTAAACCTGCGGCATCAGAGTTACTTGTAGAGAAAATAGCTTCTAATATACAACAGCTTTATTATAATAAAAGATTTTATTCTTATTTACAACAGTCAATAAAAAAAGATTCTAACCTAGCCCAACCGCTCTTTAAAGTTTGGCAAGGTTTACAAGGATTAATCCGGCGCTTTGCAGAACTACTCGTTATTAATCGACGCTATTGTAATGCTGAAAGTGTTATTCGGGAAACTTTTATAATTGAAGACCGTAAGCTAGAGCATTACTTCAACTTACCTGATAACTCACAGCTAAGGGTTGCAGGAAGATTTGATTGCTTAGTTTTTAATTTTGAAACTAAGCACTTATGTGTCATCGAGTTTAAGACTTACCAACCTGTAGACCCATCAGCACAATTAGCACAAGTAGCTGTTTATAGCTATATGATGTGGCAAAAGAAAAAAGTGCCTGTGGATTCAGCGGTTTACTGCGTTTTGCCAGAGTTTAAAGAGTATCAGTATCCTTGGGAACAGCTAGAGAATACAGTTCATCAGTTAATTCCTTATAAGTTACAACAAATGCAGCAATGGCTGGCTTGGGAACCTCCACTACCAAATCCTCCCCCAGCTACTACTCAACCATATTTGTGTAAAATTTGTCCCCAACAGCAAAAGTGTCAAAGTTATTTTGCTGATAATAGTCACAATCAAGATGCTGAAAATTTAGAGGATGGGCAGAATGTTGAGTATAAGGATGAGCAGGGTACTGAGTATAAAGACGGGCAGGATGCCCATTCTACAAGAAAGGATGAGCAATTAAGTAATGCTGATGCTATTGGACAAAGTTTAGTTACTACTTTGGAATCTTTTGGCATTGGTGTAGATTTTCAAGGTGTGGCTGTGGCGCCTGCTTTTATTCGGGTAAAATTAAAACCTCAGCTTGGTGTAAAAGTTAACGCACTGCTGAAATTAACTGCGGATTTACAAGTGCAAATGGGTTTAGCAAGTCCACCTTTAATTGCTCCTCAAGCTGGCTATGTCAGTATTGATTTACCCCGCACACAAAGACAAGTTGCTAAATTTAAAGATTATGTTGAGTCTCAAATTTTACCAGCAAATGCAGCAGTAAAAATTGCAATCGGGGTAGATTTAGAAGGAAAATTGCTAGAGGCTGATTTATCAGACCCTAACACGTGTCACTTTTTAATTGGTGGTACAACTGGTAGTGGAAAGAGTGAATTTTTACGTGCGCTTCTTCTTAGTCTCCTTGTTCGTCATTCTCCACAACATTTGAAAATTGTTTTAGTTGACCCTAAACGTGTCACTTTTCCTGAATTTGAGGGGATGAAGTGGTTGTACTCTCCAGTTGTCAAAGATGGGGATACCGCTATCGAATTGATGGAAAATCTAGTAGGGGAGATGGAAAAACGTTATAAGCTGTTTGAAAAAACAGGATGTAATGATTTAAGTAGCTACAACCAACGTTCTCAAACACCTTTACCGCGTATAGTTTGTATTTTTGACGAATACGCTGATTTTATGGCTGAAAAAGAACTTCGCAAAGCTTTAGAACAAAGCATCAAACGTTTGGGAGCTATGGCAAGAGCTGCTGGAATTCATCTTATTATTGCTACTCAACGTCCCGAAGCAGGTGTTGTGACTCCAATTATTCGTTCAAATTTACCAGGAAGAGTAGCTTTGAAAACCGCAAGTGAAGCTGACTCTATGATTATTCTTGGTGGTAAACAAAATTCCGCAGCGTACTTGTTAGGAAAAGGTGATTTGCTTTACCAAACAGGCGCCTATTTACACCGTTTACAAAGCTTATTTGCGACAAATATACAACTTAACAACTAAGCGCGCATGATAAAATGATATAGGACAACCACGCTTTATTCAGTTCGTTCTTGATGGTAACGATTTAGCCAACTTTGAATAAGGGCTTGGTCTATTAATTGTAAATCTTGAACGAGGTCTGTTTCGGTGTAGGGTAGGTACGCTTCATGCGCTTCAAGGAAGGCATCGGTTGCTAGTCGTCCGGGAAGGTTGAGAATACGCTGTACTTCGGCAGCAGAAAGTTGACGACTGCGGTAAGCATCAACGACGAGGGATTCAAGCGCGCGTCTTGTGCCGCATCTTTAATATGTTTTAGCCGAGTTAAATCATCAACTTTGCTCATAAATAACCATCGCTTCTATTAAAACTTCAGAGCGAAAATAACAGCTTAAATCTGCTAAAGTTCTTAAATCTACTTTGCGATTTATTATATTTGATAACTCATCCTCCATTGTAACAATAGCTAAACCTGGAGTTTTTCCTGGTTTAAATTCTCCTAAAACATCCACATCACTTTCTTTAGTAAAATCATCTCTTAATACAGAACCAAATAAAGAAAGCTTGTGGATTGAGTAACGTTGACAAAATTGTTTAATTTTTTCGTAAGATAAATGAATAGGAAGACTTTTTTGTTTCATGGTTACAATCTTAATAATTTTATTTCCATGATAACTTGAGTTTAACTCAGTAATCGTGCGTCACTAAGTCCTATAATACCATTTGGAAGAATAAATTATAATTTAGACTTCCTAGATTTAGAAAATTACCTGTATTTCTTCTCTACTTTCTACTCGAAAGTTCCTATTCTCCGTTCTCTTTTCGGCTTCGGACGAGCTATTCTGCAACCAGATGGCGCCTATTGTGCCATCTGAAGCGCGTGGAACACAGCGCACGCGGGCGGGCAAGGATGCCCGCTCCACAAGAAAGAGATGTCACCTCACAAAATCTCTTTTTTGTTTGCTCTGTTGGTTATTCTTCGCTGGTATAATTTTGACTGCTTGAAATTGTGAGGGGTATGGGGAGGTAAGTTAATAAATACTCATATATATATGTTGGGTTTATGTTGGGTTCCGCAAAGCCTCCACCCAACCTACAATGTGAATGCGTTATTGGAAGGGTTGACTAATGGGATATGTAATTGCGACTGCGAATATGAAGGGTGGTGTGGGTAAAACGACACTTACTGTTAATATGGCTACTTGTTTGGCGAAAAATCACGGTAAACGGGTGTTAGTTATCGATTTAGATACGCAAATTAGCGCTACTCTAAGTTTGATGTCTCCTGTTGAGTTTGCTAATCGTCGTAAACAGGGCAAAACGTTTCGATATTTAATTGACCAAATTATGACCCCTAGTGAGGCGCCGAGCCATACAATTCATGATGTAATTCAAAAGCAGGTTTGTAATGTACAGGGTCTAGATATGATACCTGGCGACATTGACTTGTACGATGAGTTTGTGGTATCAGAACTTTTGCACCAGCAAGCAGTAACTTTAGGTGAGAAGGATTTTGAGACTATTTGGAACCGTTTTGAGCGGGTTTTGCTAAGTAAAATATTGGAACCAGTACGCAATGAGTACGATTTTATTATTTGTGATTGCGCTCCCGGTTATACTTTACTAACACGTAGCGCGCTGGCAACGAGTAATTTCTATATATTGCCTGCAAAACCTGAGCCATTATCTATAGTTGGAATTCAACTTTTAGAAAGACGCATTGCCCAGCTAAAAGATAGTCACGAGCAGGAAGCTAAGATTGATATTCAAATGCTGGGGATTGTATTTACCATGTACAGCGGTAATTTACTCAGTGGTAGGTATTATAAGCAAGTAATGAACCGTGTATATCAGGACTTTGGCGATAGTAAGGTGTTTAAAAGCCAGGTACCAATGGATATGAACGTTGCAAAAGCTGTTGATAGTTTTATGCCTGTGGTTTTAAATAATCCTCAGTCTCCTGGTTCTAAATCTTTTGTGCAGTTGACACAAGAGTTATTAATGAAATTGTGACCTCTAAACTCACTCTAAAGCCCCCCTTAATAAGGGGGTTGGGGGGATTATTTACGTAATCCTTGCTCACGTAAAAGCCTATCATACCACGCTGTATTGTCAGGTTTGAGAGGTGGTACTGGTTCAAGATTATAATCAATTCTTAAATGATATCTGGCACGATTATATATACTGTTTAACAAAGATTGTATATCTAAAATTGGTTCTATATCTTCTGATTGTAAAGGTAGCTGAAATGAGGGTATTGGCTGTTGCACAGAAAAAGTATATAGTTTCGCTTTGGGGCGAATATCGCTTCTACTGACAATGATGTAATAATCGTTTATGGCTACTTTTCCTAGTATCAACATTGGTTTGCCACTTCTTAATAAATCAATTTCTACTAAGTGAGAAAGGCTAGCTAACACTTTTTTCCGTTTACTTTCGTAGGCTTTTCTGCCTTCTCCAGCTTTTTTATTTTTCGGAGATATAATTTCTATTGTTGTCACTACAAAACCAGTTGCTATTTCTCGTATTTCTAAGTAACTTTCTGTAACGTTTTCTGGCATTGGCATCATTATTGTTATACCTTCTGATGTAGAAAGCTGTGTTGTAGATGAATGTTGCGGCGCCAGCTGTTTAGAAAAAACAGAAACATCAGGTATTCCAACAGATACAGAATCTGAGTCATCACTTAAATAAGTGCGTTGTTCAATGGCAACTTGATATTGCTGCGGGATATTTACTTCAATTGCGTCTGCTATCGCTGTAATCAATCTATGATGTAACTCTGCCCAAAATACAGGATTCTCTAAATATGGATTCATTCCTGGAAACGGATTATTCATTTTTGGAGCGTCCAAAAAAAGCTACTCTTAAATTTTAATCATCTTACTGACTTTTGTGGTGTTAGAGAGTATTTGCTTCTTTTGATGGCGCCAAATTATTTCGTTTGGCAGAAGATGCGCGCGTGTGATGAGCCATATATTGACCCTATGGATATATGATATTAGGCTGTGTAGTATGATGTTATTTATACAAAATTGGCAATATTTGGCTTGCGCTGCTATGGTTGTAGGGTCTGTGTTCATGGGTTTGAAGGCTGCTATTTATCAAAATAGGTCTGGTGTAAAATATTCTTTTGTTTGTTTTATGATTGCTGTTTCTGCGGCTTTGTTGCAAACGGGGTCTTGATATATTGGGGAGTTGGTGCGTGACGCTATTTGTCTTGTAGCTACGCTGAATTTTTTTAGTGGCATCACGCACCCTACGTGTCGAAAATTTTTTTGATTCAAATCTACGGTTATTTGGTAGAGTTATTGTAATATAGTGTAGGTTTTTTAGAAAGCTTGTAACTAATGCGGATTGCACGCGATATTACTGAACTTATTGGTCAGACTCCTTTAGTCCAACTTAACCAAGTTCCTCAGTCTTTTGGGTGTGTTGCTCAGATTGTGATGAAGTTGGAAGGTATGAATCCGTCTGCTTCTGTTAAAGACCGCATCGGCGCCAGTATGATAAGGACAGCAGAAGCGGAAGGGTTAATAAAACCTGGTAAGACTGTATTAGTTGAACCCACTTCTGGTAATACGGGTATTGCTTTGGCTATGATAGCTGCGGCTAGGGGTTATCGTTTAATATTGACGATGCCTGAGACGATGAGCATTGAACGGCAGTTGATTTTAAAAGCGTATGGTGCAGAAGTTGAATTGACTTCGGGAATTAAAGGTATGCAAGGAGCTATTTGCCGTGCCAAAGAAATTGTCAGTACTCATAAAAATGCTTATATGCTTCAACAATTTAATAACCCTGCAAACTGCCAAACCCATTGTGAAACAACGGCAGAGGAAATTTGGTGTGATACCGATGGTAAAGTTGATATCGTTGTTGCAGGTGTGGGGACAGGAGGTACAATTACAGGGGTGGCAGAAGTTATAAAACCCCGCAAACCTGAATTTAAGGTAGTCGCCGTTGAACCTGCTAATAGTTCTATACTTAGTGGTGGGAAACCAGGGTCACATAAAATACAGGGTATTGGCGCCGGATTTATTCCACCGATATTAAAACTTGAGTTAATTGATGAGGTTATTCGAGTTAATGATGATGACGCTATTACTTATGGTCGGCGCCTAGCATCAGAAGAAGGTATTTTATCTGGTATATCTACAGGAGCAGCGTTGTATGCTGCCCTTCAAATTGGTAAACGAACTGAAAACGCTGGACGCTTGATTGTTGTAGTTCAACCAAGTTTTGGTGAGCGCTATCTAAGTACACCTTTGTTTAAAGATTTGGGATTGCAAGATTTAATCAACGAAATGCACTTGTCCAATTAAAACCATGCAGTGGTAGAATATATTTATATACAATCTACTCTTATCCGGGCGGGATTGTGTGGTATTAGTATTAAGGTATTAATTCAAAACAAGTTTAAAAAAGTACTGACATGGCGACCTTGAAGCTTAATAACGGCGAAATTTTAACTGACGAGAGCCAAATTCTGGAAATATTAGCTCCGCTCTCGATTCAATTAAAGCATTACGACTTAGAAGAATCACCCTCTTTTGCCACTTTGCTTGCACAAGATGTTCTTAGCTATTTAGAAAAAGACCACATCTCACAACTGCATCAGCAAGAACTTGATTTTATTAAGCAGAAAGGTGATTATTTTTGCTATGACTTGTTTATGCTGCATCCTGGTTCACCAAATTTATATACATATACCTATACATACAGTCGCTATCACACTCACGAAGATGCAGAAGCGTTGTATGTTTTGTCTGGTGAAGCAATTTTCGGTTTTGTGTTACCGAATGGAAGTCAAGTGCAGTTGTTGCTACAAGCACACGATTTTATTCATATACCTTCTCAATGTGAACATTGGTTTAGTCCCTCTGCATCTTTAAATATAAAGGCTGTTCGATATTTTTCTGGCGCACGCGGTTGGATGCCAGAGTACACTAATACTGAAGTAAGAATTTACTAATTTGATTATTCGTTTATCGATGTTTTTTGGTAGGCAAGATAAATCCCTTCTAAAAAAGTATCTGGGCTAATTCCATCAGGTAAGTTATTAAATTGAATAATTGACTGTACTTGTTGAGTAAGCTCAATAGCAAGTGCTGCTCGTGCTTGTTTTGACATTATATGGCGCCGCACTAAATATTCCCGAATAACTGCAAAATCATCAGGAAGCATTGGTGATAAATTAGTAGTTTCTAAAATTTTCTCGCAAGCTGAATTAGAAGATTCTGACAGTGTTAATTTTTGTTTTTCAGAAACAGCGATAGAAGATGTTTGAATTACGATTGTACCTGCGACGAAATCACCTAAACGCTTTTCTTTACGATTAAACATAATTAGCAAGGCGCCGATGAAAAATATTTCATCAAAAGGTCGCAGCAGCGCACGTAAAGTAGTTTGCTGAAGTCCTATAGGTCTACCATCATCACGAACAACGCGGATTTTTGCTAAACGTTTACCTGGTGTTTGCCCTTGCCATAAAGTTTCAAAAAATACAAAATATCCGGCGTAAACGGCAAATAAAATTAAGAATGCTATTGCAAGTACCCAGTTATTGCTTTGCTCACCAAATATTTGTCTACCAAAAGTAGATATTTGATAAGAAATTGTTAGCCAAATAGTACAAATCAACGCTATTATTAATGTTAAAACAAGATAATCAATTAATAGAGCAAAAGTTCGACTACCAATACCAGCTAAAATAAATTCAAGCTCAACGCTTTCTGGTGTAACAAATTTAACTCGATTAAAAATATGCATAATTTTTATAACATAGTTTTTCTAAATATTACGGTTGCGTAACTTCAAACCAAACCCCTCACGACGACTTCGCAAATCACAGTAAAGTACAGCTTTAATCGTTTGTAAAAATGGCACTACAATTGCAATACGAACTAGAATTAAAACTACATTTATTAATACACCTAGTAACCTATAGTTAGTATCGGCTCGCAGGAAAGGTTGTAAAAAAGATTGAGTAATAATATTTAACACATTTATAGGTAACAAAAGAGCAATAATTATTAAACCAGTAGTTATTAAAATTGCAGAAATTCGCCACATATTTCCGCTTGTTAAATACCAACTTCGCCCAATTGTAGATGCTCCATCAATATAATTTTCAATTGCTAGGGGTACTTCGATGACAATAAAACGCGCTTGTACCAACAGAAACGTTGTAAAAATTATCCCCATATAACCAAGTAATAACGCAAATGATATTAAAATTGCTATAGGATTAAAAACATCGTTTGCATTGAGAGAAGGTACAATAATTCTTAATATTGTTCCTACTATTAATGTGAAAATAAATAATAATATAGTTACTCCAATCGTAATACTAATAATAAGTAACAACATTAATAAAGCCATGACCAAAAATTGCCATAACCGCGCTCTTACAAAACGACCCGCTTCTTGTTCCGTTTCTGGTTGTTCAACTAATTCGCTATATGCCAACCGAGATATTAATGCGAAAGTGGCGCCGCATCTTGCCCAACCGTAAACGGGTACAAGTATCCAGGCACAAGCAATAAATCCAAGTTTTAAATAAGATTTGAGATGTGAACCATACAGCCTAAGTCCAGCAGTAACTACGTTACCAATACTCAACGGTTGAATGGGTTGCGAAGAACCTTGGTTAAAAGACATGGTGCTACTACAATAATCAAGCTACTGCTTCAAGCTATCTTAAGCTAAGGTAGCCTGAGTATGAGTATAAATTTATGAATATTCAACGTTGGATAGCGCGACGTGAACCGAACTGGCAGCGTCTCGACACTTTATTAAAAAAAATAGAAAAATCTGGACTTAAATCACTGCGTTCAAGTGAAATTCGCGAAGTGGCTATTCTTTACCGTACCGTTGCTGCTGACTTGGCACGCGCTCGTACTCAGCAAGTCAGTAATACTCTTATACAAAGCCTACAATCCATGACAACGCGTGCTTATAACCAAGTTTATCAAGGTTCGCGTCGGCAAGAATGGCAAGGTATCACCAATTTTTTTCTATGGGGATTTCCTGCGGTAGTGCAGCAAAGTATAGCTTATATCGCTTTGGCGACCGCTTTGTTTATATTGGGGTGCTTGATTGCTTGGTGGTATGCTTGGCAAGACCCAAGTTTCATGTCGCTAATTGTACCTGAACATTTAATTAAAACAGTTAGAGACGAACGCAAACTTTGGATGGGTTCGATATTGGGCACCGAGCCATTAGCATCGAGCGGTATCATGATTAACAATATTATGGTGTCGTTTAAAGCTGTTGCTGGTGGAATTACCGCAGGCGCCTTTACTTTCTACATTCTGCTATTTAATGGTTTATTAATAGGCGCCGTTGCAACGCTTGTTGGACAAAATAATTTGGCGTATCCATTTTGGGCATTTGTCTTTCCCCACGGGTCATTAGAGTTGCCAGCGATATTTTTTGCAGGTGGTGCAGGGTTTTTAATCGCACGGGCAATTCTGTTTCCAGGGAAATATCGGCGCCTGGATGCTCTGAAGTATTATGGAACTCTAGCTTCGCAGTTAGTGTTTGGAATTATACCCATGCTTGTAATAGCAGGCATTATCGAGGGTTTCTTTTCCCCTAACCCTAGCGTACCTGAACCATTAAAATATCTCGTTGGGACGGGGCTATTTATGAGTTTAGTTATATATTGTAGTAGGCGAGGCAACGGATAGAACGGATAGAACGGATGTAACGGATGTAACGGATGTAACGGATGTATTTGTATGTTTGGCTTGAATAAGAAAAGTATTCGCTTGATTTTAGTTAATTTGTTTGCTGTGCTTGTAATTAGTAGTGCATTGATGGGGTGTACGACGACGAATAGCAACGTGCCTCCAAGTCAAGCAGAAAAACCTGTAGAATCTTTATCTAATCAAAGTGAGGGTGAAAATAAGAAGTTACCCGAAGCTGTAGCAAGTGCTGTTTTAAAAGATGCTTCTAAACGTACAGGTAAGTCTACTTCGGAGTTAAAAATTATTACGTCAGAAGCGCGTACATGGAATGATGGTTGTTTAGGTTTAGCTGAACCGGGGGTTCTTTGTACTCAGGCATTAGTACCAGGTTGGCAGGTAGAAGTAACAGGTAATTCTAAAGAACTGGTTTACCGCACTAACAAGTCAGGTAGCGTAGTTCGACTCAATACTGGAACGAAAACAAATTCATAACTTTTAATTCCACCAAGCTCTGAGATAATTTGACTCAATACTTAATTCATCTGGCACCCCAACAAAATTGCCGAAATTAGTCAATAACTGATTTTGGTAATCACCGTTGAAAATAATACCATCAATACTTACACGATAATCATAGCGCTTGGGTATTATTGCATACCCTTCAAAAGTAAAACTGTACCCTTTAGTAACTTAAATTTCAGCAAATGTGAAAAACTTACCAATACTAGTCGCCTCGTTATGCTTTTGAATGATATTCGCAAAATTGAACCTGATTAAACTTAGTAATTTTTCAAGACTCAAATTATAAAAATTTTGGCGCCACCACCTACTTCTTCCCAGTCTATTTGTTTATCAAAAATAATATTATCCCTAGTTTGATAATCAGTATTGTAGGTAAATTCATCTATAGGTATATACTGAGATAGAGTAGGAGAAAGTTTTAGCAGAATTCTTTCTGTACAAATATATTGTGGATTGGCGCCTTTATTGATAAAGTAAAGTCGCATAGCCTCGTTTCTACCCAAGCGAGAATTGGCTAAACAATTTAAAAGATTAGGGCAATTATTTCTAACTCCCGTCATTAACTTGCAATCTATTAACGCAGGACAATAAATTTCATTACCTTTCATTACTAATATCCTAAGCAAAAAAAATGTCAACTCTAAAACTAATCTTGAACTTGGTTAATACTATCATATTGGCTTATTGATAATTTTATATCTTCAAGATGACGATAAGACCATTCTCCGAGTGATGCTAACGGTTCTACCAAACTTTCACCAAGAGATGTCAAACTATATTCTACTTTTGGTGGTACAGTTGGGTATACTATACGCTCTACGAACCCACATCTTTCTAAATTTCTTTAAGGTTATTGAATAGGAGTCACTAACGGTGCTATCAAAATCTTGCGAAAAATTCATCCTAACTTAATAACGTTTGAAACTTGGCTGCGGCAAACAGGTTGGAGAGGTGAAGCACGCGAGGTACAAAAGGGAGTAGCGACTGGCGAGAAGTAATTAAGGTTTTATATTAGTAAAGCAATATCGCGCAAATTCTTCAATTACAAGCTTTAAAGAATGTGATATCTCTGGATGTGAAGCAATACCAACTTCATCTAATCCACTTCCTGCAATAGGTAATGTAATATTCGCTTTTTCAATAATCCTTGCTGACATTACTGTAAGAATTTCAGTTAAAGAAGCTAAGGCAATAGTGGCACGGGGAGAGGTATTAATAAGTGCTACTGGTTTTCCAACAAGTTCACCACTGCCAACCAACCAGTCGAGAGCATTTTTCATTGAACCTGGAACACCATGTGCATATTCTGGACTGGAAATTAATACACCATTAGACTGTTTTAGCTGTTCGCGAAAAGAAGCAACTGAATTGGGCGCTGGGTCAACATCAATATCTGGATTAAAATGTGGTAAGTCCCCAAGTCCTGAGTAGATAGTAATATTTACACCAGTTGGCGCCAGCATTGCTGCAGCACGCAAAACGGCTGTATTCGATGATACTGCTCTGAGGCTACCGGATATTGCGAGGATTTGCATAATAATCATTTTTAAAAATCGCGCGCATTATGGAGACGTGATGTATCACGTCTCTACATTTACTACTTCGTATAATGACATTTGAAACTCGTTATTTGCTAGTGCGCGCATTTGTTTTAATGGTTCAGCCATTGGTGGGTTTGCGTTCATGTTGGCGTATTCTTCTTGAGATGTCCATAAGCCGTAGTTTATTGCACGGGTGCCATCTAGTGAACGATGGAAGTGAGTGGTGGGCATTGCGGGGAAACCTGAAATTTGTCGAATTGCTTCTGAGGTTGCTTCTAAAAATTTAGGCTGGTCGGCAGGATTTTTTAGTTTAAATATACCAAAATTGATAAGTTGACCAATACCTGCCTTAATTTGCATTTTACTATCGGCTGGTTCACTCATAAAAATTTCGTATAGGTGGGAATCTGGCGCCAAAAAGCCTGTAATTTGTGTAGCTAGAGCAATTTCTTTGTTACTAATATATGTGTCGTAGTCAGCTTGAGTTTGCCATTGTACATAGTTAACAACGCGCAAACCATCGAAACTGCGGTGAATTGCGCTTGCTATATATCCGGGTTGCTGTTTGAGAATGTTTTGTGTGTAAGTTTTCAAGCTATCTACTAGCATCCATTGCTGGTCTGGCTGCGTTACAAAGATATCCAACTCTGCCAAAACTGCATTTTCCTTAAATACTGTAACCATACAGGCGCCCTAATATTGTTGTTCATTGAAAATTTTTATATAAAAACTATATAGAGTGTTGTAACCTCCGTATAGCAGTTTCTTGCATTTTTATACGATTCTTGCTAATTTTTGAAGAATTCCTTTGGGGTTATGCCTGTAAAACGCTTGAAATGTCTGCCAAATTGACTTTGACTTGTAAAACCAACTAGTACTGCTATATCTGTGATACTTCCCTGCCTAAGCATCATTAATTGCTTCGCGCGCTCAATACGGCATTTGATTAAATATTGATAGGGAGAGTAACCTGTAGATTGTTTAAATAATCGAACGAAATAATATTGGCTGATTCCAACATATGCTGCAATATTTTCTAAAGATATATCTTCAGATAGATGAGATTGGATATAATCTATTGTTTTTTGCAATTGATGGCTAGGCAAACCACCCGAGTAATTAGAAATTTCGTCTTTTTTAGATGAGTAACGGTGTAATATGTGAACAACTAGCGCATTCATCATTGACTCAGCGTAAAGACGATTGCATAATCCGTCTGTTTCTATCTGTGATTTTAGTGCTAAACCTATATTTTGAATTAAAGGGTCACAAAGTTTTAGCTGTGGTGTAATATGACACTCTAAATCACTAAATTGCTGTATTATTGCACTGAAAAACTTTGATTCAAAACGAAGTAATAGAAACTCCGCATCAGTATCCCAAGATAACTTACGGCGCAAGTAAGGAGGCGTAATCATTATATCCCCTTCTACTAAATAATCACTGCTACGGCGCCCGTCTATTTTTCGTTGTAATGTTATTGGCTTTCCAAGATGAATGCTCAATAAGTAGCTTGGAAGACAACATTCAGAGGCGCCATTTGCTGGTTGATAATGATGTTCTACTTTGATAATATCTGAAATTTTACCTTGGTTCATGCACTTTCAATTTAACCAGGTTAGGTATTATCATTATATTATATAATGTAAGTAATTTAGTATTATGAACATTGAACCACTCAGCGATATTAAAATAATTGATTCATGGTGCAAAAATGCTTCACCCTGGACAAATGCGGTGCGTTTTGGAGAAATTGAGAGCCGCAAGCTAATTACTAATCAAGCAATAATCGATGCAGTAATAACTTATTCTCCGAAGTCTGTACTTGACCTAGGGTGTGGGGAAGGTTGGTTGACTCGTGAACTTGCAACTCAAGGAATTAATGTAGTTGGAGTAGATGTAGTTCCAGAACTAATTGAGAAAGCTCAACAAGCTGGAGGAGATTTTCTTAATGTATCTTATGAAGAAATACAACAAGATAAACTAAGTATTTCTGTTGACGTTGTAGTATGTAATTTTGCACTGTTTGGAAAAGACTCAGTAGAAGGATTATTTAAAACGATTACAAAATTACTAAACCCTAATGGTTTATTTATTATTCAAACGCTTCATCCTTTGCTTGCTTGTGGTGATTTTCCATACCTTGATGGTTGGAGAGAAGGTTCTTGGGCAGGATTTAATGACGACTTTACTGACCCGGCGCCGTGGTATTTTAGGACTTTAGAGAGTTGGGTAAAGTTATTTAATGATAATGGATTGCGCTTGATTGAAATGCGTGAACCTATTCATCCGAATACACAAAAGCCTGCTTCGGTAATATTTATTGCTAGCAATACTTAATTTTTTATGCAATTGGCAGATAAAAACGTAGGGTGCGTGACGCTGCCAAAAAATTTCAACGTAGTTATAGACTTGTAGCGTCACGCACGAACTTCTGATTATAGCTAAGTAACAATACTCGATCTGAAAAAATTGAATAATAAATATGGTTGAAAAATGTCAATAATCAGGTGAAATCCCTCCTAACAAAGACATTAAAGCTATCGCGCTACTTATGATATCTGTATCATACGGGCTTAACATTGCCGCGCGCATCCATTCTGACCGAGAGATGCTTCTCGATATGATGAAAGCTGCTCTGTCAACTCTCGACTAAAATTTTTTTCGTTATTTTGAATCAAAAAGTACAAGTATACTATGAAAAAGATTGCTTTTATTTCCGGCGCCACCAAAGGTATTGGTAATGAAGTCGCACGGCAACTAGCTTTACATGACTTTACTGTTTTAATTGGTGCGCGGAACACACAGCATGGAGAAGCAGCAGTAGACAAATTGCGCTTAAATGGCGCTGATGCTTATTTTATTCAACTTGATGTTAATAATGAGTCATCAATACAATCTGCTGCTGAAGCAATTAGTAAACAATTTGGAAAAGTTGACGTACTTGTAAATAATGCTGGAGTCAACTATGAGTTTTCATCGGGTACTCGTCCATCAATGCTGAGTGTAGATATTTTAAAAGATACCTTTCTCACAAACTTTTTTGGAGTATTCGCAATCATTCATTCTTTTCTGCCACTACTTAAGCAAGCTGGCGCCGCTCGTATTATAAACGTTTCATCTACACTTGGCTCACTTACTTGTTTAAGTAATCCCGAAAACTTTTTCTATGGAGTTAATAGTCTTGCTTACAATTCCTCTAAAACTGCACTAAACGCCCTAACAGTATCTTTAGCGAAAGATTTAGCTGAAGATAAAATTAGCGTCAACTCTATTTGTCCAGGTTGGGTCAAGACAGATATGGGAACAGAAATGGCACCGCGAACAGTCGAACAAGGAGCAGCTATCATAGTAAAAATAGCTACAATAGAAAATTCTCCAACAGGTAAATTTTTTGATGACAACGGAGAAATTCCTTGGTAGAGGCGCGATTTATCGCGTTTCTACTCAAACATTTCCAGTGAAATTGTACCCTCAGCAACCTTAGTAACACTACCTGTCATAGTCACCATAAAATCATCAGTAACTTGTATAAAAATTTGCCCACCTGGCATATGAACAGTTATTGATGAATCACATAAACCTAACTTATAGGCAACTGCCGCAGCAGCACTGCTACTACTTCCAGATGCTAAAGTATATCCTGCCCCTCTCTCCCAAATTTCAATTTGAATATTCTCACGGTCGATAACTTTCATAAATTGAACATTAGTACGGTTAGGGAAGTTTGGATGAACCTCTAATAAAGAACCGTACTTCGTCGCTATATCCGGCGCCACTTCAGGCATTAGTATGACACAATGGGGATTACCAATTGTTGCAGCGCAGAAAGTAAAAGTTCGGTCTAAAACAGTAATACTTTCTTGAATAACTTCTCTCGGTTCACCTACAACGGGAATTTTTTCACTCTTGAAGCTTACATGTCCCATCTCAACCTGAACGCTTTTGCCATCCGAAGAAACGCGCGCTTTAACTTTCCCACCAAGCGTATTAATGCTAAACTCTTCTCTAACAAGTTTTCTATCCCACAAATAGCGAGAAAATATTCTCAACCCATTACCGCTTTTTTCTGCTTCACTGCCATCAGGGTTAAAAATGCGTAGTGAAAAATCTGAATCTTGAGACCGTAGAGGACCAAATAAAATTCCATCGGAACCAACACCAAAGTTACGATGACAAATTCTCTCAATTTTTTCTTTAGTTAATTCAATCTCCAAATCTTTAGGAGCAATAACTAAATAATCGTTTCCTAGTGCGTGATACTTGGAATATTTCATTTGACTAACCTTTTGTGATTTTATACAAATGAACTTGAGCTATTGTACTATAATGTGACAATATCTTGTCTGACAAAATATGTTGATTTTGAATCCCAATATTATAAAAATTGCACGCTCCTCTAGCACCAAAAGTTATCTTGTATGAGCAAGAGCGGGCAAAGATGCCCACTCCACAAGAATGTTACCCCATAAGAGTATTGCCTTACAAGAATGTTTGGTTAGTTGAGTAAGTCTTGGAAACGCTTGTCTTGACGTAATGCAGTAAAGTCTGTGTCAGATTTGGCTAGAGTTTTGTATTTGGCGGGTTGTAATTTGATTGCTGCTTGCAGGTTTTTGATGGCTTCTTCATGGTTGTTTTGCAAGGCATAGGCACATGCTTTGTTGTAGTAAGTTAAATGTTTTTTCGGATTGATAGCAATTGCTTTGTCGTAAGAGGCAATTGCTTCAGTGTAACGGTTTAGCTTTGCTAGAGCTATACCTCGGTTTATCCAAGCTTCTTCTTTGTCTGGTTCTATTGCAATTGATTTGTCATAAGAGGCAAGTGCTTCAGTATAACGTTTTAGCCCGCTGAGGACGTTTCCTCGGTTGAACCAAGCTGTACTGAGCCGTGGATTGATTTTGACTGCATTATCATAAGATGTAATTGCATCTTCATTTCTTTGTAAAACGGTTAATGCGTTACCACGATTTATCCAAGCTTCTGCTTTGTTCGGTCTAATTTTTAGTACTTTGTCATATGTTTCTATGGCGTTTTTGTATGAATGCGCGTCTAATAAACTGTTAGCTTGACGAAACAAGCCATCTACTTGCTGAGTTGTCTGAGCTTCGGTTAGTAATTGCGCTACGTTCGATTCCTGCACCGCTTGATTTGTATATTCTCCAGCTGGCGCCACATTACTACAGCCAAACGTCAATAGTGCTATTAAGCTAAAGGCAGCAAAACTTCCCGAATCAGTCATTTTGTACCTACATATATCGTACATATTATGTTAAAACTTCTGTTCCTATTAAAAAAGTAAGTTGCATTACTGTTTCATTGCACTTTATTTATTCTTTTTATTTCTCATGAAATTATTATGGAAATAACCATTTTTTTGCTTGACTTTAAATCAATTACACACACTCTTTGCAAGTACTTCATATTTTGATGAGATATCAACTATTGACTCTGGTAAAAGCTAACAAAAAATGTCGCTTTTTTTTTATGCAATTATTTCTTTACTGTAAAATCATATTACCTTTTGTCCCTCTTAAAGGAAAATTTATAAAAATATACAAAATAATGTAAAATTTTTAACACTTCCGGCTTTAAATGTGGTATGCCGTTTGACACCGGGTTTCTCTACCATGTACCGGAAAATGATTAATGCTTCTTACCGTTACACACCATGCAGCAGATACCATAGGATAAATATCGTTTAAGGAGTCGATACGGCACCCACACTAAAGATGACAATTGATAACAATTCCAACTCATCCCATTCATCAGAGCAAGCGTCTGAAGACAAATTGCAACTGGACGACTTTAACGGCGCCAGCGAAAATGGTCTTACCTCAGAAGGACTTGTTACACAGCAAGCTTTAGCTGTAATTAATTCCCTACAATCTCAACAAAGTACAAATGCTCTAAAACAAGCGCACTCTAATGTAGAAATACACTCAAATAAATTTGTACTAGTTCAAAGGCGGGCATTTTTATTATCCCTTGTGGCTGTAGGGTTGATTTTTATTGGTTTTGCCTCAAATATTTGGATTATCGGCGCCATTGGAACCGTCGCAACTTTAGCTTTATCGCTCGCAATACTTTTCCCTTGGTTACGCGAAGTCTTTTCGGGATGGTTTTCACCTCAAGAACGTTCTGTTATATTTGGTATATTAGTATTAACTATCGGAATAATAGGTGCCGTTAAATTTACAGGCGTGGGTGATGATATTTTACGTTGGGGAAAAACTGTTAACTGGGATGCTTCAGGAGCATTAGGAGAATGGTTTGGTGCCTTGGGACAAATTTCTATCGCTATAATTGCTGTTTACGTAGCTTGGCGCCAGTATGTTATTTCTAAAGACTTGACTATTCAACAAAATTTGCTTACCGTCCAACAAAATATTATTACTCAGCAGCAAACTATCGACTCCTACTTCCAAGGCATCTCTGATTTAGTACTCGACGAAGAAGGATTGCTCGAAGATTGGCCCCAAGAACGCGCAATTGCCGAAGGACGCACTGCTGCTATTCTTAGCAGCGTTGATGGTAGTGGCAAAGCTAAAATACTTCGCTTTTTATCTCGTTCAAGATTGTTAACCCCACTCAAACGCGACCGTATTCTAGGACGCGCCATACTTGATGGTAGTGGAGGATACGCTGAAGACCGCGCTTATGGACTTCGCGTTATCGACCTTGGTGTCACATTAGCAGGCGCCGACCTTTCTAATACAGATTTGCGATGGACAGACCTCTCTGAGGCAAACCTTGTACGTGCTAACCTTAGTGGTTGTGATTTAGTCAAAGCAAACTTATCGCGTGCTATTTTATACGAAGCTAGTTTAAGAAATTCTGACTTAAAAACAACACGCTTGTTCTACGGTTCTCACGAAACCGCATCACCCCGGAGTCGAGTTAACCCTCCCAATTTCCAAACTGGTGAATATACTGGTGCGGTTGTTCAAGATGCTGATTTTACTAATGTTCAGCGTATGTCTGAACAAGTACGTTATTACTGCTGTGCTTGGGGTGGCGAAAAAACTCGCGGCACAATTCCTGGTGGTTGCGAAGGTATCCCTAATAAATTAGAAAAATAATTCTCATTCTTTTTCCTGCTTATGTCCGCATCAGAATTTGAAACTAATAGTCCAGGTTGGCAGTTTTATCTGTTTCAAAAGCGAGTGGGAGAATCTATTGAGTATTTTCTTTCTCGCTTTGACCCTCCTACACCTAATAAGTCTCAAGGTTTAAGATTTAGCCAATGGTTTTTAAACTTGCTTAATTTCTTATTTTGGGTAGCAGTTAGTTTTTTTGCTTTGTGGCTAATGTGGCGCCTGTGGAAAGAATTTAAGCCGTATTTATACGCTTGGTTAAACGAAACACAATCGAATGATATTCGTAGTCAAAAAAACGAGCAGCAAATATCCGCAGCAGCTTTGTCATCGCAGTCGCAAGAATTTTATAGGCAGGGTAAGTATCGTGATGCTTGTAAATGTTTATATTTGGCGCTTTTGCAATTTTTACATGAAAGAAATACATTGCCTCATAAAAAAAGCCGTACCGATGGTGAGTATTTACAAATATTGCGATTATCCAATTCTTCTATGCAGCCATACGAAACGCTAATTACAACCCACGAACAAATATGTTTTGATGAAATGGAAGCAGCGCAAGTCAACTATGAACAATGTCGAGAAGCATATAAAGAAATTACACAAGAATGAATTAAATAATAAACTAAATACATGAAACGTCCAAATCGTCTAACTATATTTGCTGTAATTATTCTTGGGGTTTTAATTTTTATAACTTTGTTTGCTGCTCCTAGTGGTGGCAAACTTAATAATGGTTCTACTTATAATCGGGCGCCTGAAGGTTATGGCGCCTGGTATAGTTATATGCAGCGTCGAGGCAAAATCGAACGTTGGCAGCGACCTGCTATAGATATTAAATCTAAAAAAGACCTTATAACTCTTTTGCAAGTGAACCCACCTAAATTTGGCGTTTCTCCAGAATATGAACTACAAGGTTGGATAGAAAAAGGCAATAATCTCATAGTCTTAGATTACACCGGGAAAGCAACAGGAGCGGGATTTAGTACAATTCATAAGTCAAGTGCAGGTGATGTAAAAATAGACACTACTAAACGGTATGAAATTTCTTTCTCAAAATCGGAAGTAGAGCCATTATTAAGCGATGAATTAGGCGCCATTGTTTGGCAAACAAGATATGGTAAAGGTAAGGTTATATATTCTGTGACTCCTGAACTGGCAGCTAATGCATATCAAAACGAACCTGGAAATTTTGAGTTTTTAGCGCAGCTAGCTAGTGATAATAATAAAAGGAAAATATATATAGATGAATATATACATGGCTATAAAGATAAAGATATTAAAGAAGCTAAAGGTGAAGGAGACATTCAAACTTACTTTATCCAGAAACCTATTTTTGTAGCCTTTATTCAAGCTGGTATTTTGCTGCTAGTACTAATATTTGCACAAAATCGTCGTTTTGGTAAAATAGCTACTTTGGAAGCACCAAGAGTAGATAACAGCCAAGCTTACATTCAAGCACTTGCCGCAGTTTTACAAAAAGCTAACTCTACCGACTTTGTTGTAGAGATGGTTGGTAAGGAAGAAATAAATCAACTGACACTTAATCTTGGTTTAGGTAAGAAAAATATTATTGATATTGCAGCACCCGACTCTGAGGAATTACTAAGCGCTTGGCACAATCAAGTTGGTACTGGGTCAGATTTAGAATCTGCCTTGCGTATACAATCTCAACAAGGACAGTCTCGGCGCCTGAGTGAAAAAGATTTGATAGCTTGGTTAAGGAAATGGGCCAACATACGTAAATTAACTCATCACTCGTAAGGTGCGTGACGCTACTAGATAGCTGGCTTCGTTTTAAGATTGTTGATGGCGTCACGCACCCTACTTATTACAATGAATCAAATGAATCCTGTTCTAATCCGTTTAAACCAAGCACTTAATCAAGTTGTTGTTGGTCAGTCTACGTTAATTGAGCAAACTTTGATAGGTTTATTGTCAGGGGGACATATTATTTTAGAAGGTGTACCGGGTACTGGTAAGACTTTACTAGTTAAGGTATTGGCTCAATTAATCAAAGCAGATTTTCGTCGTATTCAGTTAACACCCGATGTTTTGCCTGGTGATATTACTGGTACGAACATATTTGATTTGAATACTCGTAGCTTCTCACTCAAAAAGGGGCCTGTATTTACAGAGGTATTGCTTGCAGACGAAATTAACCGTACTCCTCCTAAAACTCAAGCTGCACTTTTGGAAGCTATGGAAGAGATGCAGGTGACACTTGATGGTGAGACTTTACCACTTCCTGATTTGTTTTGGGTGATTGCTACGCAAAACCCACTCGAATTTGAAGGAACTTATCCTTTACCTGAAGCGCAGTTAGATAGATTTTTATTTAAACTGGTTGTAGATTATCCTGAACTTGCCGCCGAAAAGCAAATGCTATTAAATCGTAAAGCTGGGTTTGCTGCGCGTCGTTTGGATATCGCGAAGTTAGAACCTGTTGCTACTGTTGCTCAAATATTAGAAGTGCGTCAAGCTGTAAAACTTATTAAGGTTTCTGAAGCTATTGTTGATTATATCTTGGCTTTAGTCGGCGCCTCGCGTCAGCATCCTGATTTAAATTTAGGCGCCTCACCGCGTGCTGCGGGTTTATGGTTACAAACATCGCAAGCATCAGCATATTTTGCTGGCAGAGATTTTGTTACCCCAGATGATGTAAAAGTTGCCGCACTCCCATTATTACGCCACAGACTTATTTTAAAACCCGAAGCTATGCTTGATGGTTTACAAATAGATGCTGTTATCGCCTCAATATTAAACAAAGTCCCAGTCCCAAGATAATTAACTCCTAACTTTTATCAATGATTCCAACTAGAAAAGTTTATTTGTTACTGACTTTGGGGATTATACTTGCCCCTGCTATTGCGAGTTTTACTAAAGTCTCAACTGGTATAGCGGTTATTTTACTGTATGATGCAGTAATCTTAACTTTAATGATTATTGATAGTTTACGTGTGCGTCGTTCTCGTGTTGATGTAACGCGCGAGTTACCTCCACGGTTATCGATTGGACGTGATAATCCTGTTAAGTTAGAAGTAAAATCGACTACTGCTAATACTTGGGTTCAAATTTGCGATTATTATCCAAATACTATTAGTCTTAATCAGTTTTTGCTTCGTATTAAAGTAGAGAAAAATACTACTAGTGAAGTAATTTATACAGCGTTTCCTACCAAAAGGGGAGAATTTGATTGGGGAAATCTTCAAATACGTCAACTTGGTGCCTGGGGTTTTGCATGGAATAATTGGAAAGTTCCACAAAGTTTGAAAGTTAAGGTTTATCCAGATTTAATTGGGTTAAGAAGTCTTTCAATACGTTTGACGCTACAATCTTCTGGGTCGATGCGTCAGTTTCGACAGTTAGGTATTGGTACGGAGTTTTCGGAGTTACGAAATTATCGTAGTGGTGATGATTTGCGGTTAGTTGATTGGAAGGCAACTGCAAGACGTGTTGGCGCCAGTGGTAATACATCACCGCTTGTAAGAGTTTTAGAACCAGAACAAGAACAAACACTGTTAATTTTGCTTGATAGAGGTCGGTTGATGACGGCGCAAGTTCAGGGTTTACAAAGGTTTGACTGGGGTTTAAATGCAACTTTATCGTTGGCGTTGGCTGGGTTAAATCGTGGTGATAAAGTTGGAGTGGGTGTATTTGACCGTCAAATTCACACTTGGATTCCTCCTGAACGTGGACAACATCAACTTAGCCATCTTATCGACCGTTTAACTCCTATTCAACCAGTGCTTTTGGAATCCGATTATGTTGGTGCAGTCACTCATGTCGTCCAAAAACAAACTCGACGCTGTTTAATTGTTGTTATTACCGATATTATTGATGCCACTGCTTCCGCTGAATTATTAAGTGCTCTATCACGACTTACACCCCGCTATCTATCATTTTGCGTGGCTTTGCGTGACCCTCAAGTTGATACTATTGCTCGTACTTTTACTGAAGATGGTCAAGGCGCCTATACCCGCGCTGTTGCTTTAGATTTGATGGCACAACGGCAAGTTGCATTCGCCAAGCTCAAAGGTCGTGGTGTATTGGTGTTAGACGCACCAGCCAATCAAATTAGTGATGAGTTAGTCGAAAAATATTTACAACTAAAAGCCCGTAATCAACTGTAAATATTCGAGAAATTTGAGGAAATTGTGAGGAAACCCGTTGCACCATACCCCACCTATGCGGTCATTTGTATAAAAATATCGCTAACTACATAAATTCATCCTGTAACTAATGCGTTTTTTTTGCGTTCACGGAGTGCCTCCGGAGGAAAATAATACATAAATTTTATAATCTAAAGTTACAAAAGTTACTTTGAATAAATTACTGCACAGGCAGATGCCTGTGCTACAAATAATGGTTATTTATTAATTTACAAGTCATAGTCATATCGAGTATGATTTGGTAAAGAAGATAAATCTTTAGATATGAGTAATCTTGTTATAGGTACAATTGCTAGTTTAGGTGCGGGACTTGCGACATTTATCGGCGCCTTGCCAATATTGTTGCCGATTAATTTAACACAGCGGGTACAAGGAATAATGCTGGGTTTTGGTGGGGGGGTGATGTTAGCGGCAACATCGTTTTCTTTGGTGATACCTGGAACAGAAGCGGCGATGAGTCTTGGTTATTCTAAGGCTTATGGAGCGTTAATAATGGTTGTAGGAATATTGTTTGGAGGTTTGTTTTTGCAGTTAGCGCATAAACTGCTACCTCACGAGCATTTTATTAAGGGGAAAGAAAGTAAAGGAGAGAATCTAAAGCGTATTTGGTTGTTTATTGCTGCAATTACGATTCATAATTTCCCTGAAGGGTTAGCTGTGGGGGTAAATTTTGGTAATAATAATATAAAAGATGGTTTACCTGTGGCTATTGGTATTGGTTTACAGAATATTCCCGAAGGTTTGGTTGTAGCCTTATCGCTAGTTACTCAGGGATATTCTAGAGGTTATGCGTTATGGATTTCGTTATTAACAGGTTTGGTTGAACCTATTGGTGGTCTAATAGGCGCCTCGGTTGTAAGTATTGCTAACTTTGTTTTGCCTTGGGCAATGGCATTTGCTGCAGGCGCCATGTTATTTGTAATTAGCGATGAAATTATTCCGGAGTCCCATCGTAAAGGTTTGGAGAAAGAAGGGACAATTGGTGTGATGATTGGTTTTGTTGTGATGATGTTTTTAGATGTTGCGCTTGGATGATGTTATTAACTAGATATGTGAACTACTAATTCTCTAACGTGGTTATGCTGACGGTGTTCCCAAATGTAAATTCCTTGCCATGTTCCTAGTACTAGTTGCCCTCGGTTAATGGGGATATGCTCTGAGGTATGGGTGATGGCTGTACGGATGTGTGCCGGCATATCGTCGGGTCCTTCGGCATCGTGAATGTATTTTGCTGACTCAGGTACTAGCTTTGCCATGAAGTTTGCTAAGTCTTTTAATACATCAGGGTCAGCATTTTCTTGGATAATTAAGCTCGCTGAAGTGTGGCGTAAAAATAGGGTGCAAAGTCCTGTATCTACTTTTGATTCGGCTACTATCTCGGCAATATTAGATGTAATATTACGTAGCGATTTTCCATTAGTAGAAATTCTGAGTAATTTTTGATAGTGAGGCATTGCTTAATAGTCAATAGTATGTAGATAACATACTATTGTACTTCAATACCTAAGACTTTTTTAATTAAAATTATTTTTTACTATACCACCACATTATAAATCCAGTTACAAATAGAATCAACGGTGCCAGTCCAACAAAGGCATAAAAAACGCGCGTTGTAAATCCACCAAAAGTACCGTAATGTAATGGTTCAAATGCAGCAATTATACTGTCTCCCAATGATTGCTTGTGACTATCTATAACACGTAATAATTTGCCACTATATCTATCTAGATAAACTCCACTTTGCCCGTAAAACATTGTTTCATGAGCTTGTTTTTTTCGGATATAAACAGCATCATCGGGTTTGCTAGGGATACTGACAGAAAAAGTTGTTGCATTGGAAAATACTGTATTTGATTTCTCTAACAGTTCGGATAGTTGTAAGGGAGATTTACCAGGAATTACTTTGGAGGTAACTTCTGGTAGTTCAGAACTAAAAGTAGCTGCATAGATAACAGGATATGAGAGGTCTGAAAAATTCCAACAAAAACCTGTGAAAGCTGTAAGGGTGATGAAAACTGTTGTGATAATTCCCGTAACTTTATGAACATCAAAGTTAACTCGTTTGGGATGTGCATCCCATTTAATTTTAAATCCAGCAATAAATTTTCGCCAACCTGACCACAGAAATAGTCCACTGAGACTGAGAATAGATAAAAGTAATCCTGAAATGCCAACAATAATTTCTCCTGTTCTATCTGCAAGCAAACCATAGTGGAGTTTGAGAATAACTCGTTCAATACTAGAATCTGATTCTATCCACCCCATAATTTTACCTGTGTAAGGATGAATATATAACCTAGTTAGTTGATTGGTTGCATCAAAAAATTGGACTTGATAAGGTAAGGTAGGTTTTGGTGGTAATCTGATTGAGTCAAATGTTAGGTCAGGTCGATTTTCAATGGCAGATTTGGCTGTTTCTAAAACCCTATTAATTGAAATCATTTTTTCTTGTGGTGTTACACTTCCAAATTTTTGGTTTACTATAAACTGCTCAATTTCTGGTTTGAACACCAAAAGACTACCCGTTAATCCTATAAAAACTACTAAAAAACCTACTGTAAGACCTATATAACGGTGCAATATAAAAACAACGTTAGTGAACTTACGCAATTTCATGACAGATGCTTCCTAGTTTATTCAATATTAAAACCTGATAGATACAGTCCCTAAAACAGTAAATGGGGCACCGGGAGTTAGTAAAAATCCTGTAGAATCGTAATATCTAGTATCAAACAAATTTTTGAAACTCAAACCAACTTGGTAGTTTGGTTGTCGATAGAAAATTGTGGCATCAGTACGAACGTATGATGGAATAGTTATGGTATTAGGCAAAGTTGCTTCCTTGTCTCCAACAAAAAAGATTCCTCCACCTATACCTAAACCTTTTAAATTACCTTTTTGAATTTCATAAGTTGTCCACAAACTAGCGGTATTTCTAGGTGCATTAGCGAGTCTATCTCCTACTGGCAAACTATTGTCTTCACTAACAAAAGTATCGTTGTGACTATAGGATGCAATAATATTCCAACCTGGTAAAATTTGACCAGCAACGTCTAATTCAATACCGCGACTTTTCACTTCCCCCGCAGCTATAGTAAAGTCAATATTATTAATATCTGTTGTGGCAACGTTAGATTTAGTAATTTCATAAGCTGCTAATGTTGCCGCTAGTTTGCCATTAAAAAGTTCACCTTTAATACCAACTTCGTATTGTGTACTGCGTTGCGGTTCTAATGGTTCTCCAGTAGCAGTTATGGAAAATGTATCTGGTTTAAAAGCACGACTATAACTAGCATAAATTGATAAAGGTTTGATAGGTTGATAAACTAATCCAATACGGGGTGAAAATGCTTCATAATAACGTCGTGTAGTTTCTGGGTCACTGCCATTAATCAGGTCTGGGATAGTCACATCTTTGAAACGAACAAAATCAAATCTCCCTCCAAGTAATAATTTTACATTTGAGGAGATTTTTACTTGGTCTTGTATATATATACCAACTCGATTAGTCGTACTTTCACTTTGGTTACCTTCATCAAAAGTTGTAGGAACAGCTACACCATAAACTGGGTTTAAAATATCTAATGGTGGGACATTAAAGGAAATAAAAAATGGATAACCAAAAATGCTACGACCAAACTCAGTACCCAAAAGTACTTCATGCTCAATACTTCCAGTATTAAATTTACCAATCAAATCAGTTTGTAAAGCGTAATCTCTAGAATAATCTCCAACTTTGTTATACCTTCTACGTACAGTTCTACCATCTTCATCAAAAGGATTTTGAAAATCGAGAGGTTGAATATTGGAACGAGCAGTATCAACAGTTTGGGCAGAATATCCACTTCTAAGGCGCCAATTTCTACTAAATTTATGGTCTAAAACAACGCTGACACGGTTAGCATCAAATTCATAGCTATCATTTTTGTCGCCAAAAACAAAACTAATTGGTAAATCAAAAGATTCTCTTACAGGTGGTAAAGCTCTATCATAAAATTTATTGAGATTAGTATGTTCGTATTCAACATTTAAAGCCGTATTCTCACTAAACTTAATCGCTAAACTCGGTGCAACCGTAAAAACCTCCCTATACGAAAAATTCCTAAATCCTCCAGAATTTTCGTATGCTGCATTTAAGCGATACAAAACGCTCTTATCTGGGTTCAGAGGTCCAGAAATATCAATTGCAGGACGGTAATAGTTATAGCTACCAGCAGAAAATTGAGCCGAGTAAAATGGCTCATTTAAGGGTTGTTTTGTAACATAGTTAACAACACCCCCTGGTTCCAGTTGTCCGTACAGTACTGAAGCTGGTCCTTTAAGAACTTCGACTCTCTCAATATTGGCAGTGTCAGTAAACCCAGTAAAACTATCTTGCCTAAAACCATTCCTCAGATTATTTTCTGCACTAAATCCTCGAATAGTATATGAATCTGAACCTGCAAAATCTATATTTGGTGTTACACCGCTGACATTACGTAACACATCTGCTATTCGCTGTATCTGTTGGTCTTCAATTACCTGTCGAGGAATTACTTGAATTGATTGAGGTATATCACGTAATGGGGTATCAGTCCTTGTTGCAGTCGATGCTTCTTCAACACGATATGCATCTTGCTCTCCCGTCACCACTAATTCAATTGGTTCATTATCCTGTACTGATGGTTCTGACTGACTTTCGCTCTGCGGTTTTTCTGGTTCTGGTTTTTGCGGCGCCTCTGGTGGTAACTGTGTAGTAGATACAACAGGTATAAGACTAAAAATTAAGCCTTCACTATCATCAAATAATTCAACAGTTGGCAAACCAGTCTCACCAACTACTGTCACCTGAATTGTATTAATATCCTTATTTATTACCGTTATCTCAGTAATACCCGCACTTGGCTGGGATGAACGGAATGTAAAAGCATCTCCACTTGGTAAACGTAAACGCGCGTTAGGAATTTCAGCAATAAAGCTATTACCAGTGCTACGATTTGTAACTTGTAATTGTCCACCTTTATCGGTTTGTAAAATTAACTCCAAACCTTGCTTAGTAGGATTAGCTTTAACTCCAATAATAGAAATAACCGATTCAGAAGTGGGAGTTTGCGACAACCAATCTTTTACAGTCGTTGCTGAATTTTTTATCTCGTTCAACCGCTTAACTACCCCACTCGTCTCATTCCCCCAAGCAGGTTGAGTTACAACTATTACTCCAGTCACACACAAACCAAGTGCCAATTGCAAGCTTTTGTACATTATTTGCTCTTACCCTAATATCTGTTTCACAATATTCTCTTGTACTGGTAAGGCAGCAAGCTAAACTGTGCGGCATTCCAATTAAGAATATTGTTCAACAATAATATCTTGATAGTCTGTTGTTTATAACGCTTATTTTGTTGGTAGACGGATTTTTTTTAACGTTAGGCGGATTTTTGTGTAAATCTGCTAGCAAGTTGCTGCATGTTAATTTTGTTATATATTCATACGAAATCTTACTCTTATTAAAGCTTGCAAGATTTTGGATTAATTCCAAACCGTTTGCGAAAAGCTACTGTAAAATAACTTTGATTTGCATAACCAACTGCGCGCGCTACTTCTTTAACGCTCATCTGTCCTGTCAAAAGTAGTAAACGTGCTTTTTCCATCCTTTGTTGATATAAATAGTTAAATACGCTTGTACCAAAATATTGACGGAAACCAACTTTTAACTTGTAATCGTTTAATCCTATAAGTCTTGCTAGTTCAAGTAATGATGGGGGATTCTCAATATTTTGTATTAAAATTTCCTTCGCATAGTGAATTCGCTCGATATCCTCTGGTTTAAAAATATTTTTTTGTCGAGATGGTTGTATAGATTGGGATATTTGTTCTAATTTCAGTGCAATTAACTCTAAGCACTTTGCTTCCAAATATATATTTTTAGTCATACCCTGAAAAGGGCAGTTGATAATTTGTTCAATTGGAAGCTTCATCTCCGGAGTAATTTTATTGATATCTCTATAACTTTTTTGGGTTTTTCCTTCTATTAACTGTGTTAAATGTGGAGATATTTGATAACTATTACCTATAGAAAAATTATTTATTAGTTCAGAAGCATTTAAATGTATATCTACTTTACGTATACGTTCCCCTGCTGAAAAACCTAAAACTTGAGCTTGATTTTTCTTACCCGCACACATCCAATCAAGAAAGTTTGTATTTCCACCACAAATTATACTCTTGCCTGATAAATTAAATCCGAATTCTATATAATCAATATCTTGTTCATTAGCTTCATACTCAATAGATAAATCATCATGAAATTCCTGTTTAATAATCAGTAGCTCAATTCCATGTAACTGGATGCATCGTTCATACCCGCTACCAAATTGTTGGGGTAATTGGTAGATAACATCAGACGAATTACAAGAATCTGTAGGTTGAAGACTTGTATTTTCCTCTAACAATTCTTGATACCCTGCCTGTGAAATAATCTTTGCCACTGTTCTACACTGCTAAATGTACATTTAAACTACCATTTTTAAATATAAATTTTCAAGCAGAGACGTTCACATGTTTAATCTCTATTAATGTTTTGGGTATTACGTGTGTACTTCATCGTGAAATTTAATGTATATGCTATCGGCGCCGTTTCTGCCTTTACATCATTTTGAAATCCAGGTAGACCAATAAATAATTAGGTAAATTGTAATCAGGCATGGCAAAGTCTATCATAAAATTGGGACGGGCGAGGACGCCATTGGCATCAAGTTAAGAAAATTATAGCCTTATCAAGCAGGGTGCCTGGTTAAACTCAATACAGGGTGCGAGAAAAGCCATGAGTAAACCACGTAAAAAACCAGGAAATCCAGGCTTTCGGCATCGCTCTTCAGTGCCGGCACCGAAGAGCGAAGAGATAGAAGCACGACATGAGTGAATTATTAAGCCCAAACACATTTACTACTCTCAAAGGACTAAAAGACCCCAATGAGGAGGATACCCATCCCACAAGATTTCTATTCCACAAGATTTCTATTCTACAAAACAAGCAATCTTACAAGATATTTATCTTATGGCAAGTTGGATGCATTTTGTTGTTGAATTTTGAGTTCTCCGAGAATTGGTTTGTTTGCTAAATTTTTTAATCCGACATTGGTTAATAAGTTTTGCCAGTCTTGCTGGAAGGTTGTATTTTGTGGTTCGGCAATACGAAGTAAAGCTAACTCGTTCAATGCTGTATACCATATACCATTTTGAGCATATGCTACAATTTTTGCTCGTGGTGTGGTGGCAGCTTTTAACTGTTGTTGTAATTTTATATCCGGCGCCACTCTTTTGAGTGAACCGCTAACAAAGGTTGGGATAGATGATTTTGATGTAGTATTATTTTGGCAATAAAGCTTGAAGTACCATGTGTAAGTTTTATTAATTTCTAAGGGTTTTGCTATTTTTAATTTCAGGCTAAAAATTCCAGGTTGAGTGGCTACAGGAAAGGGAGTTCGC
The DNA here is from genome assembly GCF_001904745.1 of Calothrix sp. HK-06. Lineage (GTDB taxonomy): Bacteria > Cyanobacteriota > Cyanobacteriia > Cyanobacteriales > Nostocaceae > Dulcicalothrix. The sequence continues at coordinate 119,069 of NZ_MRCD01000002.1, forward strand.
ATCACGTCGTTTTTTTCCTCATCTTGCAACGAAAACTCACCTGCTGATACTTGATTTGATTTAAAAGGTATGTAAAACCATAGAGTTGGATTTTCTTCTATTACCAACCCTGAGCGATTATTTGGTATTAAAGCTTCTAACGGCATTTCTACAGGTGGACAGTCACCACGACTACCAGTACCCTTTCTGCCACCTGGTCTGCCTTGGCTTGAACCATCTGGGTCATTAGTATTAAAATGAATTGGTGTACTATTACTATTCGCGACTTGATTAACTTGTGCTATTGCTGGCATAAAATATGACGCACAAATCAAACTGAACAAGTTAATAGCGACGTTTTTACGGCTTTTTAGACAAAAGCTTCCCAGTATTTGCTGCACAGGCATAGTGTTAACCTTATACTTTGTCTTTTGCATTTGTCTAAGTAAAGAAATACATCTGGTTCTATACTTTTATCTGTATTTAGACATTATTTTATGCGTAATTACTTAAGAAGAAACCGGGTTTCTAGGCAAAATTGTCTTTTTTATTACAATCTCTCAACAAAAAAACCCGGTTTCTATAGACTTTCAAACTTGCAGTGCTTCCTAACAAAACCAGCATAGATGGTACTAGGGGTATCCAAATACCTAATATAAATATGTAAAGACAAACACCATAAAGTACTCCGCAGCTAATTACTGCCGTCAAAATTAGGCGCCGTGTTGATTGTATAGTTAAAGCTATTGTTGCTCCAACTAAAGCCCAAGACCATATCCAAATATATTCGCTCCATTTTGGCAGTACATTCAATAAAGGACGATTATTTAACACTGCACTCAAAATTTGACTAATCATATGTGCTTGCACAACTACACCTGCAATTTGAGAGTGAGGCCATTTTCCTTTTGTGTAAGGTGTAGACCAACGCAGGTCATTAAAGCTGTCGGCAGTTGTACCAATGAGAATTATACGATTTTTTACTAAATCTGAAGTTAACTTGTTATTTAATACATCTTGGACAGTGAATGTTCTAATATATGGATTTGCAGCACGCCAGTTCAATAGTACTTGGTGTCCTTGACTATTTATATCATGGTAGGCGCCACTGTTTGGTTCTAAGTTATAAAAGACTTTATTACCAATAATTAAATTTTTGTCTGAAGTTAGCTTGGAACCAATATTTTCACTCGCTAGATAACGGGTAGCAACTCGGAAACTAAAAGATTTATCTGTTTTACATTTGGCGTTAGAAGCAGATGGAGGCGCCATTGCTAGCAGGTGACGACGTAAAATAGTGTCGGGGTCAGGGACTACATCACTAAAACCAACACTTGTTTGTAAAGTCTCTGGTGGTGGTGGAACTCCTGGGTCTGTATTATCTTCACCTCCTTTACAAACAGCGATAAAGTTATCACTTCGCATGACTGCTGCTAGGTTTTGGAAATTAGCTTCCACTGGGTTCTCTCGATAAAGGTCTAAACCTATTACACGAGGTTTAAATTGCTGTATTTTTTCCATAAGATTAGCAAGAGTTCTGTTAGATAAAGACAACCCTCGTCTTTCTTGGGGATTTTGAGCTTGAATATCTGCTTCTGTCACCGTTATAACTATGATTCGATTATCGGGTTTTTCAGCAGGACGACTACGCATAATTTTGTCGAAAGCTGAAAGTTCCCATGACTCCATAATTCCAGTACTGCGTGCTCCTACTGCTACACCAGTAACCAGTAAACTGACTTGAAGTAATGCTGTAAATAAAAACTTTCTTGGTAAATTAGTTTTATATATAAAAGATTCGCTTCTCCAAATTAATGGTGCTGCTGCTGGGTTTTGACATATTACAGGCAACCAACTCGCACAAGGATATTCATCTTCTAATCCTTGTAACCTTGCTTGTGCTTCTCGCACCGACATATATAAAGACTTACCAGTTGCAAATGCTTCGATAAAATTCTTTAAAAACGCTTGGGCAATAATATCTGGAACTGGTTCACGCATAACTATAATTTGCGGAATCTGTAGCGATGCCAAATCACGTGCTAGTCCAAGACCGTCACACGAATTAAATATAGCTAGACTTAAACCGTTAGATAATGCTGCCCGTAAACTGTTTTTTAGTTGCGAAATCGTTAAAGTATCTGTTTTGTTTATTTGAATTGTACCCGTTGCACCATCCGATTGACTAGAGCTATGTCCAGCGAAAAAAATTATATCCCATCCTTGCTTATCCCAAAGCCAGTAATCTAACTCTCGACGTTTGGGTTCTACTAAAAATACCGTTTGTGCGTTCGTAAGCTCTAATATGGCTCGGTCTTTTTCGATGTCAATTCCTTCACTGTTTCCCAAAATTGCTAAAATCCGCATTGGACGATTTGGATTTTTCGCACTTGGTTGGAGATATTCAAATTCTGAAGTACTTAGGCAAACTACTGCGTTGACATAATCTTCAAAAAAATCCCACAAATGCCAAGGAATTTTTCGAGCTTCTTCGTCTTCTGTCTGGAATATAAATCTTATCTCATCACTCGGCGCCAGTTTTGTGCGTAACTTTTGATTGACGTGTATAAATGATAAAGATTTAAACCATAAATTAATATGATACTGCAACTCTTCACATAAACTACTGAATTCCATTAAGGAAACATTTGTAACATCTTCTTCTTCAACCTCAACCTCAAAATCATTGGTACGAATGTCATAATTTCTTAACTTTCGCCAACTTCTATCGTGATAAAACGCTTCATTAAGCAAACAATAAAGTAGCTGCCAACGTCTATATGACTCATAAATTTCTGGAGCAGGAGGCAAACTCCCCACCATTTGTGTTGGTGCGTTTGTATTTTCCCATAGTTGAATTGTAACAGTCGAAAAACCCTGTCTGAAATTACCCTTACCCAAATTTAATACTACTAACTTATTCATGGCGACTTGCCAATGAGTGCATCAAGCATGAAATCCTCTTTTATAATGACATCTTGTAACACCAATTGAATACTAAAAGATTTTCCTAAAGGAAATTTAAATCTTTTTAATTGGATGTAATTGTCATGGTTTCTAGAAATAACTTCTTGAACAACAGCACCCGAAGGCAACAATAGGGAAAGTTTTATACTTGCAGGTAAGTAATATTCCCCATTTGTCGGATATAGTTGCACGCGAATATTTACTTTGTCATCTATCTCAGGTGATAAACCAATTAATAGTACAACAGATTTATGACCTAATTGCATTCCTAAATCGATTAATTTGGCGCCTTGAGTACGATAAGTTAAAGCAGTATCTTGCCTAAATTGAGCAGCTAAAGTTCTTTGCTGTAGATTTAACAAAGCATCTATATGCTGCCAACCAGTTTCAAAAATGTCTTCTAACCATAGAGTTAAATTAGTAAATTTTGGCTGAATAGTATTACTGACTTTACTGACTCTAGACTTGTATAATTCTTCCCTCAGTGTATTGAATGCAATCAAAGCACTCCACTCGTCAAAATTTCCATATAAACGGGGAGAGTGGATATTTGACTGACTTAATATATTTAGTAATTGTGTTGCTTGTGCATTTGAGGTTGTTAGTAAAGGTTTGAAGTGTAATTGTTGTTGACAGTACTCACGTGCAACCCACATCACATTTAAGTCTTCGATAAGAGACTCTCTTTCTAGACAGTATGTCCTAGTCATTTGGTTGAACGTTGCATACTTGGTAAGTTGCTCGTGGGTTGTATATCCCCATACTCGTAACCATGATTGTTCTAGATTTAACTGTACATGTAAATAATATTGTCCTGCCCAATGGGGAATGTTAACCCATTCTGCTGGAACTTCAAATTCTAATGGATTGCTTTTATCGCTAGGTATCAATACTAATTTAGTATTATCAACACTAATCGCACATCCGTTGACTACTTCCCAATACGTTGCCAAATCATCCAAACTGGGAATTTTGATGACGTTACTAAATTCTGGGTCATCCTTTAACCAATTTGAAAGGGTATTTAGAGATAGATAATTTAAAAATGCTCGCCATCGTGCAGCATCAGTAGAATAATGCTGTGAATAAATTTGTTTCCAGGCATCTTCTTGTGCTTGGGTTGATAACTCTAACCACAATTGGCTAGGACAAATGGTTTGTAACTCACTCAAGTTGTAGCTCATATTATTTTGCTGTATGGTTGCACGTAGTACGATAAGCATTTCTGTTTATCAGCCAGTTATCAATAAAAATAGCTAGTTTGTTTTTGGCGCCATCTAAAGCATTGGTGCCCAGTTGTATACTTATTTCTAGCTCTTCTTGAAAAGCATTTATTAATTTTTCTTTGATTGGATTATCATTTCCAATATTATTGAAAGATATGTTATCAACAATCTTGGTTCGAGCAACTCTATCTAGAGTATCGAAAAACTTTTGCTGAGTATATACCTGTAGACAATCGTTCATAGCGTCTTTAATCGCTTCTATATTTTTGTCATCATATACCTTAACCTCTCTGAAGTACTTCTGCCACTGGTAAATTAGACTATCTAATAAAGTTGTTGTATATTTTCCTAAATGACGGGCAACTTGATACTGTTTTTGTATTTCTGTATATTTATTAGTAATGGCGCCAGCAATTTCAGTTTGAGTCAAACCCAAACCATGCCAAAGCTGAAGCATTAGTTGCCCTTGTTCAGGTAACGCCAAAAATAATTCTTTAATCAAAGATTGTATTTCTTGCCACTCTTCGTATTGAATTAAATTTTCCAAAAGACTTGAACTACAATCAGTAATATTGATTTGCTCATCAAGAGGCGAAAACTTTTTGGTACGATAATTGCGTGCAGCTTGAATACAAGTTAAAAGAATATTTTCAACTTGTGCAACAGATTGGGTCGTTAAATTAAACTCTTTGCAGCGCTGATTATAACAAGATGTAATTTGTTCAATTTGCAAACTTTCTTCGCAACCAGGCGCGCGATTAGCTGGCTTATATAGATAAACTTCATCAAAACATTGCCAAGCCAAATAATAATAATTAATATTCCTGTGATTAATACCTCTTGCCAATAAAGCTTCTTTAAGCTCCTTACCGGTTAAATCTTTAAGCAAACCGTAATCAGTAAACTTATCTCTTTTTGCCTCAATATCTTGTGCATAAATTAAATTACCAGTAAAACGTAAAATAGCTGTTTTTGCATAAGCATTCAAATTCGCTTGCGGATGCTCAACATCAAAAGTTTTAAATAACTTTTCTGGTGGGTTAACAGCCAAATTAGCTATTTGAAACAACTCCGGGAGTGGATACTTGTGCCGAATAAAACTAAACCGTTGGAAACTCTTATGTGCCGCCCACAAACAAGCTTCTTGCAAATAAGATGATAAATGCCCCCTGGCTTTAACAAAACAATCTGGAGACAAAGACACCTGCTGCACAGCTTGATTTACCTTAATAATTTTAAGAAAATAGTGTGCCCAGTATTCTGACTTAAACTCCGATTCACTTTGTATCAATTTTTTCATATGGCGTTCTAACTGTAAATCAGTCTGCCATACTACATTTAGGCGTTTATTAACCCCCTCGAACATCAAAAAAGTCGAGAACTTTTGTATAATGTCGTCACGTTTCTTCACATTTAAACCTCCATGCACCATTCTTTATAATACCCGTGTATTGAACACCAATTCCCTCCTCAACCTACATATGGGCACCATAATTAATAGATTATGCAACTTTCTAAAAATTTGCGTAAAAACTTAGATTATAGACCTTTGCCAATAATCTGTTGACAACTTTGAGCAAACTTTTCGGCTTCAGAATGCTGAGGGAACAAGTGTTTCACTAGCTTAAAGTTTTGTAAAGCTTGGGTGTACTTTCCTTGGCTGTAAAGCTGTAAACCTTCGCGGTACTTTAAGGAGACTATACCCTCATCGTTGGAAATACCTGCTTTGTCAAGGAATTCATAAATTGTATTGCTAGTGAAGGCAAAGTTAAAATTATCTTTAGTAAGCAGCCCAAAAGTTAGTATGCCAATAACTTCGCCTTGTTCGTTTACAACAGGCCCACCTGAATTGCCAGGTAGAGCAGGCGCCGAGAGTTGAATTACAGGTGTACCATCTTTAAGTGCTTTCTTTGCGGCAACCTCACCACTTGTAAAAGTAGATTCGTAAAAAGCACTATCATTAAATAATTCAGGTAAATCAATAGCTCCCGGATATCCAATAACTTTTACACTGTCTCCAAGCTTGATTTGGTTTGCGGTAGCGAGTTTCAGGACAGGAGCATTCGTGATATTTACCTTGATTATCGAAACGTCTTTACCTTCATCGAAACGTTTACCTGACGTAATTACTTTATAAGGAAGCTTATCTCCGTTTGGTAAATACACTTGAGTTACTGGTTTAATTTCAACCCACTTCAAATCTTTTGTATCAACTGAGGGTTTCCCTTCTGCTTCTAATTTCTCATTTGCTTGGTACTCTAAATACTCTTGGCATTCCTTTATACTCAAATCGGTTACATGAGCATTGGTTACGATGTAACCATTTGAATTGACGAAAAAGCCTGAACCAGTGCCGATTATTTCACTAAAGCTATAAATTTTACCTGTTTTAACTGAGTAAGCTTTAGCTTTACATCCTAAAACAACCCGAACTACCGATGGTTTTACACCTTCTGCTATCAAATTTGCTGGTGTAAGCTTTTGAGTTATTGTATCCGTATTAACTTGAACTGATTCTGGCTTACGCGCGGCGCCTATCGTTTGTGAATGTGCGGCGCCATCATGAAGTGATAAAAGGAGTAATGTAGAGAATAGTAAAGTTTTCAGTTTGATTTTCATTGATATACTCTCGATTCAGCTTGTTTATTGCGTTTATTGATATCTAATTCCGAACTATCACAGTGTTTTTATGCAGTCACTCAGTAATTTTTCGTAATTCTGAATAAATTGTAAAGTTTTGTAAAAAATTTCAATTTTGCATAAAACCCTCTAACTCGTACAGAGAAGTAATGGTAGGTAAAGCCTTTGGGTGGCGCCTGCGTATATTAAGTACAAACACTGATATATAGCTATAGATGACTACTATGATGACCTTTGATGAAACCCAAACTCCATCCAACGAGACTCCATCTCAGTTACAACAGTTAGCGATACAAGCTCAAAACACTCTTGCAGGAAGTCCACAAAGACATCGTGCATTAACTCTGTTAATTCAAGAACTGTGGAGACAGCCAACATTTGGAATTTTGAGAAAAAGCCTCAAAGCAAAATATGGCAATTTGTCGAATGGTCTTTTTGAAGACTTATTCAACGATGCGCTTCAGGAAACGTTTATTGCAATTAGCCAATATATTGACAAGTATGATTCTCGGCATCCATTATTGCCATTGATTTGTACAATTATTCGCAATAAATATAGCAATCTGTATAAAAAGCATTGTAAGTACGGTGTTACACGTATTCCTAAGTTCATAGGCAATCAGAATTCAAAGCAAGATCAGGTGATATCTTTGGATGGATTAGATGAGTTTGTGCAAGATAATATCATGAGCAAACACTTCTCAAATTCTTCCAGTAAGTCAATATCTAACTGTGATGTATTAAGAGAACTATTAATTGATGACCCAGACAATAAGTTCAAAGCATCCGTTAGAGATAAGCCTGATATCACTTTTCAGTATATAGCCATATATTTATACGTCCAAGGAAGGAACATGCAACAGCTAGCTTCGGAGCTAGATATTTCTTACCAAACTCTAAATAGCTTTTTTAAAAGGAATTTAGAGAAACTAGAGCCATATTTTCGAGAAAAACTACAGCATTAAATTATACATATTAGGTAAAAACTATTAAGGAGCAATGATGAATACTACAAATACTGCTGACGCTTTAACTTTTACAGTCCCACTTTCTTTTGAAGCGCATTCCCTAGCTCAAATATATAGTAAACAGCAAAATCGTCCTGATAGGGCGAAGCAAGTGTACTTAAATACTTTAGCGATATACGCAGTTGAGCATTATTTTAAATGTATGGGTTTTACAACTAACTGGGAAGGTAGTGATAGTCGCAAAGCAATAGTACAGAAGTTTTTAGATATTGCCGATTTGAACGTTAGAGGTATGGGGAAATTTGAATGTCGTCCAATATTACCAGGCGCCGACACATTAGAAGTACCATGTGAAGCATGGGATGAGCGCGTTGGTTATGTTGCAGTACAATTGACTCAATCTTTAAAACAAGCAACACTAATAGGTTTTATACTGCAAATAGCAGACACTGAAGGAAGTATACCATTAAATCAACTGCGCGCGTTTGATGAATTTCCAGAATACTTAAATCAACTAAAAACTAAAAGCAACACAGTTATATCACCCACGTCACCACAAATTGTAAATTTAGAACAATGGTTAAATAATATTATTGAAACTAGCTGGCAAACAGTAGAAGAATTTTTTAGCACTCAAACATATAACATGGCTTTTAGACATCGTGGTATTATCTCAGAACAGATAAACCCTAACGATACTAGCAGCCTCAAACAATTCATTAGCACTTTATACACAAATCAGCGCTTCGGCAACTCAACGCAAAAAACTTATCCTACTGACTTAGAACCATTATCAGCATTAACTCAACTTATTGAGTCAACTCAAGACGACGAAACTCGCTGGAAAGCAGTTGAACTTCTATGGAAAATAAATCCCAAACATCCATCTGCCGCAATTAGACAAATTACAGATTTAGGAATGCGCTTGGCAGGGTATCCAATTGCCCTCATGGTAGCTATATTACCAAAACTTGACGGTAAAAGAGGCATTCTTCTACGAGTTTACCCAATGGATAATCAAGCGTTTTTACCCCAAAACCTGAAATTAATCGGTTTCGATGAAAATGGTAAAACACTACTCGAAGTAAGTGCGCGCGCACAAGACAATTATATTCAATTCAGATTCAACGCCGACCCAAAAGACAAATTTAGTGTTCAAATATCCCTAGGTGAAGCCAGCATAACAGAACATTTCAGCGCCTAACTTCTTTTAACACATCTTCTAACACATTTGTGGAGCGGGCATCCTTGCCCGCCCTTCAAAAATTATTTACTATCCAAATTCTCAAAATTACAAGAAGCATTATTACACTTCACTTGTACCAATACACATTTTTTAAAATTAAGTATATAGTTATTTAGTTTTACCGTTTTGTAAAAGCGCGCAAATTATATAGACCATATATAAGCTGGAATTGATTACTAAATCTTGTTTGCGGCTCATTTTGATTTGAATTATACCCGGATTGTGTAAAAAGTTCTCTAAAAGCTAACTGCTCACGCAGAAATTCTGTAGTCATACTGAGTTGTGGATATATGTCAGCTTCAACTTCCCTTAATACCGCACGACTGCGTTCTACTTGAAGCAATGCTTTCTGTAACTCAAGATTTTGGCGCCGTGCTATTTCTAAAGTTTGTTCTAAAGTCAGTGGTTGAGTTTTTTTAATTCTGACTTCTTCTGGTTTTGTGGGAAACAGTAGTAAGTTTGAATCTTGATTTATAACTTGTGCGGCGCCGATGCCAATATTATTTAAAGTAATAGTGCAGAAACTTATAATAAATAGTTGAAAATTAGAAGGCATGAAATGTAATAATCACTAATGGTAGTATAGCAGTAAAGCATACATTGTATTACTGTTAATAGTAATAATATATATAGAATTATAATTATAGTTGTGTTCTTTGGATAAGCACGATGCCGTTTATGTTGGGTTCCGTTCCTCTACCCAACCTACAGTTTTTCTTCGATGAAGTTGCACAAAGACTTTTGGCATTGTACTTTTACTAGTACTCCTACACGGTTGCCGCTACTAACTGGTTTTCTACTGCCTTTTTCTTGTTGAGTGTCAAATTCAACTTTTGCAATGGCGCCTTCTGCTGTAAAATTATCTAGGTTGTTGAATATATTGTCTTTGAGTAGTTGACGAGTTGGTTTTTCTGTAATTGTGCTTAAACCTTGACTAATTACTTGCACCGCATCGTAAGAAGTAACTGTAACCCAGTTGATTTTTGCACCACCCCAAAGTTTATCAGATTCTTTTTCAAACTCAGATAAATTGGCAGGTGATTCACTTCTTTGCCAAGGTACTGCTGTTATTAACTTAGTTTGTTCTGCTCTGGAGCCAAAAGTTTGATTTAGTGTAGCTGGATTATATAATGTACTGGCGCCTAATAATATTAAGTTATTATTCGGGGTGTTAGAAACTTCTTTGAGTACTTCTAACCCTTTATTTAACACTTCTTCTGTACCTGAAGGAACTAGTAGTAGCACATTTGAATTACTTTTTTTGGCTCCACTAATAATTTGTCTGGTGCTATCTGTTTTTAAGTCGTATATAGGTATATTTTGTTGATTAGCAATTTTGATAAATTTGTCTTTTATTGATTCGCTATAAGATTCTCCTCTATCATATGCTATTACTGGTTTGATTGATTTTGATGGGATTTTTGTAAGTACATACTGATATAGATTAGTGACTGCAATAGTATCACTTGTGACTGTGCGAAGAACCGGATATGATAAATTACTTAATTCGGTAGATGTACTCGTTGGGGAAATAACAAGAATATTGTTCATGTATCCTAAATTTACAGCAGCTTTAGTCAGTTCACTTCTGTAATGCCCAATAACTGCGATAATATCTTGCTGGTTATTATCATTTACTATTTTACTTGCTACTTGTGTTGTTGTTGAATGGTCGTTGCCGTCGTCTACTATTTCTACTTGTAATTGTCTGTTATTAATACTATTTGTACATGTTGGAGCTTGATTGCTTTGGATAGTTTGTAAAATTTTGTCTACGCTACCACAGTTAATTTTAGTTTGAGCATGAGCAATTCCACGTAAGATTTCTTCCGCAACGTTTGGGTTTTTAGTGATGGGGACACTAACTGCAATGTGCAGGTTATCTTGTTTTGTATTTGCTGCAATAGCGTTATTTAGGTAAATTAAACTTTCGGGGTCATTGGGAGTTTGCTTTAATGATTCTCTAAATGCATTAATAGCTGAATTCCATTCTTGTTGAAAAGTATTTATTCCTGTTACTTTGTTTGCGTTTCTTTTCAGTAATATTTTCTCTCCTCTACTAAAAAGGTTATCAAGACTTTGACTCTGAAGCTGTGGTACTGGTGTTGTGCTAAGTACTGGAACAGGTGGTGTTGATGATGTAATTATTTGTTTGATTATGATAGCTGTTAAGGCGCCGACTAATACTAAACTTATAAGTGTTGCAACTTTGTGCGATTGCCAAAGTGTATTTACACCACGTTTAATTTTAATATGGATAGGTTGGCGCCATTCGAGCGACCTTTCAGCAGGGTTTTGACAAATTACAGGTAACCAAGATGCATAAGGGTATATATTTTCTATATCTTCTAATTTTTCCTGAGCTTGTCGTACAGAATAGTGAAACTTTTCTCCTCGCGAAAATAAACGCAAAAATTCTTGTAAAAACTCCTTTGCAACTTCATCTGGTACTGGTTCACGCATGACTATTACCTGCGGAATACCAAGTTCGGTAAGTTTGTTCGCTAACCCTAACCCGTCACACGAGTTAAAAATTGCTAGTTTTAAACCATTATCTTTAGCTTTGATGAAAGCATTTTTTAAATCTTTTAATGCTGGACTATCTATATTATTAAGCTGAATGACTCCATCGTTGCCACTACTCGAAGTGCTGCTATGTCCAGCAAAGCATAAAATATCCCATGAACCAGTACGTAATTTCTCACATAGTTCTTTTCTACTTGGTTGTTTTAGCTGTTCTACCTTTGAACCTGGTAAATTTCTGAGTATTTTTCCATCTGTACCAACATCAATTCCGTCATCATTACCTAAAACTGCTAAAATTTTAACTGGTGTTTGGAGTGGTTTCGATGCTGGATTATATTTGGCGCCTAACGATAACCAAGTTCTTTTACGGTTTTGAAATAATTTCCATAAATGCCAAGGAAGCTTTCTTAAAATTTCATCGTTGGTTTGAAAAATAATCCGTGCTGATTCATCCTTGCCTACTTCTTCTTCGACATATACACGTAGCTGTCCCATTGATGGATGCTCAAACCATGTGATTAATCTGTCTTCGAGTGCTTTACCTGCTACTCGACATTGGTCTGGAGTCGATACGTTGGTTGTTTGGTCTGGGTCTACTTCAAAACCTCTCGCAGAACTAATAACTCGTCGTACCGCATCTAAATTATTATAATTTCGCTGAAACTCATTATATAGCATTGGAATATCCGGCGCCGCAGGCAAATTCCCGTTCTCTTCCTTATAAACACCCCCACTTTCTTCTCTGATTCGCAGGGTAACAGGAAAACCTTCCTCAAAATTACCACTGGCGATGGTAAATATAACTACCTTGCTCATTTATATTTAGTTAATTATTATACTATCATTATCTTATTTGTACCAATATACCATTAAATGTAGAGACGTAACATGTCACGTCTCTACAAATTGCGTCTGTACAAAGTAATTTTGCGTTTAAACAGAATTAGCAGTTAATTCCATAATTTTATCGAAGTGAAAATTATCAACTAGTTCCCGTAGTGCGGAAGTTAAGCTGGCATATTTTGCTGGAATTTGTTGCAAAAGTTGTAAAATCCTTTCATCGCTACACTCGCAAGCAGCGATATAAATTGCTTTTCGCCATTGAGGTGACATTACCTCCAAGTCAACTATAGTTAATTTAACTATTGGCGCCGCCTTATTCAGGGTTGTATTATGGCTTTGCTCGACATACACGACTCCTAAATGTTTGACTAGCTTGTCAAAAACTTCTTCAGCTTGAAATGGTTTGCTTTGAAAATCGTCGCATCCTGCCGAAAATACTGCTACTTTTTCTTCTTCGAGAGCGCTTGCTGTTAATGCGATAATTTTGGTATTTTGTCCTTGAGTTGAAGCTTTGATTTGTCGTGTTGCCTGGTAGCCATCTATTAAAGGCATTTGCATATCCATAAAGATTAAATGCGGTTTCCACTGGCGCCATAATTCTAAACCATGTTCACCATTTTTAGCTTCTCTGATTACAAAACCTAACGGTGTTAATAGCTGTGTTAGTAGGTAACGATGTTCCCATGAGTCTTCAACTATTAATATCCTGTAAATTTGCTGAAGGGGTCCCAGTCTCTTTTTTTTACTATGTATAACCTGATTAACTTCGACTTCATGCTGCACTTTAGCTGGTATATTAAAGGAAAATACACTGCCTTGATTAATAATACTTTGAACTTTAATTTCACCACCCATCAATCGCACGAAACTACGACAAACTGACAGACCCAACCCCGTCCCTTGCTGCATTTGTTTGCTAGTGGAAGATTGCATGAAAGCTTCAAATAAGTTATCTATTTCTTCGGCAGCAATACCCATACCCGTGTCACTCACATCAAAGTTTAATTTGCCATTTTCATATATTACATGTAAATGTACAGTACCTTTTGATGTAAATTTAATAGCATTACTGAGTAAATTAAGTAATACTTGCCGTAGTTTTCTTTCATCAGCAGTAATACATTGAGGTACACTTTGCGCGCGTGTAAAAATAAGAGTTAAATGTTTAGCAACAGCAAGTTGAGCCATACTCTCTTCTAACTCATTTAACACACTATATAAATCAAAAACAGTTTCGTTGACCTTAACTTTACCTGCTTCAATTTTAGACATTTCTAAAACATCGTTAATTAAACCAAGTAAATGCTGTCCGTTACGATTGATGATATCAAGATATTTACTTTGCGTTTTAGTACAAGTATCGCGCTGCAAAACTTGAGTAAAACCTAAAATGCTATTAAGGGGAGTCCTCAACTCATGACTCATGCGTGCCAAAAATTCGCTTTTCGCACGGTTGGCAGTTTCTGCATTTAATAAAGCTTGCTGCAACTTAGCTTCTGCTTTTTTACGGTCGCTAATATCTGTTAGTGAACCAACAACTCGTACTGCTCGACCAGTTTCATCCCACAAAGCTTGCCCACGCGATAATACCCATTTATAGTCATGGTTTTTGCAGCGCATCCGGTATTCAGCTACATAATACGGTATTTGATGGTTTAAATGAGCCTCAAATTGCTGCATCATTGCTTCAACATCATCAGGATGAACTAATTTCGTCCATTCTTCAAACGAACTCTGCTCTTTGTCCTCATACCCTAACATTTCCCAACAGCGATGTGAGATGAGATTTTTGTTTGTTTTTAAGTCGTGATCCCATATTCCATCATTATTTCCACGCAATGCTAACTGCCAACGCTCTTCACTTTCGCGTAAAGCTGCTTGTGCTATTTTATGTTCAGTTACATCTGTTGCGGTTCCTAAAATTTCTTTAATTTTACCATCAGGAGTGCGAGAAAATACTGTATCTCGACTTAACAACCAACGCCATTCACCATTTTTATGCTTTATACGATACTCAAATTCAAGAACTTCACCATCCCTAGCATTTGTGAGATATTGACAATGGTCGGCAAATTTAATTAAATCATCAGGATGCATCAACCTTGGAAAAAAGGTATTACCCATCGCTTGAACTTGGTAGGGTCGATATCCCAAGAATGTAAATATTTTGTTATTTACATATATATTGCGCGCATCAGCTAAATTATAAACGTATAAAACGCTAGGATTTGCTTGAATTATCGCCTCTAAAAAACGTTGATTGTCAGCAAGTGCCATTTCTGTTTGCTTACTCAATCCAATATCCTTTATAACACCAACTATATATTGCGGCTTTTCATCAATATCACGTACTAGCGATAAATCTATCCTCGTCCATTTTACCTGATTACTTCTAGCAAGTAAACAAATTTCAAATGAAACGCTTTTTGTTACGCATCGCAGGAGTTTATTTAAAGATACTTCGTATATATTTAAGTATTCCGGTAATATAATCTGCTGTAAGCTTTTTCCCAATAATTCTGACTCGTTAAACCCCAAGACATCGCAAAAATGCTGATTGATTTGCAGTAACTTTCCTGACAATGTAATTTGCGAGATTCCTACAGATGCCTGCTCGACAATCGAACGATATCGATTCTCACTTTCACGTAATTGTATCTCAACTTGTTTGCGCTTATCGATTTCGTTTTGCAATTGTTTATTTAATTGTTGTACTTCTAATGTTTTTGCATCAGCAAAATCCTGTAAAGATTCAAAAGTTTGCCAAATCTCAACTGGATTGATTGCTTCTAATATTCGAGTTTGAGTGATAATTCCCAACTTTTCTGTATTATCCCATACAACCAGGCGCCGTAATCTATGAGTTTGCATCAAATAATGTGCCGTCCACATCGAATCATCTGGTTTAATCTGAAATAGCGGTTGACTCATAACTCGGCTGGCAGGAATATTCGCTAAATCTAAACCCAAATTACAAAACTGCACAATATCACGTTCAGTAATGATACCAATAGGTAATTTTAAAGTCGCATTTTGTGACGTTTCTACTATTACCACGCAGCTTACACGTCTAGATGCCATTACTTGAGTCAAATGTAACAGCGAACAATTTGGGGAAGCACTGATAACTTCGGTTGACATTACCTCCGATACCCGTCTGTGTTTCAACAAGTCAGCAGGTTGAAGGGTATCGCGAATACTCTCATATGTAATTATTCCCACTATGTCATAATTCGCTGACACTATCGGCAAATGACGAATACAATTTTGACGAAGCAGCCCAATTACGGTAAAAATATCTTTAATTTCATCTTCTTTAACTGTTAGTAGTTTAGATGTCATAACCTCTGACACATAAGTATCATTGAAAACAACACCTCTTGCCGCTGCTTTGACAATATCTCGCTCAGTAATAATACCCTTTAAATTAGAATTATTATCAAAATCTTGCGTTAAAGCATAACTACATCGTTGCTGACTCATTAAAGCGACAGCATCTATTAGCAACATATCTGGTGATATAATCAACGGGTGGCGGTTGATTGCCAAATTAATATCAGGACTAGACATTAGGGCTTGATACAACTTTATCTATTAATTTTATCTATCGATAAAAAAACCAGGTTATTAGATTAAAACGGATGCACCATGTAGTAAATATATCTTAACCTATACAAAAGAAACCGGATTTATACGCAAAATTGTCGTTTTGATTGCAATATTTCAACGAAGAAACCCGGTTTCTAAGATTTTATAAAGCAATGGGAGTGAAAACCGATATCGAAGTGGGATGGCATCACTCCTTCAAAATTAGATATATGTGTCAAAATGTTAAATAAAGTCACAATATAAACATATATAGCAACCGAGGGTAGTAAAAATGATTTTTGGATTTGGTAAGAAAAATGCCATGCCTAAGCCAGAGGAAGCATTGCCAGGACGCACTCAAACAATGCCTGTACCAGCTACTCACTTTGTAAATGGTAATTCTTTAAAACCTCCGTTTCCTGAAGGAATGGAAACAGCGATGTTTGGCATGGGTTGTTTTTGGGGCGCCGAGCGCAAGTTTTGGCAGTTGAAAGGAGTGTATAGTACAAGTGTAGGATATGCTGCTGGTTATACACCAAACCCTACGTATAAAGAAGTATGTTCAGGAATGACGGGTCATAACGAAGTAGTGTTTGTTGTATACGACCCAAAAGAGATAAGTTACACTGAACTACTCAAAACATTTTGGGAAAGTCACAACCCAACGCAAGGAATGCGTCAAGGTAATGACACTGGTACTCAATATCGTTCGGGAATATATATATACTCCCCTGAACAGAAAAAGCTTGCCGAAGAATCACGTGATGCCTATCAACAAGCGTTAATCAAAGCTGGTTACGGTGAAATTACCACCGAAATTTTAGAGGCGCCGGAATATTACTATGCTGAAGACTATCACCAACAGTATCTAGCAAAGAATCCTGGTGGATATTGCGGTTTAGGTGGAACAAATGTTTCATGTCCTGTAGGTGTAGCACAAGCTTAACGGGCAACAGATTACAACGGATGTAACGGATGATCTGTCTGTTACAAACAAACTTTAGTAATTTAAAATAACCTATCCGTTACATCCGTTACATCCGTTGCCAACATTTTCATTCCTGGTGGAGTAGCGACAGTCAAACCACGACGTGCTGGTTTGACTGGACGTTTATTTAGAAGCGAAAGTTTATATTTAGATAAAACTGTCGTTAAAACGATTTTCATTTCATGCATTGCAAACGCTGAACCAATACAGCGACGACTACCACCACCAAAAGGTATATATTCGTAGGCAGAATATTGTCTGTTTAAAAAGCGTTCTGGTTTAAATTTATTTGGTTCTGGATAAGTCTCTTCGCGGTGATGCGCCATATATATACCAGGTACAACAAGAGTCCCTTCAGGTAATTTATAACCCATAATTTCAATAGGTGTTTTGACTTTTCGGAAAACACCAGATAATACAATTGGATAGATTCGTAAAGATTCTTGGCATACTGCTGTTAAATAAGGCTGTTTGCTAATTGCCATTGTGTCTGAAAAATTATTTAAAGTACTTAATTCGTTTAATAACTTATCGCGCGTTTCGGGCTGTATATCAAGCCAATAAAACGCCCAAGTTAACGCCGATGCAGTTGTTTCATGTCCAGCGAGCATAAGTGTCATTAGTTGGTCGCGCAGTTCAATATGAGACATTGGTTGACCGTCGTCGTATCGTGCCGACATCATTAAGCTTAAAATATCTTGTCGATTTTCGTTAGTATTAGCTTTGCGTTCTCGTATTAAAGCATAAATTAACTCATCAATTTTTTCAATTTCGCGTGTCATCCAACCCCACGGACTTAAGACACCAAAATCTTTTTGTAGAAACCCGAAGAACAACGAACTTGACATTAAAGGGGAACCTATAAAATCGAGAAGCGAACTGAGTCTTCGTTGTATATCTGTTAATAAACTTCCTTCATTTATACCAAATACTACTCTCAAAATTACGCGCAGAGAAATTTCCTGCATGGACGAACGAATATTAAAAGGTTTGCCAACTTGCCAAGAGTCCATGACAGAAAGTGTAATTTCACGAATTGCATCGCCATACGCGCGCATTCTATCGCCATGAAACGGAGGTGTTAGAAGTTGACGTTGTTCCAAGTGACGCTCACCATCCAAAAGTAGTAGCGAATTGGCGCCGACCAAAAACTTCAAAAATCGATTGCCTCTACCAGCCTCAAAATAACTCGCATCAGCAGTATAAATTTGTTGTAGAGCTTGAGGATGACTAAAGTAAACTATATGATTACCGCTCTTATTACGTAGAGTTAAAGTATCACCATATGCTTTAGCATAGTCTTCCATATACTTAATCGGCTGGAAAACTAACTTCATCATACGCAGCAACGGTGCCGTAGAAGGACCATCAGGCAAATTATATGTAGCGACCATAATTACAACTCAAGGTTCACGCACTCCTTAATCATATCGTGGCGCCTAGAAACCGGGTTTCTGTGCGAAATCTTCGTTTTTATTACGATATCGAAAAAGAAACCCGGTTTCTTGTATATTTAGTGTTAGTCAGCACAGAAGTGAGTATGGGCGTGCCGAAAATCATCGCGGTTGTAAATGGTAAAGGCGGAGTTGGTAAAACTACTACCGCAATTAATCTGGCGGCAACTTTTTCTCGTAACCATACAGTGCTTCTTGTGGATGCTGATATTCAGGGTTCAGCAAGTTGGTGGTTTGGACGCAGCCAGAAAGGAATGGGGTTTGACCTATCCCAAGACACAAATTCAAAACTTTTAGGTCATTTACGTTCTATTAAAGGTTACGATTTAGTAATAGTAGATACACCTCCAGCGCTACAGTCAGAAGCTTTGGCGGCAGTTGTGGATGTTGCCGATTATTTGGTTTTACCCACACCTCCGGCGCCAATGGACTTAGCTGTTCTTGTTGATACAGTAAAAACAGCAGTGACTCCTGCGCGAAAGCCATATAGAGTCTTGCTTACCAAAGTAGATACACGAAGTTTAGGAGAAGCACTGGAAGCACAAAACACTTTATTGCAATTAGGTATACCCGCTTGTAATGCGTTTGTGCGTATTTATAAAGCTCATGAACGCGCTGCACTCGAAGGTGTAGCAATTACAGAATGGCGGGGAAAAAATGGACGCGAGGCAGAATCAGACTACCGTCGCGTCGCGGAAGAAATACAGCGCGACTGGAGAAAATAATGGCTAGAAAAAGACTTGCTGACTTAGTACAAGAAGAAGCAAATAAAGATACTACCGATACTACAAAAGCATCAGTAATAGATGTGACTGCTACACCCGTAGAAGAATCATCAGAACAGGAAAGTGCAAACGAAGAAAATAATACACAAGGAACTCATTTAAGCAAAGCTGACTTAGAAGTAACAATTCAAGAATTAAATCAATTAATAGCGCAAGTTCATCAAAGCGAGGCTAATCTACAAAACCAAGTTGAGCAGCTGCAATCTGCTTTATCCGAACAAAAAGAATTGTCTGAGCGTTCAGAAAAAGCTTTAGCCGAACAAAAAACAAAAGCAGACCGTTCCGAAAAAGAGCTTAAAGAAGCCAAAAAAGCCGCTTTGCAGCTAGCAGAAGCGAATTCACAGCTATCAGCAGAAATTGAAGAACTCAAACAAACTGTAGCTTTATTAGAGCAACAAAAGCAACCTCAACAACAGCGTCCTCAAGTTAAAGAGAAACCACCTGCTATCACGAAGGCGCCAATATCTTACAGAAAATCATATGGAACACTCGAAAGGTTACAAGTTCAACCATCAGTAGAACAAACACATTCCTCTGATACTTCACCAATGTGGTTACTTGATTAGTGGAAAGTGTAGAGACGTGATTAATCACGTCTGTGCGAGTGCGGTTGTTTAGATAAGATTAAGCTATACTCTTTTAAATGTACAACTAAAGATGTATTTTGAATATTACAGGCGTTTCAAATCGAGGCGCCTACTTGTTTTTTTTTAACTCAATAGCTATAGCTCTCATGTACAATTTTTTACCAATTGCTTACTTTGAAGATAATTTTATACCTTTTTCGGATGCAAAAATATCTATAGCCACACACGCACTACATTATGGGACAGGAGCATTAGGAGGACTACGTGGAATTCCTGACCCGCAAGATTCTACACGAATATTGCTATTTAGACTCGACCGTCATTGTCAAAGATTGAGTACTAGCGCAAAATTTCTCCATTACGATATATCAGCCGAAAAAATTGAAGAAACTATTGTTGAATTTATTAAGAAAAATCAACCATCAACATCATTTTATATCCGTCCTTTTGTATATACTGCTGATTTGGGAATAGCTCCACGACTGCATAGTATTAAAAAAGACTTTTTTGTTTATGGTTTAGAACTAGGTGAATATTCATCACCTACAGGCGTTACATGTCGAATTAGTTCATGGTATCGTCAAACAGACGTAAGTTTTCCATTGCGTGGAAAAATTAGCGCAGCTTATATTACTTCATCGCTGGCAAAAACCGAAGCTGTAGAATCTGGGTTTGACGAAGCAATTTTGATGAATTCCCAAGGCAAAGTTAGCGAAGCTTCGGGAATGAATATTTTTATTGTTAGAAATGGGCAAATATTTACACCTGGATTCGAGCAAGATATTTTAGAAGGTATCACCCGTGATAGCGTCATTAAATTAGCTACTGACTTAGGATTTAAGGTTATTGAAAGACCGATTGATAAATCGGAACTATTTATCGCTGATGAAGTCTTTTTGTGTGGTACTGCTGCTAAAGTTTTACCTGTTATTCAAATAGAAAACTTCAAGCTACCAGAAAATAGACCAATAACAGAAAAATTGCGCGAGAAGTTTACAGCAATTACCGAAAATCGCGACCCTAAATATCAAGATTGGATATTTCCTGTTTCTCTATAATTTGTAAGGTGGGCCAAAGCCCACCCTACTTTAGAAGTTTAATAAATGTTGTGCGACTATTTGCGGTTGTTCTAAATGTGGAACATGCCCAGAATCTTGAATCCAAATTAGTTTACTATTGGGAATAGCGCGCTTAAATCTTTGAGCATCTTTTGTACCTAATATCTTATCGTCATCACCCCACAGTATAAGTGTAGGTTGTTGAATTTCTGATAGCTTTGTAAATCTAAACGCACCATAGCCACCACTCTTTGTAAAAGCGATTAATGCAGTGTTCCAATTAGGCATTTCTAAGTGTAGGGTTGCACAAAGTTGAGCATCTATTGTTGCTAACTCTTTATTTTTGTAAGCTGCGCGAGAAATACTTTGGCGGACTTTTGGACTACGTAAGAAATTAGCAGCAAGTGTATCTAAAGGTGGGAACATAAATTTTACCAGTGGTGAATTACCCACTAAACCCGCGCTATCTATTAATACTAATTTTTCAACTGCTTCTGGGTAAGTCAACGTGAAGTCAAGTGCTGCGGCGCCACCCATTGAGGCGCCGACTAAAATTACTGGTTTATTAATTAAACTTTTCCAAAAGTGATATAAGTGAGTTTTTATCGCTACCTGGCTAAATTTTACACCCGAAAGTCTGTCAGTAAATCCGAATCCTAGTAAATCGACCGTCCAGGTTTCGTTTTTTTCGCTAAGAATAGGTAAAAGGCGCCGAAACTCTAGTGCCGAACTATCAAACCCGTGAATCAATAAAAAAGGAGTGCCTCCACTACCTTGATGTACGTAGGCAGTAGTGATTGGTTGATTACTCAAGGGAGTGATAATTTCTGCTTGTTCGATTTTTTGCGCTATAGCAATTGAAGCTGATTCGACTAACTGCTCAACTGTAGCGGGTAAAAATTTTGGAAATTGCTCTACACCAAAAGAAGACATTTACGGTAAAAGCACATAAAAATTAACTATTGATTTATTTTACCACTACTCAACGTATAATTGTTTCACTTTCATTTTTGTGTAGTGGAGCGGGTAATGCCACAGGCGGTTGGAGCAATTGAAACACTCGGTTTTCCTGCTGTACTAGCGGCAGCAGATGCTATGGTAAAATCTGCTGAAGTGGCTATTGTTTATTATGGTATAGCAGAAAGTGGGCGCCTAATAGTTGTGGTGCGTGGACAAGTAGCAGAAGTTCAGCGCGCTGTAAAGTCTGGTATAGAAGCAGGCAATCAAACTTTTGGAGGTGAAGTTATAACTTACTTTGTAATTCCAAACCCTCCAGAAAATATAGAAACCGTTTTGCCAATTCATTTTACTAGTAAATCTGAACCTTTCAGAATATTTTGATGTAGAGACTGTATTAATGCAGTCTCTACACGACGTACAATAAATTCCTAACGCTAAATAATTTTATTGATATAGGAGATTATCAATGCCACTACAGGCAGTTGGCGCACTAGAAACCAAGGGGTTTCCTGCTGTTCTTGCAGCAGCAGATGCAATGGTAAAGGCTGGACGAGTCACACTCGTTGGTTACATACGAGTTGGTAGCGCACGCTTTACAGTTAATATTCGTGGGGATGTGTCAGAAGTTAAAACAGCTATGGCTGCTGGTATTGAAGCAGCAGAAAGTTGTCACGGTGGAACTTTAGAGTCATGGGTGATTATTCCACGTCCTCATGAAAACGTCGAAGCTGTTCTGCCCATTGCCTACACCGACCAGGTAGAGGAGTATCGACTGTCTGTAGAGAATCCAATAATACGTAGAAGTTAAAAGACGGGCAAGCATCCGTACTTATTTAAGTTCGGAAAAGTTTGCACACAAAGTACCCGTAAGGGTACTTTTAAATTGCAACCTTTTTTTTAAGAATTATTGAAGTGAGCCATAAAAATTCCAAAACTGAACAGATTATGAACTTATATACTGAGTTTGCTAAATCTTTGTTAATTAAATGAAGATTGGGCTACACAAGAGTTATATAGTATAAAAGCTATCACTCATTTTTTATCTACGCAGGTGAAGAAAGCGTGAAACATAAAGCGCTTCAACTTCGTCATGATATTGATGGCCTTTAAAATTAGAGAAACCGGGTTTATTTATTGACATTTTGTAATAAAAATACGATTTGGCGTAGAAACCCAGTTTCTTTTGACACCTTGTAAAAACAATACGGTTTGGCGTAGAAACCGGGTTTCTTAATATATCAACAAAACTATGTTAACAAAGCTTAATATAACTACAAATCGTCAAAATATCTGGGATAAATCGAAGTATACACTTCCATGAAGGAGAAAAAAATCTAAAAATCTCCAAATCATTGCATAAATTACATAAGTCCGAACGTAATTAAAGTGTAGTGGTAAATCTAGTAATGTATATTATCTCTGGTTGGGTGCAACTGCCAGTTAAAAGACTCTAAGTGGGATAACAGGGGGTTGTGATGCAAACTTTAAGACAGGGTTTTGAGGAGCGCAATCTCGCAATGGAAACAATTGCGGAAAAACTGGCTTCATACTGGCACTCACGCTTAGCTGCTGAGTGTTCAGAACAAAGCGTAGCAAATAAAGAAAGTATTGTTAATTGGTTGCTTGGAAGCGACAAAACACGCTATGAAGAACTAAGTCCCAAAGATTTAGATATTGCCAAGCAAGCAATGGAGTACCGCTTTAAAATTTTACAACAGCGCTACTTAGGTAAAGGTAGAGACGTTGCCTATCGTAACTTGATTACTCGCTTGGGTGGACTAGTTACTTTACGCAATAAAATTCAAACTTGGGTTTCGTTAAGTCGCGACCGTCAACGCTCAGTAGTTGACGTGTTACAGGAAGTCATTCAAGAATTGCTGCAAAGTGATAATTATATGCTTTCTCAGATGACTTTTATTTCCCAGTCTACGTCAGACCCAAGGTTAAAGAACGCGCTGTTATTTGCTAGCGTTGAAGAATATTGCCTACGTCCAATACGTAATCAACCGCTGCTTGTATATAGATTTGTAAACTATTTACGACGTACTTCACGCGGTGGCTTAACGCAGGTTCCGACGAGTGATTTAGTAAAATTAGTTTCAGAAGAAGTTTTAACCGACGACAGCGACAACCGAATCAACTTAGTAGACAACCAGGCAATTGCCGACTACCAAGAAGCACAAGATTTAGAAGAACAGCAAACCCTGCGAACCGATGTCAAGCAGGAATTTGAAAACTACCTAAAAGATAATCTTGGGGAAGATGCTGTACAGTGGTTACGGATGTACTTACAAGGCAAGTCACAAGATGCCATTGCCAAGAAATTAAATAAACCAATCAAAGAAATTTATCGACTGCGAGAAAAAATCAGCTATCATGCTATCCGTGTTTTTGCGCTCAAAAATAAACCTGAACTAGTCGATACTTGGTTAGGAACTTCTTTAATTGAGCATAATTTTGGCTTAACTCCTGTACAGTGGGAGCAGTTGTTAGAAAAACTGACTCCAACCCAAAGACAAATTCTAGAGTTACGTAAAGCTGGGGAATCTGTCGAAGCTATTGCACCAAAATTAAAACTAAAAGCGCACCAAGCAATGGGTGAATGGACGAAAGTTTACTTAGCTGCACAAGCGTTGCGAACAGAAGACTAGATGTTTAATAGTAAATAGATACTACTAGGATAATAATCAAACATACAGGCGCCCTCTCGAAGTGGCGCCTATTTTAATTTGAGTAAAATTCAGTCGGCGCCTGTTAACTACACCCGAAGTTATGGGAAGAATAGAAAAGTAGGATATATTACTGCACGGGAACTATGCTGTCTTCAGAGGACAAACCAATTGACACCGAGACAATGACAAAGCAAGTGTCACCCGACACAGAGCTTGAATGGAACCAAGAGTCAGTAAGAACAGAAATATTTCAGCTTATTGAGAGTTTCTTATCTTTTGAAGCTTGCCTCTACCATCAAATATTGCCCCTACGGTTCGAGGCCAAGAGCTTAATCTTGGGAATGGTTAACTCAAGGGACGATGTAGCTCTCGATTACGTAAATCGTATTTTGTCATATGTAAATTGTACGATGGTGATTCGGTCAATGGACGCTGAAACTCATCGCTCAATACTTTCGGCATATTTAAATTATAAAAATACTTCCCAATCCGTTAACAGACGAATTTCCTTACCTGAAGTATTTTCACAACAACCACACACCAGTTCAGAGAACCCGCAGCAAAATGTAACATATCTAGATAATATATATACAGATAATTCAAGTAGTGCAAATGTATTAAATGCATCAGACAGCAATATAATTCATACAGAAACTAAAGTTGCGGCAACCAAAAAGGTAGAGGAAACAGCCACAGAGTCTACACCAATTACGAAAACACCATTTTTGTCAGTTCCTTCACCCGACGAGTTTACCCCTGTGGAGTTGTTAGCATCACTACCACCCAAGAAATTTTTAGAAGAGTTGTTAGGCAGAGTAATTGTTGGGGGAATTGGAAGGCTTTATTTTGAACGACTACCTTATGAGGGTAAAATCCTTTGGAGTGAAAACGGTGTATTACAGTCAGTGTTAGAAAAATTACCTCTTTCAGTATTCCAAGGCGCCTTAAATGAACTGAAGCGATTCGCAAATATACGTGTAACTACTCTATCGGAGCTAAAGCAAATAGAAAAAGAGTACATGTATCGAAATCAACGTATACTGCTGCGGTTGCGAGTCATGCCAGGAATGTATGGAGAGGAAGCAACGCTACAAGTATTAAAAGGAGCAGCCTTAAAATTTTATCAGCAGCAACAACTATCTCGTCTTAGTCGTGACGCATTAGGAATTTCCCAACAACTGAGTTTCAAGTTACATGAGATGCAAGATAGATTATTACAGAGTCATAACAGTAGTAGCGAGCAACTAGAAGCGTTAACAGTATTAAATCGTTTGTTAGGCAACTTAGATAGTCAAATCAAAAACTTAACGATTCCGGAAAATAAAGGAACAGAGCATAAAGAATAAAAGTAAAAATTTCCGTGAAACTTCCGATTTGACAAATTGTTATTTGTGTTCTAATAGATACAAGACCAATACTATTTAAAAGCTGCGGTCAATATTCAAATCTATTTAACTTATTAATAAAGTCAGTTAATTTTTATAACTTAATAAATTAGCAGCTTTTTAATTATCCTCCACCTATTTATTATCGTTTTTGCACGTTCATGCTGACAGCAATTTTTAGTGAAACTTTTCCCCTATTAAGTACAGCTAGTCCTCAAACAATAGAGTGGATGTTGAATGTTGCTACCGAACATGAATATCCGACCGGACGTGCTGTATTAATGGAAGATTCCTGGGGAAATGCAGTTTATTTTGTAATTTCGGGTTGGGTAAAAGTTCGACGTACTGCTGGTGAAGATTATCGCGCACTGGCAATTTTGGGTAGAGGTGACTTTTTTGGAGAAATGGCAATTCTCGATGAGTCTCCTCGTTCTACAGATGTAATTGCTTTAACCTCAGTAAAATTACTAAGTATTTCTAGAAACTGTTTTATTCAAATTTTATTTAAAGACCCGCAACTACATCATCGCATGTTGCAGATGATGGTACGGCGCCTACGTCATGTTAACATGCGGTTGCAAATGCGACAGGCGCCTCCTGCTGTTAAACTTGCCTACACCTTAATTTCTCTGGGTGAAAATTATGGACAAGAATCAGAAAACGGTAGAGAAATATTTAATGTATCTTGCCAAGACTTTGCTGATGTGACTGAGATAGGTGTTGATGAAGCTGAAAAAATTATGGAAAAACTACATGAAAAAGGTTGGATAAATATCGATGCCAATAAACAAGTAATCAACTTAGTTAATTTAAATCAATTGATGAATTTAGCTAGAAAAGTATAATATTCTTGAATCATTGGTAAAATGTCAACGTCTAGAGACGTGATTAGTCACGTCTCTACTGATTAATCACGTCTCTACATTTACGCTAAACTAAATTATCTAGCCCCAAAGCAATTGTTACTCACTACTCAACAATGACAGAACTTATCACACCTCACGCAGGCGCCAGCAGTAAAGATAACAGCAAAGAACTTTCCCCTAGTATAATTCATTATTACGTGGCAATGCCGCAACCGCAAACTCACTTATATGAAGTTAGTTTGCTACTTCAAAATTGTCCATCACCTATTCTTGATTTAAAATTCCCTGTCTGGACACCAGGTTCTTATTTAGTACGAGAGTACTCTAAAAATTTACAAGATTTTACTGCGTATTGTGATGATAAGCCTTTACAGGTGTGCAAAGTTAGTAAAAATCATTGGCAAATTAATACTAAAGATATTACTAATGTTTCATTAGTTACTATAAAATACCGTATTTTTGCGGCGGAGTTGTCGGTAAGAACTAACCATTTAGACTCTACACACGGTTACTTCAACGGCGCCGCATTATTTTTTAGAATACCAAATTACGATAAACTCCCAATAGATATTACAATTGAGGCGCCTTCAAAGCAATGGCGTGTAACTACAGCACTACCACCTGTACCAGGAAAAGCTAATACTTTCCGTGCAGCCGATTTTGATACATTAGTTGATAGCCCGTTTGAAATAGGTACCCACGAAGTATATAAGTTTGAGGTATTGGGTAAACCCCATGAACTCGCAATTTGGGGAAAAGGCAATTATCAAGTTGAACGGTTGATTACTGATATTAAGCGTATCATCGAAGTTGAAGCCGAGATGTTTGGCGGATTACCTTATTCTAAATACATATTTTTGTTACATTTGTTTGCTCAAGCTTATGGTGGATTAGAACATAAAGACTCATGCTCGCTAATATATCAAAGGTTTGGATTTAGAGATAAAGATAAGTATGAGCGATTTTTGCAGCTTGTAGCTCATGAATTTTTTCATTTGTGGAACGTAAAGCGAATTCGTCCTAAAGGTCTCGAAGTATTTAACTATGATGGAGAAAATTATACTCCTTCACTTTGGTTTTGTGAGGGAACGACAAGTTATTATGACTT
Organism: Calothrix sp. HK-06; assembly: GCF_001904745.1. Lineage (GTDB taxonomy): Bacteria > Cyanobacteriota > Cyanobacteriia > Cyanobacteriales > Nostocaceae > Dulcicalothrix. Next base: position 146,915 of record NZ_MRCD01000002.1, read on the forward strand.
GCTAATTCCTTTACGAGCAGGAATTTATGATGCAACATCGTACCTATCACACTTAAGTCAAGAAATTACTAGGTATCAAAATACTCCCGGAAGAAAAGTTCAACCTTTATCTGAATCAAGTTTTGATGCGTGGATTAAACTATACCGTCCTGATGCAAACAGTGGTAATTCACAAATTTCTTACTACCTCAAAGGTGAAATGGTGTCGCTGTTACTCGATTTAATGATTCGTGTTGGTCATCGTAATCAAAAGTCATTTGATAATGTTCTTGTCATTATGTGGGAGCAATTTGGTAAAGACGAAATAGGCTTTACTCCTGAACAGCTACAATCTGTTATTGAATCAGTAGCAGGAACAGATTTATCTGATTTCTTTGAGCGTTATATTGACGGGTTAGAAGATTTACCTTTTAATAGCTTTCTTGAACCATTTGGTTTACAATTAGTCGGTGATAATAACGAAGAACCTTACTTGGGTGTGCGGGTTACTACCGAAAATGGTAGAGAAATAATTAAATTTGTCGAAGCTGGTTCACCCGCACAAATTGCTGGAATTGATGCTGGCGATGAACTACTAGCAATAGATGGTATTAAAGTTGGCGCCAACGGTTTAGCTGAACGTCTTAAAGATTACCAGCCTAATGACTGTATGCAAGTAACTGTTTTCCATCTAGACCAGTTAAATACACATACTGTTTCTCTCACTTCTCCAATTCCAACTAAGTATCAATTAAAACTTGTAGATAAATTAAACTCAAGCCAAAAAGATAATTTGATTGGTTGGTTAGGCACCTCTGCTAAAAAAATGTGGTAATCTTGGCAACGGATATAACGGATGTAACGGATGAGCTTGTTACATCCGAGTATTTTTTGGGGTTTCCATTGATAAAAAATCCTCTACCCAACGGACTATATGCAACAAAACCAATTTCCAATTCTCGACAAGTAGCAAGAATTAAACTGGTGTTATTATCTTTGACAATGTTAATTACTATCTCTGTGTTATCTGCGTCTCTGTGGTAAATAAAATTACATAACTACAAATTTATGACTTTGTGCTACAACTTAACAAAATTAATGATATAGAGTAGTAGATTCGCTCAAATGCGTCAAAAAAAGTTAGTGTGGTATTGTCCAGTTGTAATTGTATAGGGATTTCGCGTTGCGACCTTTAAGAATTATTGTAATTGGGGGAGGCGCCGCTGGTTTTTTTGGCGCCATTGCTGCTGCTAGGGCAAATTCTTTAGCAGAAATTATTTTGTTGGAAGCAGGTGGACAACTGCTGTCGAAAGTGCGTGTGTCGGGTGGTGGGAGATGTAACGTTACCCACGCTTGTTTTGACCCAAAAGTGCTGACACAAAACTATCCTAGGGGAAGTAAAGCTTTAATTGGCGCCTTTACTAAGTTTCAAGCTCAAGATACTGTAACTTGGTTTAATAGACACGGTGTTCAACTTAAAACTGAACCTGATGGACGAATGTTTCCGACTACCGATAATTCGGAGACTATTGTTGATTGTTTGATACAAACTGCTAAATATGTAGGTATCAGAATTTGCACAGGTACACCCGTCGTGTCGGTAAATAAGTTAAGTAAAGGGTTTGAGGTGGTTTTCAAGTCGGGTGATACATTGGAAGCTGACCGTTTGTTAGTGGCGACTGGTAGTAATCCGGTAGGTTATAAAATTGCTCAGTCCTTTGGACATAATATCGAATCACCTGTTCCTTCACTATTCACTTTTAATGTTCGTGATGAAAGCTTACGCGAATTAGCAGGTGTAAGTGTTAACCCTGTTAAGTTACGCTTGACTGTTCCAGGAAATAATCAATTAGAGCAAACTGGAGCATTGTTAATTACGCATTGGGGAGTTAGTGGCCCTGCTGTACTCAAACTCTCGGCATGGGGCGCCCGTGTATTACACTCTAGTAAATATCAGGCAAATTTATCTATTAATTGGTTGCCGCAATTTACTCAAGAAGAACTACGACAAAAATTACTCGCAGTCAAAGACGAAGTACCAAGACGCGCAATTTTATTACATCGTGGTGTAGATATACCTCACCGTTTATGGCAATATATGGCAACACGTGCAGGAGTTGAGAACGAAACTCGCTGGGCAGAACTTTCCAAAAAACAACTCAATTTACTCATTCAGGAACTTACTCAAGGACAATTTTCTGTAAACGGTAAAGGTGTATTTAAAGATGAGTTCGTCACTTGTGGTGGTGTCCAGCTTAAAGAAGTCAACTTCAAAACAATGGAAAGTAAGCTAGTTCCTGGATTACACTTTGCCGGAGAAGTACTAGATATCGATGGTGTAACTGGTGGTTTTAACTTTCAAAGCGCTTGGACAACCGGATATTTAGCTGGTTTAGCTGTCGCTAATGAAAGGCAATAAAAGTGTGAAAATTAACCCTAAACTAGCAGTCAATGCCTTTTTGCTTTGACTGCTGGATAACCATTTTCTCTAAAATGATTCCAACTTTGTCTATAGCTTGATTCGTATTGCATTGAAACTTAGTGAGTTGAGAAATATCTTGCTTTTGCTGCTTTAACTCCTCAGCGACAAGTCCAAAATTCTTTTGCTGCTGTAAAGCTATGGACATTAAAGCTTCGACCTTAAATCTCAAATCCGCAACAGTCGCTTGTAAAGATTCGTTCCGATTTTGCAATATCTCTACTGATGTTCGTAAATCAGCATTGACATCGACTTGTCTATCAAGTCCAGCTTCTGTCCAGTCCAAACGTTCGTTAGTTGTGTCGGTCATTGTAATTGTAGTATCTCTTAGACTGCCTAATTCTCTACTATCTTTTACTTATGCTACTACATACTATAAAATTCCTGAATCAATTTTATCCATTCTTTGAAATTATTACTCACTGCACTATTCCAACTGCTGCTCGCTCAAAATAATTCGTCCGGTTTTTAATAAATCCTGTAATGGCAATATTGTTACACGCTAGCCTAAGTACTTTTGGTGAAGGATTGGCGCCCGACACATACAATTTATACTCTGAGTCTTTTTGTAATAAATATTTATAACACCCAAAACAGTATTTTCTGTTACCATCTTCCAAACTTATCGGCAACAGGTCTTTTAGTAAATTTATTTACAAACATTTTAAGCTTTCTTGCATTTGATGGTTTGAGAAAAAACCTAGCAGGTACTGCAAATAGTTCATTCACAACCCATGCAATATAAGCTTGACGTTGCTCTTTATGATAGTTATATAAACAAGTATTAGTCTGCTGACTAATTAACCAAGATTCATATATCAACTTGGCACGTGTCCAAGGATTGGTCGATGAACTCATCCATTGAAGGGAATATGCAGCGAGTGAAGTGTTAATACAGTGAAACTTAAAGTTCAATAAGTACAACCGTAGTATCAAATCATAATCGGCAGCTATCGCATAACGTGTATTATATAACCCTGCTAATTCATATGCTGATTTCTTGATAAAGCACGAGGGATGATTTAATGTAAATCTAATTGGTAATTTATCTAAATTTCCTGGAAAAAATTTTGCAATGTACTCACCTTGATAATAATTGTCAATTGAAGAGTAAAAAACGTCTATATCAGGATTTGCTAGAAATTCTTGCTCGATTATTTGGACGGCGCCATAATTGTACCAATCATTGGAGTTGATAATGCCAATGATATCACCACTGGCAATATTTATACCTTTATTCATTGCATCGTAGGCGCCTTTATCTGGTTCAGAGATAAATTTATCTATATAATCAGAGTACTTTTTGATGATTTTACAAGTCTTATCGGTCGAACCACCATCTATCACAATATACTCTACATCAAAATCGTGTGGCTGAGATATTACGCTTAAGATAGTTCTTTCAATGGTTTTTTCAGAATTGTAGGTTGGTGTAATAATAGATGTCTTCATGTGTATTGTGTTGCTGAATGTTTAGAATGTAGTAATTTAGTATTATCTTTCACTGACATTAATAAAATATTTATAAATAAAAATGGTCAGATTCCTTGGAACCCACTATGTAAAAACAAACACAAGAAAAAATTATGAATAATTGCTCCAATTGGTCGAAACACAGATTCGTAATTGAATTAAAACTCTTACCTCTATAACATACTATCATTTACATAGCGCTTATTCTACATATATTTCACTCTATAGTCCGTAATACTTCAGTCATCTTCACAAAATCTTTAACTTTTTACTATAAAAAATAATAATACTGCTACATAAATTATTTAAATAAAATATGAAAAAAATATAAATAATTTACGAACGTTTTGTAGCTTTCTGTGCGGAAGGGGTTAGGGGGATTCATTTAAATTTAACTAAACAAGGTCGTGTTTATTATAAACATAATTATACTATGAGCCGTTGAAAAATAAAATGAATGAAATCGCTGTTTTCCTTCTTCTGCTAGCTAAAAACTAAAAGCGCTCCCGCTTGGAGTATATGACAAGGTTAAACAATGGAGTTGGGAACATATAGCTAATGCAATAATAAGTATTTATATAAATAGGTATAATTAGTATTATATCCATATACTGATGACATTTTAACAGTCAATATTATAATTAGATTCCATCTATGTTCAAAGCTGGAGTCTTATTAAGGTAAATAAAACTTTAATAATATACGTTTGGTTTCACCCAACCTACAAAAATTAAAAAGGGGTTTATTTGTGGCTATTAATAATGTTCAAAAAGAACGAGTACATACAGTTGATATCAGGCAATTATTCAAAATTATACTCCGGCGCCGCATTTTAATTTTGGGTGTAGCAAGTGCAGTAATGTCAACCGCAGGTATTTTGGCGTTTCTTACAAAACCGAATTATCAAAGCTCGATGCAACTACTTATCAAGTCAAATTTATATACCACAAAATTATCTAATTACTCAACTGATGCGAATAGCGACTTTACAGACTCAAATGTAGAGGTAGTAGACTATACCGTGCAGTTACAATTAATGCTAAGTAATCAGTTGATAGAAAAAGCAGTTGTAATACTACGTCCTGATTATCCTGATATTAAAATTGAAGACATAAAAGGCAAAAAAGGTAAAGAGTCACCTCTCAGTGTTGCACGTGTAGAGTCAGGGACTGGAATAAATCGCACCCCTAGTCAAGTATTTGAAATCAAGTATAAAAATCATGACCCTATCAAAACACAACGGGTACTACAAACGTTACTTAAAGTATACCAAGATTATAATATTGAACAGCAAAAACAGCAACTAACTAAAGAAATGGCTTTTGTTAACGAACGTTTACCAAAAGTAAAAAGTAGTGTTGTAACTGCCGAAAGCAATTTAGAAGCTTTCCGTAAAAAACATAATATACTTGACCCAGAAGCACAATCAAAAATTGTTTTAGAAAACCTGGCAGATACTCAGAAGCAGTTACAAACTACACGCGCACAATTACAAGATGTGCAAGCTAGATATACAGCGTTGCTTTATAAGCTAGCAGCATCACCAAGTAGTGCCATAATTTCGTCGCGCTTAAGTCAATCTACAAAGTATCAAACATTACTTAATGAAATTAAAAAAACAGAGCTAAGTCTAGCGCGAGAGCGAATTCGCTACACCGATGACTCTCCAGTAGTACAGAAATTAGTCCAACAACGAGAAAGTCAATTAGCATTGCTCAAACAAGAAGTTACCCGTGCGTTAGCTTTCCAAACAGGGAAAAAAGCTTCGCAACTAAAAAATTCAGAAATTGACGCAGCAATAAATCAAGCTTTAAAGCAATCTGCTTCTAATGAGTCATTATTAGCTGAAGGGCAAATGGCAGAAGTTGATATTAAGTTAGTAGAAGAAGTGACACAGGTGCAAACAACTGCACTTGGTTTAGAAGCGAACGAAAAAAGTTTATCAAGTTCAGAAAAGCGTTTACAAGCTGAATTAGCTAAATATCCTAGTTTGATAGCAGAATATAATCGTTTGCTACCTGAAGTTGAAACCAACCGTAAAACTCTCGAACAACTAATGCAAATGCAGCAGTCGCTAAGTTTGAAACTTGCTCAAGGTGGTTTTGACTGGCAAACACTCTTAGCGCCAGGACGTGGAATATATACTGGTAGCGGTCGCTCATTAATACTGGGTGGAGGTGCTATTGCGGCGCCGATAATTGGTATTGTTGTAGCACTAATCTTAGAACTGCTCAACGACTCAATTTACACATCGTATGAACTGCAACGAATTACTAACTTACGTTTATTAGGAATAGTCCCTAAACTAGCTAAGAATTATAGACGTAAGCGAACATTATTAACGGGGCGTAGTACTAAAGTACTGATTGCGGATTCGTCAGCTGCGGTAGCTTCCTTGCCATCGCACGAAAACCTGGATATGGCATATCAAAATATCAACATTCTCAACTCACCTTTGCCATATAAATCATTGATGGTAACGTCAGCTAACTTCGGTGAGGGAAAATCAACAGTAACATTAGGACTTGCCGTAAGTTCTGCACGAACACACCATCGAGTATTAATCATCGACGCAAACCTACGCGAACCTAGTTTACATAAATACCTCGACCTACAAAACGAATGGGGACTATCACTTTTACTAGTTGATGAAGCATACTCAACATTGAAAGACTACATTCAACCAATCCATCCATCAATAGATGTACTAACCGCAGGTCCCCCAGAACTCGAAGATACAGTCAAACTACTAAGTTCGCGACGCATGAAAGAACTACTAAACGAATTCGAGCAAAGTTACGACCTCATATTAGTAGACGCTCCACCAATACTTAATACAGTAGATGCAAGAATTTTAGCAACGCTATGTAACGCTATAGTAATAATCGCCCGTTTAGGTCAAATAACTCGTGCCGAACTTACCCAAACCAAAGAAATTCTAGAAAACCTCAACTTAATAGGCATTATAGCCAATCAAGCCACCAATACTTAATCGGTATGTAACAAAAAAATATGTGAAAACCGTAATAGTTCTTAAAATTTTCGGGAAAAAGTAACTTTGCCTTCAGATTTGGGAACTCTACCAATATGGTTCAGTAAGTGCTTTTTGTTACTTCACTGAACTTAATTGTGAAAGTAAAGACTTTTGAGGTTTTGAGAATTGGCTATGGAAAAATCAATTATTCAATTGGTTGACGAATTACCGAATGACAATATTACCGTTAAAGTATTAAAAGCTCTCGATTTTATGGCGCCAGGTCAGTGGAGTAATTTAACTGAGTTTGATAAAAGCCGAAATCAAATCTGAAAATTTAGCTACAAGTGATAAATACACAGTAGGTCAAACAATAGAAGTCTGGGACGGTGAAGAAGAAGATTGGTACCGAGCAACAATTGACAAAATTGAAAAAAATAGATTGTTTGTAAATTACGTTGGTCAAGGTTCATCGAATAATGAATGGGTTGATGAAGAAGATGTATGTATTCGCGACCGCAATAATTCCTCAGACGAAAATGGATATGCGATTGGTCATAAAGTCAAAGTTTGGGATGACGACGAAGAATGGTATTCGGCAATTATTGGAAACATTCAAAATCAGCAATACTTAGTGCAATATATAGGTTACGACTCATCCTATGATGAATGGGTTGACATAGAGGATATTTGTTAACTATATAAAAATATCCTAACTTTTTTGTGGGATAGGCTTTATCTTGCCCCGTCCCAATATTAGCCTACAATTCCGCCTAAAGATATATATGTACTCTCAAAAATGAAAATAGAATAAATTCAAATTTATCTCCAAAACTTCATCTAAACCCGAACAATATGCTTGGACGGTTGATGGTGGTACTATTTTTAGCCATCATGCTTTGGAGCGGTTTATTTGCCCAAACCGCTTCATCACAGCTTATCGAATCTCGCTTAAATAACCTACAAGCAGATTTTAACCGCTTAGAATCTCGTTTAGCTAACCTTGAAGCCCAAACAAATCGTACACTTCCTTCACCAGGACGTACTTCACCAACCTTACCAGCACCCGCGCGTCGAACAACAACGCAATCACAGCGTGACCAAATGTTTGATAGGTTAGCAACTTTAGTAGTTGAACTCAAACAGCAAGTAAATACTTTAGAGCAGCGCGTCAAAAAGTTAGAATCGCGTTGATGCTATGTAGCAACTACCCAACACTATTGAAAATCAAACTTTATACTTAAAATAGAGTTAATTTTAACAGGAGACCAAAAAATGGCTCCCAATCCTTCGATAATGCGGGCTGTTGAACAATTAGGGTATCGTGTCACCGTTGGTGATGTGGCTACCCAAGTTGGTTTAAACGTTGGACAAGCCAATCAAAGCTTGTTAGCCCTTGCATCCGATGCTGGAGGTCACTTACAAGTTGCTGATACTGGTGATATTGTATTTTTATTTCCTAAAAACTTCCGTGATATCCTACGCGACAAGTATTTTAAGCTTAAGTTGCAGGAATGGTGGAGTAAAGTTTGGAGTATTTTATTTTACATAATTAGAATTTCTTTCGGTATTTTTCTGGTTGCTTCGATTGCTTTAATAACTATTGCTATATTTTTGATAATTACTGCCATGTCAAACCGCGATAATGGCGGTGGTGGAGGTGGTGATTGGGGTTCTAGTGGAGGAAGTTTCTTTTACTTCCCTGATTTTTGGTGGTTTCTCAGTCCTGATTACGATAGTCATTATCGGGAACGGCGCCGTGAGAAGCGCGAGCTAAATTTCTTCGAGGCTGTTTTCTCATTCCTATTTGGTGATGGTAATCCAAATGCGAATTTAGAGGAACGTCGCTGGCAGGAGATTGCTACAGTTATAGGTGAAAATCGCGGCGCCGTTGTGGCAGAGCAAATATCACCATACCTAGATAATATTGGCGAAAAGTACCAGCAAGAATACGAAGATTACATGCTTCCAACGTTGACACGGTTCAACGGTCAACCTCAAGTTAGTCCCTCTGGAGAAATAGTTTATTACTTTCCTGAGTTACAAGTAAGTGCAGTTAAAAAACGGCGCCATGCTATAGCATCTTACCTTGAAGAGTTTAAATGGAAGTTTAGCGCCGCAACTTCTGGACAAATTATGCTAAGTGCTGGTTTGGGTATTGCTAACTTTGTAGGTGCCTTAATTCTTGGTAGTTTACTACGTGGTGGTGTAGTTGCCGCCAAGTTAGGCGGACTTGTCGGATTTGTTCAAGGTATTTACTGGCTGCTGTTAGCTTACGGTACCGGATTTTTAGTGATACCTTTAATCCGATACTTTTGGATTCAGTGGCGTAATACTAAAATCACTCAAAGAAACTCCGAACGAATTTCTCGTGCCAAACTGCTATCTAGCATTAGCCAAGAGTTACAAAATAAAATCAACTTTGCTCAACAGTTTGCCGCTAACAAGTTTATCGGTAATGAAAATCTAGCTTATTCTACAGAAACCGATTTACTCGACCAAGAAGTCAAACGTCTAGAAGAAGGTAATCAAAATTAAATCAACAACCTTGTAGGAAACATAACAATCTTGTGGGGTGGGCATCCTTGCCCGCCCTTTCATCTAATGTAGCTATGTTTCGGCAAAAACTCGTCAAACAATATTTTCACATCACATGAGCGAAGTTTGGCCAGTTGAATCAATGCCCCCACACGTTCAGAATCTTGTTGCTCTACGCGATCAACATATAAAAGGAGTTATTGATGCTCTACGTCTGTAATTTCTTCGTCCTCGTTTCGTGGACGCAAGTAAGCTATTCTGTCTTGTTCTTCTGGTGACAAACGTTTTTGAATTACTTGAAGCAAAGCTTCATGAGAAAGAGCTTCTAAAAATTCAACTGCCCTTCCTAAAAATTCTCCTGGTAATTTCTCGTTCACGAATTTCTCTATGTGCAGTCATAGTAAATGGGAACGAATCTCACCTGCTCTTATTTTAAGGCTCTTTCAAAGCTTTATACTATAAACGGGTTAGAACTGTTAAATATTAAGATGCTACCCTACCTCACATCTTGCACGCCTGCCTAGAAACCGGGCTTCTTGACAAAAACTTTGCTATAAAACGTTGATTTTTCGTACAGAAGCCCGGTTTCTTTAAGCTTATTGAGAATGCTGCAAGATGTGAGCTACGGGAAAAATTACTCTATGCCAAAAGTTTTGGAAGGTTGTAAGGTGGGCATTGCCCACCCTATACTTGGTGCCAACCAGACAAAATTAATGACACAGACCCCTATCTTGCTCTGATAGGCGAAAGTGCTACACCTCGGAAGTAATAAGCTAGTATTTGCAGGTGATTCGCGCGTTGTAATGCCAAATTATAGGCGCCCCATTGGCTCATGCCTACACCGTGACCGTAACCTCTGCCTTGGAGTAAAAAGCTACCATCGGGTGCATTAGTAACAGTAAAACGGGTGCTTCTAAGTTTGAGTGCTGTACGTACATCTTCACCACGTAATACTTTGGTACCTTTATCACCGACAATACGTAATGACCTGACGCTACCAAAGGACGATACTGTTTCTATTGCCATTTGCTTGGCTTTACCAATTTCGGGAAAACGTTGACCAATTTCTGCTGCTGTAAAAGTTCTTTGCCAACTGCACTCAGGAATATTTTGGTCAAAGTCTGGTACTGCCCGCAGGTAAGGTTCTTTACTTCCCCAAACATCTTCAACGTTTTCAGTATGTCCACCTGAACAAGCATGAAATACCGACAAAATTATTCGGTTGTTGTAAGTTAATACCTGTCCTGCTGTTTTATCAACCGCATCCACAGTACTAGGAGATTCGCTCACTACTCCTTTATATATTTGCCATTTGTCTGGACTGTCTCCTAAATCGAACACTGGGTCATTGCGACGCTTTTCACGCTCGAAAATTGCAAAGGTACGTGCGGCAATAGCTTGTGCTTTGAGTGCTTCTTGGGGCCAGCGTGCGTCCATCTCACCACCAATTACGCTGTAGAGATACTCTTCTAAATCAATCCAATTAACTGCTGTTAAACCTTGACCTGTTGGAACTACTAAAGTTCTGCCTCTATACCATTTGTCACCAATATAAACAAATCCTTTGCCACTTGGTTCAATCCAAAACAAACCTGAACGCCATTTATCAAGTGCAACTCCACCTCCAGGTACAGGTTGAGCAAAATATGCGCTCATTGCTGGTAATTCTCCCAGCGTCCGACCACTACCATCCTTTACAACCGCTTTTGTGGAACTACCGACTCTGACTTGGTTAACATTCTGCTCAATTGCAATACGCAAAATTACTGATGCTTGAGCAGGAGCGGCCATTGCTATCGATAGCAAAATCCCAAACCACCAGTGACGGGCTTTAAACTGGGACAATAATGAAGCAAAGTTAACTTGGATTCTCATGTTTATATAATAATATTTTCCTACTCCTCTATATATATATACATTTCCAATTACATGTAGAGACGCGTTCACGGAGTGTACCGCAGGTAAATTTTCCTACCCTTCGGGATATCCTTCGGATAACGGAGAAACTTCGCTTGCGCGTCTTTACAAAAAATGTTATTCAGACTGAATTGGATTATCCTTTGGGTTTACTAGTCTCAACAACTTCTGCTTGATTTGCGAGTCGTAAACTTCCCATTTCATTCTGGCATAAGCAGAGTTTTCGTTCCCTCCCGACAAAAAGCCCATTGGAATTTCAAATCCACCTGCACTGGTACGTCCACCACCAAAAAATCTACCGCTACTGTCTTGCCCAAATGCTTCTTTTATAAATTCGTCGGGGTCTAAAGTCAGTTTGCTTGTTCGCAACGAACCAATAACTACTTCGAGTTCTTCGTCTTCGTCATGAACTATACCATACACCACAGCAGTATGGACATTCTCTTCTGTCACTAGAAAATCTGCTGCTTGTGGAATTGCGTCACGGTCGTCATAACGTAAATACCCAACTCCAGCTATCGAAAAGTTGTTTTGAACGATTCGATTTTTTAATGACCGCTCAATTACATCCATCACCCGTTTTGAGCGATTCGCTTGTAATACAGCGTTTAAAAGTTGAGCATCGTAAAACCTACTCAAATATGCTGCTGCCATAAAATCTTCCTCCTGCGCTTGCATTAACCGATTGGTATCAGAACGCAAGCCGTGCATTAAGGCAGTGGCACATTTAACATGTTGACTGACGCTATTGTCAAGGGTTAGTAACCCTGTTTGTAAGTACTGAGTAAAAATTGTTGCGGTTGCTCGTACCGAAGGACGTATATCTGTAAACTCTGACTTAAGTTCTCCTTGCAAACTATGATGGTCGATAACTGCTACAAGCGGCAATTTTGCTTGGACAACCGCCGATAATAACTGCGAGGTGGTTCCTTGGTTATCGATTAATACAAAGCCATTGTACAGTGATAAATCTTTTGTTTTTAGCGTTGGTGGAGTCCAACGTTGTGCTGGTAAACCCGTTAACTTGACTAATGCAATGTTTTCTTGGTGACTTAACGTACCGCCGTAAATTATTTCACACTTGATATCGTATTGCTGGGCTATTAGCTGGTAAGTCCAAGCTGATGACAACGCATCTGGGTCAGGAAAATCTTGCAATACTATTAAATGACGCTCGTGTCGGCGCCCCATTAGCATCTGCTGTAGTTCTTCTGATTTCTGGTACGCTAAGTAGTTATTACGCTGCTGTCCGACAAAAGGACTTTCGCCGTTTGCTCCATTTGTCGGTTGCCTTACCAGGGGTTCTATGTCTAGGTCTGTCTCTTCAAAATGTGAATCGTTCGTCAAGGTTAGACTCTCAAGCTGAGAAAGGGAAGAGTTTAGTTGCATATAAAATTTGTTTTTGATTGGGTGAGGCTCCTTATCTTCATGAATAAAATAATTACCACCAGTAACACCGTCAGTCACCGGAATCGCCACACACTTTAATTTTCGCAAAAATTTCTAAGCTTGGCACCATCTATTATGCCTGTCTTATACATCACTGCGCTTGAGTTAAATATACATTTAGACTGACGTTTTTATGCAATATCGCTCGGCAGCACTATACAGCACTATGCGTATCGCGCCAAACTTAAGCACGATAACCCTTTAAGATATATTTCAGGCAATGAATCAATCACAATAGTGAACTGGGCGCCTCTAAAAGACGCGCCAAATATCGCCAAAGTAAAAATATTTCAACACAGCACTTGCCTACGACGATTTTCTCTGCTAGACTCTAAAAGTTCGTCGCCCAACTCGCATTCTGTGCGAACGTTATCGATTGCTCTCCACTACTTTACATTTATTAACAAAGTATTGTAGTATTAGAGACCGATTACATATTTTTGCCATTCCTTATGCGTTCCTGTTTTAAGGTGTTTACTCACCTCAAAATAAAGACTGCTGTAAGGTCTTCGTGGTGTATGCCGTAAAGGCATATTAGCTTCTTGTGGTGTACGACTGCCTTTTCTAACATTGCAGCGAACACACGCCGTTACAATGTTTTCCCAACTGTCTCCACCACCACGAGAGCGCGGAATAACGTGGTCTAACGTCAATTCATCTCCGGAATAACCGCAGTATTGACAGCAGTGACCATCGCGATGTAATAAGTTCCGACGAGTAAGGGGAATTTCTTTGTAAGGTACGCGGACATAGTGCCTCAACCGAATGACGGTAGGCAGTGGGAAGTCAGCGTAAAGAAATTTACCATTATGCTCAACCTGTTCCGCTTTGCCCTTGATAAGCAAGATAGCAGCGCGGCGCCAGCTTGTGATGTTAAGCGGTTCGTAAGAGGCGTTTAATACTAAGACCTTCCCCATTGATCAAAGCTCAAGGTATTAGTTTTACATATATTAACACAAATATAACCCAGTTTGCCAGAGTAACACAATTTATACATACGACAAGTGACTATAAAAGCTGGGAAAGACTGTTGTTAGATTTAAAGATTAAGATATTTTAGATACAACTTTAGCCCCATAGTGTTCATTGCCTTTAGCTTCAACATTCGCAGTCACGCGACTTGTTACGCAATTATCAATAAAAATTTTATGTAATTTTTGTTACATGTATTGTCGTAAAAATATTTTTATATAGATTGAGGATTTGTCACAGTTTGTTACACTTATATACCCCTCTGCTCTTGCCCGAATTTAGTTTTGAGGGTTAAACTTCCAAATTATTCGGAGTTACTAAGAGTGATTTGTATATTCAAGTAATATTCATTCACTTTTGGTGAAGTCCGCTGTGTGGTGTGTAGGAGTTATATGGATATGTTGAGTAATGAGCAGTTTCTGGGTATTGCTCATCAGGAAAGAGATACTTATTCTTGGATGCAGCAACGCGCTTGGGTGGAAATTGATTTAGGCGCCGTAGAGCATAATGTTAAGCAGTTAAAGAAGTTGCTGGCACCACAGACACAGTTAATGGCGGTCGTTAAAGCTGATGCTTATGGTCATGGAGCAGTTACTATAGCTAAAGTCGCGTTATCATCTGGCGCCACTTGGTTAGGAGTTGCGACAGTTCCAGAAGGTATTCAACTGCGTGAAGCAGGGATTACTGCACCAATTTTACTATTAGGCGCCGCACAAACCTTTGAACAAATACACGCAATTGCAAATTGGCAACTTCAGCCAACGTTATGTAGTCCCAGACAAGCTTTAGTTTTTTCTGATACTTTAGAAGCGATTAATTATAATTCTTCATTACCTGTACATATCAAGCTAGATACGGGAATGTCGCGTCTAGGAACTAATTGGCAAGAAGCTGGGGAATTTGTCAAGTTGGTAACTCGCTTACCTCGCTTACGTATCGCGAGTATTTATTCGCATTTAGCAACTGCTGATAGTCCAGACCCTACCATTATGAACCTTCAGCATGAACGGTTTGAAGCTGCAATTGCCCAAATTGAAGCTAGTGGTATTACAATACCGTGTTTGCACTTTGCCAATAGTGCAGCAACACTCGTTAGTAAGAAATTACATTACGATATGGTGCGAGTAGGGTTAGCTATTTATGGACATTACCCAGCAGAGCATTTGCATAATGTAAATCTTAAACCTGTTCTACAAGTCAAAGCCCGCGTTACCCAAGTCAAAACTATCGAGGCTGGAACTGGTGTAAGCTACGGCTATAAATATGTAGCTTCTCGCGATATGCGTATTGCCGTGGTTGGTATTGGTTACGCTGACGGTATTCCTCGTAATTTGTCTAACAAGATGCAGGTGATAATCAGAGGACAGCGCGTTCCTCAAATAGGCGCCATTACGATGGATCAAATTATGCTTGATATCAGCAGCATCCCAGATATTCAAGAAAACGAAATCGTTACCATATTGGGTAAAGACCAAGACGAACAAATTACTGCCGACGACTGGGCAAACGAGCTTTCGACCATATCTTGGGAAATTCTCTGCTCCTTCAAACACCGCTTGCCTCGTGTTGCAGTAGAGACGTGATTAATTACGTCTCTACTTTGGGAAATTTGTAATTTACTATTCCCATTTCATTTTTATTGTGTTATTGTTTATAACTGATGCGGATGTGGCGGAATTGGCAGACGCGCTAGATTTAGGTTCTAGTATCGTAAGGTGTGAAGGTTCAAGTCCTTTCATCCGCATTTCGTTAAAAAACTCTGAAACCTGGCAATATTAACTGCCAGGTTTTATTGTAACTAGCTTCATTTCAAGCATAGAAACCCGGTTTTTATGCAAAATTGTTATTTTTATTACAGATTTTACTAAAGAAACCGGGTTTCTAAGACTTTATTACACCTGACTAAAGAAAATAACAAGTAGCAAAGTTTATACAAATACAGAAAATATTGTCTGAAAAAACACAAACAGATGTTAAGTCAACTCTAGACGATTGATTATAATTTTGATATAAGCATTATTTCTTAATTGATACTCAATGCTTGTTAACTTTGAACAGTAACTTAACCTAAGCAACGCAGTATTTTTTATATTGTATAAAATAGAACTTTACATTTATTTAAATTCCATAGTCTTTAATTTTACTAGATAAAAACCTCTAGAAAATAAATATACAAAGGTAAACATGACTAAGTGCTGTAAAAATAAAAACATATATAGTAAAAGTGCCTATGGTTTATAAAAAGGAAGGAAGTGTTTGCATTGTTAGATAATGATGCTTTATACTTAAGTACTAACACTGAAAAAGTAGCTTTCATCACTGCGACTTGATACAGTGTTATTACGAAAACATCTAACTAAAGTTTACATAGAGGAGAGTGACTTCATTTAGTCTTTACAGATTTTTTAGCAACTGTGTTCAAATGTTTGGTAGGCTCAGTATAGATAACTAGATAATTCACTCAGGCAGATAAATTATTATCATGCTGCGTCGGGTGAGAAGGTTACGGGTAGAGAGTTCTACCACTTTTCCCCAATAAGGATATTTGTAGTTTAATATACAAACAGTCCAAATTTACTGAAGTAGTGGGTGCGATGATTAAAAATTTCGATTATACCTATCAAATGAAGTTTAGGTAGCAGATACAATGAGTACAACTCCTCTCGATAGTTATAGGGTATTTCAGAAGCTACACCCACTATCGTTGCTAGCGCAGTTAACTAGTCGCCGTGCAACTGGCTGTTTGAAAGTATTGACTGGTGCGATTTCTTGGTCGCTTTATCTTGAGGAGGGTAAACTTACCTATGCCTCATACTCAAATCAACTGTTTGATTGGCTTGATGGACACTTAGAACGTTTGGCTCGACAAATACCTACTTTGAATCGCTCGACTCGAATGCAGATGCGACTGTTATTCGAGCCGAAACACATTAATCAATCGATTGTACAAGCTGACTATCAAGCTATTTGTTGGTTGGTTAATCGTGATTACATGATAAAAGAGCAAGCATCTGTATTAATTGAGGAATTAGCGCTCGAAGTATTAGAGTCGTTTCTAACGTTGAAAGAGGGTAGTTACGAATTTAGTCGCGAAACAGCTTTAGATGACCTTCCTAAGTTTTGTCGTCTAGATTTAAGAACTTTGGTTGAACAATGTCAAAGACAATTACGAAGTCGCTACAGCTATTCTGCTCCTGATGTAATTACCCACATTGAGGAGCGAAATGAGGCGCCACAATATGATGAGTCAAAAAACGAAGATAGCCAGCAAGTATCTAGCAGCATTCATACTACAGATACTTATGACAAGAATGACAATAATATAAATGTAGAAATTAACACTATAGGAGGTAATAAGCAGTATTCAACCAAGCAACTTCGTAAAAAAGTGTACACAGTTGCTTGTATCGATGACAGTCTAACCGTTTTAAGCTCCATTAAGCGGTTTTTGGATGAAAGTACTTTTGCGGTGGTGATGATAAATGACCCAGTGAAAGCTTTAATGCAAATTCTTCGCAGTAAGCCCGATTTAATCTTACTGGATGTGGAAATGCCGAATTTAGATGGGTATGAGTTGTGTTCGCTTTTGCGAAGACATTCATCATTTAAGGATATACCAATAGTAATGGTTACAGGTCGAACGGGCTTTATTGACCGCGCCAAAGCCAAGATGGTACGTTCTAGTGGTTATTTGACAAAGCCATTTACTCAATCTGAGTTATTGAAAATGGTTTTCAAACACATAACTTAGATTTAATTTTTAAGCTTTAGCTATTTGGGATTTATTCCCAAATATAAATTAAATTTATCAAATTTGTTTATACAATTCGATTATTATTTGAGGGAATTTAATATGACTCTTACAATGTTAAGCACAATTTTAATAGTCGAAGATTCTCCTAGTGAATTAGAGTTAATGAGTCACTATCTCAAAGAAAGTGGCTACGAAGTTATTCAAGCGACAGGCGCCAAAGAAGCTTTGGAAAAAGCCTCGATAGAAAAGCCTGATGTGATAGTAACCGATGTTGTAATGCCTGGAATGAGTGGATTTGAACTGTGCCGTGCGCTCAAGCGAAATCCTAACACAGAAAACGTACCAATTGTTGTTTGCAGTTCCAAAAACCAAGAGATTGACCGTTTATGGGCAATGCGACAAGGTGCAGATGCTTATTTGACTAAACCTTACACGCGCGACGAACTACTGCTAGCTATCAAATCACTTGCAATGTAATTATTAATATATGAACAATCCGAAACTTCCACTCTCGACAATAGAAAACTTAACTAGCTTGGGAGACGGCTATCTCAAGTTTCACATTAACCAGCAAACTACTGCGGTTATTTCGATGCTTCATACCCAAGAAGCTATTGTAGTGCCTGTTGAGTCAGTAACTTCGATGCCGGGAATGCGAGAGTGTATTTTGGGGTTGATGAATTGGCGCAGTCGCATAGTTTGGGTAGTTGATTTACCAAGAATACTCAATTTAGAGTCTATAGAAACTCGATTGCGTCAGTACAGCGTAATTATTATACGAGTTGATTCGCTATTATTAGGCTTAGTTGTTGATGAGATTATTGGCACGGTTAAATTTATTCCTGATGAGATTCATTCGCCAATTGGACAAGTTGCATCAAGCTTAGTTCCATATTTACGCGGTTGCGTTATACAACAGCAAGAAACGCTATTAGTGTTAGATGCTCACGCAATTGTACATTCTTCTGCGTTAAAAGCAGATTAATTTAATTAATAATTTTGTTGTGGGGGAGAAAGGAGAAGCCTTTACTCCCTTTCCCTCACTTCATACTTAATAAAATGTGCGTCTATTGTAATGAACGGCTAGTTTGTAAAATGATTGGTTTTCAAGATTCGGTGTTCTCGATAATTTACTTGAGGGAAATTATTTATGTTTAATAAAACTGAGCCTGCAAAGAGCAGCGATACTCAAAATAAACCGTTAATGCCTACAGAATCTAACAAAGGCACAGATAAGAATAATAAAATCATTTTGTATTC
Source organism: Calothrix sp. HK-06 (assembly GCF_001904745.1). Taxonomy (GTDB): domain Bacteria; phylum Cyanobacteriota; class Cyanobacteriia; order Cyanobacteriales; family Nostocaceae; genus Dulcicalothrix. The sequence continues at coordinate 165,710 of NZ_MRCD01000002.1, forward strand.
TCAGGAATCTAATTTTTCTAATCATAATATTAATAACTCTGTGGCAGGAAAATTTCGACAGCTAAGTTTGCGGACAAAGGCAACAATTATTGCAATTGCAATTAGTACTCTTCCTGTTTTGGGGTTTGGAATTTTATCTTATTTAATCGCGAGTAAATCAATTGAGAATAAGTTTACTCAGTCGCAGCAATCAGAAACTGAAGGTTTAGCCGATAAAGTCAGCCGCTTTATGGTTGAACGTTATTCTAATGTTCAAGTATTGGCAAACCTACCAATTTCTACAAATCGAAGAATTAGCGAATCAGTTTCTACTCAAGAAAAACAAGTTGTTCTAGATAAAATTGCTGAGACGAGTAAAGTCTATGACAGCATCGCCGTTGTCGATTTAGACGGCAACGTCATTGTACAATCTAAAGGCAGTGTAATACCATCAAATATTGGTGACAGAGATTACATCAAAGCTGTTAAACGAGAAGACCGTCCTTATATAAGCCAACCTCAATTATCCCCATCATCAAATAAAGTCAGTATTTATACTGTGTCTCCTGTCAAGGATCATGTAAGTAATGAAACGGTTGCAATTTTAAGAGCAAGAATGCCTGTCGAATCATTAGAGAGTGTGATTCAAAACTATGGGGGGGTAGGTAGAAAGTATAGTATTGCTGACGCAAATGGAAAAGTTTTTGTCGCAAGCAAAAAAGACCAAGTTGGCAAAAATGTTAATACTCAGAAATCAGATGGAGACGAAGTTGTTAGCTCTGCTTCTACAACAACCGTTCAAGGTTTACCCGATTTAAAATGGAAAGCAGTGTTGGCAACCAACAAAGCAACAGCATTTGATGCACAGCGTCAGTTATTATTAACTACCGTTATTGGTACTGGGTTAACTGCATTGCTTGTAGCAATGCTTGCTTACTTACTCGCAAAACGTGCAACGGAACCAATATTAAATGCAACTGCTGCGGTTGCCAGGTTAGGAGAAGGGCAACTAGATACACGCTTGGAAGTTGAGCGTGGTGATGAATTAGGTGTTTTAGGCGCCAATATTAATCAAATGGCAGAGCAAATGCAAGCTCTGTTGAAAAGGCAAGAGTTGGATGCTGAACGGGCAAAACTTTTGGTTGAAATTACATTACGAATGCGGCAAACACTTAAATACGATGAAATTACAAAAACCGCAGTTAGAGAAATTCGTCAAGCATTATTAGTTGACCGAGTGGTTTTTTATAAGTTCGACTTACAAACTTTAGAAGGAGAAATTATTTCTGAGTCTGTTGTGGCAGGTTATCCAAAAATGATGGGTGTAGAAATTGATGACCCTTGTTTCCGCGAGAGACATGCAGAAACTTATAAAGATGGACGAGTTCGGGTCATTAATAATATCTACCAAGACTCAAGTTTGAAAAATGCTGCTTGCTACATTAAAATGCTTGAGAAATTCGCAGTCAAAGCTAACTTAATTGTACCCGTAATTAAGCAAGGTAAATTGATTGGGTTGCTTATCGCTCACCACTGTGACAGTCCTCGTCAATGGCAAGCATCAGAAGTTGAATTGTTTAAGCAACTTGGTATTCAAATTGGCTATGCTCTTGAACAAGCCCAACTTCTAGAAACCGTCGAAAAAGGTAAAATGGTTGCCGAACAAAGCACTGAAGACGAACGCCATCAAAAAGAAGCCTTACAAATGCAACTTCTAGAACTACTTAGCGAAGTTGAAGGCGCCGCGAGCGGTGATTTAACTGTACGTGCGGATGTTACTGCTGGCGAAATTGGCACCGTCGCCGACTTCTTTAACTCGATTGTTGAGAGTTTGCGTGAGATTGTTACCCAAGTTCAACAAACAGCAATAAAAGTTAACGATTCAATTAACGTTAATTCTGGCGCCATTAACCAACTCGCTGACGAAGCACTCGAACAAGCAGCTGAAATCAATCGTACTCTCAGTGCAGTTGATAGCATGACAAAAGACATGCAAGCAGTCGCCCAAAACGCTCAAAAGGCCGCGCATGTAACTAACACAGCGCGAAACACAGCTTCAAAGAGTGGCATGGCGATGGATATGACGGTGCAAAATATCTTGAGCTTACGCGAAACAGTCGGAGAAACAGCGAAAAAAGTTAAGCGTTTGGGTGAGTCAACGCAGCAAATTTCGCGAGTTGTGGCACTTATTAACCAAATTTCAATGCAAACGAACTTACTTGCCATCAATGCTGGTATCGAAGCAGCTCGCGCCGGAGAAGAGGGTCAAGGATTTATTGTTGTAGCTGAAGAGGTGGGAGAGCTAGCGGCACGTTCGGCAGCAGCAACAAAAGAAATTGAGCAAATTGTCGAAAATATTCAGCGCGAAACCAGTGAGGTTGTACAGGCAATGGAACTGGGAACCACACAAGTTGTAGAAGGGACTCATATTGTAGAAGATGCTAAATCAAGCTTGAATCAAATTTTAGAGGTATCACGTCAAATCGATGCTTTGGTACAATCTATATCAAATGCTACGGCATCGCAGTTAGAAACTTCCAGCACGGTTAGCGAACTAATGAAGCAAATTGCTGCATCTTCGCAACGTACTAGTACTTCCTCACGCCAAGTTTCCCAGTCATTACAGCAAACAGTGGCAATATCTGAGCAACTACAATCAACCGTCGGAACCTTCAAAGTCAATTAGTTAATGGTTAATAGTCAGCATCCGCTTGTAACAGGCGCTTTAGGTTAGTCTTTGACTAAGGAACAAATGTAGCAAGAGATTATGTGTAGTAACAAAAAATAATAGTTTGTAGTTGATAGTTCTTGCATCCCTGTTAGTATTAGCTATTAACTAGTAAATAAGATATGTTACTCACTATAACCTTTTACACAAATAACCCAAAGCTAGCTAATGCTTCAAACCATTAGCTAGGCTAAATTAATTAGCCAATACCAGTTACTTATTATCCGAAAAAAAAATAAACAGATAACAAAAAACCAATAACTAATGACTAAGGGCTAGTAATCATGTCACAGGATAAAGAGCATGAAATCCAGATGCAGTTTCTGGAAGAAGCGACGGATTATCTGAATACGCTCGAAGGAGTTCTTCTTGAAATCGACAGCAACCGAATTGATATTGATAAAATCAATGCGGCACTAAGAGCTGCCCACTCAATTAAAGGTGGAGCAGGAATGATGGGGTTTCGTGTGTTAAGCGATTTGGCACACCGAATCGAAGATTCGTTTAAAGTTTTAAAAACAAAACGAAATTCTGTTTTGGTTGATACCGAGCTTCAAAGTTTGTTGTTAACAAGTGTTGATTGGCTGCGTCAAATCGTCGATTTACATTCGCAGGGCACTACTTTAGATCCAGAATGGCTAGCAACTTTTTGTAACCCTGTTTTCGATGAGTTGCACGAGCGTTTAGGTGACCCAAGCGAAGAAGATGCTTCCACTATCCTGTCATCGGAAGATGGGCAAGATATAATTCCCCTATTATTTCAAACTGAGGTTGAAGGCTGTTTAGAGCGTCTTGAGTCAATGTTGGCAGACAACCAACCCGAAAGCTTATTAGAAGAAGTCAGCATTATGGCTGCGGAGTTGGGTGGGTTAGGGGAGATGTTACAACTCGAACCTTTTAGCCGTTTATGCGAGTCAGTGGCACATCATTTAGAATACGCCGACCCTGCCCATATTCCTACTGTTGCCCGTGCTGCACTTTCATCATGGCGCCGTTCGCAAGCGTTAGTTTTAACGAATCAACTCGATAGTTTACCCTACGAACTTGATTTAGAAGAAGTTACCCCTGCTAGCACTACTGCCGTTACAGTTATAAATGATACAGAGCATATCGAGTTAACTCCAGAAGAAATATCTATAGAAATTCCAGACCACATAGGCGCCGCAGAAACAGCAGTTAGTAAAATAGAGTCAAATTGGCTAAACGACGAAATTTTACATACTGATTTTGAGGCATTAGAAGCAGCGTTTGCAATTGAAAGTGCAGCAGCAGAATTTGAGGAAGTGCAATTAATCGAAACCGCAGATGCATCTAGTGTTATCGGTGACGAATATCAAGATTACCAGCTACACACCGAGCGTGAGAGTACAGAGCGTAAAGTTGAGCAACCCGAAAAAGCTAGAGAACGTGACCAAGAAAACACAGTACGTGTTCCTAGTAAGCAACTTGAACAAATCAACGATTTGTTTGGGGAACTAGTTATTCAAAGAAATGGTTTAAATTTACAACTCGAACGTTTACGTAAATTAGTTCGTAACCTCAACCAGCGAGTTCAAGTACTAGAGCGTGAAAACCAGTACTTACGTGCAGCATACGATAAAATTTCCACAAGAGCATCTGAGTACTTTAATACATCGCCGACAGTAATATCCGAAGTCCCTTCTTACTTTGTTGCCAGTCAAGAACTCGAAGACAGTTTGGAATTTGCAGATGGAACAGAGGTGCAAAGTATTGAACATCGCTTTGATGCTTTGGAAATGGACCGTTACAACGAGCTGAATCTATTATCGCAAGAGGTAATGGAAACTATAGTTCAGGTGCAAGAAGTTACAACTGACTTACAGTTAAGTCTTGATGATACAGATAATATTTCTCGTAAACTCAATAAAACTTCTAAACAACTCCAACGAAAACTAACTCAAGTGCGGATGCGTCCACTTTCGGACGTATTAGACCGTTTTCCGCGTGCGTTGCGGGACTTGTGCATTGAATATAGTAAAAACGTTCAACTAAAAATTGAAGGTGGAAACACTTTAATTGAGCGTAGCATACTAGAAGCGTTAAACGACCCCTTAATGCACTTAGTTAGAAACGCTTTCGACCACGGTATTGAAGACCCTGCTTCGAGGGTAGCAGCTGGAAAATCTGAGCAGGGAACAATCGAAATTAAAGCTACACACCAAGGCAACCGTACTATTATTACAGTACGTGATGATGGTCGCGGTATTCCACTTTCTAAAATTCGCAATCGCGCTTTAGCGATGGGATTAGATGAAGCATTACTTACTGCTGCCACTGAAGAAGAGTTACTATCATTAATTTTTGAACCTGGTTTTAGTACTTCCGAGCAAGTTACCGCTCTTTCGGGTCGCGGTGTTGGCATGGATGTAGTTAGAAACAACCTCAAGCAGGTTCGAGGCGATGTTAAAGTTAATACAAGTTTAGGTGAGGGAACTACTTTTAGTCTCTCAGTACCATTTACCCTTTCCGTCGCACGAGTGCTGCTTGTAGAAAGTAACCGTATGTTATTAGCATTCCCTACCGATATAGTAGAAGAAATTTTCTTGTCACAAGAAGACCTAGTATATCCAATGGGAAATGGAGAAGTTCTTAACTGGCAGGGTAACATGCTGCCATTAGTGCGTCTGGGTAGATATTTAGAGTTTAACTGTCCTCGCTTTGATAACCCTAACTTAGAAACGGCGCCTGCAATTAATGCGGAGTCAGTATTAATTATTCGGGGTAACAACCAACCTGTAGCTGTACAGCTAGACAAAACGTGGGGAGAACAAGAAGTTGCGATACGTTTGGTCGAAGGAAATATTCCATTACCTCCAGGTTTCAACAACTGTACAATTTTAGGCGATGGAAGAGTAGTGCCTTTAGTCAACGCCAGTGAGCTATTATATGCCATTGCAGCGAGTGAGCGTACACCTAGGAACCAACAGTTACCATCCGCACGGTTAAAAACTCCTTTCTTGAATTCAGTTGAAGAAAAACCCATACCACCAAAAAACCAAAAAGGTACAATTTTAATTGTCGATGACTCAATAAACGTGCGTCGTTTTCTTGCCTTAACTCTTGAAAAAGCTGGATACAAAGTAGAACAAGCAAAAGACGGGCAAGATGCAATTGAAAAACTCCAAACAGGTTTAAGAGTTCAAGCTGTAATTTGCGACATTGAAATGCCACGTGTTGACGGTTATGGGTTCTTAGGACGTGTAAAAGCCAATACTGATTTTAAAGGTATACCTGTAGCGATGTTGACATCGCGCAGTAGCGATAAACACCGTCAACTAGCAATTCAATTAGGTGCCCGTGCTTACTTTTCAAAACCATACAACGAGCAAGAATTACTAAGAACTTTGGAAGAAATTATCTTTCCAATGGCGGGTGCAACTAAATAGTTAATAACATCCCAAATTGTGTAGGGACGTTACATGTAACGTCTCTACATTTTTCTTTGTATGGGTTATCATCAATACATCATTTTTAGGGTAATTACGGTAAATTAGTAGTCAACATTAGAAACCCGGTTTCTTCGCGTAATTAATATTACTATAATATGTATAAACAAGAACTATCATTAAATAAAAAACGATCACCTATTTTAGAATATTTCTATAATTTTCCTATTAGCCGTAAGCAAATGATAGCTTTAATAGCTTGCGAAATGGTATCTATCCTAGGTATAGGAATGGGCGCCACGCTAATAATTACTCAAGGATTACGAAACCAAATACTCGAACAAGCGAAATCAGAAATTGCCGTTACAGACATAAACTATAATATCAAAGTTAATCAAATGGGGTTTGGGTTTCGTGGACAATCAGATAATCAAGCATTAATTCGTGCAACTAAATTTCATAATTCCAGTAGATCATTAAATCGAATTTCTCGGTCGGAAGTAAAGCAAATTTTAATAAATGAAGTCAAAGCTAGACAAATTGAATATGCAACCTTGGTAGGTAAAGATTTAAAGATTATTGCAAATGCCAATACTGACCGAACAGGTGAAGAATTTAACCCAGATAATTTAGTTAGCGAAGTTTTAAATAATCCTAAACAGATTAAAGCATCTCGTGTTGTGAGTTGGAGTGAACTAAGCAAAGAAGCACCACCCCTACCAACAGGGTTTAGTAATCAAGATGCTCTCATTCGTTATACAATTACACCTGTAAAAGACCCAGTGAATCAAGCTGTTATAGGTGCTTTAGTATCAGGAGATATTGTCAATGGCAAAAGTGTAATTGCGAAACAAACTCTACAAGCAACTAGAGGTGGTTATAGCGCGGTTTATTTTTACAAAGCGAATGGAAATTTTGCTTTAGCTAGTTCGCTTCATCAAGGAGAGTCTCAAGATATTAACCAAGCTTTATCGAATGTTGAACTGCCTATTGAGAGTAAGTCATTACTTACTGCTGCTGCAAAATCTGCCAACGGTCAAGTTATAACTGAAAGGATGAATCTAGGCGCCCAAAGTTATACAATGGCTTTTAAAGCGATTCCTAGTAAAATTATTGAAAATACAGACGAACAGCAAGCTATTTACGATAAAACTTCAACAGCTATTTTAGTTAGAGGAACACCAGAGTCATCGCTGAATAACTTGCTAATGCAAAGTTTATTCCAGCAAATGCTAACAGTGTTTATTGCTTTAATACTAGTTGGCGCCTGTATAGTAATATTACGACGCTCAATAGTGAAGCCAGTTGATAACCTTAAAAATGCTGCTCAAAAATTTGCAGATAGTGTAACTACTGGAAATCATAGAGATATTCAAACATCGCGAGCGCAAATTTTTGCAAAAGATGAAATTGGCGAATTAGCAGTCAGCTTTAATACAATGGCTGACACAATTTATACACAAATTCAACAAAGAGAAAACGAAGCACATTTAGCATTACAACTTAATGCGATTACAGCAGTAATACGCGAATCACTCGATAGTGAGAAAATTATAAAAGTCGCTGTAATAAATACACGTAAAGCGATGCAAGTTGCAAGAACGCTGTTTTACAGTTTAAATGAATGCCAAAGTCAAGTGGTTGCAGAGTCAGTTGACTACAAATCTAACACACTTTTAGGAACAAATATCAAAAATCCTTATGATATTAAGGAGAATATAGAAGATTTACCAATTGGTAGCATTAAGACCGTTAATAATATAGATATTGCTTCTAATACACTGCGCTTGAGTCAGACTTGTATCAATTACTTACAAAAATTTAACGTTCAAGCATACTTATTGGCGCCTATATTTGTGAATAAAGAGCTATATGGTTTATTCATAGCACACCAATGTGAAGATGCACGTCCGTGGCAAGACAGCGAAATAAATCTATTTAAACAAGTTGCGGTTCAAATTGGTTATGCGTTAGAACAATCTCAACTACTACTACAAGTTCAACAAGGACGAATAATAGCAGAAACAGTCTCTGTTGAAGAACGACGACAAAAAGAAAATCTTCAGATGCAGCTTATGGAACTTCTTCAAGATGTTGAAGGTGCAGTCAGTGGAGATTTAACCGTGCGTGCTGATGTAAGCGTTGGTGAAATTGGAACTGTCGCTGACTTTTTTAACTCTATCGTCGAAAGTTTACGTGATATTGTCACGAAAGTAAAAGCAACAGCAACCCAAGTCAATGAAGCAATCGGTTCCAACTCAGGAGAAATTCGACAGCTAGCAGAAGAAGCACTTGAACAAACAGCAGAAATTAATATCACACTTGAAACAGTTGATAGCATGACGATAGAAATGCAAAATGTCGCTGTTTCAGCACGTCAAGCATCAACAGTAGCTTCATTAGCAGCGCAAAACGCAGAAGAAAGCGAAAAAGCAATTGACCGTACAGTTCAAAAAATAATGCACTTACGAGAAACAGTAGGTGAGACAGCCAAAAAAGTGAAGCGCTTAGGAGAATCAACGCAGCAAATCTCGCGTGTAGTGTCATTAATCAATCAAATTGCCGTACAAACAAATCTTTTAGCTATTAATGCGGGTATTGAAGCAGCACGTGCAGGTGAAGAAGGACAAGGTTTTGCGGTGGTAGCAGAAGAAGTTAGTGAACTTGCTGCACGTTCATCGTCTGCGACCAAAGAAATAGAGAACATTTTAGAAAACGTTCAAAGAGAAGCGACCGAACTAGTGCAGGTTATCGAATTAGAAACAACGCAGGTCGTAGAGGGTACGCAAGTAGTAGAAGACGCAAAATACAGTCTTGCCCAGATTTTGGAAGTATCGCGTCAAGTAAACTTACTAGTCAACTCTATCTCTAATGCTACAGATTCGCAATTAGAAATATCACAAATAGTAAGTACACTAGTCAAGCAAATCGCCGTAACATCGCAGCGTACAACAACATCATCGCAAAAAGTATCACAATCATTACAACAAACAGTAGCAATTTCGCAACAACTACAGAAAACTGTTGGCGCCTTTAAAATTAGTTAAGAGTTAGGAGTTAAAACTGATAACTCCTAACTTCTAACTCCTAACTTTCGACTTTGACACCGCGCCAGAAAGCTACATATCCTTCTATTTGTTTGGCTTTGTCCTTCGCACTGGGGTAGTACCAGGCAGCATCTTTGTTAACTTGCCCGTCAACTTCAATGCTGTAATAGCTTGCGACACCTTTCCACGGACAAGTTGTGTGAGTATCGCTGTCTTTAAAATATTCTTTGTTAATTGCGTCAGCAGGAAAATAATGATTATTTTCAACGACTACAGTTTTGTCGCTTTCCGCAAGAACGGCGCCGTTCCAAATTGCTTTTGCCATGAGTAGTTATGGTTATACTGAGAATTTACACTTATTTTACTTTATATATCTTTACACAACAGCAATTATTAGGCAGCAACATGCCAGGATGGCACCAACGTCGTTTGTATTTACTCTTCCCCTAGAATGATAATACTTATCACCCTCAGATGTCCTACATGTATTTATTGCTACAAACAACAGCTATAATTTAAGATTTATTATCAAAGGTTAACAATTTACCCATAAAGACGTGTTATTGTTTGGGAAATGTGAGTTGAAAAATCATCCTAAGGTATGATGCCAAATTCTTTTAAGTTGTCTCTAAACCTGGAAGCAGAGTTTTTTTTCCAGCAAGGACTGCGTCGTAACAAGACAGAAAAGTTTGAAGCAGCTATAGCTAGTTTTGACAAAGCACTGCGATGTAAACCAGAATATCCCGAAGCCTTATTCCAAAAGGGTTTCGCATTAGGGTCTTTAGGTAAACACGAACAAGCTATTCTTTGTTTTGACCAAATGTTAACTTTCAAAAGCGATGATTGCTGGGTTTGGCATAACCGAGCCATAGCTCTTGGTAAGTTAGAACGTTATAACGAAGCACTCAATAGTTTTGAGCGTGCAATCGAGTTTAATCCGAACGGAACAACCGCATGGCACAATCGTGGTTTGACGTTATGTGATTTAGGGAAGTATGAGAAAGCAGTTCTCAGCTTTGACCGTGCGTTAAAGTTACAGCCAGATGCTTATTGGGCATGGTATAACCGAGGTAATGCGCTCAAACAGCTCGAGCGTTACGAAGATGCGCTGAATAGCTATGACCGTGCTATTGAGTTCAGTCCTAAAAACTTGCTGGCTTGGTACTATCGAGGTGTAAATTTGAGTGAATGGGGGCGCTATGAAAAAGCGATTCTTAGCTTTGACCGTGCCTTAACAATTCAGCCTCAATATTATAAGGCTTGGTTACACAAAGGCTTTGCTTGGGAACAGTTGAAAAACTACGAAAATGCGATTATATCTTACAACCAAGCTTTGGAACTGGCACCTAGTGATGACGCTGTTTGGTATAACAGAGGTCGTTGCTACATGGTACTACAGAATATCGACCGCGCGGTAGAAAACTTCCGTCAAGCGATAAGCATTCATCCAGATAAATATTTACAAATTATCCAAACAGACGCTCAATTTGACTCATTACGTCAAGACGAACGCTTTCAAGCTCTACTCAAGTGCTAGCCATAAATGCTAGACGGTATTATAAGCGCGTTTATTATTACGCATAAAGTGGGTGTGGGTTCAAGTCAAAATTATTTTATAATTGCGCGTATTTAATACCGATTAGCCATATACAATTAGCGAACAACTAAATATAACTTTGACCACCTTTGTTGTAGGATGCTAGCTAGGGTATGTAAACCCCATTTTTCACAGCGATAGTGCCCAACAGCAATTACAGACATTTGAGTATCAATAACTGTCTGTGCAGCTGGTTGTCTAAGTTGTCCTGTTATGTAAACATTAACACCGTGTGATGCGGCTTCTCGTACCAGCAAATCTGTCATGGCGCCAACCACCGCAACTTTTTTAACTTCGTTTTCACTTGCCGCCCGTATTTGCTCGTACCCATTAAATACTTCTTTTACACAATCACATATATCAGTAAACGTTTGATTAGGCGCCTGTCCAGTCATCCCAATAGGTCTATTTTGCTTTTCTCCAAATACTTCTAAATTAGACAAGCTTAATACATCAGCCAAGCGAGTATTAAATCCTAGTGTCAAGGATTCATCAAACGGCAAATGATAAGAAATTACTCCTATATCGGGTGGGAGTTGTTCAAGTTCAAGCTTCCAAGGTCGATGTAGAAATAATGCATCAATATGTTGATTTTTTACCCAGTTATATAAACCGTCCCAAGGTTCTAATGCTAAACCTAAACGTTTAATAGAGCGCGTGGAGGGTAGATATATACCACCTTGTTCATCTTCGTTATAGCGCTCAACCTGGAAAAATGTGTTGAGAAATTTAGTAATTGTGTCTAATTGCATGTTGATCCCCCCCAACCCCCCCCCTTAATAAGGGGGGGCTTAAAATCTTTCTTTTTCCCCCTAATTAAGTAAGTTGAAAAATTACTCTTTTCCCCCCTTATTAACGGGGGTTAGGGGGGATTTTAACAATATTACAGATAATGAATTTTTAAAAAATATATCTTAATACTGATTATTTTCAATAAATATCCTAATCTCCTCTATGAGCCATACTTTTTCATCCCGACTCAAAAACAGTCCAAACTTAACTTTCCTTGAACCAGTTTTTAAAGCGCAGTAATAATTCGGAAACTTCCAAAATAAAAACTTATATTGCTCTAACCGCACTTCTGATATATTTTGGTCAGCAGTAAATTCGCTTTTGATATTCCAGAAATTCAATAAACTTTTTACTACTTGAATCTCTTGCCAAGACATTATTTGAATGCGAGTATGAAAAATGCCACTAAAAAGTAAACTTTTTGTAGCAGCAATCCAGATACTAGCAGCCATTTGGAAACTAAGCATCACCATTAGTGTGCGAAAATATACTTCTACTTCTTGTTGTGGTCGAAGTCCTGGTTCTACTACTTTAAAAATCAAATCATATATAACTACTAAGCTAAAAACACTTCCAAAAAGCGGTGCCATTCCAAGCCAAAAGCTCTGCGGGCTATTTAAAAGAGTGCTGGGAATATCAACAATGAATTTATTGTTTATTTGTGTTAATTGAATTGCAGTGTTTTTAGGACGCTTATGAATTAAAGGACGTGGAGGCAAAGATTTTCCAAGTAAAGCTTCTAAAGCTTGTTGGGCAGAAGTAAATCTTGCTGCACTAACAGGTTCAATCATCCGCTCTAACCAATCTGCATAATGTTTTGACAATTGAATTGCTGATTTAAAATTAATTTTTAGCTGACGTTGTGGTAAATCTGCTGGAGATTGACCTGTAAGTAAAAATAAAAGCGTTGTTCCAAGTCCGTACAAATCAGTTGACAATACAGCTTGACCCCGAAATTGTTCAGGCGCCATATATCCAAAAGTTCCTACAATGGTACTTCCACCAGTCACGGTATTTTGATATGTATCTTGAACGGCGCCGAAGTCTACAAGAAATATTTTGCCGTCGTCAAAGCGAATAATATTTTGTGGTTTGATATCGCGATGAATAACCGCAGGAGTCAACTGTTGTAAATAAACAAGAATTTCTAGAACTTGAGCCGCGATAATTAGCACTTCTTTGATAGTTGGGTGCCAACCTTGATTTATCCAATCAAATAAAGATTTTCCTGGTGCTAGTTGTTGAACAAGATAGAAAGCTTTTTCTTCTTCAGTTTCAACTTGAAAATAATCTATATATTGAGGAATACTAGAATGTTCAAGGTTTGCGAGGATTTTGGCTTCTCGTTCAAATAGCTCTAGTACTTTCCAATCATTGATTCGATGTAAAGAAAGGACTTTCAGTGCTACAGGTTTTCCAAGTTGTAAATCATTTGCAGCATAAGTAATACTAGTTCCACCATGTCCTAAAATCTTGATGATTTGGTAACGCCCTGCAATTATATCAGCAGTATTTAAGGTGTTCATGCTTATCTTTTACTAATTTATTGCTGCAATTCACGAATGCGTTGAGAACTTGACTGTAACTTGGCAAGTGCCCCTTTTGATAAAAGCATTTGCCCAGCTTTTATTTGATAAGCTGCTGCTGCAATATCAAGCGCTGTATAGCCTTCTGTGTCTTTCGCGTTAATGTCGGCGCCACTGCTTATAAGTAGTTCTGCAATTTCAATTTGACCATATTGAATTGCCTCGTGCAGTATAGGGTACTCGTAAAGTGGTTTCACTTTCTGAATGATTTTAGTGTTAGGATCGGCACCGTATTTTAATAGCAATTTTACTAAGCTTAAGTCATTGGATTTGATTGCTGTAAAAAGTATCGGTTCGCCCAATTCTCTAATATTCGGATTGGCACCATGCTTTAGTAGTAGCTTTACACCATCAGGAGAAACACAAAATAATAATGGATATTTGCTGTCTCCTTTTTCGTTAAATGGCGAATAAGTAAAGTTTCTAAAGTAATAAGTGCGAGTATCAGGATTACCACCTTGATTAAGGTAATTTTGTAACACAGTTATATTTTCACAAATTCCGCTTGGCGTAAATCCAAACGCACTTAATACTTTCCACTTAAATGCGTTACCTGCCCATAATGCAACAAGTGTTACCAGCACTCCTCCAATTATTGTGTCAGATGGTTTGAATTTAGTTGAAGTATAAAGATTTTTTTGCTGTTGACGTAAAGCTGTTAGCGCTGCTTGTGCTGATACAAATCGTTCATTCGCATCAGGTTCGAGCATTTTTTCTAACCAATTAGCAAAGCTCTCTATAACTTGAACTCGCGAACGAAAATCGATAGCTAAACCATCTGTTGGTAAGTCTTTTGGTTCACGGTGTGTCAATAAAAATAGTAGCGTTGCTGCTAACCCATATAAATCAGTTGCTGGTACTGCTTGACCGCGAAACTGTTCGGGCGCCATATATCCATATGTACCAACCACTGTACTACCTCGCATCAAAGTGCTGTAATATGTATCTCGAACGGCGCCGAAATCTACCAAAGCTAAAGAACCATCTTCACCACGAATAATATTTTGCGGTTTAATATCACGGTGAATAACAGGAGGATTAAATTTTTGTAAATAAATTAAAATTACTAGTATTTGCTGGGCAATTTGCCGCACAGTGGCTTCCGAAGCGTGCCATCCTTGTTCTACCCAAGAGAAGAGCGATTTTCCTTTTGCCAACTCTTGGACTATATAAAATTTGCGGTCTTTTTCTGTATCAACGTAAAAAGAATGTAGATAACGGGGAATTCCTTTGTGCTGGAGTTGTGCTAGTACTTTTGCCTCACGCTCAAACAACTCTAACGTTTTCCAATCACTAGTATGCTGAAGCGATAAGACTTTCAGCGCAACAGTTACACCAGACTGGGTGGTATTTTCCGCAGCATAAGTAACACCACTCGAACCTTCTCCTAAGATACCCACAACACGGTACTGTTGCTGGGTATCACTAATAATATCGCCGACTTGATGCAATGGCGCCTGCATTTCGAGTCCCCATAAATCAACCCTAATTCTATGGTTCCCAAATTTGAGGCTTAACACATCATTGTGGCACAGGCCGAAAAGCCTGTGCAGTGATTAATTATTTGATATAGAGACGCGATTAATTGCGCCTCTACAATGTGCGAATTTTTATACCATTCATCTTAAGCCTTGCCCACGTAATAAAATATCTGCCCAGGCGCCATCATTTTTAGCTAGTTGTGGAACTGGCGGTTTATTATAATCAATGACTAAATCGTAACCTGATACATTACTGGCTAAGTATCTTAGGGCTTATTCTGTGATTATGAATGACCAAAAGAAAAAATGGCTGAGAGAATACTATTATATAGATGCTTTTGCTGGTTCTATTCGACCAAGGGCAAAAGAAGATGAACAACGATATATTGATGGTTCTTCCTGCTCAAATTTTAAAAACTGAAGATAGAGCAATTGTTGCTATTGTTTTTGAGAGAGTTAACAGACTAGGAATGAAACTAGATACTCTTCAATTACTAGCAGCATGGACATGGAATGAAGATTTTGATTTGCTAGAAAATTTTAAGAGTTTGAAAGAAGAACTTGAAGAATTTGGATTTTCAGAGGTGGGTGAAGATTCAGACTTTGTTTTGAGATGTGCCGCTGCTATTTTAAAGGGAGAACCAACTCCAGACCGACTATTGGAATTGAGTGGTCAGCAAGTTAGGGGAGCTTTTCCAAAAATTAGAAATGGAATTTTAGGTGCAGTTGACTTTATGAGAAAGCAATTAAAAATTGCTTCTATAAAGAATCTTCCGTATTCAGGTCTTATAGTTCCCTTAGCTGCCTTTTTTGCAGAACCTGATGGAAAAGAAGTTTCTTATAATTCAATAGTATATATTAAGTTAAAACAATGGTTTTGGCGTTCATGCTTTACAAATCGTTATGCGAGTAGAACTAGGCAAACTACCATTACAGACATTGGAGAAGTAATTAAACTAAAAGATGGTGGGAATAGCAATTTTGGAGAAATGAACTGTAATGTGGATAAAACTTTTTTTGTTGAAAATCAGTTCAGATTAGGTACTGCAAATACAAAAACGTTTATACTAATGTTGGCGAATTACAATCCAAAAACTTTCTTATCAGGCTCATCAATAGATTTAGACAAAGTTTTACAGAAATATAATAGAGCGGAGTTCCATCATATTTACCCCAAAGCTTATCTTCAAGATATGAAACTATCTGATGACAAAATCAATTGTTTAGCTAATTTTTGCTTTATCAGCGCTTCAGAAAATAAAAAAATTGGCAGGAAAAAACCCTCCGAATACATCACAATTATGCCTAAAGAAGAAGTACTACAAGATATTTTAGAACGTTCATTCTGTCCTTTCAATACTTTTGAAGACGATTTTGAACAATTTATTATTAGTCGCTCTGAATTGCTAACTGAATTTGCCAAAAGACTAATTTAGTATATTAATTTTGAATTAGTAGTTTGTCAATGGCTATTTGAATAACAGGGCTTACATATTTAAATAAATCCTAAAAATCCGGTTTATTTGTCAATATCCCTCTTCTGTGACTCTCCGGTTTCTCCTATTATTAATATTTTCCGAACAGAAGGTATATTAGGCAATGAGCGCGTTTGCTCATCTAATTTTTGACAAATTCCATGCTCTCAAGAGTTTATATAAAGAAAAAAGCCTGTAATCACCTACTGTATAATAACTCTAGAATTCAGAAAAGATAAAACTTTTCGGAGAGTGAGAGAAGAGGGATATCTGGAAGCGAGGACGCCCATTCCACAATTGCGGTCTAGAATATAAAGGTCAAAATCTAGGGATGCATATAAAGCGATGACACCTAAAGTAGCGCCATACGGGTCTTGGAAATCACCTATTACTACTGATTTGATTACGGGGGCAACTATTGGACTAGGGCAAATATCACTTGATGGTGAGGATATTTACTGGACTGAGTTACGACCGACTGAGAAGGGACGCAATGTGATTGTAAAACAGGCGCCCAATGGTACTATTCACGATGTTACTCCAGATGGTTTTAATGTGCGTACTCGTGTTCATGAGTATGGTGGAGGCGCCTATTTTGCCGCAAACGGAACAGTATATTTTTCCAATTTTGCCGACCAGCGTTTATATTATCAAAGTGGTGAAAATGCTGTTGCTTTAACTCCTGATGTTGCCATGCGTTACGGTGACGGTATATTAGATGGCCAGAGAAACAGAATTATTTGCGTATGTGAAGACCATACCGCAGGTGAGCATGAGCCTGTTAATAAGCTTGTGGCTATTAATTTGGATAATGGAGATATACAAACTTTAGTTTCTGGTAATGATTTTTATACATCGCCTCGTCTTAGTCCTGATGGTTCGCAGTTAGCTTGGTTAACTTGGAATCATCCTAAAATGCCTTGGGATAGTGCTGAGTTATGGGTGGGAGATGTACAAAGTGATGGTTCGATAGGTAATACGAAAAAAATTGCAGGTGGCGCCGAGGAGTCTGTATGTCAGCCAGAATGGTCGAAAGATGGAAAATTATACTTTATTTTAGATAGAACTGGTTGGTGGAATATTTACCGTACTACAGATGATAGTATTGAAAATTTAACGCCTATATCCGCAGAATTTGGTAAACCACAATGGATTTTAGGTACTTGTACATACGGTATTGAATCTGATAATCGAATTATTTGTAGTTATACCCAGCAGGGAACTTGGAAGTTAGCTAGTCTTGATATGACTTCACGTCAACTAGAAACTTTTGATTTGCCTTATACAGAAATTAGCTCGTTACAAGTGGCGCCTGGTAAGGTAGTGTTTAATGGTGGCGCCCCTACTCAACCTACAGAACTCGTTTTATTAGATTTAGCTACTCTTCAACGCACAGTTTTAAGACGTGCCAGTGAAGTTAATGTTGATAGTGGTTATCTTTCACAAGCACAAGGAATTGAATTTCCTACAACAAATGGAAAAACTGCATTTGCAATATTTTACCCACCAAAAAACGAAGATTACAAGGCGCCTGAAGGTGAAAAACCACCATTATTAGTCAAAAGTCATGGAGGTCCAACTGCTGCAACTTCCACAAGCTTAAGTTTAAGCATTCAATATTGGACAAGTCGCGGAATTGCAGTTCTTGATGTAAATTATGGTGGTAGTACCGGATATGGTCGCGAATATCGTCAGCGTTTAGAAGGTACTTGGGGTATTGTTGATGTTGACGACTGTGCAAATGGTGCGAAATATTTAGTTGAACAAGGGTTAGTAGATGGAAACCGTCTAGCTATTGCTGGTGGAAGTGCTGGTGGATATACTACTTTATGCGCGTTGACTTTTCGTGATACTTTCAAAGCAGGCGCCAGTTATTATGGTGTAAGCGACTTAGAAGCATTAGCACGAGATACACACAAATTTGAGTCACGCTATCTAGACGGTTTGATAGGCGCTTATCCAGAAAGAAAAGACTTGTATATTGAGCGTTCTCCTGTCCACTTTACAGAAAATCTTGCCTGTCCTGTAATTTTCTTCCAAGGTTTAGAAGATAAAATTGTACCTCCTAACCAAGCCGAAATCATGGTAGAAGCATTACAGCAAAAAGGTTTACCCGTTGCATACGTCGCTTTCCCTGGAGAGCAACACGGGTTTCGCAGCGCAGAAAATATCAAAAGCGCACTCGAAGGAGAAATCTATTTTTACTCTCGCGTCTTTAAATTTGAACTAGCAGACAATGTACAAACAGTCCAAATAGACAATTTGCAATAACATCTTGTGGAACAGGCATCCCTGCCTGTCCTGTTAGTACTATTGTGGTGCCTTGATGTATCAAATAGCTGTAGAAGGCGGTGTCTCACTTGCTTCAATACTTTTCTGTCCTAACTTCGGTTCAGTACCCGCTAATATACGTTGTATATTACTACGATGCCGAATAATTACATACAGTCCACCAGCCACACCGAACAACACATAAGCCAGTGGTTGATGAAATAAAACCATTAATATAGATACTGCAACGGCGCCGAAGCAGGAACTGAGCGAAACAATACGCGATATTGTGACAACAATAACGAAAACACCAAACGTTGCCAAACCAACTTGCCAATTCATCGCTAGCAATATACCCAAACTTGTAGCAACAGATTTACCTCCAGTAAAACCCAGGAATATTGATTTACTGTGACCAAGTACAGCACACATTCCTGCAAGCGTCACCATCCAAGGTTCCCATGCAAAGTTTACACTTTGAGGAATTAAATTCTGACTAGTTGCAAATTCAAAAAACCAATGCACTAATAATATTGATAAAACTCCCTTCAAACAATCCACCAACAATACAAAAGCCCCTGGTCCTTTACCCAAAGCTCTTAGCACATTAGTGGCGCCAGTCGAACCAGAACCAACTTCTCTAATATCAATACCCTTTAAAATTTTTACTGCTGTATAACCCGTAGGTATTGAACCCAACAAATAAGTAACAAACAGAACAGTTCCACACAGACTTAACCAAATAGCCATAAAAGTAGGGTGCGTGACGCCATCACAATCTTACAACGAAGCCAATAACCCAGTAGTGTCACGCACCTGAATCATGATATGTGTTTACCCCATAAAAGCATGATAAGGTGGTGCGTGAAAGCACTTGAATCTTGCATTACATTGTTGGATTTTAATAGCTTTCACGCACCCTACCATTTCTATGCTATTTAAAAGTCATCATCGGAGTTATTTCGCATCATGCGGGGGTCAGGAGCAAACGCTAACCATAAAGGAAATTGCAACAATCCAAGGCTAATTTGGTCTTCCGAATCATCAATGATAATAAAGGGCATTTGATTTGCCTTTACAAGTCTATCCGCTCTTTGAGCTACAACATCGGCTGTCTCAAATATTACTACCCCTCCATCGCGTCCAAAATCTGGGCGCCCAATGCCTAAACAATCTTGTAAACCGCGTCGCCACTCTCCTAACCTTTCTGGGGTGCTTGTTAATACTATTGTGCGAACTCGCTCGCCATAAAGCTGGTGTAATATAGATATTGCTGCGGATGAGATTAGTATGTTTTGTAACCTACTGCCCATTGTCCGAATGGCGCCGCGTCCACCTTGAGTAAAAAACCAGTTTGAGACGCGCTCGGCATGAATAGGTTCAAATGTACGGCGAAGTTGCCAAGGTGGGCCGTAGTAGTCGGGTTTTGTACGATATTGGTCAATTAGGCGCCGAATTTGCTTGCTAGTGTCTTGAAACTGTTGCGGAGCAAATTGGATATTTCCTGAATTTTCGGAATTTCCTGAAGGTTCGCGATATTTTGGTTGACGTACTGGTTCGTCTTCTATTTCGACTTTTTCTTTTCTAGCAGGTTTTACGAGCGGAAGTTGTTCGGCTGCTGCCGCTAAATCTTGCAAGCTACCTGTAAGATAATCTTTAAACCCTTGAACTCGAATTGCTAAATCTTGCGAGGCGCCTGCAAAAGTGGTTCGCATTTCGTTACGAATACGCTCTTGACGACGTTCGAGTTGTTCAATTGAAAGTTGCAGGGCATTTTTTTTGGCTTCGAGTTGTGCTAAAGCTTCTTGCACAACTTTACCCATTGCCATTTGGGTATCGCTTACTTGTGCTTGTAAGTCCGCTATTTGTCGCTTTAAAGCAGCTTCGGTTTGCTTTAGTTCGTTTATTCTTTGAGTAATTTCTGTCTGCTCATCTGGTTTTGGTGGAGCGTCTAATTGTGCCAAAATTTCAGCAACAGCTTCTTCGCTTTGCGGTTTTAATTCTTCGGGCTGCAAATCGTGTTGTTCCATAGAGCTACGAGTCCCGGTTTGCCCAAGATATTCAACTTTTGCTTCTGGGTTTTGAGATTCTTCTCCGGTCATATATAGTAACGGTTAATGGTTAATGAATAATCGCATATATTATCAAAATACAGGTAAGCAGAAAATTTGCGTGCTTTGATGCTATATTCTGGGGCAACGTTGCTCTAGACAAGCTTTTAGGGTGTTGGTGTCAAAAATAATAGGTAGAAAGTGAATGCTTTTAACTTCTTTAAAATAAAATAATATCGGAACTGGAGACCAAAATATCCGCCAATTGACCCATTCTTGGTAAGGAAACCGTCGAAGTAGCTTTTCGCCACGGTAAACATCTAAATCTGTAGCTGTGAACTGTAAGCGTATTGTTACTGCTTGCACCATTAGAAACATGCCTAGTATTGCACAAATGCCTCCAATAATTGGTTGTACAAATAGGAGTGGAACTGCTGCAATTACCAAAACAAGAGGGATATTGTAACTCGGTTTTAGTTCAACCGTTGACAGTCTATCGGCTGTTGTCGAAGTCATAAGATTTTAAATCCTGCATTTATTAATAGATATTTTATATTTTACGTGAGAGTGGGAGTGTCTATCTCCCACCCTCTGTTTTTAAGCTCCTTGCTGGAAAGCGCTGCCTTGTCCTTGGAACATTACCGCTGATAAGAAAAAGTTGAAGACAAAAATTAACAACAGTGCGGTTACAACCGCTGTCGTCGTCGATTGTCCCACACCTTTGGCACCTCCTGTCGTCGTTAGTCCCCAGTTACAGCCAATTATGGCTATCAAAGCACCAAAAAAACCAGCTTTAACTAAAGAGCTAACAATGTCCCATATCGAAAGAAAGCTACGGGCAGAGTCTAAAAATACTGTGTCAGCCAAGTTGTACACGTTGGTCGCGATTATTAAACCCCCTAACATCCCTGTCACTAACGATAGTAATGTCAGAATGGGAACCATTACTAAGCAAGCAATGGTACGAGGAATTACAAGATAATCGATAGGGTCAGTTTTTAAAATCAATAGCGCATCAATTTGTTCTGTGACACGCATAGTCCCAATTTCCGCAGCAAATGCCGAACCAATTCGTCCAGCTATAATAACTGCGGTTAATACAGGTGTTAACTCTCGCGTCAGAGCTATTGCCAGTACTCCACCAACTATATTACCGGCGCCAAAGTTAATAAATTCCCGCGCGACTTGAATTGTAAATACTGCACCTACAAACACAGCAGTAACTAGCGCAATAAACAGCGAGTCGGGTCCTACTGCTGCCATTTGTTCAAGCGTGTTACGTCGGTGAATTTTTCCCCTCAACAAATGAACTATCACCTGTCCAGCAAGGAAAACTGCCGATAGTAACCGTTGACCCCACGCTCCTAAACCTGATTTAGATATACTTTCGCTCAATGTTTAAATGTACGCGCGATAGCTTAACTTACTGCCGTCATCTTAGCGAATTTAAGCATATTTTTTTTGTAGCCTTCGCGATTAACAAGCAATTACAAGCTTTTTATTAACTTAGGTTAAAGCTATTCTCATAAAGATAAATTTCTTAATATTGTCTTGTGACATTAAGCAAGAGGGTACAGACCCTCATTATCCTTTGTACATCAAGCGTCTGCTTAGTTTATACCAGGCTTAGAAAACACCATATTCTGAAAAAAAGTATGTAGGTATTTTAATGAAAACTTAAGATTTTTAAATTATCGCCTAATTCCGGTCAATCCAAATTATTGTAGTAAATGACAGGCGCTTGTACTTGACTGCTTTGTATTTAATCCACGGAGCTTATAGTCGTGACTATTTTAATTAACTTTCTCCGCTCGCTACTGCTGACTGTTGTTTTTGGTTTTACGGCGCCCATGCTATTCGTTGGCGCCTTACTTGCGAGTTTTATGCTGATTGGGTATGTACCCGGTCTACAAACCATAGCTAGCGCATTCGCAAATCTGATTTTGCAGTTTCTGGCGACCTTTGGTAGTGGCGCCCCAATACGCGGACTAATTACCATCGCTTTAACTTGCAGCTTTGTTGCAGCATTATTTGATACTTATGTTCATTATCGCTACCAAATATTAAGACTTGATTCTTAATAATTATTCTACACTTAAAATTAGTAAGTAACAAATAATACTAGCTATTAGTTTATAACATTTTTGAAGTGGCGCGCTATGAATAGCGCTCAGATAAGGCTTTTCGATTTAATTTTAATATAAAAATAAGAGGTAATGCAGCGAGTCGCATCATGACCTCATACTGGCGTTACACGCAAAAAATGAAAAGTCAATTAAGATTGTATTGTTAGTAGTTAATCACTATGGCTACTAACGTTATTTATAATTAAGGTGTTTTGACTGCTCATGGTTTGGCCTTTTAAGCCTAGATTTAGCAAACAGATTGCTCGAATAGAAATTAATGGTGCTATTGCTGGCGCCACACGTAAACAGGTGTTGGAAGCTCTTAAAACTGTTGAAGAGAAAAAATTTCCAGCACTCTTACTTCGCATTGATAGTCCTGGCGGAACTGTTGGAGACTCACAGGAAATTTACAGCGCATTAAAACGACTAGGCGAAAAAATCAAAATTGTTGCAAGTTTTGGTAATATTTCTGCTTCCGGCGGTGTATATATTGGCATGGGAGCGCAGCATATCATGGCAAACCCTGGCACTATCACTGGCAGCATTGGTGTAATACTGCGTGGTAATAACTTAGAAAGATTGCTTGAAAAAGTTGGAGTTTCCTTCAAAGTTATCAAGTCGGGCCCCTACAAAGATATTTTGTCGTTCGACCGTCAACTAACTCAACCTGAAGAACACATTCTGCAAGAACTTATAGATACTAGCTATAGCCAGTTCGTTCAAACTGTCGCTTTATCACGAAATCTTTCTGAAGAAACTGTGAGAAGCTTTGCTGATGGTCGTATCTTTACAGGGCAGCAAGCTGTTGATTTGGGTGTAGTAGACCGTTTGGGTACTGAAGAAGACGCACGTCGCTGGACTTGCGAACTCGTTGGACTCGACCAAGAAAAAACTCCATGCTTTACTTTAGAAGAACGTAAGCCTTTATTAAACCGCATTTTATCCCGCGAGCAAGCTCAAAGTAGTTTGTTATCTAACAGTTTACTCTCGAACAGGTTGCTGTCAACAGGCGCCGATTGGTTGGAATTTGAAATATCTACCAGTGGCTTGCCTCTATGGCTATATCGTCCTTAATTACTACTTGTTTTTACAATAAACAGAAAGATTGTGCAATTATTGTGCGATTACAGATTTGTACGATTCTTATTTCTGAGGAATAATAGCAAGTGGTAACTTCAGACAACGGAGGATATTTTCGTGGAGGGAGAGTGGCGGATGCGAGCAATACGTGGTGCAACGACGGTACCTTCTAATACGGTGGAAGCAATGCGCGAAGCTGTTACAGAGCTTATAGACGAACTCGAAGGACGTAATCAATTACATCCTACAGATATAATTAGCGTTACTTTCTCTGTAACACGTGATTTAGACGCAATATTTCCTGCTGCAATTGCCAGAAGTCGTCCTTATTGGGACTCTGTACCAATGCTTGATGTGCAGCAAATGTTTGTTGAAGGTAGTTTAGAGCGTTGCATCCGTTTTTTAATCCACGTCTATGTCAATGCGTCAACCCCTATCCATCACATTTATCTTCGAGAAGCGGCAAACTTAAGACCCGATTGGAGTTTACCACAGTCGTTACAGGCATCACATTCAGTCATGAAATCAAAAGTCTAGAATGCGTATGTAGACCGTGGGAATACTTAAGAAAATATGAAGTTTGACGGTGGAGACAACGGCATTGCGCAATTTGGTGGGATTTCAGGTAGAGTATTCAGCGACCGTGGTACAGGTGTTAGGGTGCGGTGCGAAGACTTCCTGAATATTCTTTCTCGAAATCCTGAACCTTTAGTTATTGTGACAGCAGAAGGTTTTTTTACAAAACTTTATAAATATGCCACTGCGTATAAAGGTTTTGTTTTTTTTACCGAATCACTCGATAAGCTTGAACTCAGCAGCAATATTGAGGTTATTCAAGCTACGAGCATCTCATCTGAAATATAATTTGTAGGTTGGGTGTAGTGGAGTGTAACCCAACAAGAGTAAGGAAATGTTGGGTTCCGTGCCTCCACCCAACCTACGCTTTTCTGTGAAATCGAATTCCTAGAAAAATATCGTATAAAAATCCTAGGAAGTCTTTTTTGGTGAGTAATCCTAATGATTGAGGTGAACCTTTTTCATCAAGTCTGGGCTTCATTAAATAGTACGTAGGTTGATATTTATACCAAGGTACTGATGGCCAGAGGTGATGAACGAGATGATAGTTCTGTCCCAAAATTAAAATGTTGATTATAGGGCTAGCATAAACGCGCGCATTTTTCCAGCGGTCTCGCTCATTAAATGGGCGATGAGGTAGATAATCGAAGAATAAACCTAATGTAACGCCTACAACAGCTGATGGAATGAACCAAAAATTTAGGACGTAGCCCAAGAAATGATGCTGAACTGAAATATATACTATTACGGCGACAAACAGGCGGCTTAAGAACCATTCCAGTAGTTCATTATTACGCCACAGGCGCCGTTTAAAGAAAAATATTTCGTGATAGAGAAAGCGCACAGCAATTAACCACAAAGGTCCACCAGTTGATACATAGTGGTCTGGGTCATTGTCTGGGTCATTAACGTTACTATGATGCTGTAAATGCACCCGTGTAAATACAGGGAAGGCAAAAACTAACATCAGCGCGCTGCAATGACCGAGTACGGCATTAATAATTCGGTTGCTGTGGGCAGACTGATGACATGCATCATGAATAACCGTGCCTGAAATATGAAGGGCAAGGACATTTAGACTAAAGCACACCCAGTGTTGCCATTCCCAAACCCAGTAACCAAAGCCAGATATAATAACAATTCCCACTGCTCCTAAAAAAAGTAGCAGGGTTGGATTAAAACCACCAGGAGGCGCTAGTAAATCCTTCGGCGGGATTGTCAGTTGCTTTGGTGCCTCCGACGTTAGCATTGTAAACTCCTTAACTTTCAAACAATCAAATTGAAATATAGGACACAAAATCACGAACAATAAAGTTTTGTGTACCAAGATTAATTTATCTCATGATACATCAGCACCTCAATAAACGATATGATGCCAATCGAGTCAAAATATCGGCACTAACAGACACGTTGTGCAGTTCGATTTTACGATGATTCCCAGAAGCCTCTTTTCTACTACCCTCTATGCAATTTAAAGACTCAATCCGCCGGACTAAAATTGTCGCCACAATTGGTCCTGCTACTAGCAGCCCAGAAATGCTCAAAGCTATTATCGAAGCAGGCGCCACCACGCTAAGACTAAATTTTTCTCATGGTTCTCATGCGGATCATCAGCGTAACATACGTTTGATTCGGCAAACGGCATTTGAGCTAAATCAGCCGGTTGCTATATTACAGGATTTACAAGGTCCGAAAATCCGCTTGGGTAAATTTGAGAATGGGTCGATAGTTTTAGGAAAAGGTGACCGCTTTACATTGACGAACCGTCCTGTAGTTGGAACTCAAACCTCAAGCTGCGTTACTTATGATTATCTCGCCGACGAAGTTCCCACAGGCGCCCGAATTATGCTTGACGATGGACGTGTAGAAATGGTCGTCGAAGAGGTTGAGCGAGAAAAAGGCGATTTACACTGCCGTGTTACTGTTGGAGGTACGCTGTCTAATAATAAGGGCGTAAACTTTCCGGGTGTGTACTTATCGATTAAAGCGATGACCGATAAAGACCGCGAAGATTTGATGTTCGGTCTTGACCAGGGAGTTGATTGGGTCGCGCTATCATTCGTTCGTAACCCTCAAGATATTATTGAGATTAAAGAATTAATTGGAAGCACTGGTAAACAAGTACCAGTAGTTGCCAAAATCGAAAAACACGAAGCTATTGAACAAATGGAAGCAGTTCTAGCTTTGTGTGATGGCGTAATGGTGGCACGTGGTGACTTAGGGGTTGAATTACCTGCTGAAGATGTCCCAGTGTTACAAAAACGTTTGATTGCCACTGCTAACCGTTTAGGCATTCCAATTATTACAGCTACTCAAATGCTCGATAGCATGGTAAATAACCCTCGTCCTACACGCGCTGAAGTCTCAGACGTGGCAAATGCCATTTTAGACGGTACTGATGCCGTTATGCTTTCAAATGAGACGGCTGTAGGTAAATTTCCAGTCGAGGCAGTAGCAACTATGGCACGTATTGCCGAACGGATGGAACAAGAAGCAGCAGAAAACCCCAATGCTTTAAAAGTAAGAGATGCACGTCGTTCGATACCTAACGCAATTAGCCAAGCAGTTGGACAAATTGCCGAACAGTTAGGTGCTAGTGCGATTATGTCACTCACTCAAACTGGAGCAACAGCGCGTAACGTTTCTAAGTTCCGTCCGCAAACTCCAATTTTAGCCATCACTCCCCATGTTAACGTTGCGCGTCAATTACAAATGGTGTGGGGTGTCAAACCATTACTTGTACTCGAATTACCTTCTACTGGTCAAACTTTCCAAGCGGCATTAAACGTAGCATTAGAAAATAAGTTACTATCTGAAGGTGATTTAGTTGTAATGACCGCAGGAACGCTACAGGGTGTTTCTGGTTCTACCGATTTAATTAAAGTAGAAGTTGTCACATCAGTAGTTGGACATGGCATTGGGTTAGGAGGGCAAGGTTCAGTTAGTGGACGTGCGCGTGTCGCCCATAGCGGTATGGATGTTGGTAATTTTAATCATGGTGATATTTTAGTTGCATCGCGCACTAGCGCTGATTTTGTAGATGCTATTCGCAAAGCAGCAGGTATTATTACTGAAGAAGAAAGTCTAACAAGTCATGCAGCTGTTATTGGTTCACGTTTAGGAGTACCTGTAATTGTCGGTGTTAAAGACGCAACGCAAGTTATTCGCGACGGCTTAATTTTAACAATGGACATGCAACGCGGCTTAGTTTATTCAGGTGCCGTCAACGGTACTGTAGTAACAACCTAATAATTTTTATACCTTGTAGCACAGGCCTTCTTCGCCTGTGCAGTGATATATTTTTTACCAAAGAGATACAGAGTCTACAGAGTAGGAATTAACTCAGCATCGCTTTTAGACAGTAATCAATATGTATAAAAAATCATTTAAATATACAAATTTATCTTGTAAAATAGCGCTTTTTTTGCAATAAATACTTAAGTGATTAAGCAACCAAGTAGCAATATTAACATTTAACTTATCAGTTTGATAATATTGTAAATTCGAGTATAGAAAAACGAACTATTAGCAGACTACTAGTAATAAATAAAAGCTCAATTGTTAAAAATAATCTATCCGTTACATCCGTTTATCATCCGTTGCCAATATTTCTACACAAGTTCGCAAAACAGGTTGTTTAGGCTGATTTGATTCCAGCAAGTCTTTGTACAAACGCAAATGTTCAGCACTAATACGTTCCCAACTATAATACGTTTTCACATGGTTTTGAGCATTCAGTGCTAATTTACTAAGTTCTCGATAATTCTGAATAGCCCATTCAAGCTTATTAGCACAAGAATCGATACTACCATTACGAAAAAGAATTCCTCTATTTGTACCAATTAACTGTTGATGAGGTGCAATATCGCTTGCAACAACAGGAATACCCTCACGCATTGCTTCCAACATGGCTAGCGGTAATCCTTCCACATTAGAAGGTAAAACAAATAATCCTGCACCCCGAATAATCTCAGCTTTACGCGCTCCCCATAATTCTCCAGTCATAAGAATATCAGAATTCGCTGAAACTGTTTTGAGAAGCGAAGCAGTGAATTCTTTTGTATCACTAATTCCACCAACTAATACAAGTTTCCATCCAGGAGACTTCAGTTGCAGAAAAGCTTTAACTAACAAGTCTGGACACTTCTCTGGTACGAGTCTGCCCAGAAACACAATGTAACTTCCCTCAAATAATCCCAATGCCTTGCCATAGTTAAAATTTGGGTCAGAATTTAAATAACTAGCAGGGGCGCCGGGAATGTAAATAGTATTGCGGTTATAAGTGTGAGAGAAATGCTGCTTGAGTGCTTCAGATACAACAATTATTTGGTCAGCGAATTTAACAGATGCTCTTTCACCAGAAAGAATAATTTTTCTAGATAAATTTCCCCACTTACTGCGTTGCCAATCTAAACCATGACAAGTAACAACAATCTTGGCTTTGGATACAACCTTGGACAGTCCTGTGAATAACGAAGGACCGCTAGCATGAAAATGAATAATATCGTAACGTTTACCTGATGCGGCAATGACTGCTAAAGCCGACGTTACAAGAGCATCGGCGCCTTTTATATTTAATCCAGGTAGGTTCTTTACTTGCACACCCTCAAAATCATACGGTTGCCTACCTTGAAAATCTGTATATGAATTCCGAGCAAATAAATCTACCGAATGCCCTTGTTTAATAATACGAGGGTACAACTCTGCACAATAATGCTCTATTCCACCCTGCTTTGGTGGTAGTCCCTTGGCACCAATAACTGTAAGTTTTTGCGATTTTATCAATGCTCACACATTAATCAACTAAGAATTATTTTTATTAAAATAAAATATTTAGTTAATAATTATATGTGTGGAATATTTATAACATATTAGATTTCACTATATTAAGGTAATTAAAACAGACTATACGTATAAATTTAAATATAAGTAAAAACAATATAGCTAAAAAAGCTTAATTATCAAGTAACTTGATTTCTGCTAGCTTTTCTCTAAGTGATAAAATATAACATTTATTATAGAAATTTTTTAAATATTTCCACGGTAGCTAATCCTGTTTTTTCCCAACTAAATTCTTTGGCTCTAGAAAGACCTAGTTGAGCGAGTTTATCGTGTAATCTTGCGTCACCTGCAATTTCCTGCATTGCTGCTGTTATTTCTTGTACATTGTATGGATTAATTAAAATGGCAGCATTAGAGGTAACTTCTGGTAGTGAAGATAAATTAGAGGTAATTACAGGTGTACCACATGCCATTGCTTCAAGAACAGGAAACCCAAACCCTTCCCATAAGCTTGGAAATACAAATGCAAGCGCGTTGCTAATTATTTTAGGTAACTCACCATAATTTACGTAGTCTAAAATTTTAACTTGGTCTGTAATTCCTAACTCGGCTATTTGTAGCCTTAAATGTGGTGTGAAACGTTTATCGGTTGGCCCAGCTAACCATAACTCGTAATCTTGATTATTTTGTAAAGCTGCAAACGCTGTCACTAGTCGATTGATATTTTTATATTTATCATGGCGCCCCAAATAAAGAAAGTAAGGCTTGCGATTAATATCTTTAGCTAACTTTTCTGGAAATGGTCGAAAATGATTACTATCATACCCAAGTAGTACAGATGTAATTTTGTTTGCTGGTATTCCATAAAATTCAGTAATATCTTTAGCCGTAGAATCTGAGTTACAAATGATATGTTGCGCTTGAGCCAGAATTTGCGGTACATAATAGCGTGCGTAGTTAGTTAAAGGAGAGCGCCAATTTGGGAACCGCAATGGAATCAAATCGTGAACTTGAATTATATAACGACAGTTTGTAAATAGCGGCGCTTCTGGTAAAGGAGAAAATAAAAGTTTTGCAGCTAGTTTTTGATAGATTTGCGGTAGCTGTAACTGTGTCCAAATCAATCGCCGTAAATGTCCTTTAGAGCCTTGAGCAGGTGTAAGATTATCGGGAACAGTGTAGCATTGGAACTCTGGATAGTCCTTTGCTGTTAAAAGTGTCGGTGTTAAAGGTTTTAAATGCGGAAATAAATTTAGAGCATAATTACTTATACCTGTTGGCTGAGAAAACAGCATCGATAAATTAACTAATAGTTCGTTCATTTGATTAATTTGATGAATTGAATTTTATATTCATATTATTAAAGTATCCAGGGTAAATTAAATTGGGAATGGTTAAGCCAATATGTAAATACAGCCTGAATTTTACCAATCGCCATTTTTGGTTTGATGAAAAGAAAAATTAAAGCAAAACCAAGCAATCGAATTAATCGAAAAGTAAAAACAACTTTGTTAGTATATCGTTGTAAAGTGATAAAATAACTATAAGTACTGTAAAAAATCTTTTTCCTTGTATAACGATTTGTTATAGAAGAAGGTTGATGAATAACAGAGAATTTTTTTGTTACAGCAACTTTATGACCTTTTTGAATATACCGTTTGCAAAAATCGAAATCTTCATAGTACAAAAAATATTCTGGGTCAAATAAAGGACATTCATAAAAATTACGAAACTGAATTATTAAACTGCAACCCGAAACCCAATCGCATTCAACATAATCAGCATCACAATTAGTTATCAAATCAATACTCTTTAAACTTCCTGTATTTTTCAAAAAACGGCCCCCGGCAAACCACACTTCATGACTAGGAGTGTGAATAATTGTTCCTAGTATAGAAATTTCTGGGTATAAAGTAAAAAATGCCTTAATATCAAACTGTGATTTTTCAGCGAAATACGCATCAGGATTAATAATCCATACTAGTGCATTAGTATCCTGAGTATAAATCCATTTTAGACCTAAGTTACATGCACTACCAAAACCGAGATTACATCCAGCATCAATTATCAAGATATTCTGGCAAGCCAGATTTTCTATACTCTTGTCATCAGGAGAGTTATTGATGATAACTAATTTGTAATTTAAATCTACGGCGCCAGGGAGTGAATTAATTAGTTGAGTAATAAGTACAGTAGAATAGTAATTAACAGTTATAAAATATATCACGTTAAACAACTTTTGAGTAACAATTTTTTCCAAAATAACGGAATATCGAATTTACTAGAGTTGAGTTTTTTCGATGTAACTCGCCTCGTTATTTGAGAAGCAAAATAGATTTTTATCACATTTCTGTTAAAGTTTGGCGCCAATGTGGCAGGTGATTTTGTCGCATAGCCGATATTTTGGCAGAAGCTAGGACTCATTGCCCTTGCGGTGAGTAGCACCAAGCACAAATATTCGAGGTTGTGATTGGTATCACCGCGCTCACTCTTTGATGGTGATAATTTAAGGTTTAGGGCCTCACAGCCGGAGCGCACTTATAAGCAAAGTTGATTGAGCCGTTATGCAATTGCAATAGTTAAAGCTGCACATTATGACACTTTTTGCGCTCAAGTACATTAGATATTAATAAAAATTAAAGCTGTAACATTTCTTAACAATTCGGTGAAATCACCAGCACGTCAGCATAAAATTAACTCATAAGACATTCTTATACAATGTTTGTGGTTTTTCTACTGAAAAGATTATTTTATTTTGTAACATTTCACAATATTTTTCTCATAAATGTAGGCAGATTTATGAGAATTTGGGATTTCGGGAACTATTTTTGTTTCTCTATCTAAAGGTAGAGGAGCCAGAATCTATAAGCACTAAAGATTTCACGGTTACGTAATTGTGTTAAATAAGCTTTACATGACTATGTGTATTTATTTTGATATAATCTCTACGTGTGTTCCCATCTCGTAGTTTTTGAATATTCAGTTATGATGCTATTCATCATGGCTGGATGCCGTATTGGCATAGGGAATACCAAGTGCAAACCTTATCCAGTAAATCTGGAAACATACCTATGCCCGTAAATTTATTTGACGCAAATTATTATAGTGGTGTTAATTTAAACCAACGCGGTTTGAATGATGCAAGCGCACTATCCGATTTTCAGACAACTGGCTTAAGTCAGGGGTTAGCTTTTTCACCCATCGTCGATTTATCTTATTACCGTTCTAGTAACAGTGATTTAGCTGGTTTAACGAATCAACAGCTTTTCGATAATTTATCAAATACAGGAATTGCAGAAGGTCGAAAATTTTCGCAAGTTTTCGACCTCAAATTTTATAAGGATAATAACCCTGATTTAGCAAGCTTTAATAACGAGCAGCTATTTAATCATTATATTTCTACAGGTTTACGTGAAGGTCGCAGCGCCAGTCCGTACACCGCTTATGATGGCGTATCTGATAGATTCAAGTCTGCGACTTCGGTTTATCCTAGCTCGACTCCGGTTATTTTGCGGGATGCGGTTGGAGACAATGACCAGGGGGACATGTACAAGTTACAGTTAGACTCACCAAGTACAAATTTAAATCTTGTGCTGAATGGATTGAGTGCGAACGCTGGTCTTGAGCTACTCGACCGCAAGGGCAATCTTCTAAGTAGTTCCAATAATGCTGGAAATGCCTCGGAATTGATTAGCTACGATAACCTGAATAGCGGTATTTATTACGTTCGAGTATATCAGCCAGAAGGCGGTCAAAACACTAACTATAACTTGAGTGTGTCAACTAAACTGCTATCCAATGAAGCTAGTGTTTCTAATTCACAACCTGTCATACCTGTCGCTGAAACTCCTGCGGCGCCACTATTGCCGCGCAATAGTTTTCTAGATGAAGTCTTGAGACTGGTAAATGTAGAGCGTGCGAATGCTAACACTGGGTTACAACCGCTTGTATTGAGCGACAAATTGAATCAAGTTGCTTACACTCATAGTCAAGACATGGCGTTGAGTGATTACTTCAGTCATACCGGAGCAAATGGTTCTAGTCCTCAAGACCGGGCATATCAAGCGGGTTATCAGTACTCGCGCTTCGGTGAAAACATAGCTGCTGGCTACGTTACACCAGAAGAAGTTGTTGCTGCTTGGATGACTAGTCAAGGTCATCGTGCCAATATACTGAATCCGAACTATAAGGAAATGGGAGTTGGCTATTACTATTTAGAAAGCGATACAGGCAATGTTAACTACAACTATTATTGGACACAGGATTTTGGCACCTTAGCATCATAAGGGGGTAAAAGGAAAAGGGGTTTTAGACTCTTCCCTTTTTCGCCTTATTCATTTATGTGTGTGGGTATCATTGACTCTAAGAGCTTGGACATCCAGGGTAGTATCACAAAAAGGGCGCCTAAAACAACCAAAAATAAGGAAATACCCACAAGTTGTTCGCTTTTGACTTCAAGAACACCTTTTAATATCACTTCTCGTAGAGATGAAACAATAGAAATTTCTACTGCGGCCCCTACAGAGATGCGATGTTCTTGCAAATAATCAGCCAGCAAGCGAAACAACTCTACTAAAATTAAAATAAATAAAATATCTGATGTGACTTGTCGAACTTCAAGAGGTTGAAAAAAGTGAATAAATAAGTCAACAAGTCGTAACACCATTACACAGAATAGACTGATACATAGCGAAATAATAATAATATCTTGAAATACTTCCAAATTGCGTACAATTTGTCCGCGTTGGAACCAGTCGGTTAATTTCCCTTTGAGGTTCGTAAACATGGTACCTCAAGCAACACAATTAATTTTCAACTTCATCATAAATAATTCATAAAATGCAAAAAGTTAGCGGTACACATAAACCTGGTTTCTTTATTTAGAAACCAGGTTTCTATGTGGAAATCATTATGTGTTTAATTGGAATTTCAATCCAAAATTCTGTACCTTTATCAGGTTCACAGAAACACTCAATTTTACCTCCATGTTTTTCGACAATAATTTGGTAACTAATTGATAATCCTAACCCAGTACCTTTACCAGGTTCTTTTGTTGTAAAGAAGGGGTCAAATATACGCGATACCACATCATCAGGAATACCACAACCGTTATCATGTATACGAATTAATACTCTGTCGTTGTGTACAACTTGAGAATGAATGATTATTTGTGGTAACTGTAATTTTGTACTATTCTCTTTTTGATGCTGTTTATATCCAATTTCAATTGCGTCTATAGCGTTGCTTAAAATATTCATGAATACTTGATTCAATAAGGCAGCATAACATTCAACAAGTGGTAAGTCTCCATATTTTTTAATAACATCTATTGGTGGAGTGTTGACAGATGAACGCAAACGGTGCTGTAAAATTAGTAATGCACTATCAATTCCTCCATGAATATCTACATGTTTTATTTCTGCATGGTCAAGACGCGAAAATGTACGTAGTGACTCAACTAATTGTAATATCCTTTCGGCGCCTGAGTGCATTGATAAAATTGTTTTGGGTAGGTCTTCGATGATGTAATCTAAATCAATTTTAGATGCTTGTGCTTGAATTTTTTGTACTGGCTCTGGATATTGATGCTGATAAATTTTCATTAATTGTAGTATACTTTGAGTGTATTCGCTTACATGAGATAAATTACCGTAGATAAAATTAATCGGATTGTTAATTTCATGAGCAATACCAGCAACTAGCTGTCCTAAACCAGCCATTTTTTCACCTTGAATTAGCTGAGTTTGGGTTCGCTGTAATTCTTTGAGTGCTTCGTTGAGTTTTTCTTTTTGAAGTCGAGTTTGCTTGAGTAACTCTGCTTGCTGTAATGCTACAGCTAACTGTAAACCAATTTGTGCAAGTAAACTTACTTCATCTTCCATCCACTCGCGCGGTTTAGTATTTTGATATGCAGCAAGTAACCCCCATAAATTATCACCTTGAAAAATTGGCACCATTACATATGCACGTGCTTGAATTTGTTCGAGAAATACTAATTGCAGGTCAGAATACTGTTGTTTATAAATATCATCAACCGTTATGGTTTTCTGAAGCGGCGTATTGAGTTCGCCTAATGCTTTTTGTATAAAAGTATTCATTGTCAAAAATGAATTTCCAATTAATGGCATCCATTCTGAAGCTACTGACTCTGCCACAAAATCACCACTGCCATCGGTATATAAACTATAAATAGCTACTCGTTCAACTTTTAATAAATTCCTAACTTCTTGTGTTGTGGTAGCAAAAATTGTATTTAAGTCAAGCGATTGACGAATTTTTTCTACCGTAGTGGCTAATGCTTTTTCGCGTTCTGCTGCTCTTGTGAGTTGTGCGGCTTGTGCTTGAACTTGTTTGAGGGTTTCTGCTTGTTGAAGTGCCACACCCAACTGTACTCCAACTTGTGCAAGTAAGTTAACTTCTTCTTCTTCCCAATAACGCGGTTGAGAATTTTGATACGCGACTAGTAACCCCCAGAGCTTTTCACCTTGTAAAATGGGAACAAAAGTTTCGTTACGTGGATACTTTCCTGTTTTTGCTGCTTCTAAAAATGTCTTTTCAATCGTTGGTTGGCTTTTTCCAACAGGTGTCCAACCATCAAGAATTGAATCAGCGACAAATTCCCCACTCCAATCAGGATAAAATCTATAAATTGCCACACGTTCGACATTTAACAAACGTCGAACTTCTTGTGTAGTTGCTTGAAAAATACTCTCTATATCTAACGATTGTCGAATTTTATCAACTGTTGTTGCTAAAGCACGCTGACGTTCTGCTGCTTTTTCTAGCTGCGCTGCTTGTGAAGAAACTTGTTGAAAGTACTCAGCTTGTTGAAAAGCTGTACCAAGTTGAGTACTAATTTGTGTAAGTAAGCAAATTTCGTCATCTTCCCACTTTCGCGGCGCCGAGTTTTGGAAAACAGCTAATAGTCCCCAAAGTTTGTTACCATGATAAATAGCAACAATTGCATATGCTCGTGCTTGATAACTTTCTAAGACGCGAATGTAACAGTCACTAAATCCAGCATTGTAAATATCATCGCAAGTTCGGAAAATTTCACCACGCATAAACCTTCCACCCTGAGTTTCTTGAAGGTAGGTATCAGGAATTCGAGCATTTACTAATAACTTTATACTACATTCGCTAATATTTGCACGTAATTCTGGTTGTTGTAATTGTTTATCTAGTAAAGAATTCCAACCCGTTTCAATAGATTCAACAACAAAATCTCCACTCCAGTCAGGGTTAAACCGATAAATTACGACTCTATCAGCTTCCAGAATTTTTCTAATTTCGTGAGTTGCAGTATGAAATATCGTTTCTAAGTCGAACGTTTGACGAATTTTTTCAATTGTTTTAGCAATGCTTTTTTGACGTTCAGCAATACGTTCACGTTCGGATGCTTGTGCAAGTTTTGCTGCTTGCATCTGCATCTGCTCTAAATATTCAGCTTGTTGAATGGCAACGCTAAGTTGTACAGCAATTTGCTGTATAAACTCAATTTCTGACTCTTCCCAATAACGTGGTGCGTTGCATTGGTGTATACATAATAATCCCCAAAGTTTTTTGCCTTTGAGTAAAGGGGCAACTAAATTAGAACGAACTTGAAATTTTTCTAGAATAGCTATATGGCATGGGCTACAATTAGCTTGATAAATATCAGGAATTACATTGATTCTACCTTCTTGATATTGCCCTGCAAATTGTTCGCTAAAACAATGGTCGCGAATTTTTAATTCCATTGCAGAATCCCACCCGTGCGCCACATCTTCAGAGACAAATTCACCTTCCCAATCTAAGTGTGGGTAAAAGCGAAATACTCCTACACGGTCGGCTTGGAGTAATTGACGGACTTCGGTAGCTGTATTTTTAAAAATAGTTTGTAAATCTAAGGACTCGCGAATTCGAGCGATAACTGCTGCTAAAGTTTTTTCTTTTTCAATATTTGAAGGCGCCTGTGCAAGTAATTCAATATTTTGTAACGCAACTTCTAAATGTTCAACAACTTGCTTTACAATTTTTATTTCTAAATCTTGCCATTGACGAAATTCACTACATTGATGTACGCAAAATAGACCCCAAAGCTTATTATTCTTGAATAAAGGCGCAATAATACAAGCGCGTACTTGGAGCTTTTCTAAAAATTCAATATAATCTTGATTAACATTTGATAAAACCTGAATTTCGCCTTGCTGATAAATCTTTATAAGGTCTTGAGCAAGCGAAGAGTCATTTACTTTCGTGTGTATTACTGACATCCAAACGGCGCCGACATCTTCATAAACGAATTCGCCTTGGTACGTCAAATCGCTAGATAAGCAAAATATTGCTACCCTATCAGTATTAAGTATTTGACGTAATCCTTTAACAACAGTTTCAAAAACTGCCTTTTGGTCTGAAGCTTTGTGTATAAGCCCAACCAGTCTTATGATGCAATTGTACTGCTCTGCTGTGGGCACCTGACTCGATGTTAAACGGGGGATATGATTTTTTTCCATTGATAAGACTTGCTCTGATAATTGACTCTCTATATATAAGGGTTCCCATTACAGCAGGGAGAGTAACATTGTTGTAAAGATATTATCGGTGCCAGTTTTGAAGCAATGTTACAACAATGGGAGTTACACTTAGTGAGAAATAAAAGCTGGATGTGAAAGCGCCGTTTATTAACCATAGTCGCGCTAAAATAAACACATTAATATTAGATACAGTAAAATCGCAATGACTATTGCCAAAGAATTAGAAATTTTTCAAGATACTGTTCAAAATATCGAAGAAAATGTTATTCTTCCTCCAAGTAATTTATACAGTAATGAACCTTCCTTAGAAACCGAACTGCATCTAGAGGAAATAATCCTTTTACTCAAATGTTTAAAATGGTTATGGCGAGATAGAACCGATTTCTATGCTGCTGGTAACTTGACGATTTATTACAGTTTAACAGGAAGGCGCCAAAGTAACCAAAATTTGGCATCGTTGAAAAATGTGAACCACGGTTCACATTTTTAATAATCATTCCATTCTCAAAAACTTCAGGCTTAATTTGGTGAAATTTCATGACAAAGCTGCTTATTGGTGTTATTCCTAAGATAGTCTCTCACTTGTAAACAACCTTTCTTTAATAGACTATTTAAATCCAAAGTTTGTGTTCCTGTGTCAAGATTCCAAAATCTCACAGTTGTGTCATTGCTAGCTGAGGCAAGCTTTTTTCCATCATAGCTAAAGTCAGCACTCCAAACCCAGTCATCGTGTCCTTGAAAAATTTGTGTTCTTTTACCGTTTTGGTTCCAAAGTCTGACGGTATTATCAAAACTGGTGGAAGCAATTATATTGCCGCCTTGGTTATATTTTACACCGACAACTCTTTCCTGGTGTCCGTGTAAACGCTTATTATCTTTAAGATATATTTGCTTGTTTTTGTTTGGTTGGCATAATGCGGTAATATCTATTTTCCAAAGTCCAATAGTTTTATCATCACTAGCAGTCGCTATCTGAGTACCGTTGTGGCTCAAATCAATACCATTAACTTCATCGTCATGTCCTAGGAGAGTTGCACACAAAGTGCCATTACGTTTCCAAATCTTAGCAGTATGGTCATCGCTTGCGGTAGCAATTAGAGTTCCATCAGGACTAAAAGTTACATCTACAACTCGGTCGCGATGTCCTTTAAAGGTTGCAATATTTTGACCATTTAAATTCCAAAGTTTAGCGGTTTTATCAGCGCTGGCAGTCGCAATTGTCTTGCTATCTGGACTAAAGCGCGCGTAAAATACTTCTCCTTTATGTCCTTGAAGAGTTACGATATTTTTGTAATTACTACTCAACCAAATTTTAGCAGTTTTATTCACGTTGGCTGTAGCTATATATTTACCATCTTTGCTAAAGCTAACACCATATACACCACCTGTGTTTTCATCAATGACTTTTATAAGGCGCCCGTCTTGAGTCCAGAGTTTTGCTGTTCCATCTTCACTACCAGTTGCGATGTAAGCACCATCAGGACTAAAGCTGACACTACGAACGGCGCCATTATGTGCTTGAATTGGCAACAAACTGTCGTCAAGTTTCCATAATTTGATCGTGTTGTCGGCGCCTGCTGATGCCATTATTTTGTTTTTACGATTAAAGCTGACACTATTAATACGAGCATTATGCCCTTTAATAATTGTACGTAAAGTGCCATCAAGGTTCCAAAGTCTGACCGTTTTATCCCAACTGGCAGTAGCAATTGTTTTGCCGTCCGGGTTGAAACTAACATCAAATACTCGGTCTGTGTGTCCCTTAAGAGTTGCAAGTTCTTTACCTTCTAAATTCCATAGTTTAGCTGTTTTATCCCAACTAGCGGTAGCAATGGTTTTGCCATCTTGGCTAAAGCTGATGTGATGAATTTTATCAGTGTGACCATTAAGAGTTTGAATTTCATTACCATCTAAGTTTAAAAGTTTAACCTTGTTATCACTTGTACTAACCGCTATTATTTTTTCTGTCGTGCTAAAACTTACACTACTAACTACATCATTATCAGCCCATATAGTTTTTGCAGTTTGGCTGTTTAAATTCCAAATTAGAGCTTGTTTACTACTAGCTGTAACTAATGTTTCACAGTCAGGACTAAAACTTACTTTAAGAACAGCGTCTTTATGGTTTAAATTTTTACGTAAGCTGCCATTTATATTCCATACTTTCACTGTTTTATCTGCGCTTGCAGTGGCAAACATATTACCCTTAGTACAAAAACTAATACTAAAAACTTTATCTTGATGATTTAATATTTTACGCGAACCATCCTCTAAATTCCATAGTATGGCTTTTCCATCTAAACCAGCAGAAGCAATTATTTTACCATTGGGGCTAAAAGCAATATTATAAACCCAATTAGTATGTGCTTGTAAACGGTTGAGTTCTTTTTCACTATCAATTGCTAATTGTAACGTCTTTACAAATTGTTGTTTTAATTCTGAGTCTGTATTGATAATGTGTTTAAATTTTATCCCTACATCTAAAACTGATATTAATGCATCTAATTTTTGGTTTGCTAATAGAAGGTTTTCAGAAGAAATTAGAATAGCTTTAATCTCATTTTTTTGTGCTTGTCGTCGTTGAACGTCTGTTTGCCACCATCCTATTGCTAATGCTCCTGTTAGAATAATACTGGTGCCTAGACCACTAGCCAAAATTAATTTCTTTAAACGTCTTTTTTGTTTAAATTCTCTCTCCCTTAATCTTAAACTTGCTTTTATATACTCCTGCTCATTAACTTTTAAATCCAAAGGGCGCCTTTGTAACCATCCTTCGGCATAAATTAAACGTTTGCCTCGTAATAATTCACTCTCATCATAATTATTTTTTTCCCATTGCTGCATTGTGGCTCGTAACTCAGAAAGCCAAATACGGAACTCGCGGTCTTGTTTTATCCATTGGCGCAGGCGTTCCCATTCTCTAATTAAAGCTTCGTGTACAATTTCTACAGTTTCTTTTTGTGTTGCTTCATCGTGTCCTGTTATTATTAAACGTTTAGAAGCAAGATGCATTACTAAATTCCAGTTTTCTTCCCCTATTTCTGCACGCTTTGCCAAATATCGAATATCTTCTGTACCTACCCCAGGAAGCACTAACTGAACAAAAATTCGACGTGTTTGTTCTTGTTCTTCCAAATTAAGTTTATTATATACTTGTTCAGCATAACGAGCTAAAGCTGCTTCTATACCACCAATTTCATCGTAAGCTGCATGAGTTAAACGGTTATCTATTTGTTTTTCCCATAGTTGAGTTAAGGCAAATTCTAATAACGGTAAATCACCTGTCTGACTACCTATGGCGCCTAAAATTCGCTCTGTTAATCCAGACTCCAGAGTTACATCAAGCAATTCTGCTGGTTTTTGCACTACAGTTTGTAACTCTTGATTATTCATCTGACTCAATTTCAAGTCATTATGCTGCAAAGCATCAGCAAAAGGTCGATAAGAAAGAGCTTGGTTTAAAAAATCTGCCCTAAGAGCAATAATAAATGTTAAACTAATTCTTTCATTTATTAATGTTAATAAATTATCTATAAAAAGCTGACGCTCTTGTATATTTTGGCATAAAGTATAAAGTTCCTCAAACTGGTCAATAACTATAAATACTCTATCGGCGCCTTCTAAATGCTCTAATGATGCATTGATAAGAGCATGAAGTGGCTCTGAGCTAGGTCGAAATGTAATAATATGCGAGTTATTAATTTGACGTAAGCGTGGAATAAGACTAGCAAATATTACTGATGATTTGCCGCTACCACTAGAACCAATAACCGCAACTAGAGGTTTACTTTTTACAGCTTTAAGTAATTTATCTGTAAAAGCTTCTCGCCCAAAAAAGAACTGTGCATCTTCTTCTCGAAAAGCAAACAAACCACGATATGGGCATTGATTAGTAGGGCGCCGACCCAAGTCTTGCCAGTAATATGGTTGAGTAGCAGGATTTTGAAAAATTGCTGGCAACCAGCTAGCGCAAGGAAACTCATCTTCTAATACAAGTAATTTCTCGCGCGTTTCTCGTTCAGCCATATATATAGACTTCCCACTAGCAAAAGCTGGGAGAAAGTAAGTGATAAACGTTTGTGCTACTTTATCCGGTACAGGTTCTCGCATCACAATGATTTGAGGGATATGTAGCTTTTGTAGCTCA
This sequence comes from Calothrix sp. HK-06, assembly GCF_001904745.1. Classification (GTDB taxonomy): domain Bacteria; phylum Cyanobacteriota; class Cyanobacteriia; order Cyanobacteriales; family Nostocaceae; genus Dulcicalothrix. The sequence continues at coordinate 207,351 of NZ_MRCD01000002.1, forward strand.
AACGCTAATCCCATACCATCACAGGAGTTAAAAACAGCTAAAACTAAACCGTTATTAACGGCACTTCTCACACCATACTTTAGCCTTTCAATGCTTAAACTATCGGTTGGATTAATATAAATTTCACCACTACTACCCTCAGTCCTACTATGACCTGCGAAAAATAAGATGTCCCAAGCTTGCTCCCATAAAGAGTCATTAATTTCCTGACGCTGCGGTTCTACTAAAAATGTAGTTTCTATATCAGGCAAATTAGTTAGTATTTGTCTATCTTTTTCAAGATTAATACCCGTACTATTACCTAGAATTGCTAATACTCTAACTTTATCTCGAAATGTAGGCGTTTTTGCTCTTTGAGTCGTCTCAGGATCTAGCGTGCTTAAAGCTACTTCAACATGAGTATTTTTTTCAACTAAATCCCATTGATGCCAAGGAAGTTTTAACAACGTCTGATTTGAAGTACGAATTAGTAAAAGAACCTCGTTGTTGACAACAAATTGTTGAAGACATTTGTCACGGATAGGACGAAAAGAATCTGAGAGTAGCCATTGATTCAATTGGTTACGTAATTCATTTGCTGCAATATTACATTCCAGGCGCCAATTACTTGCATATTTTACTCCTTTAGGAATAATTCGGGAAGCGTATACACTATTGTATTCCGACTTCCACTTATGAAAAACCTTTGATAAAATCGAATTAACAGGCAAATTTCCGGTGATTTCTATATAATTAGTTTGATTATCTTGTTTAATCGTCAGCGTAGCCCTTACTCCTTGTAATAACTCACCATCTAACTTCAAATAAACTAGCTTTCTCATTCTTTATTTTATATTGAAACATCTTTGTCAAACTCAATATTGATTATAAGCGCCGTAACCATACTGCTTTATAAGGGTAATGTAAACTTTTGTAATCAATTGCTCCCAGTGCTAGTTGTTTCAGTTTGAACAGAAATAGAAAATTACATTCACACTCTTTAGTTGAAATAAACGTTCATAACGTTTAATAAGTATGCTGTTTATTTAATCGATTTCCGCATCTAGTACAGAAGTTAAAACTAGCAGGATTATTATGACTGCAATTGTGGCAACTAATGCGAATTGGAATTGGAGGAGTAGCTCTAACTGGATTTATCTTTTTGCGAGTAAAATAATTATATAGAAGCGCAAAAAAGATTAAGATTAGTGTTCCAAAAACAGTAGGAAACAGTAGAAAACTCCATGTTGGTTTTGTCAGATAAATAATAACTGGATTGGAGCCTGCTGGTGGATGAGTTGTTCGGGTAAGCATCATGACAGAAATGGCAGTAGCAACAGCTATAGCAACTGACCACCACGTTGCTCCAAAAAGCGTTAAACATGCTAAACCAATAAAAGAACTCAAAAAATGACCTAGTAGCACATTTCTTGGTTGTGAAAAAGATGCATCTGGAAATCCAAAGACCAAAACGCAGGAGGCGCCAAAAGAACCGAGTATAAATGCTACAGAAAATATATTGGAGAGAAGCGCAACCGCACTAATTGCTAGAAATGCTCCTAGCCAAGCCAGTACAATTGCTTGAGTCGAATGTTTCGGAGATAATTTAGTATTACTTCCTTTTAGCTTTTTAAACATGCTAATACCATTAATGTTCGATTGTTTAATCATGCATATTCACCTCGTTTACAACTCTTATGTGCCAACTCTACTAACAAATCCTTGCGAACTTTGCTCGTCGCCGTCTTGGGTAAGTCAGTGAAGAAAAATACTTGGGGTTGTTTGTAAGGAGCAAGTGTCGATTCACAAAAATGATGTAAATTTGGCTGAGACCGTTGTAACCCCAGCTAAATCCATCTATTTCTTGAATCGAAATATAATTTGGGTTGGTAGTGGTGCAATAGCTTCAGTAACAAGTTTCCAAGCTTGTAACATCCATTCAAGTTTTTCTTAATTGCTATTTGTTCCTTCTGTAACAATAATGCTCAATTCAAAAATTGCTTTATCATCATTTTTAACACCACCTACATACCATTCCGTCTTCTGCAATGCGGCTTCAAAACAAACAACAATTAATTGTTTACTCTTCTGAAGAATCTTCTCAGTTATCAGAGATAAACTTTTAGCAAGATTCTCTCTGATCTGCTCTGATAATATCTTCGATGCCCTAAATGTTATCAGTGGCATAACTTAATATTCCTTCGAGTTTAATTGCGACGTTCTATAATGCCTTTAAGAATACCATCATAAACTGAAGCTCTAGCTTCAAGCATTCGCATCGCACTAGAAAATACTTTTTGAAAGTCTTCATAAGTATGTGTGTAGGGCATTCCTGCAGCGAACCACCCTTCTCCGTGGTCTTCATCGAGTTCACAGTGAACAACAAAGAATTTCACCATATCTTCACTCAAACCGCGACGACGTAGGTGTGCTAAAATTCGACGCTGTTGAAGAGGAATTGCCAATTCCAAAGCTCCCATTCCACCAATGCCGTAATGGAGTCCATCAGCAAACCAGCAGAGGTTAATTTTGGTATTAAGCAAATTACAAGTTTCTGGGTTAATATCTTCTTGTCTAGCTCCACCAAAATAATCCATCAGAGGTTCAAATAAATTGGGGTGAGCTTGAGCAAAATCTCCCTGACCAAACTCATCATGAAGATTGTGATAAAGTTCTTCGCGCATCTCAAAGGGTACAATTAAGCTGAAAGCAGCAACATGCAAATGAAAGCGTTGCATATTAACTCGGTAATTACCAAGAAAGTAGCGGACTTCTTCCGAACTCAAATCATCATTATCAAACAGTTGAAATAATGGATGATGGTTGACACGATGTTGACTAATTCGTTCTTTAAGCCACGGCATGAAAACTTCAGCGTTAGCAAGTTCAATAGGAAGTTGCTCTTGAGGTAAATATTGCTGTTCAACCTGCTCGATTAAGTGGCGAATTTCCCATTCTCTAATGAAGCCAGGAGTTCCTAACCCAAACCCCTCTCGCATCAAGCGCAAGTTCATGTCAAATAAAAGATATTGAATTTTTTGCCAAGCATAACCTCCTTTATTTTGAAAAGCTTCATGAGCCAAATTTTCGACTTGCTCAACTGGGTATACATATTCCTTAAAATACTGCTTTAGTACTTCCCAGGAATTAGCTTGTACTAAGTTATATTTACCAGATATTCTTCTAGAATCATTCAATTTCAACATTTTTTCCTTCCTTTGTTAAACTGATATAAATTCCTATTGTTTAAGAATTTATACAGAGAGCATTAATCAAAATCTGATTTGCTTTCCCTGCTTTTTAAGTTCACGTGGCGAAAAATAAAATTATGCATCTCTTGAAGAGATAGGCGCCTTAAATGCATTAGTACAGCCTTACGCTGGCACCAACTACAATGTGAACCGTGGTTCACATTTGTTGAAAATACATGTAGAGATGTTACATGTAACGTCTCTACGAGATTTTGGGTACTATTGTATTACCTCAAACCTTGTTTATATAAAAGCTTTTGTTATCTTATTGGATGTACGATACCTTTGGAGAATGTGAACCACGGTTCACATTTATGTATAAATTTCCGCTAGTAGCTTTCCCCAGCTTAATTCTATGAATTTTTCAGGTAATATATCTTGAGAGTGAAAGGGTTTAGCACGGTTACGGGTTTTCTTTCCTACCTACGCCAATATCTAACAATTTAACTTTCACATCTTCCCAATTTTGTCCGTTGAAGCTATGACTTTTAGATTAAGAATATTAAGGGCACGATATTATCGTGCCCTTACCAATCTTGGTTGATACGCGCGTTATTATTTTTTGCGCTTGGGCACTGTACGTCGTACTTCGCGGTTCTCTTGTTCAAAGCGACGACGGTCACGCCAGTCAGCTAAAGTTAAATAGCCAACACCACCTGTAACTGCAACAAGCAGTACTATGGCTGTTATTGTTAGAACGTTGAGAAATTGACTTTCCACAGTCCTCCTACAATCCGTTGCGACCCCAGACTACCATTGCAATAGACCAAGTAAAAACAACTAGCAGTGAAACCCAACCTAATGTCAAGATAGCCATAGTGATTCTTTTAAATTTATCTACAACACAATTTTAACATTTATCATGTTTTACAATACTTTGCATAGCTTATAAATATTTATAAGCATCATACAAATGTATCAATGCTTTAAGTAATTGCGATATGGGTCAGATGCTTCAAAATACGAAGTACATCATATAACTCCGCAGCCTGGATTACGGACTTCAAATATTTTAGAGGTTTCATGCTGAATAACCTCACTTTTAACTCGTTTGATAAAAATGAAACTACATACAATTGTAGAGACTGTATATGTACAGTCTCTACATTATTCAATCAATTTCTATTTGTAAGGTATTAGGTTGTTAACAATTCAGCAGGTAAGCGTTTGAATGCTAGACGCTCATTTTCGATATCAACGAAAATTGTGTCTCCGTCATTAAACTCACCACGTAGAATAGCTTTCGCGATTTGTGTTTCTAGCTCGCGTTGAATTGCACGCTTTAATGGACGGGCGCCAAATACTGGGTCATATCCAACTTCTGCTAAAAAGTCAAGTGCTGAGTCAGAAAGTTTGAGCGACATTTTGCGGTCTGCCAAGCGGTCGCGTAATCTTTCGACTTGCAATTGTACAATTTTGCGTAGTTCGCTCTTGTGCAATGCGTGGAAAATTATTTGTTCGTCAACACGGTTTAAAAACTCTGGACGGAATGAGCTACGCATTGCTTCCATAACTCGATGACGCATTTCGTCGTAACGATTATCATCACCAGCAACATCGAGGATATACTGCGAACCAATGTTACTGGTCATTATAATAATGGCATTTTTGAAATCTACCGTATGACCTTGAGCATCTGTAACACGACCATCGTCGAGTATTTGCAGGAAAATATTAAATACGTCTGGGTGTGCTTTTTCGATTTCGTCGAATAATACTACCGCATATGGACGGCGCCGAATTGCTTCGCTTAGTTGCCCACCTTCATCGTAACCAATGTATCCCGGAGGGGCGCCAATTAATCGGGAAACTGCGTGTTTCTCCATATATTCGGACATATCAATCCGTACTAACGCTTCTTCGGTGTCGAACATGTACGCTGCTAAAGCTTTTGCTAACTCAGTTTTACCTACACCTGTTGGACCAAGGAAAATAAAGCTAGCGATAGGACGGTTGGGGTCAGAAAGTCCCGCGCGTGAACGTTGTATTGCATCAGCTACTGCGGTGACAGCTTCGTTTTGTCCAATAACACGGTTATGCAATTCGTCTTCGAGATGCAATAGCTTTTCTTTCTCAGATTCAACTAACTTGCTGATGGGTATACCTGTCCACTTAGAAATTACTTCGGCAATATCCGCTTCGGTAACTTCCTCACGTAACAATGACTTACCGCTACGTTGTGCTTGCGCGAGTTGAGATTCGGTTTGTTCTAAACGACGGTGCAAGTCGGTTAACTTACCATATTTTAATTCAGCCGCGCGGTTAAGGTCGTAGTTACGCTCTGCTTGCTGAACTTCTAAATTTACCCTGTCGATTTCTTCTTTTACCGACTGGATTTTGGTAATAACGTCTTTTTCCGACTGCCATTGTGCGTTGAGAGTACTTTGTTCCTCTTTTAAATCAGCGAGTTCTTTCTCTAAACGTTCGAGACGTTCGCGCGAAGCTAAATCGCTTTCTTTTTGCAATGACAGTTTTTCCATCTCTAACTGCAAAATCTTCCGGTCAATTTCGTCGAGTTCTTCAGGTTTAGAAGTAATCTCCATTTTTAACCGTGCGGCAGCTTCGTCTACCAAGTCAATTGCTTTATCAGGTAGAAAACGGTCGGAGATATATCTGTTTGATAATGTCGCTGCTGCTACCAGTGAGCTATCAGAAATCCGTACCCCGTGGTGTACTTCGTAGCGTTCTTTCAATCCCCGTAAAATAGAGATAGTATCTTGAACACTTGGCTGGTCTACATACACTTGTTGGAAGCGACGCTCTAATGCAGCATCTTTCTCTATATATTTACGATATTCATCTAAAGTAGTGGCGCCGATACAGCGTAACTCACCACGTGCTAACATTGGTTTGAGCAAGTTGCCAGCATCCATTGCACCTTGAGTGGCGCCTGCACCAACAACGGTATGAATTTCATCAATAAATAGAACAATATTACCTTTAGAATCGGTAACTTCCTTTAATACAGCTTTGAGACGTTCTTCAAACTCACCTCGATACTTAGCACCCGCAATTAAGGCGCCCATATCTAAAGCTATTAATTGACGGTCTTTGAGCGACTGAGGAACATCACCTGCAACAATACGCTGTGCAAGTCCTTCTGCAATAGCAGTTTTACCTACACCAGGCTCACCAATTAATACAGGATTATTCTTAGTACGACGTGAGAGAATTTGAATAGTGCGGCGAATCTCATCATCACGTCCAATCACTGGGTCAAGCTTACCATCACGCGCAGCTTCGGTAAGGTCACGCCCATATTTTTCCAGCGATTGATATTTACCTTCTGGGTTTTGGTCGGTCACTTTTTGACTTCCTCGAACTTGTTTAATAGTATTCTTTAGTTTGGCTTCGTCCAAGCCGAATTCTTTAAATAAACCTTTGCCAAAGCGGTCATCCTTGGCATAAGCAAGTAATAAATGTTCAATAGAAATAAATTCGTCCTGGAGTTCTTTACGAAAACCGTCAGCACGGTCAAGCAGCGTATCTAAGCTTCGTCCCAAGTAAACAGAACTACTACTACCTGATACTTTAGGCTGACGCTGCACAAACTGCTCAGTTTTATCACGCAGCTTTGAAACATCAACACCAAGTTTAGTAAATACACTGCCAGCAAGCCCATCTTGCTCTAACAGCGCTTTCATTAGGTGTTCACTTTCGATTTGCTGCTGCTGGTTTTGCTTCGCTATATCAGGAGTGTGGGCTATAGCTTCCCATGCTTTCTCAGTAAATTGATTAGGGTTAGTTGGTTGCATAGGCTTATAATGTGAGAGACGACGAACTTTTAGGCTTGGCGCCGAGATATAAGGAAATCTAAGATTTATTTTTCTACTACCGTCATTGTAAATATAAGTGTGCAACTAACTGGTTCGGTGTTCGCCCCTTCACATGGTGGTGTTACACTCCATCTCACCTAATACTAAATTATTAACCATCTTGTGTAATGGACATTGTAAGAGTGGAATGGGCATCCTTGCCCGTTCAATTATCTAGGGCGTTTGCGTTGATGCCCACCCCACAAGAACATACAGCAGTTTTAGATGAATTGTAAAAATGCCTAAATGTAGAGACGTGATATATTCCCTGCAGGACACTACGTGAACACGTCTCCACACGTGCGGATTTTAAGATTGATTCAAGGCTGCTATCAACGTATGTAATAATTAAACACAGTATTTTCAGCTTAAAGCACGATGGAAGACAATACTCTAATTTATTTCGCGAACCAATTTTATCCTGTTTTACCCTCTGTTTCCTTTAACCGAGCAGTATTGAGGCGCCGATATCTTTAAAATCGGCACCGTATGCTAAATTATTTAATCTTTTAAAAAATCAGTGCGGAACTGGCGCCACAAGAACGTACTGATATCTATATTAATCTGCAAACTTGGCAAGATGATTGGTGCGCGGACTTTAGTTTAGCATCTGCCGCATTACAACAACGTTGGGATTATCCACCATTATTCAAGTACTTGAGGGTAATATTACTCAATGTGGCATTTGGTCAGACTCAGCAATTTGTTACTATGCTGATGATTTAGCTTTTATTCGCCTCAAAATCCTCGAACGCCAAGAACGTTATCAAGAATACTTGTATTTAGCTGAAGCTGAAGGGCAAACCAAGCAGTTTATAGTCGTAAAAGCAAGTTGATGGAGTTTTTGAAGCAAATGTGAGTTGTTAAGTTATGTAAATTTATTTAAGTTCTGGGAAATTTTGCATAAAACATCCCTACTTCCTTCGTAAACAACTTGGTAGTTGCGGGTATTATACCTAAAACTACCCTGAAGACGAGCGTTAATCAGGAGGTTTCAATGTGTGAATTAGCTGAACAAATGCGGCAGTTGGCGTTGGAAGCGCAAAATAACCCCTCCAATAGTGTCGCTAGACGCAAAGCACTAAATAGTTTGGTTAAATTAATTCAATCTTCTGGGTTATTGAGTAGGCAACAAAGTTGGTCGCAGTTACCAAACTTCGAGGAGATATATCAAGAGGCAGTTAATGATGCTTTAGTAAAGTTTTGTAAAGATCTAAATAAATATAGTCCTCAATATCCTGTGATGGCATGGGTAAATCATATATTTAGGTGGTGTTTTTTAGATGCGGTGAGTAGATATCGTACACGTACACCAATATGTTCTTTTGACGAGAAAGCAGCAGAAGAGAGGTTATTTAAAGATTTGCTTGAGGGGGAGGGGCAAAGTAAAGAAGATGCCAATTTATTTCGAGATTTTATTGAAACTGACCCAGAAGGTATTTTACGAGACTTACATATTAGAAGAGATAGAAATACCAATTTACAAAGAATTTTGATATTTCTTTGTGAAGGAAGAGAGTGGAGAGATATATCTATAAAATCAGGACATCCTATTCCTACACTTTCAAGTTTTTATCAAAGAAGCATTAAAAAGCGTAATGTCGTTGAGTATTGTCGTAAATATTTACAGTAAATCGTATTCAGCAATTAAATCAGCACAAACAGGTCACTCATTATGAACATAAGTACTCAACAAGATAGTTTTAAAGTATTTTTATCTTATTCAGCGCATGATGTTGCTAAAAAGCAAAGTCAAGGTATATCTAGTGTTGAAGCAACGAAAAAAGTTTATCTCAATTCTTTAGCTACCTATGCAGTAGATTATTATCTTAATTGTATGAGCTTTGAAACCGTTAAGGATAGAGATATTTATCAGAATCCTTGGATGCAAAGTTTTATCAATACAGCAAATGTGGAAGTTAAAAATGTTGGTAAGCTCGAATGTTTTCCTGTCTCTCCAAATACTAAGTATTGTCAAATTCCACAGGAAGTTGCTTCTGACCGTATAGCGTATATATTCGTGCAAATAAATTCATCTTTAGACGAAGCGCATATTATTGGATTTACACCTAATGTCAGTGTTCAATCGGTGCCCACTATTGCATTAAATCAATTACAATCTGTAGATAACTTACTAGAATATTTAACTCAGAAAGAACAAGCAGCGATTGTAAACATTAGTCAATGGTTGCAAGGATTGATTACAGAAGGTTGGCAAAATCTGGAAAATATATTAAATCCACAGCAACTAGCTTTCGTCAGGAGTCGCCAATTTAGCATTACGCAAGCAAAAAAGATTGATTTGGGTTTACAACTAGATAGTAACAAGATTGCATTAGTTGCACGAGTTGCTTCAGAAAATGATGATGCAATTAACATGACAATTCAAGCTTGTCCTTTAGAAAGTACATATTTACCTCAAGGATTAGAGTTAATTGTCAATGATGAAAATGGAGAAAGCGTTTTAAATGCAACTTCTAGAGAACATGATAACTGGGTCGAAGTTACACTGAGTGCCCAAGTCAATGAAAAATTTAGTGTTGATATTTGTTTAGGAGAGTCAAAAGTCACACAAGAATTTGTTGTGTAATCACGCACGAATCTAGAGACGCGACATGTCGCGTCTCTACAATGCACAAATTTTAAAAAATATTTTAAGATTAAACTATTTATGAAAAAACTAGTTGTTCTTAAATTTGACGGCGCCTTCAAATCGGGTTATCGAGTCAACTTAACAATTAGTAACGCTAGTGAAACACCAAACTTAATTATCAGCGCAAAATTACCGTCAGCACTCGCTGTTATCGAACATTCTCAATCTTGGTCTGATATTTATCGCAGCTTCTATGGACAATATCGTATTCGACCTCTAGGTACAAAAAATGTAAATATTGAAGCTCTGAATCAAGACTTTTATCAAAAATCACAAGAGTTAGTTGCAAGTTTAAATAACTGGCTAGCATCAGATTGTTTTATTAAAGTTAAGGATTGTTTAGAAAAACTTAATATAGAAGATGAAATTCGTGTAATTATTGCTACTAGTTGTCAAAAATTGCGTAAGCTGCCTTGGCATTTATGGGATGTTTTACAAAAATATCCTTATGTTGAAGTTGCTTTAAGCGCACCTGATGCTGAACGTGGAGAACGTATTTATCGAGACAAAGCTAGAATTTTAGTTGTTCTTGGTGATAGTACAGATATAAATGTTGAAGCTGATAGAGAACTTCTTCAAGAATATTGTAAAAACGGTGAGATAATTTTACTCAAAGAACCATCGCGCGAAATATTAATTGACCATCTACGTGATAATGCTGGATGGGACATGTTATTTTTTTCAGGACATTCTCGAACTGAAGGAACACAGGGACGTATATTCCTGAACAAACATGATAGCTTGACAATGGTACAATTAAGAGGCGCCATGCAAATAGCCATCAACAAGCGATTGCAAATAGCATTTTTTAATTCGTGTGATGGTTTAGGCATTGCTTTAGAATTAGAACAATTAAATATACCCCAAGTTATTGTAATGCGGGAACCTGTGCCAGATAAAATAGCACAGGAATTTTTAAAGTATTTTTTACATGAATTTACTGGTGGTCAGTCGCTATATCTTTCTATTAGAAAAGCGCGCGAATTCTTGCGTAGTAACTATGATGTAACATTTCCTTGTGCTAGTTGGCTACCTGTAATTATCCAAAACCAATTAGAAACACCACCTACTTGGCAAAGTTTAGGAATAATTTCGCTGTGTCCTTACCGAGGTTTAGAAATATTTCGAGAACAAGACACGGAATTTTTCTTTGGACGAGAAGCTTTTGTTAAGGATTTGCTGGCAGATGTTAATCGTAAACCTTTTGTTGCTGTAGTCGGTGCCTCTGGTAGTGGAAAATCTTCTGTAGTATTTGCTGGCTTAATTCCTAAATTACGTGATAATAACAATCAAAACTGGCAGATAATTTCGTTTCGTCCCGGAAATAAGCCATTAGAGTCATTAGCTATGGCTTTAGAGCAGAGTAACAATAAAACTTTACTTATTATTGACCAATTTGAAGAAATATTTACGCTTTGCTCAAATGTCGAAGAATGTAAAATGTTTATCGATAAGTTACTGCAAAAAGTAAATAATTCATCTACATTTACTTTATTAATTACTTTAAGGGCAGATTTTTTAGGTAAAGCGATATCTTACGAACCTTTAGGTAAAGCTCTGCAAAAATATCCTCCTTGCTTACTGGCGGCAATGAACCGTCAGGAATTAGAAAATGCTATTATACAACCTGCGGTAAAGTATTGTGTAGAATTTGAATCTGGCTTAGTTAATAAGTTAATTGATGATGTTGGAGATGGGGAAGGTAGTTTACCTTTACAGCAGTTTGCTTTGACTCAACTGTGGCAAAAACAACGTCCAGGGTTATTAACACATCAAGCTTATCGAGAAATTGGTGGAGTCAGAGAAGCTATAGCTATTCATGCAGAAAATGTTTATACTCAGTTGAGTAAACATCAGCAAAAAATGGCGCCACGAGTATTTATTCAATTAGTTCAACCTGGAGAAGGTACCGAAGATACTCGACGTATAGCAACAAAACACGAAGTTGGAGAAGAAAATTGGGATTTAATACAATATTTAGCAAACGAAAGATTGATAGTAACAAATTTTAATAATATAAATCAAGAAGAGACAGTAGAAATTGTTCATGAAGCTTTAATTCGAGAATGGGGAACACTTCGTGATTGGATTCATGATAACCGCGAGTTTAGGATTTGGCAAGAAAGATTAAGGTTAGAAGTACAGGAATGGCACAAAAATGATTATGATTCTGGTAGGTTATTACAGGAAACTCCATTAAATGTTGCGTTAAGCTGGTATAAGTTGCGCGCATCAGAACTATCTGAGAAACAACAAAAGTTTATTGAAGCAAGTATATCTAAACAAAATAAAAAAGAAAGAGAACAAAAAATTAGACGTAGACTAACTATTTTTGCACTTGCTTTTGGCTTGTTAGCTGTGTCTATATTTGCTGGACTTAGTGAAATACGTAGGATAGATGCAGAAGTTGCCAGACTAAGTATAACCGCAGAACAGACCTTTGCCAAAAACGACCAAGAGGCAGCTTTAGCAGAAGCTATCAAAGCTGGAAAAAAATTAAAAGGTATTTGGCAACCTTGGATATCAGCAGGAACTCAAATATTAACTGTATCTACATTACAAGAGACTGTGTACAATTTACAAGTTAAAACCCTAAAAGGACATACAGATGCGGTTTTTGGAATTAGCTTTCATCCTAATGCTAAATTTCTCGCTTCTGCATCCAGCGATAAAACAATAAAAATCTGGGATGCAAAAATAGGTCAAGAGCTTCAAACTCTTAAAGGTCATATATCTAGCGTTACAAATGTTAGTTTTAGCCCAAATGGTAAAATTCTTGCTTCTGCATCTGGTGATGGAACAATAAAACTTTGGGATGTTAGAGATATTAAAGCAATTAAAATAATTAAAACCATTAAAGCACATTCATATGGCGCTGCCGTTTTTAGTATTAGTTTTAGTCCAGATAGTAAAATGCTTGCTTCTGCGTCAGCAGACGAAACAATAAAACTTTGGGATATCAATACAGGTAAACAAATTCAAACCTTTACAGGTCATAAAAGTACTAATTTTAAAAATGGTAATCAAGCAGTTTTCGGAGTTAGCTTTAGTCCAGATGGAAAAATACTTGCTTCTGCATCTGCTGACCAAACAATAAAACTTTGGGATATAAAAACTGGTAAAGAAATAAAACCTCCTTTCAAAGGACATACATCCCAAGTTTGGGGGGTTAGCTTTAGTCCAGACGGAAAAATGCTTGCTTCCGCATCTTGGGATAGCAGTATTAAACTATGGAACGTTAAAACTGGTACAGAAATCTTACCTCTCTTAGGGCATAATGACTCAGTTTTTGGAGTTAGTTTTAGCCCAGATGGTAAAACCTTAGCTTCCACATCTTCATCCAAAGACACAACAGTAAAATTATGGGATATTAATACTGGTTCGGAAATTAAAACTTTTAAAGGACATACAGACTCAGTTATTGGTGTTAGCTTTAGTCCAGATGGTACAACTATAGCTTCTGCATCTGCCGATAGAACAGTAAAACTGTGGAATCTAAATACTAGCTCTGATATTAAAACTTTTAAAGGAAGCGCAAATAAGATAATAAGTGCTAGCTTAAGTTCAGATAGCAAAAATCTTGCTTTTACATTAGATAACAAGACCATAAAATTATGGGATATTCAAAAAAATTCTGAAATTCAAACTTTAAATAAACATACAGATTTAGTTAATAGCGTAAGCTTTAGTCCAGATGGTAAAATGCTTGCTTCTGCATCTTGGGACAAGACAGTTAAATTATGGGACACCCTAACTGGTGAAGAACTTAAAACTTTTAAAGGACATACTGAGGCAGTTTTCTGCGCCAGTATCAGCGGAGATGGTAAAATGCTTGCATCCGCATCTGAAGATAAAACTGTTAAACTTTGGGATATTAATACAGGCAAAGAAATTAAAACTTTTAAGGGACATATATATCAAGTTATAAATGTTAGCTTTAGTCCAGATAGTAAAATGCTCGCTTCAGCATCAAGTGATAATACTGTGAAAATTTGGGATATTAATACAGGGAAAGAAATTTACACTCTAAAAGGACATACTTCTCACGTTTGGAATATCAGCTTTAGTCCAGATGGTAAAACTCTCGCTTCTACATCTCGTGACCGGACTTTAAAATTGTGGAATTTGAATACTGGTAAAGAAATTAAAACTCTTAAAGGACATACAAATTTAGTTTATGGCGCCAGTTTTAGCCCAGATGGTAGAACTCTTGTATCTGTATCTGGTGATAAAACCGTAAAACTCTGGGATATCAATACTGGTACTGAAATTAAAACTCTCAAAGGTCATAAAGGTGCAGTTATTGGCGCCCGCTTTAGTACAGATGGTCAAACTCTTTTTTCTGTGTCAAAAGATAATACAGTAATTTCGTGGAATTTAAATTTAGATGATTTATTAGTGCGGGGATGTAGCTTAATAAAGTGTAGCTTGGATGGAACCCAACATTAAAAAATAATCTACCAGTTGCATAAAAACACTCAACTAACAGCGTACTTATAAATAAAGGTTGCAAATGACACATTTACACATATCAGTGTCTGCTACAGCCTAAATATTTCTCATTAGATGCAACATAAATTTTCGCTTGCTTCATATGTTATCTCTTCATCTTTACAAGGTGTTTTGCATGTTTTTACAACTTTAAATAATTTACCAGTATGAAACTTAAAGCAATATTACTCGGCGCCTTTTTTATTGGCACGACTATCTCTGCTGTCATTGTAACGGCGCCTACACGTGCAAATATCAGTACTACAAATTTGATTGAAACTTCAAATTCGCAAAAAGTTTGGCAAATCTTTACTTCTGGGAAGTGCCCAACTACTCGTGAACCGCGTAGACGAACAAATATATCGAGAGCAAGAAATAATTCCTGCCCAAAAATTTCACGATAGTTTTACCGAAATATTGAGCCCGGGGAAGTTAAACCATCTCCACCCAGACTTATATATAAATATTCAGCTAGAATTAATTCTTTTGGGGTTTTACACTCCTGTGTTATTTGTAAGGTTTTCCTTTTCAAACCTCTTCCTAATTTACTCTGCCTCTATATATATGAAATCAAACGCATTCGCTTGTCTTGTAAATCAGGCTTGCTTGAGAAGATGCTTAACTAGGTTATCTTTTACCATCATTTGGCGTAACACTTCCATCAAAAACTCTTGAGCTTCTTGCTGTGAGAGTGTTTGAACCTGGTCTTTCAGCGTTTGTAAGCGAAATTGTTGCTCTAAGGTCAATTCATTGGGGAAGTTCATTTATTCACTCCTAGTAAATGACTAAATCGCTGCTACATAGTAGAAACGTACTTACTACTATTGTTTTTGTTAGCTTAACTTAGTTTAACATTAACGTAGTAGTTTTGTCTACTTTGTCAAGCGTTAATTAATTAAGGTAAAGAAAGTTTACAATTAATCGACGATGTAACAGGTCAATAAGAAACAGGCGCCGCTTGCAACAATCAACACTTTAGCTGGTGGGGTAATCACCAAGGACAGGAGTTGAAAGCTGATTGTAAACAGCTGTAATGTTAAGTAATAAGGTTAAGAACAAACAAAAGTTAACACATCAGTCTCAAGAATTAGAGATGGGAGTCAAAAGTTAGATGGATGCATTAGAGTTTTTCCGGTCAAGTGCTGGCAAGTGGAAATCTTCGCGGGTGACACACCACCTTGCGTTTAAGCGTTCCGAGACAGGGGAATCTGAAATTTTGGTGGAAACGTTGGAAGCTGACGACCCTGAAATTATTGAGTTGTGCAAAATGCACGATATTGACCCCAATTTATCAATTGGTGGTTCGCGTGTGCGTTGGTTAGGCACAATGGCATGGGATAGAGAAGGGGAAGAAAACCACGAAGGTAAAACAGTATTTGCAATTGTGCCAGATGCAGATAATCCCCGTAAGGGTAGATTGCTGCGTGAGCGTGGTTATGCAGAAATTATGCCTGTGGTTGGTCAGTTCCATATGGATGAAGAAGACGGTTTGGTATTAACTACCGATTATGAGACCATGAGTTCGATAGAACGGTTCTGGTTCTCAGGTGGTAATATGCGGATGCGTACTAGTACTGTAAAACGTTTTGGTGGTTTTAGTACTGCTTCGTATTGCGTTGAAAGTCGTATTGATGCTGAGGGTGAAACATCTACATCAGAAGAAAATACGGCGCCACAATTTGCTTCAGTATTAGGTTGGTAAAGGACAAAGGGGAAAATAAAAACTTTCCCCTTTTCATTGGCATAATGATTAATTCTGGTTCAAGTGATACTTACATACGTGGTTTTGAGTACTTGCAAATGGTGCGGGGTTTTGCGCTGGAGTCACGAATGGTAGATGTGATGGAAAACTTGCGCGATAGTACTATAATTTGTAATTGGATTGGTCAAAATATCGACTCAGTTAATGCTCAATTAAATACTTATTTACAAGCTTGTCACGAATGTTTTTATCCTGAAGAGCGTCGTAATATTCAAATTTTTGGAGTCCCTTTAGCGCAGTCTTTGGGTATAGATGGAATGTGTAATATTTGGATGGCGCCCATTACTATTTTAATTGATGTTGGTAGAATGACATCGGAAGATTGGTTGGGTCTTGTGGCACATGAATATGCTCATGCACATGTAGGAAGTGTTGGACACAATCTGGAATTTGCAAACGTTTTATTTCATTTGTGTTTAGGGTTAGGGTTTCCTTTACCTACATGGGAAACGGAAACGATGGAGAGAAACTTGCGAAGTTGGCCTTACTGTCGGTCGATGACTGACCCGTTAGCATTTTGGCGTGGTGAAATTGTTATTGATTAACAGCAAATAGTAATTCTCTTGGTGTTAAGTGAATAATGAGCGCTACATGGAGAATGTTTTACATGTCACTTCCATTATTGACTTATTCACCCTCTTCACAAAATCAGCGTGTTTCTGGGTATGAAATTCCTGGTGATGAACAGCCAAGAATTTTTACAACCGATAACTTACTGACAGCATCTGATATGGATACGTTGATATTAGCTGCGTATCGGCAGATATTTAACGAGCAGCAAATGCTTGCTTATAACCGTCAAACGTCTTTAGAATCACAACTTAAAGCTGGTCAAATTACTGTTCGAGATTTTATACGGGGACTTGCGATATCTGATACTTTTAAAAGACGTAATTACGATAGCAACAGTAATTATCGTTTTGTGCAAATGTGTATCCAGCGTATTCTGGGACGTGAAGTTTACAATGAACGCGAAAAATTAGCATGGTCAACTGTGCTAGCAACCAAAGGTCTTAAAGGTTTTATCGATGATTTGCTATCGAGCGAAGAATATTTAATTAACTTCGGTTATAATACGGTGCCGTTTCAAAGGCGCCGGATTTTACCGCAGCATAGTAGTGGTGAACTTCCATTCGCGCGTATGGCTCGCTATGATAAGCATTATCGAGATACGCAACCGAGCGGGCACATTTACCGATTCTACGATACGGTTAAGCCGTTTAATTTGGCGACCTTCTTGCGGGAAGCAGATTTTAGAGCTTTAGGTGGTGTTGTGGCAATTGTCGTAGCGGTTATTGTCCTTACGTTGCTGATTGGGTATGGATTAGGCCCTGTGCGGTAGTTTGGTTTATTTTCTCGTACTAAGCACTTTAGTGCTTTATTTTTAAGCACTGAAGTGCTTAGTACGAAGAAATCCGTGAAGTTTCGTTAATTTTTATATTAATTATGAGATTAAGCTACACTTACTCCTTTAAGATATTTTTTGAACTTGTTAATTTTAGTTAACCTCACGGAGTGTAGTTGTGGCATTACCTCTACTAGATTACGCACCAAAGAGCCAAAACCAACGTGTTGAAGGCTACGAGGTAGGAAATGACGATAAGCCAAGGATTTTTTCCACGGATAACTTATTGTCTTCGAGCGACTTGGATAATCTGATTGAGGCTGCGTACCGTCAGATGTTTTTCCACGCATTTGCTGCTGACCGCGAAAGATACCTCGAATCTCAACTCCGCAACGGACAAATTACCGTGCGCGACTTTATTCGTGGATTAGTACTTTCAGATAGATACAGAAAAAGCTTCTACGACCTCAACAGCAATTACCGCTTTGTTGAACAAACTGTACAACGTGTACTTGGACGCGATGTATATAGCGAGCGTGAAAAAATTGCTTGGTCAATTGTAGTTGCAACCAAAGGTATTCGCGGTTTTGTTGACCAACTGCTCGATAGCGAAGAATATTTAGATAACTTTGGCTATTCAACAGTTCCTTACCAACGTCGTCGTAACTTACCTGGACGTGCAGAAGGTGAACTACCTTTCAACATCAAGTCCCCACGTTACGAAGACTACACCCGTGCTAAACTTGGTTTTCCTCAAATTATCTGGCAAACCGAAGTACGTCGCTATGTACCTCAGGAGAAGAAGGCAAAAGCTGGCGACCCAGCAAACTTCTTAGCTATGGCACAAAGCTACGGTCAAATTGGCAACACCCCACAACGCTTGTCACCTTTCAACGTTGACATTAACAAAGATGTTCCTTATCGTCAAAAATCTGGCATAAGATAACATAGGCGCGTTAAATAACATTTAATATCTCACAATTGGTCATTAGTCATTAGTCAAGAATCAAGAGTTAAGAGTTGTGCTTCAACTTTCAGCTTTCGGTTTAGGGCTTGAGACTAATGACCTTGGTTTTTAGGCAACGGATACAACGGATGTAACGGATAGTTATTTTTTAAAAACAATTTTTAAGGCGCCTGCAAAAATGTGTTTCTATAATCTAACTCCATAGATATATATCAACCAGTTGAAGGAATACTAATATTTTGAACAATCATCAACATTTTTCAAGGTGCGTGCAATGCGAGCTACAGTTTACCATTCCCCAAGCGATGTGCGAGTCGAGAAGTTCCAGACCCAGTAATTAAACATCCCACTGATGCGATAGTAAAGATTACTCATGCTTGTATTTGCGGTTCTGACTTATGGTTTTATCGTGGCTTAGATAATTGGAAATCTGGCTGGCGTACTGGTCACGAGTGGATGGGTATTGTTGAAGAAGTTGGCTCTGAAGTTCGTAACCTGAAAAAAGGTGATAGAGTTCTGGCGCCGTTTGCTTTCTCTGATGGCACTTGTGAATTTTGTGGTAAAGGTTTACAAACTTCTTGCCTTGAAGGTGGGTTTTGGGGTGGTCAAAATGATGGTGGACAAGCTGAGGCAGTACGGGCGCCATATGCCGATGGTACTCTTGTAGCTATTCCTCAAGAAGTAGAAGGTGATGAAAAGCTACTCAAAGCAATATTACCGCTCACAGATGTAATGTCCACAGGTCATCATGCAACAGTTTCTGCGGGAGTACAAAAGGGTAAAACAGCAGCAGTAGTTGGAGATGGCGCCGTCGGGTTATGTGGTGTACTTACAGCAAAACGCTTAGGTGCAGAGCGAATAATTATATTAGGGCGCCACGAAAAACGCCTTGCAATTGCCCGACAATTTGGTGCTACTGATGTAGTCACAAGCAGAGACGAGCAAGCAGTGCAAGAAGTAATTGAAATGACCAAAGGTGGCGCCGAATCTGTATTAGAATGCGTCGGTACAGAATCATCAATGGATACAGCAATAAAAATAGCACGCCCTGGTGGCGCCGTTGGTTTTGTAGGAGTTCCTCACGGTGCTGGAGCCATTAATTTAAGCAGAATGTTTATGTCTAACATTGCTTTACATGGTGGAGTGGCGCCTGCGCGCGCATATATTCCGGAACTATTAAAAGACGTAGTAGCAGGTAAACTAGACTCTTTCTTCAGCAGTATTAGATGTAACAGTTGACCTAAACGGCGTTCCCTCTGGCTATGCCGCAATGGATAACAGAGAAGCAATTAAAGTCATGGTGCGACCATAATCAATTGTGGGATGGGCATCCTTTGTGGAATGGGCATCCTTGCGCGTTCTAATATTGAGGCGGGCTTTCCTGCCTACCCCACAAGAAAATGTTTAAGATTTTCTATTTGGAAAGTCATTATAGTTTTCTATAATTCCATATCTTCATCCTTCATATTTCTGCCTTTGTTGAGGAAGTTATCCATACATCGTTCTGCCAAAGCGGCAATAGTAAATGAAGGATTAGTACAAGCGGTTGAACCTGGAATAAAAGCACCATCGACAATAAACAAATTAGGATAACCTCTGGCTCTCATGTATGAATTACAAACACTACCAACTACGGCGCCACCAAGTGGATGAGCAGTGCTGCTGAAGTCCAGTGCTTGTGCTAGGGTCGTATTATTTGCTTGGTTGAGTCTTTGATAAGTTGATAGATAAGCTTGAGCAATTTTTTGATTATTTTCTGAATCTTTTGGCCAAAACAAGTCAGCGCTTTGAGTAGAGGTATTGTAAGTTAGCTTTCCTTCCGGCAGAGTAATTCCCTGACTTAGAGCAGCATAAATGCCTTCTGGGACTATGGGGAAAGGGAGCTGCTCAATTACTAAGGGGGCAATTGGGTTGTCAAAGTCCTCAATTACACCTACTGCTGGACCACCCTGTGTAGGATTAGTTTGACCTGCTGTAATTACTGCACCTACTGCATCACCGTTAGTTCCCCAAAACATTCCCACGTTGTCGTTCAAACGGCGTAATTTGCCATTATACTTAGCACGCAGCAACAACTCAGTAGTTCCTATTGAACCAGCAGCTAAAAATAGATAGCGACAAGTAAAGGTTTTTTGAGCAACTACTGTTCCTTGCTCGTTGATTTGATTACAGACAATCTGAAAACGTCTAGGATTTAATTCTTCGATTTCAGTGACTACATGTAAAGGTAAGATTTTCGCTTTCCCAGTTGCTTCTGCCATGCTCAAATAATTTCGGTCTAAGCTGTTTTTGGCGCCGCTATTCATGCCATAGTAAACTTGGCCTATAATTGCGGAAGGTACTTTCTGACCAGTAATTTCCTGACGAACAATATCCCAATCAATATTTATATCAAGTTTACTAACTTTCAGATTTGCTTTGGCTGCTTGCTCTAAAAAAGTACGAGCAGCTAAATAATATTTAGTTTGGAGAATATCATCTGGAATAGGGGAAGGTTTAAGAATCGAGCGTACTCGTGGGTAATAAATACGGTCGAGTTCATCATAATCAATGCTGCGTGGGAATGCTTTGTAGAAATTCTCTCTCGTCGGTTGATAAGTAACACCATTGTAAACAAGGGAACCACCACCTACACCTGCACCTCGGTAGACATTAACACCATTGCCAATCTTAATATCAAGTAAACCAGTATAGACATCAATTGGAACCTGATTAAATACCACTGTTGTCGGACTTAGCCACGTCGAACGTCCATCTGGTTTCTCGTAGGTACAGAAAGTATCTCCTGCATCAGAAATTACCCATCGGCGCCCTCTTTCCAATACGATTGTTTCAATTCCTGCTTGAGCAAGACGCAATGATGCAACTGCTCCACCAAAACCACTACCAATAACTATTGCTTCAACATTATTTTCCGAATTAGAAGCAGAAGCACGAATTGCCGAAACCCCTAAACCTGCGGTAGCTGCGAGCGAAGTCTGAAGAAACCGACGGCGATTAATTCTTCTAAACATTTTGAATCTCCAGCAAGTGTAATTCGTAATTAAATTTTCAGATCATTGACAGAGATTCTTATTTCAAAAATCAATACCAATATCCACCAGAGCAACTTATAATACACTCAATCAGTCAAACTTATCCACAGAACATTACATCTAAACAGCGATCGATTATTAAATATCTGGTTCCAAAAACTTTTGGCACCATCGCTCAACATACGAAATATTAAGTTTTAACTGTGTATTATTTTTGCACAATATTATATATACCAGTGCTGGAGATTATAGATATGCCAATTTGGCATTATTATCTTAATTAAGTTAGCTGCTTGCTGAACACCACTTTATCGTCACCTGCTGTATAAAAATTCCGAATTCGCGCCTCAAGAGTGTAGCCACACTTAGGATAGAAAGCCCGCGCGCGTTCAAAACCATCAACACTTGACGTTTCCACAATTACCAAGCGGGCGCTACTAGAGCGTAATATTTCTTCAACATGGTTCATCAATGACCTACCATAACCTTGCCCTTGAGCGTCAGGACTAACCAGAAGCATAAGAATATTCCATGTTCCATCAGTCATTGGCTCAGGAGCGCAATAAACTACACCTACTGGTTGCTCGCTCACTGCAATAAACCAAAGGTCTTTATTGCCGCGTTCGTAGTCGTCCAACCGTTCTCTAATCTGATTGATTCCATCTGAATTGAACAGCCCGCTTGCTTCAGCTAAACTGATTACAGTCTCTGTATCGCTTTTATTCACTTTTCTAATCACGGTTATGCAGCAAATGTAAATGTTAGGTTTGTAGCATATCATTTTTTGGCTTTTTCAGCTTTCCAGGTTCCGCCATATACGTAGAAGGGGTTATTTTGACTAATCTGTTGCCAGCAATTAGGACATACGAAAACCCAGTCTCCTTCTTCTTCGTATTTGACGCGGTACAAAACAGGCTCCGATTGATTACATATGTGACAAGGTTTTACGCGCGCTCTTACAGCCATACTTTAATAAGTAGTACTACCAATAATACTATTATAATTAATAAAATCAGTAATATGCAGTTATAAAATTTAATTTTTGTTTGTAACTGCTGAAGTTTAATAATTAAGTCATTTACTTTTGGTTGCTGCTTTTGAATAAATGTAGCTAAATAGTCATGAACGAGTTGATAACGGTCTTCGGGGTTGGTAGGTATTAATATTACAATACCCGCTGTCACGAAAATTTGTAAAACTAAATTTAATTGTTTATCATTTATTAAAGTTGGTTTGCAATTAATATCTGTAATTCTTAAAATAAAATCTTGTTTCAACTCTGTACGAGTTTTAGCAGGTCGAATTCCTTTCTCATCAGTCAGTAAGTATAATAATATTTCTGCGACTTTTTGATTTTCATCTCCACAATCTTTAACTACTTCTTCTAAATAACGTTTAATCAGTTCTTGTTTTGTTCCAATCTGTTTATATTGTGCTAATGTTGTAATATTTTCTGTTTCTAACTGCGCGCAAACAATTTGTAATTCAATTGGACGCACTTCACCAAATTTAATTGATAAATCATCTACTAAACGCTTAATTAATTCTTGTTCTAAATAGTGTTTTGAACGTTTGCTTAGACGCGCGATTAATGTTTCTGCATTGTTGATTGAAAAATTACCTAGTTCATATAAAACATTTTTACTAAGTAAATCATGGTTAATAATATCCATGCTAGGAATTTGGATACATTCGAGTAAGTAATGTAAATACTCTTTACGTAACGATAATATAACTTTGACACTTAGGATATTTAAACATGCTCCTAGAAATGAAAAAAAATCACGGCGCCGTTGATAAGTGTTATATTTAAATAAAAATTCCTCAAATTGGTCAAAAATTAGTACAATTTTAAAATTGTATCTACAAGATTCTTGTAGAGTTTGCAAAATTTCATCTGATGTGAATTTGTTGCTTTCTTGTGTTGCTGGTAGTGCTGCAAATAATGCTTTGCTTAATTCATTAATCCAGTTATCATAATATCGCACAAATACAGATATAATATTATTACGATTATTTATGTTTGTTTGTTTAATAGCGGGAATTAAACCAGCTTGTACGAGTGAGGTTTTTCCAACACCAGAGTATCCATGAATAACGATTAATTTGTGGTCTGGACGCATTAGACGTTCGAGTAAGTGTTTAACATCTTGCTCACGTCCAGATGCAGTAATTTCCGGCGCCAGTGTTTCTTCTATTGAGCTATGATTTACTCTATCTATAATTTGAGTTAAGCTTGACTGGGGTTTTCGCTGCGGTTGAATTTTTCCGACGCCAATAAATGCTCTAAACCCATATTGCTGTTCGGTAGAACGTATTTCTAATTTGACTCGAAAAGCTTCAAGATAAAGGTTTTGTTTTAAATATACAGTTCTTAATAACTGTAAAATCTGAATAAACTGTTGAGGATTATCTTTATGACCAAGAAAACGCGCTTTTTGTAAATTATTTACTGCACGCGATGTTCTACCTAATTTAAGTTCTGCCTGAGCTAATAATAGTAAATATAGTCCTTGATGCTGTTGTGCAACTGCGTCTTTAATAATATAGTGCAACGCTTGATATGCGTGTTGTTTGGCTTGATTCCAAAGTCGTTTACTCAAAGCTGCTTCTGCTAAAAAACCATAAGCACATGCGACTCGTTTTGAATTGCCATATAATTTCTGTAAATTTAAGGCTGTTAGTGCTAAATGTTGCAATTCGTCCCATGCTTCTAACCGTCGTAGTGTTTCACCTAATGGGTTAATATATTTAGCTACTAAGTTTGGATAGTTTGCTTCGGTAAATATATTTATACATTTTTCAAAAAAGTATCTTGCTTGCGCTAAGTATTCTCGTGAAACTGTTTTTTGTTCAGCTTTTTGGTAGTAACATAATCCAATATGAAAAAGTAGCACTCCTGCACGCATTTGAAATAGTTCTTCTTGATTCCAAAAAATCAAACTACGCTGAAAATAATCTAAAGCTGTATCTATGTGATTTTTTAGATAAGCTTCTTGTCCACGTACAAAATCTACGCTTGCTTGTATTATAGGTTCTATTGGGTATTTTATCAGTTTTAAATCGTAATAGTATCTAATAATTTCTCGGCGCCGGATATATCCTATTTGCCAACCAATAGAATATGTGTCAGAGAAGAGTGCAAATTCAAAAATTGCGTCAGTATCGCATTTTAGTTGTTTGATAAGTTCCGAGGTAGTAATGGTAAATTCTATGGTGGTTGCCCAGCTTTCAAAATCACTCGACAATCGCATCATTTTGGCTAATATTTCATCGTTTACCCATAAGACTATGGGAAAATTAAAGTTTTTACGGAATTCTTCGCGAATTAGGTTTGTTGTGGTTAGTAGCTGGTCTATGTTTAAGTGCGTTTCTAAACCCCATACCATGACTGCATCTGGTTGTTTGGGTTGAAGTGCTTCTATTTTTTGGTATAAGCTCGTTTCTGTTTTTTTTATGTTGAGTATGGGTATTTTACTGTTTGTTTGTTGTTGCAGGTGTTTGTATAGAAATGAGCGTAAGAGTATGTAGTTACAATGTGCTAAGATTAATCGGAATTCTCCTTGTGATGCTGAGAGTGTCCATGCTAGTTCTTCTAGGGATGGAGAGATTTTTTCGTTTTGGATAGGCATTATTTTTTTACCACAGAGACGCAGAGTACACAGAGAGAAGAGAGGAAGGGAGGTTATTGTTTTAGTTCTTCTGCTTCTATTAATATTGGGTTTACGTCGAACCAAGATTCTCCGCGATAATTACGGTATTCAAATACTAAGCGACTGTGGATGAGTTTTTGATAGTCTCTGTCTCCACCCACTTTTTTTCGTATGCGTACTTGTCGTAGAAGTTCCCATTCTTCTTCACATATTTGCATGGTCATTTCGTTTCGACGTGAACGAATTAATGCTTCTAGTGTTTCTTTTTGTAAGGGAAGTTTTCTTTGGCGTTGAATCCAGTTATTTAGTAATCTTAGTAAGTCACGTACATGACCACCGCTAATTAGACATAAGCGGTTTAAGCTTTCGGGTGTATCAAAAATTTGGGTTATTTTGCTTAAACGTTCGTTTGCATCTAAATTCGGGAAAGCGCGTGCTAGTACCATATGACACATTAGTTCCATTCCTGCTTCATCGTAACTGCCATCTTTATGATGGACTGGTACCATTGGTAAAACTCTTGGTTCTTCAGGAAAACGCTGTGTTAGGTTGTTATAGTCGTTAGAGAATTTTAAGGCTAGGGGCATTGTGTAGACTACATGGCAATGTAGTTTTGTTAGATATTCGCTTTGGTCTATGAATAAATACTCTTGTTGCGGGCGCCCCCAAGGTTTTGCGCGACTGTCGATACGGTCAAGGTTATCGACAATAACAACAAGTCCATTTTTACCGCGTTGTTTGAGTTTTTTAATTGCAGGTTCTAACAACTCTGTATTTATCGCTTCTAATAACTTACCTTTTTGAGGCGCCAAATATTGGTTAAGTCGTTCGCGTAACATCGCATCACCTTTGGTTCTAGTTGTAATTTCACCAATACCGAGTGAGAGCGAAAACTTGTCTCCATCCAAATTAAAACCAACATCACCAATAGGAAGCTTTGCTTTTATCCCAATAATTTCTGAGTTCAAAACTTTCCAGGCGCCTTGAAGTAATTCTTTAAGTTTACCAGATTCGCTTAATTTAATATCAACCAAACTTTGACTAACGTGACGTGCAACAGCTAGCAGAAAATCACCAATATCAACATCAGCCATTTCCAAGTCTTGACTAGACTCAAAGTAAACTACATAAAAATTTTCTTTTTCTAACTCTAATTTTAACTGTAATAATTCAGTAGATTTACCGCAACCGATGTGACCTGTGAACAATTGACAAGTTGGTTCATATGGAGAGAAAAAACTAATATTATCTCTCAACTCTTCAATAATCTTTCCACCTCTGACCGAAGAAAAATCGATATATAACTTCTGGTCTTCAACATTATCAAAAACTATCGTCTTACTAGGATTTGTCGCCTGATAAAAGGCACGTAAATCTATCATATTTCTATTCCTTTTTTTTTGTGCTTAGTAAAAATAATTCCGTGAATTTACTGTTTACATTTCCCAAAAAGTAAGGATACTTACATAACGAATCGATAAACCAAGCTTAATATAATGGTATATTTTTTATCAAGAAAGTGTGTAGTCTATAAAAATACATTTAAAAAAATACTTAAAAACTCTCTGCGTCCTCTATGTCTCTGTGGTAAAAATTCTTTTACCTCACCACAGACACAGAGAAAGAGTTAAACTAACATATTAAGTATATCTACTACACAGTAATGAAAAACATTACCTTAGAACAAAACCACAATACAACTAACTATAGGCGCCTCAAAGCCATCACAGTAGTGATTTCGGTTTGCAGTATTATCAGCTTGATGCACTTGGTACCTATCACACGCTGGTTTATGTTGGTATTAACACTTATCTTGACTTGGCAAACAGTAAGAATGCTCATAGCCAAACCAAAGACTTTGATTAATTCAAACGAAGCTTATTTACCTACAGTAACAATTCTAGTTCCAGCCAAAAATGAAAGTATAGTATTGCCTAATATAGTTGAAAGCTTATTTCATTTAGATTATCCAACTTCACATTTAGACATTTGGATTATTAATGACGCTAGTACAGATAATACTCGTCAACGCTTAGAAAAATTACAATCTCAATTTCCTGCATTACAAGTTTATCATCGTGAAACTTCAGGTGGAGGTAAATCAGGCGCCTTAAATGCCGTACTTGGCGCCACGAAAGGAGAAATTATTCTTGTTTGCGATGCAGATGCACAATTTCCTACTAATTTTTTAAAACAAACAGTTCCTCTATTTCAAGACGATAAAATTGGTGCAGTACAAGTAAGAAAAACAATTGCTAATCGTAATCTTAATTTCTTAACTCGCTGTCAGCAGATGGAAATGAGTTGTGATGCTTGGTTACAAACTCACCGTATTGCAGCTTCTGGTATGACAGAACTTAGAGGAAGTGGAATGTTGGTAAGGCGCCAGCTTTTAGACAAATGTAACGGCTGGAATGAAAACACCGTTACCGATGATTTAGATTTGGTATTTAGATTATATATTGCAGGAGCAGAAATAGAGTTTATCACGGCGCCTGCTATTAAAGAACAAGGAGTAACAACCTTGGAACAACTTTGGCATCAACGTTATCGTTGGTCGCTAGGAGGTTATCAACGTTACTTAGATTATTTACCACAAATGCTAAATTTAGCTTGGAAAAAAGAAATAGATTTACTTTTATTTTTATTATTACAGTTTATTTTACCAATTGGACTAATTCCAGATTTGCTCTGGACAATTTTCTATACTCATAATGCCGTACTGCTTCCACTTCAAACCCTCCTAAGCATAATTCTCACCATCGGTTTTATAGCAGGACTATACCAATTCCAAAACTTACGGGGATGGTCATTATTATGGTCAACGCTTCAAGGTTCTTTTTACATGCTGCACTGGATACCAATTATGATTGTTACCACACTTAGCTTATGTATAAAGCCGCAACAGTTAAACTGGGTAAAAACTGAGCATTATGCAAATTAACTTTAATATACCAGGACTTACGCATTAAATCCTAGAAACCGGGTTTATTTGTTGAAATCTTGTAATTAAAACGACAATTTTGCTTAGAAACCCGGTTTCTTTGTGGTTAACTTCTCTTCCCTCTGCGTCTCTGTGGTAAAAAGAATATATTACTGCACAGGCTAGAAGCCTATGCTACAAGGCATAAGCTGCATACCAGTTATGATTGTGACCACTATACGCTTATATATATAGTTACAACAGTTAAACTAGGTAAAAACTTAGCATTATGGAAGTTAATTATGCTAGACCTATTAATAAAAAACGGTTTAGTTTTTGACGGGTTAGGAACGGCGCCAGTGCGTCGAGATATTGCTATTCAAAGTGGGCAAATTGTCAATATCGCTCCATCGCTATCTATGGATGCATATAATATAGTTGATGCATCTGGCTTATGGGTAACACCTGGTTTTATCGATATTCACACGCACTATGATTTAGAAGTAGAGATAGCAGCAGGTTTGAGCGAGTCAGTGCGTCACGGGGTAACAAGTGTAGTCATTGGCAATTGTAGCTTGTCCGTGGCAATAGGGGCGCCGCAAACACTAGCAGACATTTTTCAACGAGTCGAAACGCTTTCACACAGACTAATTGAGAAATGGTTACAAAAATCTGTTTCGTGGCAAACTCCCAAAGAGTATTTACAACATTTACAGCAGTTACCGTTAGGGCCAAATGTAGCAGCAATGTTTGGACATAGTGCATTACGCGCGCATATCATGGGTTTGGAACGTAGCTTAACTGCTCAACCTAACGAAAAAGAACTACGAATAATGGAGGACATAGCAGCAAAAGCATTAGATGACGGATTTATTGGTATCTCTATAGATATGTTTCCTTGGCATTTAATGAGTGGTGAATGGAGTGGTTGCACTATTCCTTCGCAACACGCGCAATATAAAGAGTATGCAATGCTGGCAAAACTTTGTCGGCAACGCGATAAAGTTTTTCAGGTAACACCAAACTTACAGCGACTTGCTTCATTTTGGGAAATTTTTCGGATGAGCATAGGAAAGAGACCTTTACGCTTAACTGTGCTAAGTGCATTAGATGCTGTCCATGACCGTAAACTCTGGAGAGTATTTGCTCCTATTTTATTCTTTTGGAACCGAATAATGAGAGGCAATGTTAGGTTTCAAACTTTAACAGAACCTTTTACTATATATTCCAATGGGCCAGTTACACCATTATTTGAAGAATTCCCCTGTGGTGTAAAGCTGAATGGTTGTAATTCCAGAGAAGAACGTCAAATACTATGGACATCACCTGGTTTTGTATCGCAATTTCGTACTGACTGGTGTAACAAATGGCGCCGTTCATTTCATCGTCAGTTAGACAACATGGAAATAGTATGTTGTCCTAATGAAACCTGGCAAGGTTTAAGCTTTGCAGAAGTTGCACGTAAAAAACAGCAAGACGCCTTAGACTTTTTTATCGAAGCACTACAACTATACGATACAGATATACGATGGGTAGCAACAGGCGCCAACGACCGACTCGAACCCAGAAAAGCCATGATGTCACACCCGCATATATTACCAGGTTTTACCGATGCAGGGGCACATGTGCGGAACTTAGGATATTATGATGGCGCCTTATCTTTACTCAAACAAGCAGTTGTTACCAAATTTATGAAACCCGAAATAGCAATTTCTCGCGTTACTGGAGAACCTGCCCAATGGTTTCGGCTAGATACAGGAGTAATAAAAATAGGTGCCAAAGCCGATATAGTTATTATCAACCCTAATGCACTTAATCAACCCATCAGTCCCCAAATAGAAGTTTTCGATCCAGTACTCGACGGAGAACCACGAATGGTTAAACGAGGTTCAGAAGAAATAATTCAAGCCGTATATATAAGCGGTATAAAAGTCATTGACCAAGGTAAAGTAAATAAACGCTTAGGTCAACAGCAACTCGGAACAGTCTTAATTACAAAATCGTAGGTTAGGTGGAGCGACTTTTCGCTTCCCAACATAAATCTTACTAATACAATGAAAAATCTCAGAAACCGTATCAACAGTAATATTACAGACCATCCGTTTACAGACTACTGGGACATATTTGTTCTTAAACATCAACACCCTATTAACATCATCCTTCACATCCTAGGAATATTTATATTTTACAGCTTACTTCTCGGCGCCGCTTGCTTCCACAATACTTGGTTACTCTGTGCCTTACCTCTAACACAGCTAGTAGGTTTAACAGGACACTTATTATTTGAACGTAGCCATATTGATATACAAGATGCAGTCTTTTCGTGGCGTGCATCTCGTTGTTTAGGAAAAATGTTATGGAGAGTTATAATAGGCAAATATAAAGAAGATATCCAAAAAAGATTAAATATTTTATACGAATATTTAAGTATTTACCACAGAGACACAGAGAGTAGTTAAGATAAGTAAAAAAACATAATATGTATAGAATAGGGACAAACAAACTCACATGGGCTAAAAAATGGCAACCCAACTCAGTGAACCAAAATCAGCCGGAATGGTAATAACTTGGTAACCGTTGCCCGATGATTTTAGGTTAGAGGAAAAACCAGTGGAAAATACAGGTCATCCACTATTAGCTGGTTTTCATTATAAATTACGCAAAGAAACCTAGTTTCTAAGATTCAACAATATCAGCAACTTATTGTCTTCTATATATAATGTTATGGTGACGTACAAAAGCGATTTGAGTAATGTAAACTGGGATGAGATGAAAGCGACTCTCAAAGAAGATGTATTTGATAATGGTAGAAGTCCACAACAACTTAAAGTTTCCTTTGAAAATAGCTATGCAACTTGTATCGCTTATATTGATAATTGTATAGTTGGGACTGCGCGCGTATTGTCAGATGGTATTTGCAATGCTTATATTGTTGATGTTTGGACATTCACACCTTATCGGCGCCAAGGTATTGCCAGTAAAATGATGTCGTTGTTACTAGAGAGATTATCAGGTCAAGATGTTTGTTTATTGACTGAAGATGCGGTAGATTTTTATGAAAAGTTAGGTTTTACTGAAGGCGATACTTGTATGGAAAAAGTAATTGGTAAATGGTTAATAAATCATTCGTAACATTGTGTGTTGTAGCTGAGGGGGCGACATGAAGTCTACAACGCTGACCGTATAAGCTCCATAGCTCTCATGGCTTTTAAATAATTTTCTAGTTTATGGCGACTTAATCTCATTAAATTTTGAACTAAATCCTGACAATTACCGATAAAATTAACCCAGTTTTGCCCATAAATACCAATATAGAAGTTACTATGTCTCCTTTGAGAACGCCCATATTCTTTTCTACGAGCAACATATTTTTGCATACCTTTGCTCTTGATTAGCTGACCTTGTAATGTAGCAATTGTATAAGCAAAATAAATTATTAAAACTAAAGAAATAAAGCGTTTACCTTCAACATTTGTGCCTTCTAAATTATATCCACCACTCTTAAAATCCCTAAACATCTCTTCTATATCAAAGCGCTTACGATATGCATCAATCGCAGCTTCTTTACTACCCATATTAGTTAAGATAAACCATCCATATGAATGTCGTCTCTTTACGATAACTCTTTTTCCATTTACAGGCAACATTAAATCCTTTTACTTTTTTTGTTTTCGTCACAGTAGCATTCTCAATAAAAAAGGATGTTCCTGGCTTTAAACCCAAATCTTTCATTTCACACCAAACATTATTTTCAACTTTAATATTTTCGTTCTGTTTCAGCCTGAGACAAAACTCAAAACCCTTATCATCAAGCCATTTAGCTAAACTTACTGAACAAAACTCTCTATCACCTATAATTACAATTTTCTGATTTGATAACAAGGGTTGAAATAAAGGTACTATCTCAGATAAAACTCTTGCTTGGTCTGATAAATTACTACTGCCTAACTTTGGTAAAAGTTCAAAATATATAGGGATTGCTCTTTGATTATAAATTAGACTAATCACTATTAAATTTTTGCGTTTCCAGTTAGTTCTGTCAATTGCTAAATATATTGTTTGATTTACTTTAAAAGTTTGAGATATCCATTGTTGAATAATTGGGAACCATAGTTCTTGTATATTTAGTATTGGTAATGATAAAAATCTTTGCAGCTTTTTACGCCTTGAGTGAAATTGCATGAACAAAGGTAAAGACTCTGATATTTTCTCCAATTTCACATCTTTAATTTCTTGAATAACATTAATTAGAAGAGTGAGAAATAGTAATTGAGACTCAGAGAGTAAATTTTGTAGATGCTTCTGGTATAATTCTGGTAACATTTGCAATAGATAGGTCTTATTGACAATCTTGACCTATCTTTTTTTACCATGAATTGGCCAACGTTATGCATTACACGGGTTACGGGGCGCTTGTCGCCCCGTTAGGTGTTGTAGAGACGCAATTAATTGCGTCTCTACGTGGAAATGTAATTTATTATTTTATTTCTACAGTTAGTTCGTAGGTAGTATTACCGCGAGTTCCTCCGACTACAATTTGGTAATCTCCATTTGCTGAAAGTTTTCCGCTCCAAGTTGTAGCTTCTTGCTTGATAGTTTTACTATCCGGTGCAATGACATCGAATACAGCATTATTTTCTAAAGATGTAATTTTTAAATTCATTTGCTGTCCTTGTTTGGCGCCGAGCAAGTAAGTATCAAGTTCACCTCTAATTACGGATTGTTTTATTGTTGTTGAGTTGGTGCCACTTGCAAACTTAACTCGTACAGGTTTTCTTGTTGCTGTTGCTTCTTTATCAGAGGTAGCGCTTGTACAATTGGCTTTAGTAAAGGTTTCTCTACCTGTATTTAACTTTGACTCGGTAATTGTCCAGATTTCTTGAGTATTTTGAGTATCGTTTTCAATTTTTGTAACAATTTTCAGTTTTGCTTTATCAGCAGCTAATTCTCCTGTCAGGGTTTGGTTATAAGAAGTATGGTAACTTTCAGCACGATTTTGGATAGTTGCTTGCACTGTACCATTAACTTTGTTACCAGCACTAATATTTATTTTTGCTGTTGCGTCAAGTGTTTTTGTTTTGGCTGAATAGCAATATGTACCAGGCGCCAATTTTGTATTAGCTTTATCTTTGGAGGCTTTTGCCACAACCGTTAGATTAGACGCATTAGCAATATTAGAATTTTCCCCATAACTTGTTAAGCATAGAATAGTTAATATAGTAACGCTAGGCAAGAACAGGTTGTTAATCATGATTCGTAGATTTTCGTTTTGATTTCATCTAAATAATTCAACAAGCCGATTATTACTGATTACGCAAAAAAACACAGGTAAACTCCACTACCTTTTATCACCAAATATAATTGGCTGAAAAACTTTGGGTTAGAGTTTAACACCGTCTATATAAGTATCGTGACTATCTAAATAAGTAATTCGTCTCGACGCCTGTTATCAACTCATATAGTACTCTTTTATTGCTATATAAGTATTTTTGTAGATTTGCTATAGTTATAGACTACATCATAGTAAAAGTATTGTTTTAATTATTGCAGTATGTTTATAAAGATAGTAAATAACTACAAACAGAGAATTTTATCAAACTTATATAATGCAGTTTATGAAAATTATAAAGGTTTAACCAAAAATCCTAAATGGTTATTAATGCGTAAAGTTTCACGATTTCAAGCTGGTCGAACAATTAGACATTTTTTGACTCGTAAAAGTACATTATCTCAATTAACTATAGATGAAAGTAATTCATATTTCACAAATGTTAATGTTAATAAAGTTGTAAATCAATTGAAAGAAGACGGAATTTTTCTAGGCATCAATTTACCTCAGTGCGTAGTTAAAGAAATAGTTCAATTTGCAGAATCTACTCTTTGCTATGCGAATCGAAAGCCAGAATTAGGATTTTATTATCATCAAAAAGAGCAAGCACAAATTCAAACGAAAAAACAGTTTATAGTAGGCAGCTATTTTAATACATCTTCACTTTGTCCTGCTATTAAGAAACTCCAAAATGATGCTAAATTATTAGCAATAGCAGCTAAATATTTAGAGCGAGAACCAGTGCATCAAGGTTCACTACTTTGGTGGAGTTTTCCCGGAGAGAGAACATATCAACAACTTAGTTCTAATGGTCAACTTTTTCACTACGACCTCGATGATTATCGTTTTATCAAATTTTTCTTTTATTTAACTGATGTAGATAAACAGAGTGGTCCTCATATTTGTGTTCGTGGCAGTCATAAGCAAAAAAAACTTTCACATTTAATACTGCGTAAACGAGAAACTGACGAAGATATAATTAATTATTATGGTGAAAAATCTCTAATCACTATTTACGGCCAAGCTGGTTTTGGATTTGTGGAAGATGGACTTTGTTTCCATAAAGGAATTGCGCCTACCCATAAAAATCGCTTAATTTTACAAATCGAATTTGCCACAACTGACTATGGAATGCAGCATGATATTAGAGACCCTTCATTATTAAAATGTATTTAGCCTCTACCCAGGTGCCGTTACATGACAACTGATTATAATTTTAATCTAAAGTGTACCTGACGACATTGACATATCAATTTTTTTGGAAATGATGGAGGTGTAGATTATTTCAGTTGTGAGGAAGCTTGATTGGCACTGATGGCTGGTATTTGACAGCACCTTCTCGGATGATTCAACTTCAACTCCAAATAGTTGTTAATATAGAAAAAATACACTTTTTTAGAAAAAACACCTAGAAAAAAGTATAGCAACAAAATGCAAACTCAAGAAGCTACCGTTCCGAAAAATATCGCTGCTGGTTTTCATGCTCTTTCTGACCCTTTACGGATTGGCACTTTGGAACTATTACGGAAACGAGAGCAGTGTGTTTGTGATTTGTGTGAAGTGTTAGGTGTCACTCAGTCAAAGCTATCGTTTCATCTTAAAATTCTTAAAGAAGCTGGTTTTGTTAACGCGCGGCAAGAAGGGCGTTGGATTTACTACAGTCTGAATAGCTCTCAATTTGAAGTTTTACAAAATTATTTAAGAGATTTTAGTATAATTAGTAAAATTACCCCTGCTTCGCCCTGTTCTGATAAAAGTTAATAGTACAAATAAAAGTTAATAGTAGGGTGGGCGTTACTTCATATTGAATTTGTATTAGATTCTTCGCTACGCGACTAATGACAACAGATAAACATCCGTTACATCCGTTACATCCGTTGCCCATTTTCACCCATCATAATACCTCGTCCGGTCAAAGCCACATAAACCAAGTTCGCAGTACGCATATCACCTTCCATATAAGTAATTCCTGGAAACTGTAAAATATCAGGGTCACTAATACGACTCCAGGACTTACCCATATCTTCAGATTTATATATCGCGTCTTTAGTCGCATTACTAACACGACCAAATATGTAAATATACGGCTGCTTATTAGATTTACCCTTACCAAAAGCAACAAAATCACAACTTTTAACAGGCGCCACTTTAGTAAAAGACTTTCCACCATCAGTAGAATGATACAGGGGATTACCATTTACATCTTCAGGGTTACGCGCGAAACTCATCCATACATCACCTTGCTGTGTTGGGTTACTAACAATAGCAGGACGAATTAACCAACCAGGTAAATTATTTGCTTTGCTTTTACTCCAACTGGCGCCACCATCATTACTATAATAAAACCCACTCACATCGTAATAATAAAAAGTTTTGCCTTGAGGGTCTTTTCTATCTGCTGCCAAAATATATGAACTTAACCACGGACTAATACTGTTCGACCAAGACTTGGGTAAAGCTTGGTAATGTAAATGGTCGTTGTTTTTCTCATCAAACGGTTGAGGTGGAGGATTATAATCTAAATTGCGCGCGAGTCGCCAAGTTTTACCACCATCATTAGTATAATGCGCCCAAGTTCCCCAAGCTGGCGCCCATACCATATTTTTTGGGTTCGTTGGGGACATAGCTATTTGTCCACCTATTGCATAAACTTTCTCTTTTCCTGACTTATCACTTTTCCAAAGTTCTTCTGTCGGGATAGACTCGAATGCTCTCCAAGTTTTACCGTTATCACTAGTTACACCATGTATTCCCCAAAACCCTTGCCACTGATGAAAACCTACAAATGCTGCATGGTCAGGGTTATTATACGAAAAATCCATTCCTGTGGCGCCTGCTACATGAGGAAAAGGAACGGGATATACTTTCCAATCAGGGTTTGCCCATTTATAACTAGGATTAATCGCTATATTTTGGGGACCGATAGCTTTTGTTGGTACTTCATAGCGACTTACATGCCGAAACCCTATTTTATCTTGTGTCGCGCTTAATAAATCTGCACCTCCTTGTGCTTTCGGTTTGGGTGGTACTCGCACCATATTTAAATCTAATTCTTCCAAATTATTCATCAACCATTGATAAACAGGAGTTTTTACCGTTACGTCATCACTGCTCGCAACTCCCCAACCGTTTGTCCACCACGCTTTTTTTGCATTACTGGGGTCAAATGTTATTGATGCGGCACCTGTTGAAGCGTAAGATTGATAATACCCAGGTGCAGTAGGATTAATTTTATCTTTCGGATTGTTTGCATCATAGGCGCCCATATACATTGTTTGTTTATCCCAAGAAAGTCCACTCGAAGTAGATATATAAACAAACTTGTCGGCAACTGCCATTATTGTGTTGGGTTGATTTGGGTGTACGGTAATAGCTGAATATACTCTTCCTTCCCCATCAGGTGTGATAGATGTCCAATTACCGTTACTATACTTACGGATACTTCCCGATGTATTCTGACCGTTACCACCCCAAGTCCCAAACGCTACATATAATGTTCCATCACTAGCAACTACTGCACGCACCGGATTTTTGGCGCCTTCAATATTATTCCACGATTTACCACCATCAGCACTGCGCCAAACTCCACTACCATGAACACCTACATATATATTTTTGGCTTTATCGAATACAACAAATGTAAAACCAGGTATATCTTTATTATCTTTACCGTCTTTTTGATATTCTGGTAAACTACTAGCTTCTGGCAACCCTGTAACTAGAGTCCAATCTGTATTACCGTCTTTTCTCCACAAACCATTGCGTCGCGAAGCAAAGTAAATTAATTCTGGTTTATTTGGGTCAACTGCTATTCTCTCACCTGTATCTGAACGGTATGCATTATTTGGACCCACGAAAATATCATGTTTTCCCAAACCTGTTGGTTGCCATGTATTACCTCTATTGTTAGATACTAATATTTCACCCGAATATTTATATTTAAGTTTGTCTTTTTCTGTGAAAGTTGAATTATTCCGATTTACAGCAGCATAAACACTATTTGTCAATCCATCAACAGCAATACTTTCTACTCCAATTCCACCACCAGCGAAATTAGTGTCAAACATGTCCATTAAAGGAAACCATGTTTTATTCTTACGGTCGAAACGATAGGCGCCACCTACATCTGTACGAACATATACATCATAAGGCGAACTTGGGCTAATTACTAAACCTGTAACATAACCCATTCCTTGAATATTAACATTGCGCCATGTAAATAAATTATCGGCTTGTGCTGACCTTGGTTTGCGTGTTGCTGGAGGCGCCTTAGCACGTACTAAAACAGGTGCTGTCTGTATTTCATTGTGAACACTCTCCACAACGGCGGCTTGCGTACAAGCGTGTAAATTTAATAGTACTAACACACTTGCTACCAATCGTAATAAGAATAATGTTAGGCGCCGTCCCATCCGCTTACCTGTAAATATAAAGTATCCTGATTAAAAAATATTGTAGGATAGGTGGGTAATCAAAAATAGGAACAAATACCTTCGGTACACTTTCCTGCGGAACACTATGTGAACGTGAACGGACTTGTCTTAGATTCGGTGCTTTTTTTCGCGCCTTATCCAATACACCTGCATCCAAGACGACGCTCACTAGCAGCTACTTGATTGATGAGATAGTCTACTAGTCACTAAAACTTAACCATACTTCATTATACCTATCTATTTCGGTTCGTTCAAAGGAAAAAGTAGATTATTACTATTCCTCTCAAACCTTTACCGTGACTCGCACTGCTGAGAAATGGTTTGTATCAAGATTTGTCCTCCGTGTTCATTGTCAAAATGAGCCAGCCAATAATAATAGTTGATGTCAAAATAATGGAAAAAATCCTAGTTTTTACCTGTATTTCTTCTTCGTAATTTTGTCGCTTCTTTTTGATATCCTGTAAGGATTGAGCGTAAAGTTGATTAGCACGTTGGGTAACTACTAAATTGCCGTCAACTAAACCAGTTTTAACTTCTACCATATCTCCAAAGCTTTGACCGAAAGTAGCTTTAACAGCTTCAAAGGCATTACCGTTTTGTACGTAAACTACTTTTTCGCCATTCGCATTTACAATTGCCGTAGAAGGAATCATTAGTAGAGAAGCAGTTTTATCTGCAATTACTTCTAACTCGGCAACCATTCCCGGTTTGAGTGAACCATCTAAATTCTTTATTTCAACTTGTACAGGTACAACTCGCGTTTTTGCTTGTACGAAGGTGTCAATTTGTGTAATTCGACCTTCAAAAGTCTTGTTGGGTAAAGAAGCGACTTTAATTTTAACTTGCTGACCATTTTTTACTTTGCTATCGCCTTTTTCGTAAATATTCGCTACGGCAAAGACGCGACCATCGCCTAATATGGTTATTAACTTATCACTTGAAGAGTACGATAGTTGATTAAGACTGACAGAACGTTCGGCAACAGTTCCAGAAATCGGCGCCGTAATTGTTACCAACCCTCTAGGGTTTGCGGATGTTGTCAGTTGTTGTAAACGATTGTTGTAAATAGTATTGCCCAGTTGGAGTTGAGATTGTGCTATTTCAACCGAAGCTTGAGCGCGTTTAAGTTGGGCAAGCGCTTCTAAAACTTCTCGGTTTTGGGTCGGTTTAAGTTGTGTCTGAGCTTCGGCAACACTCAATTGAGAATTCGGTAATTCTCGTAGCGGCAAGTCAAAGAAGGTACGTCCAACTTCGCTTTCTGCCTGAATGAATAGAGTCTGATTTTTTGAAGAAGTAAGTTGAGAAGAAGTCGTTTTTAGTTTTGCCTGAGAACCTAACAAAAGGCGCTGATGCTCAAGATTATATGCAGCTTTACTCAAATCAGCTTGTGCTTTTTGTAATGCAGCAAGTGCGGAAGCTTGCTTATTTATCGAACTGACGTGTAATTCTAACAACTC
This sequence comes from Calothrix sp. HK-06, assembly GCF_001904745.1. Classification (GTDB taxonomy): domain Bacteria; phylum Cyanobacteriota; class Cyanobacteriia; order Cyanobacteriales; family Nostocaceae; genus Dulcicalothrix. The sequence goes on from NZ_MRCD01000002.1 coordinate 246,444, forward strand.
AGGCTCAGAAGCAACAGCAACAGGCTGACCACGACGAACTTTACTACCTGGTTTCACTAATAACTTAACTAATTTACTCGCTAGTGGCGCCGTTACATCAACTTGTTGGTCGGGTAAAATTTCGATTTTTCCTATCGTTTTTATACTACTATCAAATGACTGTTTTCTCGCTGGTTCGACTTTTATACCTAATCGTTGGGCTGTTTGAGCATCAATATTTACCGAACTATTAGCATTTCCCCACTTAAACCAACTGGCGCCACTATCGTCCTTTCCTGTGTCTGCAAATACTGCTGATGCTGTTATTGGCAGTAGTAAATTGAGAATAGCATACAGTAATACTCTTGTATTCATATTAATCATTTTGAGTTGCACTCACCGATGTACTTTTTCCAGATTTTTCTAATTTGTTAAAGTTATATGTATGCTGCTCCTAAAGCTTTTATCACGTCATCAGGCGTATTTAATCGTAAGCTACAGGTTATTCACTTTTTTGAAGCTTCGCTTATAGTATTACTGTAAAAATTATAAATTAATAGCTTGGCAAAAAACATCTTAAATAGATAGATTTAATTTATAGTTACTATTTTTGACTTTAAATAGTATTTCACACTTGCGTCAACAATATCAAGTGTAAAAGTTAATTCCAAAAACTTAGATTCCAGACTCCGGAATGCGAAGTCGGGAATCTGATTTACAACGCATCTAAGTAGCTACGTCCAGCTCGACTAGCTACTTTATACCAATAGCGCACGGTTCATTACTCCGTAGTACTGTCGATAAGGCACCTAAAACAAAGCACCATAATCCGCAACAATTTACCTTATTAAATGACCACCAAGACGCTTACTTGCATCTAAAATTAAAAAAGGTTTGATTGTAGGTAAATTGCAGGAAAAAGAGGTAGCAAAATCTGATACCGTAACCAGCCCAAAACGCATGTAATAAATATTACAGCTAATCGCTATGAGAATTATCGTAGTTGAAGATGATGATTTAATTGTTGGAGCGTTGGTCAAGGTTTTGAATGACCAGCATTATACTGTTGATTTCGCAACAGATGGTCAAGCCGCTTGGGAGCTTATGGACTGCTTTACTTATGACTTGATATTGCTCGATGTGATGCTACCCAAGCTTGACGGAATTAGCCTTTGTCGAAAATTACGCGCGCAAGGTAACAAAACGCCAATTCTTTTATTAACAGCCCAAGACACTAGTACTAGTAAGGTTATGGGTTTGGATGCAGGCGCCGATGATTATCTTGCTAAACCTTTTGATTTTCAAGAATTATTAGCTCGTATTCGGGCTTTATTGCGTCGAGGTGGTTCTAGTTTACCACCAATGCTTTCTTTTCAGAACTTACAACTTGACCCTAGCACTTGCCAAGTTACCTGCGATGGTCAACTTTTACACTTAACACCCAAGGAATATAGTCTACTTGAGCTTTTTCTTCGCAATACACACCGAGTATTTAGCTGTGGAATGTTGATTCAGCATTTATGGTCATTTGAAGAACCTCCTTCTGATGATACCGTGCGGTCACATATTAAGGGATTACGTCAAAAACTTAAAGCTGCGGGAGTCAAGAGTGATATAATAGAGACGGTATACGGTATTGGCTATCGTCTTAAAACTGTTGATAAAGAAGAAGTCACGAAAGTAGGAACACGGAAACACAAAGAAGTTGAAAAGGAAAAAAGCCCAAAATTAGCAACTCAAACCCCTTCATATGCAGAGCAAAGTCAAATTAGGACTGGTGTCTCCCAAGTATGGGAGCAGGTAGCAGAAACTCTTAGTCAGCGTATTACTGTAATTGAAGAAGCATTGACTACTTTATTACAGAATAAATTGCTGGGTGACGAAGTGCTATCAAAAGTAAAGCAAGAAGCTCACAAACTGGTTGGTTCCCTAGGAATGTTTGGTTCAGATAAAGGTTCTTATGTCGCTAGTAAAATAGAATCTTTATTTGTAAATGGGAAAACACTGGATAGTTCACAAATAATTCACTTTTCCGAATTAGTTGGTACCTTGCGTGACTGTCTGCAAAGCATGAATGGTGAAGAAATCCCTGAAATCCTTTCAAATGAAACTTTAAATAAAAGTCCTTTACTACTCATTGTCGATGAAGACACGGAATTTACAAATACTTTAATTGCTATAGCTTCTAGCTGGGGTATCAAGGTACAAATTACTCCTAACGTTATTACAGCTAGAAACCTAATTGTAGATTTATGTCCTGATATTGTATTGCTTGACCTTTCTTGTGGTGACACCACAGAAAAAGCTCTTGGGTTACTAGTGGAATTAACCAGTCGTACTCCTCCATTATCAGTTATTGTAACTACTGCACAAGATAGTTTGATTGACCGTGTTAAAATTGCGCGTCTCGGTGGACGTGGAGTTTTGCAAAAACCTGTGTCAGTAACCCAAGTACTAGAAGCTGTTACTCAAGTACTTAAAAATACTCCTTCCCCAGAAGCAAAGGTAATGGTTGTCGATGATGACCCACAAATATTAACTGCTCTGCAAAGTTTGCTTACACCTTGGGGTTTAAAAGTTTATACCCTCGATAATCCTTTTTGTTTTTGGGAGGTAATGACGGTTGTAAATCCCGATTTATTAATTTTAGATGTGGAAATACCTGAAATTAATGGTATTGAATTATGCCAAGTTGTACGTAATGACACTCGTTATAGTGCAGTCCCAATTCTGTTTTTAACAGCACATAACGATACTAAAACAAGGCAGGAGGTATTTGCAGCAGGCGCCGACGATTATATAAGTAAGCCAATTGTTAAAGTAGAATTAGTAACACGTATTCTCAATCGTTTAGAGAGAACTCGCTTACTAAAAAGTTTAGCAGAAACGGATGTTTTAACTGGTATTGCCAATCGCCCCAAGTGTATTCAAGAATTGAATCGTTGTATACAGTGGAGCCAAAATTATAATCAACAGTTTTGTTTTGCGATTGTAGAGGTAGATAAATTTAAGCAAATTAATCAGCAGTATGGTTATGCTGTGGGAGATGCTGTTTTATCTCGCTTAGGTCGAATTTTACGGTTAAATTTTCATTACGAGGATGTAGTCGGTCGTTGGGGTGGTACTGAATTTATTATTGGAATGTCTGGTATGACTAAAGTTGAGGGTAGTAGGCGCCTGTCTGAAGTCATTAAAAATCTTGCCACATCATGTAGAGACGTGACATGTCACGTCTCCTGTAACGAACAATTTTGCGTCAATTTTAACGTTGGAATTGTACAGTATCCTGAAGATGGCGCCGATATCGATACTTTATACCGAGTTGCTAATGAAGCTCTCGAACAGTCGAAAGCAGTAGCACAAAATCGATTATTAAATAATTAGAAACCCGGTTTCTTGGATTTGCCAAAGAGGTAATATGTCAGAATTTTTACATAAGTTTTTTACTACAGGCTATTTTATTCCCCACGGACATTGTTATTTATGGAAACCTGGATTGGTATCACTGCATGTCATTTCTGATGCACTGATTGGTTTAGCATATTTCTCCATACCTATAACCTTGTTTTATATTGTTCAAAAGCGCGACTATTTACCTTTTAACTGGGTTTTTCTACTATTTGCAGCTTTTATCGTTGCTTGTGGAACTACCCATTTCATGGAAATTTGGACACTTTGGCATCCAATTTACTGGTTATCAGGGACAATCAAAGCAATTACTGCATTGATTTCAGCGTATACAGCAATAATTATGGTATGTTTAATACCTCAAGCTTTAGCGTTGCCGAGTCCTGCACAATTAAAAGCAGCAAATCAAGAGTTGCAACAGCAAATTATTGAGCGTCAAAAAGTAGAGGAAGCTTTACGTCGAGCGCACGACGAATTAGAAATTCGAGTTAGAGAACGAACCTTAGATTTAGCGACGGCAAATCAAGCATTGCAAGCACAAATTGACGAACGTCAACGAACAGAGTTAGCACTACAAGAAATTACAACACTACAGAAGGCAATTTTAGATAGTGCAAACTACACAATAATTTCCACAACTGTAGACGGTACGATTCGGACTTTTAATGCAGCAGCAGAAAAATGCTTGGGATATACTGCTGCTGAGGTAGTTGGTAAAACTACTCCCGCAATTATTCACAACCCTTCGGAAATTTTACAGCGCTCCCAAGAATTATCGCAGGAACTATCTACTACAATTGAACCAGGTTTTGAGGTTTTTGTTGCTAAGTCACGTCGTGGCTATGTAGACGAGCGTGAATGGTCTTACATTCGTAAAGACGGTTCTCACTTTCCTGTGCTGTTGTCAGTAACCGCTTTGCGTGATAGTGAAAATAATATTACAGGCTTTCTAGGTATTGGTAGTGATATCAGCGCGCGTAAACATGCAGAATCAGCGCTTTTAGAAAATGAGCAACTACTACGGACTGTGTTAGAAATATTACCTGTGGGTGTTTGGATTGTTGATAAAACTGGACGAATCTTGCAAGTTAACCCCGCAGGAGATCAAATTTGGGCAGGTGTCAGGTATGTTGCTCCCCAGCAATATTGTGAATATAAAGCTTGGTGGGAATCAACAGGTAAGCGGATAGAACCAGAAGAATGGGCACTTTACAGGGCAGTTATACATGGGGAAACTTCAATTGATGAAGTAATTAAAATTCAATGTTTCGATGGCAATTACAAAACCTTACTTAATTCGGCCTTGCCAATTTTGGATGCTGAAAACAATATACATGGTGCCATTGCCGTTAATCAAGATATTACTAATATTAAACAGACAGAAGAAGAATTACGGCGCCAAAATTTGCGGTCGCGACTATTTGCAGAAGTAACGCTTAAAATTCGCACTTCTTTACAAATTGAAGAAATTCTCCAAACTACCGTTACTGAGGTGCAAAGAATTCTTCAAGCAGACCGCGTATTAATCTTTAAGTTGAATCCAGATGGTTCGGGAAGAGTTGTTCAAGAGTCGGTAGTTTCAGGTTGGCCAGTCACCCTTGGTCAAGATATTTTCGACCCTTGCTTTGAACGGATATATTTAGAGAAATATCGGCAAGGAGAAATTACCGCTGTTACCGATGTTGATAATGGTAGCATTCTACCTTGTTACGTCGAATTTCTCAAGCAATTTAGTGTTAAAGCAAACTTAGTAGTGCCCATTTTTGTTAGAGAAAACCTTTGGGGCTTATTAATTGCTCACCAATGCTCGGCGCCGCGTTATTGGGCTGAGTTTGAGCTAACATTATTAAAGCATTTAGCAGATCAAATAGGCATTGCTTTGTCTCAAGCTCAACTGTTAGAACAAGAAATTGTACAGCGTCAAGAACTAATTCGTTCTCAAGAAGAACTACGTGCAATGAGTGCTGCTCTCGAAAGTGCAGTAGAAGGTATTTCTCAGTTAGACACTTCTGCTCGATATATAAAAGTTAATCCAGCCTATAGCAGTATGCTTGGTTATCAACCAGAGGAATTAATAGGTATGGAATGGCAGCATACCATCCATCCTGATGACCAAGAAAGAATGATTGCTGCTTACCAGTATATGTTAGCTAACGGCAAAGTTGAAGTTGAGGTCAAGGGTGTGCGGAAAGATAACTCTGTTTTTGATAAGCAGGTAATGATGGTCAAAGCTTACAACCCGCAACAGGAATTTATTGGGCACTACTGTTTTATGAAGGACATTAGCGACCGTCGAGAAGTTGAACGTCTTAAAGATGAATTTGTCTCGGTTGTTAGTCACGAGTTACGAACACCATTAACTTCAATATCAGGCGCCTTGGATTTGTTAGCAAGTGGTATTCTACAAACTCAACCCGAAGAGCAAAAGCGGATGTTAAATATTGCCGCGAATAATACAGATAGACTAGTACGTTTAATCAACGATATCCTTGATATTGAGCGCATTGAGTCTGGTAAAATTCAAATGACCAAACAAATCTGTAGTACTGCCGACTTAATGACGCAATCAGCAGAAGTTGTAGAAGAAATGGCTCTTCAAGAGTCGGTAGTGTTATCTGTTTCTCCCCTCAAAGCGAATATTTGGGCAGATAGCGACCGCATTATTCAAGTTTTTACAAATTTACTTAGCAATGCTATTAAATTTTCTCCCAAAGGCGCCACAGTTTATTTAAGTGCAGAAATTAAAAATTCGCAACCAAATACTTTATCTCCCCACATTCTTTTCAAGGTGGAAGACCAAGGAAGAGGTATACCTGCTGATAAACTCGAATCGATATTTGAGCGCTTTCAGCAAGTCGATGCTTCTGACTCGCGTCAAAAAGGAGGAACAGGATTAGGTTTAGCTATTTGTCGCAGTATTTTACAACATCACGGTGGGCAAATTTGGGCATCTAGTACATTAGGTATTGGTAGTACTTTCTTTTTTACCCTACCGCTGCTGCCAGAAGCTCACTGTGATGTAAATATAGAAGAAGCAGGCGCCCCATTAATACTACAGTGTGACGATGACAGCGACATTCGGGCTGTCCTTCAAACCATGCTACAACGGCAAGGCTATCGCGTGTTAACAGCCGCATCTGGATTAGAAGCTGTAGAAATGGCAATTCAACAACATCCTGCTGTAATACTTCTTAATCTAATGATGCCCGGTATGGATGGATGGGAAACTTTAGCACTACTCAAAGAGCGGACAGATACGCAAAATATCCCAATTATAATTCTTAGCGGTTTACTTCCCAACCAAAGTTTACCTCCTGGTGTCAGCGACTGGATTGTAAAGCCACCAAATTTAAGATTATTGTGCCAAGCATTAGAAAAAGCACTAGCTAAAAATAATCAAAGTATCAAAGTTTTGATTATAGAAGACGACCAAGATTTAGCGCAGGTGCTAATTGCCATGTTCAACCGTCACGGAATTGAAACTTATCATGCACCCACAGGAAGAGAAGCACTTCAAGTCAGTCAGCACATAATTCCTGATTTACTAGTGCTTGACCTCGGGTTACCAGAATACGATGGCTTTGCTGTAGTAGATTGGTTGCGGCAACATAATAGTTTATGCCGTGTGCCTTTAGTTGTATATACAGCCCAAGACTTAAACGAAAGCGAGCGGCAACGGTTAAAATTAGGACAAACTATATACCTTACCAAAGGACGTATTTCTCCCCAGGAATTCGAGCAGCGAGTCATTATTTTGCTCAACCGTATGATTCGAGGTAATGAAAATAATGAAAAGCATTTTAATCATTGATGACGAATTTGATATTCGAGCAGTTGCTGAACTTGCTCTCAAAGCAGTAGGTGGTTGGCAAGTTTCGACAGCTGCTTCTGGAAGTGAAGGTTTAGAAAAGGCTAGCGCAGAACAACCCGATGTTATTTTACTAGATGTAATGATGCCTGATATGGATGGCATTGCTACCTTTAATGCGTTGCAAGCGAATCCCGCAACCCAGTCTATACCAGTAATTTTATTAACAGCTAAGGTACAGGCCGCAGACCAACGACGATTTGCTCAACTTGGAGTGCGAGCAGTTATTACCAAACCGTTCAAAGCTATGAAGCTGCCTGCTCAAATTTCATCTGCCCTAGGATAGATGAAATGTTAAGTTATGTAAATTTAGTTTTATCTCCACAACTTCTGCATATTTGAGTTATAACGTCATAAGCAAGGAAGAGTTAGCTAGGCACCAGTGTTAATGTAAATAAATATACAGTATAAAAATAAGTGGTGAAATTATGTATACGACAGACGATTCAGAGTTATTTAATTTCAGTCTTACAAAAACGATTAGTGCTTTAAAAACGCAAAACAAGACGCGGGTTGAAAGTTGTGAAAAGGCATTTATCGCACTATTGGGAAGTAATTATACAGTAAATGTTTTTACGGCTGCAATACTTGAATTATCTGAAATAGATATAGCTGCTTTTCATTGGACTATAGAAAATTTTTCACACTTAAAAGCTTGTAACTATTTACTAGAAGCGGTGACTGGGTTAACAATTCAGAAACTATTAAAAGCAGGATTTATTCCCGGTAAAGATTTTAGTGCATCTCAAGGACAACTATTAGTAAATGAAGACGTAAGAAATGTATTGATGGACAGCAAATCCGATACAGAACGTCTTTTAATTAAAAAATTATTGCTACCAGCTTGAAAAAGCAACAAATTACCTATTCTGAAAACACCCTACCCATAACCCAAATGAATCTGCTCGTAAATCCGATCGTACAAATAATCCTACTACCAATTCGTCAATGGCTGGAATCAATCAAAGTCAACAGCTACAAAAAAGCACATACACTCTGCCAACTTATACCTGCAAGTTGTCCCTTTGAACGAAATATTACACTTTTCAAACGTACAGTTCTTCATATCCCACCTCTTTGTAAACTAAATCCCTTCTACGAACAATTAGTTGAACTTCGCTTTAAAGCTTTAACTTATCTCGCAGAGTGTGGTGAGGATGTAACGATTTATTGCTAAGTTTCTTAAATATTTATTTTTTCCTACCGGATTAATATTCCGGTATGGATTATTGTTTTACAATTTAAAAAACGCCAAAAACGAATTAATTTAGTAGTATATATGAACTTTACTAATAATAATCATATCATGAAAATGAATCAAGAACAATCGCTAAGGTCAGAAATGCCTTATGAATTACAAAATATTATTTTCCCTGGTACGCACCAAGAAACTGTTGCTACACCCGAAGACAAAAGCGATGTTAGTATCTTCAATAATATAAATCGTGGTCGTGTTGCGATTTTTCTCGATGGCTCAAACCTCTTTTATGCAGCATTACAACTTGGTATTGAAGTTGATTATACTAAACTACTTTCTCTTTTACTTGAGAAATCGCAGTTATTACGTGCGTTTTTTTATACAGGAGTAGACCGTACCAATGAAAAGCAACAGGGTTTTTTATTGTGGATGCGTCGAAATGGCTACCGTGTAATTACCAAAGATTTAATCCAACTTGCAGATGGCTCTAAAAAAGCTAACCTAGATGTAGAAATTGCAGTTGACATGATAACTTTAGCTGGACACTACGATACAGCTGTTTTAGTTAGTGGTGACGGAGACCTAGCTTATGCAGCAAATGCCATCAGTTTTCAAGGTGTCCGAGTAGAGGTTGTAAGTTTACGCTCCATGACTAGCGATAGCTTAATTAACGTTGCCGACCGCTACATAGACCTCGATTCTATAAAGCACCATATCCAAAAGGCGCCTTTCACTTCACCCTAATTAAATTTTATACTACACTCTGTGTCACTCGGCGCCTATTTGACAACTGTATATTTACTCGCTACAATAAACTCATAGTCATTACGAGTTCGTTTATCTAGAAATTAAACGATATTAAGTAAGAACTGAAGTTTTAAACGATGTTTAGTGAGTGATGGTTGTTTATGGTGAAAATAGTAGGTATTGCAGGCAGCCTTAGAACAGACTCTTACTCGCAGTTAGCTTTAGAAGCAGCTGCACAGAGACTTCAAGCGCTCGGCGCCGATGTAGAAATATTAGACTTAAGACAGATGCAGTTGCCATTTTGTAATGGTGGAGACGATTATTCAGAATATCCTGATGTTGAGAAATTACAAAATGCCGTCAAAAATGCTGATGGGCTGGTTTTAGCAACACCAGAATATCACGGTAGCGTTAGCGGAGTCTTGAAAAATGCACTTGATTTAATGAGCTTTGACCAGTTGTCTGGTAAAGTAACAGGATTAATTAGCGTTTTAGGTGGACAGCCCAACAGTAACGCACTTAACGACTTACGGGTAATTATGCGTTGGGTACATGCATGGGTTATACCTGAGCAAATAGGAATTGGGCAAGTTTGGAAAGCCTTTAGCCCAGAAGGTAAACTTGTAGACGAAAAACTTTCTCAAAGATTTGACCAATTTGCTCAAAGTTTGGTTGATAACACTCGCAAACTACGAGGAGTAAATTAGTTAGTTAAATAGCATAAAGTGCGATAAAAAGTCACCCTCAGAGCAAATCTAAGGGTGACCTCTTTATTTCAAGCTAAATTAACCATTCGACACGAAAATTTGAGAAATTTTAGCGTCTGGTGTAAATTTGGTCGAAGGTGGCGCCATCAGCAAAGAATCTCTTCTGGACGTTATCCCAACCACCAAAGTCGGCTATTGTTTTGAGTTTTGCAATTCTAGGGAATTGCTTTTGGTACTCTTTAGCTACAGTCGCGTTTGTTGGACGGAAACCAACTGAGGCGAATTCACGTTGCGCTTGAGGAGTATAGAGGAACTTGGCAAAAGCTTCTGCAACTTTACGAGTTCCACGTTTGTCTACAACCTTGTCTACAACTGCTACAGGTGCATCGATAGAAACGTTGACTTGAGGCAGTATGTAAGAAGGTGATGTTTTTCCTTGTTTCCCAGCTAAGATGACTTCGTTTTCGTAGTTCAGTAGTACATCACCCTGATTCTTTTTGTAGAATGCATCGCTTGCTTCACGTGCGTATGATTGGTAATACTGGAACGTTACGATAAACCTGAGTTATATATTGCTTCGCAGCATCTAGATTACCACCAGTACGAATTACCGAACCCCACAACCCTAAGAAGTTCCAACGAGCAACACCTGATGTTTTTGGATTTGCAGTAATAACTTTGACATCTTTTCTTGTCAAGTCTTTCCAATCTTGGATTCTTTTTGGATTACCTTCACGAGTTTCAAAAGCGATTGCTGAACGAGTAACTATCCCATTATTTGGAAGTCTTTTTTCCCAACCTGATTGAATTAAACCAGATTGTTGAATTCTGTTGACATCTAAACCTAGTGCTAAATTAACAACATCAGCTTGTAATCCGTCAATGACTGCACGAGTCTGTGTACCAGAACCACCATAACTAGTCTTGATTTCTACGTCTTGACCAGTTTGTTTTTTCCATTGAGCTTTGAAATCAGGAATAATTTTGTCGTATGCGGCTTTGGTAACTGCATAAGATACTAGAGTAATTTCAACCTTGCCACCCCTTTGAGCAATTAGTTGATTCTTCTGAGCTACTAACGCATTACTTGAACCAACTGTACTTGCAGCAAAAACAGGAATTGCCAAGCTGATGCCAAAGCCCGCTGCTGCAAACAAGGCAAAAGTTTTATTGGAATGTTGCTGCAAGGCGCCGAATATACCTGGTGAAAGCTGTGGCATAGTTATGTCTTCTCCTAGATAAACTGCAATTCATCTATCAATTAACCGTAGTTTGTTTGTTAAATTATAGAATGCCATAGTGGCTAACTCTTCTCAAGCATTGCAGTACACAAAATACTAATGCGATGAAACTTTTTTGGAATTACCCGTTTTGCTTTCAAGTATTTCTTTCAGTACTAGGGTAACAAGTGCTAGTAGTGCCAAAATTACGGCTGCTGAGAATGCTGCTTCTGTTTGATACTGTTTGTAAGCATCTTCGATGAATAGGGGCAAACTTTGAGTTTCAGAAGCGATGTTTCCAGATACTACTGACACGGCACCAAATTCACCCATCGCTCTAGCGTTGGTTAAAAGTACACCATATAGTAAACCCCAACGAATATTGGGTAGAGTGACGCGCCAAAATATTTGGAAACCACTGGCGCCAAGTGTTGCTGCTGCTTCTTCTTGGTCTTTACCTAGTTCATCTAGTATCGGAATTACTTCGCGCGCGACGAAAGGTATGCTAACAAATGCGGTTGCAAGTATCATCCCTGGTAAAGCAAAGATGATTTTAACGTCGTTTTCTGTTAACCAGGCGCCGAACCAGCCGTTGCGCCCGTATAATAATACAATCATTAAGCCTGCAACTACTGGAGAGATAGAGAAAGGCAGGTCAATTACACTTAAAATAAACGCGCGACCTGGGAATTTTTTGCGTGTTAATGCCCATGCAGCAGATAAACCAAATGCTGTATTTACGGGTACGGCAATTAAGGCAAGTATTAGTGTTAACCGAGCCGCAAAAAGGAAGTTAGGTTCGCTCAAGTTAGCGAAGAATGGGCCAACACCTTTGTGAAAAGCTTGGACGAAAACATTTATGGTTGGAATATATATAACTAAAGATAAGTAAGCCAGTGCAACTACAATCAAAACAATCTCAACGAGGCTTTTTTTCTTTGTGCCTTGCGAAGCATTATTAGTCATATCTTCTTCCCCAAGCTTGTAGTAAGTTAATTGCCAGCAGTAATATTAGAGAAATTAGCAGCATGACAACACCAATTACAGTGGCGCCAGAATAGTCATACTGCTCCAAGCGTTGAAAAATCAGTACAGGTGCAATTAAATCCTCGAATGGTGTGTTGGAGAAGATAATAACAGTAGACCCAAACTCCCCTACCGCGCGTGAAAAACCTAATGCCACACCAGTTAAAATAGACGGCAACAATGGTGGTAGTATTACTCGAACGAAAGTTTGAAACTGACTGGCACCTAAACTCCAAGCAGCTTCCTCAATATCTTTTTCTAGTTCTTGAAGTACAGGTTGCACTGTTCGCACCACAAAAGATAGCGATATAAAAGTCATCGCAATACCCACACCAACACGAGTGAAGGATATCTTAATTCCAAAGGGAGTAAATAACTGACCAATCCAACCGTTTTCACTATAAACCGTTGCTAGCGTTAAACCTGCTACTGCTGTAGGCAAAGCAAAGGGTAAATCTACAGAAGCATCAATTAGCTTTTTAAACGGAAAATCATATCTAACAAGTACCCAGGCAAGTAGAGTGCCAAAAACTCCATTAACTAAAGCCGTAACTAAAGATGTAGTGAAAGTTACATCATATGCAGACAGTGCCATTGGGCTAGTAGCAATTATCCAAAAATCAGCCGGAGATTCACTGCTAGATTTTAAAAACATGGCAATTATTGGAATTATTAGCATTCCCGTCAAATATATGACACTAATCCGCCAAGCCCAAGAATTGCCAATTAACACGCTAAGAAATTGTCTCCAAGCAGGTGTATCACTCTGCGAAGGCTTTTTAGAAGATAAAACCGCCATAGCTTACACAAATTTCCTTTGTTTTTTGTTTGTATTTGGTTAGAGATAGCTCGTCTGTTTCAGAATTTTTTCTAGACCACCATCCCACAAACCTTAAGTTCTATATGTGTATGTCACACATTACTCAGTATTTACTTAATTTTCAAGATCAATACTACACAATACAGATAGATTATAGGTAGTTTTGTATACTAGATGACCATATAATAAGTTGTAAGTAAGGCTCGCCTTACTTACGCACTACTAGGTGCCACATAAGCCAAGTAAACGTTCTGCCACAATAATTTGACGTTTATGCCGTGTAAGTTTCCCTTCTGCTTCTAGTTGCATTAGCAAGCGCGTAATTGTGACTCTTGTAGTATTTAAAACTTCCGCAATCTCTTGGTGAGTGAGGTAAATATCAATCAACTTCCCTTTGTCGATATCACGACCAAATTCATCACTCAACCATATTAAAAATTTACACATCCTTAGATAAACACCTTTATAGTTAATAATGCTTAGTAGCTCCTCTGTTTGCTGAATATGAGAAAATAAAAGGTTTACATGTTTATACCAAAATTGTGGGGGAATGATAGTTACTTCTGTTGGAGTTAAACAGTCTAATTGATACGGTATTATTTTAGATAAAGCAAAACCAACTACATCTCCAACACCCCAATAACCTAAAGTTATAAATGTTCCATCTTCGCTCCAGGTGGCACTACGAACGACACCACTTTCAATTTTCTATAGCACATCGTTGCGTTCAGGAATAATGTCTTGACGGTTGAATGTCCGTAGCAGTAATTTTTCATTATCAGATAAATTTTCTAAGCTACTTGGCTTTTGAGTCTCATTACTTGTTTTATTCATTGTTGCAGCAATTGTTGATATTACAAATTTGGTCAATATTGATATATTGACGAGTAGATATAAGAAAGCACTTGTTAAGCCTGATTTCTAATAGTTGTAGCTTCTGACTCTATCTGCGTAATTAGTTTGCAGTTATGATACTAACATATAAAATACTAAAAATCGGTCGAACTATAGTAGATACAATAAACTATACATGGTTCTTGTAAAAAAAAAAGAGCATATTGTAACAAAATCTACAAAAGACCGACCAATTTATGGGTGATTATGAGAGTATAGTAAGGTTGTTAGCTGTCAATTTTTACAAAGGAGTCTACGGTTAATGGGGATTACAGTTGAAGGCGTAAACAAACAGTTCGGTAGTTTTCTTGCTCTTGACGATATTAACTTGGAGGTAAAGACAGGTTCGTTAGTTGCACTGTTGGGTCCTTCTGGTTCAGGAAAGTCTACCTTACTACGCGCGATTGCAGGATTGGAACCACCTGATACAGGTCGAATTTACATTGCTGGTCAAGATGTAACTCACCAAACTGTGCAACAGCGCAATATCGGTTTTATGTTCCAACACTATGCTTTGTTCAAGCATTTAACAGTGAAAGAGAACATTGCCTTTGGGTTAGATATTCGCAAAGTCAATAAGCAACAAGCTACAAGACGAGCCGAAGAATTATTAGAACTAGTGCAGTTAAAAGGGTTGGGAAACCGCTATCCATCCCAACTATCTGGAGGTCAAAGACAACGGGTTGCATTAGCGCGGGCGATGGCAGTGCAACCAAAAGTGTTATTACTTGACGAACCTTTTGGTGCTTTAGATGCAAAAGTGCGGAAAGACCTGCGAAATTGGTTACGTAATTTAATTGAGCAAGTTCAAATTACGACCGTGTTTGTTACCCATGACCAAGAAGAAGCAATGGAAGTTTCGGATGAAATTGTCGTAATGAACAAAGGAAAAATTGAGCAAATCGGTTCACCTGCTTATGTGTACAATAATCCAGAAACTGCTTTTGTTATGAGTTTTATTGGTCCTGTAAACGTTGTACCAAGAAATTCACAATTACTTCGTAACTTTGAGTTGGATAATGCGGCGCCAGATGTATTTGTACGACCACACGATGTTGTGATAGAAGCAAGTAGAATAGAAGGTGCTGTACCAGCACAAATAAGCCGTTTAATTCACTTAGGCTGGGAAATTTTAGCCGAGTTAACATTCGATGATGGGCATACAATCACAGCTAACTTAACTCGCGAGCAGTATGATAAATTAAATTTAAAACCGCAGCAGAAAGTATTTGTTAAGCCAAAAGATGCAAAATCTTTCCCATTAAAGTATGCAGCATAGCTTATAATATTGATAGATATCAGGGCGTTTTTACTAGTATGTGAAATGGCTAGCTACTGAGCTTCATAACCATACTTCACACGGTCTAAAAATTTCGGGTTATAATTTTATACGAGCATTCCATTACTTTTATGCCCTTTACGCTTTTCAAGGAATGCTCCTATTTTTTATAAATAATATTTTTATAAATAATATATAGCAAAAAGTAGCAGACACTAATAGAATCCGCTACTAATAGATACGAGGTTACTGTACTGGTTTGAGATAATTTCTGTCGTTTACTAAACAGATTTATCTAAATACGGTTAATCAATC
>NZ_MRCD01000020.1 GCF_001904745.1 Calothrix sp. HK-06
TTTAGCCCTTTATTTGTTCCCTTTGTTAAGGTGGTTAATTCCACCTTATTTCTTTATTATTTTAAACAAACATTTACATGATATCGCTGATTTTTTTAAAAACATCTACCTATGTAAATACATAGTTTACAAGTAAATCAAACTACTTGATTAAATCAGTGAATAGTCTATTATATTAAAAGACAAATAAGCGCCTTCACACGTAGAAGTTGATTTGGCAAAAGCTGTCATACAAACATTGTCGGCTAAAAATAATCTCTGCAATCAAAACACCCACAAGAAGCAACAAATAAAACTATGCAAGACTTAAAAAAACTAGGTAGCAATCGAACAACTCGCCGTTCAGTATTATTCCTTCTCGGCGCCTGTATGGCATTTTCAACATCACTAGTAGGTTGTGGAACACAAACTTCGCAACCAGACCAAGCAGCTTCACCCACTAGTACAGAAGCAGCAAGTCAAACAACAACAGGTGGTAAAACAATACGTATAGTCCGTTCAAAACAACTTACCGCTCTTGCTTCTTTAGAAAAAAGAGGTAATTTAGAAAAAAAATTAGAGCCTCTAGGCTATAAAGTGCAATGGCTTGAGTTTGCAGCAGGACCACAACAACTAGAAGCTATCAATGCAGGTGGACTGGATATTGCCTCCACAGCAGAATCACCACCAGTATTCGCACAAGCAGCAGGCTCATCTCTTGTTTACTTAGCTGCTAATTCTTCTGATGGTAGGTCTATTTCATTAGTAGTTCCCGCTAACTCTCCTATAAAAAGCGTCAAAGACTTAAAAGGTAAAAAGGTAGCTTTCCAAAAAGCATCGATAGGTCATTACTTACTTGTCAGAGCATTAGAAAAAGAAGGACTAAAACTCAGTGATGTCCAGTCAGTTTTTCTACCACCTCCAGATGCCAACGTTGCATTTAGTCAAAATAGAGTTGACGCTTGGTTTATTTGGGAACCGTTTGTTACCAGAAACGTACAGAAAAAAGTTGGGCGTGTTTTAATCGATGGTGGTAATGGTTTGCGTGATAGCAACGGCTTTTTCACAACATCGCGCGCTTTCTATGACAATAATCAAGAAGCTATCAAAATCTTCCTTGACGAATTCCAAAAAGAGCAAAATTGGGCAAAAAATAACTCTAAACAATTAGCAGAATTACTTGCTCCTGTAACTCAACTTGATGTACCAACCTTAGAAGTTATGCACGACAAGTATGATTTTACTTTAGTTCCAATTACAGAGCAAACCATTACTAAACAACAAGAAGTAGCAGACAAATGGTTCAGCTTAGGGTTAATACCTAAAAAAGTAGATGTCAGAGAGCAATTTTTAAAACCAGAAGAGTACGCCAAAATAACTCCACAAGAAGTTCTAGCCAAAAAATAAAGATTTCACACAACAACATTAGGGAAAACTATGTCTACAGCAACCGCAATAGAATTTAAGATAACTCCTCTCAATGCACCACTAGGTGCCGTTGTAACCGGACTAGATGGAAGTCAAGCAGTGGCGCCAGAAAAAATTTTGCAGTTAAAACAAGCGCTGCGCGATTACCACATCTTAATATTTAAAGAACAAAAGCTGACTGATGAACAGTTCTTGAACTTTGCCTTTTACTTTGGCTCACTATTTGTCCCATCAGATGAAACTCCAGTATTAGCATCTCAACCAGGAGTAACTCCAGTAATAATTCCCGTCTCAAACGTTGATGGAGGTTATACAGGAACTGGTGAACTCACCTTTCATTCAGACCACAAATGGACACCTTATCCTTCGAGTGGTTCATTACTTTATGCCTTAGAAATACCTTCTGCTGGTGGAAACACTTATTGGTTAAATACCAACTTAGCCTATGAAACTTTAGACGAAACCACCAAAAACCAAATAGCAAATTTACAGTTAATTACCTACAACCCGTTTTTGCACGACCGTAACGAACCGAGAAAACCTTATCGCTTAGACAACACCATACCCTTAATTAGTCCTGTTTTCCCTCATCCTTTAGTTAGAACACATCCAGAAAGCGGCAAAAAGCATTTATATTTAGATGCTGCAACTGAAGTTGAAATAGTTGGCTTAGAACCACAAGAAGGCGCCGCACTTATTGAACGATTACGTAAACATTTAAATCAGCCACAATTCTATTATCAACATAATTGGTCTGTAGGTGATATTGTTTACTGGGACAATCAAGCCACTTTGCATTACCGCGAAGCATTTGACCCTTCGGAGCGAAGAGTCTTACATAGAATTAGCCTCGCAGGTAGCCGTCCTTTTTAGCGGCTGAAAATAAAAATGTAGAGACAAGGGTTCAATCGCGTCTCTACATTAATACGATTTACCGATAAACATACCGTATAATTGAATCAGTTCAAATATAGGGTTTATGCAACTACTTTGGTTTATTCCCACGCACGGTGACGGACGCTACCTTGGTACAGCAATAGGTGGACGCGCGGCAAATTTTGATTACTGGCGCCAAATAGCGCAAGCTGTAGATCAATTAGGATTTACAGGCGCCTTATTACCAACCGGACGTTCATGTGAAGACGCTTGGGTTTTGGCGTCAACTTTGGTAACACATACAAAAAAGATGCGGTTCTTAGTAGCTATACGTCCAGGGTTAATGTCACCTGGAGTTGCAGCAAGAATGGCAGCAACATTTGACCGAGTTTCTAATGGCAGATTACTAATTAATGTAGTTACAGGAGGTGACCCTGTAGAATTAGCAGGTGATGGAGTGCATTTGTCTCACGATGACCGCTATAAGCAAACAGATGAATTTTTAACGGTATGGCGCCAGATAGCAGCAGGAGAGGTAACAAACTTTCAAGGTGATTATCTAAACATAGATGGTGGCAAAATACTATTCCCTCCAGTGCAAAAACCTTATCCACCGTTGTGGTTTGGTGGGTCTTCACCTATTGCTCAAGAAATAGCAGCGAAACATGTAGATGTATATTTAACTTGGGGCGAACCACCAGAACAGGTAGCTGCAAAAATAGCTTCGGTGCGCCGACTCGCTGAAGCCGAAGGTAGAACATTACGTTTTGGTATCCGCTTGCATGTCATAGTAAGGGAAACAGAAAGTCAAGCTTGGGATGCAGCGAACGATTTAATTCGTTATGTAGATGAAGAAGCAATTACTAAAGCTCAACAAGCATATGCACGTATGGACTCAGTTGGGCAAAGTCGAATGAAAGATTTACATAACGGTAGTAAAGAAGCTTTAGAAATTAGCCCGAATTTGTGGGCAGGAATTGGGTTAGTACGTGGTGGTGCTGGAACTGCTCTAGTTGGCGCCCCAGACACAGTGCGGAAAAGAATATTGGAGTATGCAGACTTGGGAATTGATAGCTTTATCTTCTCAGGTTATCCACATTTAGAAGAAGCATATCGAGTAGCTGAACTGCTTTTCCCGCTTTTACCTTTGGAAAATCTTCCAGAAATTGAGCAACAACAAGTATTAAGTCCGTTTGGTGAAGTAGTTGGGAATAGAGAATTTCCAAAACAGAGAGTAACTGTCGATTAAAATTGTCTTGTGGGGTGGGCATCCTTGCCTGCCCCCTTCAGATGGAAAGCACTCTTCGTGCTTATTACGATTAAGCTTTTGCGTAATTGGGGTTCCACTGTAACCAATGTTGTTCTAGTTTCCGCGCGATAATATCTGCCAACTTCCCAAACAGCGCATACAACAAAATACTTAAAACAACAACATCAGTTTGCATAAACTCTCGTGCGTTCATTGCCATATAACCAATACCAGAGTCAGCAGCTATAGTTTCTGCAACAATCAATGTTAACCACATAATACCTAATGAAAAGCGAACTCCTACCAAGATAGAAGACATTGCTCCTGGTAGGATAACTCGCCAAAATAAACCCCACGCGCTTAAACCATAAATTCTGCCCATTTCAATTAGTCCCGCATCTACACTGCGGATACCATGAAATGTATTTAAGTATATAGGAAACATTACACCTAACGATACAAGAAATAATCTCGCTTCGTCCCCAATTCCAAACCACAAAATTACCAGCGGTATTAATGCTAAATTCGGAATATTACGCAACATCTGTATTGATGTGTCTAAAAGTTTTTCTGCTATTGGAGAAATACCATTAATTAAACCTAAACAAAATCCAATTAACCCCCCAAGCAAAAACCCAGATATCGCGCGCGTTGCACTAATCGTAATATTTCTAAACAGTTCACCTGTTTGAGCTAACCTGATAGCAGCATCTAATACTCCTAAAGGTGAAGGCAGTATTCGAGTAGGAATTAAACCAATAGAAGAAAAGAACTGCCAAAACACTAGAATTGATACAGGTACAACCCAAGGGATAATTGCTTGAATAGAGCGATTCTTTAGAAAATCAGATTGAGAAAACTTTGGTTTTCTGCTCTTTGGTCTTAGGGCTTCATTCGCAGAATGTATTTTCATAGAAATTAAAAAGTTTAATGTAAGCTATGCACTGATTCGACTAGTAAATTGTGTTTGTAAAGAAGCTTCTGGTCTAGCCATAACTCGGTGTAAAATCTTCTCTACAGTTTGAGCAAGCACAACATCACCTCGAACGCGCGGACGCGGAATATTGATTTCTACATCCAAACCAATTTGACCGTTTTCTACCAAAATGACTCGATCTGCTAGTACTACCGCTTCTTCAACATCATGGGTTATTAACAGTGCTGTAAATCCTTGTTCTTTCCACAAATTCTCTAATAATTGCTGCATTTCAATTCTAGTTAGTGCGTCTAATGCTCCTAACGGTTCATCCAACAGCAATAACGAAGGTCTACTCGCTAACGCTCTTGCTAGCGCTACCCTTTGTCGTTGTCCACCAGATAATACAGAAGGCCACTCGTTTGCTCTATCTTCTAAACCGACTGCACCTAGTACCTGCAACGCCATTTGTTTAGAATAAACCTTCGAGTTGGCGCCAACTAAACCTAATTCAACATTTGATAATACTCTTTCCCACGGTAATAGTCGCGGGTCTTGAAACATCATCCGAACTGCCGGATTAATCTTTTGATGCGATACTTTTCCATTCAACACCACATTACCACTAGTTGGCACCTCTAACCCTGCAATCAAACGTAACATTGTGCTTTTACCACAACCACTACGACCGACAATAGCTACAAACTCACCCTTGTCTATATTGATATCAACTCCTCTCAAGACTGTCTTGGTGCCGAAAGATTTTGTCAAAGAATGAAGTTGTAGCTGCATTCCACGTGCTTCAGTCGTCATCACGCTAACCTCTTATTTCTCTAAGATTTTACTTATTCACCTACCGACTCCGATATCCGTACCCTTAAATTAAAATACGGTTAATCAGTAAAGATACCGTACTTTCTTCAAGTTTGCCATAACTATCAAGAAATTACAAGCATCAAGATTATGTTTTTGGTGTAAATGCTGCATACTGCTCAGGTGCCAGTGTTGCTTCCTTAATACTGACTTGCTTAGGTAGTAATTTTAACTCATAGAATTTGTCTGCAACTTGTTGCTGAACTTGAATCAAGTTATTATCTATAGGCACAACACCAAACTGTTTTCTTTGGGTAGCTTTTTTCATCGTGTCTAAATCTATACCTAATACAGGAGAAAGAGTTTCAGCAACAGCATCTCGGTTTTGATTTGACCAATCTTCTAAAGCTTTGATTTCTTCTAGTATTGCTTTGATTGTTGGTTTATTATTAGTTGCGAAATTTCGGGAAGCTAAATAGTACCCTCCCTGTTTATTAAGTCCTTCACCAGTTGCTACAACACGAGCATTAATTGATTTCTCAGCAGCAGCAAAGAAGGGATCCCAAATTGCCCATGCATCAATACTACCTTTGACTAAAGCCGCGCGCGCGTCTGCTGGTGGTAAAAACATAGGTTGAACATCAGTATATTGTAATCCTGCTTTTTCTAGAAGTTGCACGAGCAAGTAATGAGCACTAGAAGCTTTTTGTAAAGCTATTTTTTTACCTTTAAGGTCAGCAACGGTTTTTACTGGTGAGTTTTGGGGTACAAGAATAGCTTGACTTGCAGGACTAGGTGCAATTCCTGCTATATATATTAATGCTGCTCCTGCTGCTTGAGCAAAAATTGGTGGTGTTTCTCCTGTATGTCCAAAGTCAATACTGCCTACGTTCAATGCTTCTAGAAGTTGTGGTCCCGCAGGAAACTCTATCCACTGCACTTTTACTCCTTCTGGTTGAAGACGTTTTTCTAAAACTCCTTTGCTTTTTAGTAGAATTAATGATTTTTGATAACCAAATCTTACTACCGATGCTTTGGTCTGGTTTGAATTATTCGCGGACACAGTACTTGTATTGCTTGCATTGTTAGCCGTGCAAGCAGCAAATAACAGGCTAATACATAAACCAGTAACAAAGGCGCCAAGAAATGGAATAGTTAATAATCTCCACCTTTGTAACAGCGGTGTTAGTCTTTGAAAAAGTTGGTTAATCATTTTTATTGCCCCCCTTATTATAGACATAATACTGTAAATCGATAAATTTACAGTATTATGTTGATAAAAAAATTGGCTTAAAATCTGAAGGTAGTACGTAGCCAACCAATCACAGCATCAGGATTGCTTTCATCAGAGTTGGGAGCAGTAACCCAGATGAAACCTGGTGTAATCGCAATACTATCGGTAAGTTGATACTGATACCATCCCTCAACGTGAAGGGAGGTATCCTTGTCTGCTTGTCCTCGACCTGCTCCCAAATCTACATTTCTACTAAGAGAAGTTAATTTTGGTGCCATACCAACAAAAAGACCTCCTAAACTACCTTCTTTACCCAAGTCAGGAAACGATAGTCCAACACCCCAGTTCCAAACATCAGCATCCCCTTGTTCTAAAAAACGGTGTGAAGAATAACCTACAAAACCATTGACTGCAAACTTTGGACTCAACTGATAAAAAGCTCCAATGCCATAAAGATTTCCTACTGTTCCTTTATCAACAATCCCATTTGCTGCGTTTTGAATGTTAGTAGAGATAGTGCTGTTCGCTAAATTACTACCAGCAGCAGGACCAAAGTTAGTTCCACCTTGACCCAGAGTTCCTGGTGGACTGTATGTGTTGGCATAACTTAAAGCAAATCGAAAATCTCGACTGGGGGAAAAGTATGTTAACTGTCCAAAGGCAACATATCTACCTGTAAACAAACCATTATTCGGTGTGGGATTATCGCCATTAGGGGCACTATAAGATACTCCTAATTCAAACTGTTTATTGAATTTATGCAGTATGGCAATTCCAGGACCAGTATCTCCGTAGTTATACACCATGTTCCGGCGTGAGAATCGTGAAATCCCGTTCGCGGCAGACCCTTCAAAATATGGGTTCGTAGGTCCACTTAATCCAATCTCCAAGGCGCCATCCGACTGAGCAAAAACATTAAATTGAGTGTTTTCAGTAAGTGGGAACCGATAACGAATGCCAGTAAGAGCAAGTTGATTAGGACCAAAAGCTGGACTAGCGTTATCGGCAGTTCTCCCGTCAAAAGTTCCGAAAATTCCACCAGTCGGATTACTTGTACTTAGGGGATTTGAAAAATTACCTCTAGGGTTAGGAACACCACCCAAAGATGTAATATTTCCACCTGACAGTGTTAAGCGTAGTTGGTCTTTACCACTGAAACTACTACTTAATACCAGACGAACCCGGTCTGAAAGTGTAATGGTGCGCGGTGCTGGTTGCTTAGTAATAACGTTATTACCTGCAAAAACTCCTCCAACCACAAACTGAAATTCACCCGTAAGTTTGGTTGTTGCTGAAAACTGGTTTGCTTTAACTTCTGCAAGCTTTTGTTCGAGATTATCTATTCTTCCTCTTAATTCACCGAGTTCTGGTTTAAACTCTTCTGTTAGTTTCTTTATAGTGTCTAAATCTCGCTTCGTCGCCAAATCACTTGTTGATGACGCAATTAATTTCGTCGCTTGCTCTAAGCAAGAATTTAACCCGGCTGCAAACTCATAACGTGTCAAAGCACGATTGCCACGATAAGTACTATTTGGGTATCCAACAATACACCCATATCGCTCTACTAAAGACTGAAGTGCTTGAAAAGCCCAATCTGTAGGCGCCACATCCGAAAGTTTTGATACAGATGTTACAGGAGTTTCATCTATAGTCGATGTATCAGATGGATTTTGAGCAGTTTCTTCAGTAGGCGTCTGTGCTGTATTACTCTCAATCTGATTGAAGTCGAGAACAGAATTTTCATCCAATGATACAAGGGCTTCTGTTTCCTCTTCCTTATCCTTCTCCTCTTGGATATCAGCATAAGCACTCGTTGCTGAGAAAAAAGGTAAAACCAAAACACTGCATACTATTGATAAATTCCAAAAAACTTTTTTCATAACTTCACCAACACACCACTTCTTAATAGAACAAACTTTTGAACGGATGAACGCTCCTTTGACCATCCGGACTTCCGCAATGGCATCTTGCACAAAACAAAAACTCTAAAACCTCATAAAACACCCTGAACAATTAATCTACTGCATATCGGTCAATTTACTGTACTTAGTAACTAAATAGCACGATCTCATAAAAAATTACAAGAGTAAGTGTTTTTCGTTACAAAAGCATAAAAAAGTCACTCTTAGAGTAAATCTAAGGGTGATAAATCATGTAAAACAGGCGGGACGCCTGTCCTACAGATGAACGGATAGGCATCCCGTCTATCCTACGGGGAAATTTGGGAAATTCTAGCGTCTGGTGTAAATTTGGTCGAAGGTGGCGCCATTCTACAACTGCTACAGGTGCATTGATAGAAACGTTGACTTGAGGTACTATGTAAGAAGGTAATGTTTTTCCTTGTTTCCTAGCTAAGATGACTTCGTTTCCGTAGGTCAGTGGTACATCACCTTAGTTCTTTTTTTAGAACGCATCGCTTGCTTCACGCGCGTATGATTGGTAATACTGGAACGTTACGATAAACTTGAGTTATATATTGCTTCGCAGCATCCAGATTACCACCAGTATGAATTACCGAACCCCACAGTCATAAGAAGTTCCAACGAGCAACACCTAATATTTTTGGATTTGCAGTAATAACTTTGACATCTTTTCTTGTCAAGTCTTTCCAACCTTGGATTCTTTTTGGATTACCTTCACGGGTTTCAAAAGCTATTACTGAACGAGTTACTATTCCATTATTTGCAAGTTCTTTTTCCCAACCTGGTTAAATTAAACTAGATTGTCGAGTAATATATCTTGACGAAAGCGTAGATTTGTGTGCTGGTTTCAAAAATTAAATAGGAATTCTATGTCTATTTAACTTTGGCACGGAAGCGCACGAAACCAAAGGAATTAGGAGTCAGATCTCCTATTTGGAAATAGACGGCGCCATCATTGTTAGTACCTTTACAAGTAGATGGGAAACTAGCGTTACCTTTAGCGTAATAACCACTACCAGACCCACTACCTGAACCATCAACAACAGTGGTTTCTGTTCCAGTATTTAACTTCTGCGTCATTGAACCTGGTACATAAGTTTGATTTTCAGGTATGAAGTCACATATATTAACATCTTTTGCCGCTGCGGCTCCATCTGATAAGAAATAAATTGTATACTGCACTTGGTCTTTGGGCACTGGTAATTCGGATGCTAATATATGACTACTATTAATGGCACCTAATAAATAATTTGTTCCTCCAGCAACGCTCCAAACAGATGCGTTATCATTTACGTCTGTATCTAAATCATGGTAACTGTTTATAGTTTGTAAATCTTTATAAACGTCAACATCTTCTCC
The DNA here is from genome assembly GCF_001904745.1 of Calothrix sp. HK-06. Lineage (GTDB taxonomy): Bacteria > Cyanobacteriota > Cyanobacteriia > Cyanobacteriales > Nostocaceae > Dulcicalothrix. The sequence continues at coordinate 9,777 of NZ_MRCD01000020.1, forward strand.
ATTTATTTTATCAGTCCGAATATATCTACTAGTACCTGTTACTCGTTTAACTAAGCGTAAATTTGGAACTACAGCTACTTTAAATAATGTTGGATCATCATCTGTTTTACTACTTGGATCATTACCTGTATTTAAATCGTCATCTTTTTGAACAAATGTGTTTCCAACGGTTGGGGTCTCCGTAGTCCCACCCATTGAGTTAGCATCGGTAACTATTGTACCTATAGTAGATGTTGGGTTGTCTGGAGTATTAAAAGTTGCACTTGCCTGATTACTAATTGCGTTACCATTATTGGTACCATTAATTTTAGCGGTAATAGCAATGGTAATAGAATCACCAACACGTAAAGTACCTGAATTAGTAAGGGCGCCAGAACCGTTATAATTAGAATTAATAGTGATTGTGTTACCATTCGTCTTGCTCTTAATTTCTACACTTACAAAAGTTAGTTGTGAAGGTAATGAATCGTTAATGACAAAATTAGTTGCATCACTATTGCCAGGAGCAAGGTTAGAGTAAGTGATGCTATATTCTACTGTATCATCTATAGTTACTGAATTGCTTTTATCAGCATCGGTTACGAAACGTACTGATTTAAGACCCTTAACATTTGCCTGATTTGTTTGAGTAATTACAAGGGAAGTTAAAACTGTTTCACTAGGAAAATACGCCCAAGTATCTATTCCCTTAAAGTCTCCATACAGACTGTTAAAAGTGTTTGCTCCAAAAGAACTGTTTATCCCCATAGCTGCATTAACAGGGTTACTTATTCCAGGATTATTCAAATTTACTGATGTACCATCTGCTGTTTTATAATTACTATTATTGTAATAAACAGTATTTGCTCCTATTTGCTGTCCATTGTTATCTAAAATATTAGGAAAAGCAGTAGGAGGGTTCTCCATTGTAATTCTAAATCCCAAGGGATTATTTTCCGCATCTAACATCGGAAAGTGATATTCACCTCCTCGAATGGTTACTTGGGTATTGTATGGAGCATTTGCAGCACGAGGTAGTAAGTCTACTCCCTGAGCATCTTTACCATCCCATGTCACTACGTTGTTACCTATATATACAGGGTTTTGTAAAACTCGGTCAGTACTAGGGTCATATTTTCCATCAGTATTGGTGTCAATAATAATTTGATAGGCGCCTGAAGTTGACGAATCAAAGCTAAAATAACCTCCTGCACTTACGGGAGTTTGATTACCGCTCGTTCCAGTTTTACCTGTAAATTTAAAATTAGTTGGTTTTGCTGGTGCTATAGGTGCCCGAGGAATACCTAATGCATCAAGCGTTAAGCCATCAGGTCGGTTAAAGAAAATTAAGTGGGTAATGTCTGTTGCTGTATCAGGTACGTCTGGATTTTGTACTTTAATATTTCCTAAAAATGTTAAGGTATTATCGGCTGCTTTAGCTGAGTGATATAGTGTGGAATTATTAGTTTTATCAATGAAGCCTCGGCTATTACCAAAAAATATAAAACCGTAGGGGTCAACACCATTCATATCTGTTTCATAGCGAAACCCATCTTTAGTTTGAATATAAAGTTTTGAGTTAAGAGCTAAGTCTGAAAAGGCGCCACCTGCATTTGCTCCCATATTCATAGCGATATATGTAGTAAATACTCGCCCTTTTTTGGTATTGCCTGCACTATCTTTAACTGTGATGTCCCAAGCAGCTACCCCAGCTTTTTGAGATGAGTCAGTAGGAAACTGGTCGGATGCCTTTTTAGGAGGAGGGTCTGCACTTGTTGCCGGTGCGTGAAATTCTACTTCGTAAATACCAGTTTCTTTAGCAATAAATGTACAAGGATTATAACCCCCGCTAGATATTCCTGGTCCATTCGTTTCTTTTGCAACTGTATCAATTAAGCCTTCTCCAGTCGCTTTTACGTCGCAAAAACCATTTTGTCCACCAAAAAGACTACGGTAGACAATATCTTGATTATCGTTAGAACTTGTAATTACGCTGGAACCAAGATTTACAATTTCATCTTTTTGAACAAATACTTTAAGTTTTGTTCTTCGTACTATACCTGCAGACAGTGTATCTGCCCATTCAATGTAGGGTCTATATCCTCCATCTGAAACTAATTCCTTACTTCCTTCTGCCTGTGCTGGTTTTACGCAATAACCTAAAGTACATAACAATAAATTGAGACTAACAAGCAAATGTTGATAATTTGGTTTATATCTCTTTTTGTTTTGGTTAATTCTCGTTTTCATTACTGTGTACTCCTCTACTCACTCTTTTTTCAATCTTGGCTTCACGTAATATCTGTACCAGAGATTTTTGTTTTTTTGGCAGCGCCCCAATTGGTTTTTGTAAGCCAAACCCATCAAATAGTTCGTTCAACTTCAGCGTTATACCAACATACAGTCCACCTGCAGAACGAGTCCCTGAAAAGTCCCGGTCATCAACTCGACCAAATACATAACCTCCTGCAAGTCGCAAATTTGGACTTAGGTAATAGCCTAATTCGGCGACAAATCCTGTTTCCAAGAAGTTACCTTGATTTATCCAGCGCGCTTCACCAACTAAGTCAGTGCTGTAACCTAATCTGTAAGTCGCGCGCAGTTGAGCAAGATTAACTGTGCTAGTACCTACCAAATCATTCGCTAAATACGAAGTACTGTTACGCAGTGCATACTTTCCGTAGAATTCCCATTGCCAATTTGGCGCGTATATTGCCTCTGCTGCAAAGGTATGGTCTGTCGCACCCGTCCCACTTCCCAACAGAATGGTGTCAGGAATAGTTGAAGGATTTTGTCGGTACTCGTAACGTAGCAAAGCGTTAAATTTATCGTTGTTAGGGTCACGGTAAGCAAGACCAAGCTTTAAGTTAGCAGTATCAGCGATACCAGATAATTTCAGGTTTGATGAACCTGCTTGCTGGTAGCGTACTAAAGCAGTTAAAGCTGGAGATATTTTACCTGTAACACCTGCGGAAATTACGGTATTATTTCCACTAGATGAGCTTCGGTGTTGATACCTAGCACTAGCTTGGAAGTTATTGCCATCGTTATATTCTAAGCCAACGTTGTAGCTGTCGCCACCTTGAAAACCGAGGGATGAAGCACTTTGTCCAGCAGCATAAGGTTGAATAAACTGTTTTCCGGCGCCTGTTATACCAAGAAAGTCTCCAAATACATGTTCGTATGCTAAATCTAACTTTAATCCTGGGGTAATTTGCCAGCGTTGGTTTAAACCTACTGCACCTTGTACAGTCATTCCATTGGCGCCACCAAGAATTCCATAACGTCCAGTTAAACTTGTATCGCTGCCTAATTTATATTCACCGTCCAAGTCTAAACTAGTTATAGAGTTTCCAGCAAATTGTCCGCGACTATAGTATTGCTGCCCTAATCTTAAATTGATACCTGGAAATAAACTCCAATTTAAACCGAGTAGAGTGCGGTCGGGGTAAACAGCATCAGTATTATCCGAAAGCGTTAACTCATTTTGGGCGAGGAATGTTAGTTTTTGAGTTATGGGGAAAGTTAAACGCGAACGAAGTTGATCTGATGTACCGCTAGATTGTGTAAGAATTCGGTCGGTTCTGTCACGATGCAATAAATCTACGTCAATTGTAGCTTTACCTAATTGCTGTTGAATACCTGCTGAAACAGTAGTTAATGAATTATCAACTAGTGCGCCAGGTAATGCTTCAGTGCGAGGTCTAAGTAAATCTTCTAAAGTATTTAATATACGTGGTGCCGTTCCTTCATTATCTTCATGGTCGTACTGTAACCGGAATCTAGTACTTTGTGAAAGTATTCCAGCAATTTGAGTGCCATAACGAGTTTGTCCAGGTACAAAGCTAATAGTGGCATTGTTTGCAAATCCTGTATCGGCTTTACGATAATATGCGCGCGCTTGTAAACCCCTAATAATTTCACTATTTGCTTCCAAACGGTAAGCAGAACCACTGACTTCACCTACTACATCAGAATTATTACGCGAATTAGCGTATTCAGCAATTACATTTGTGCTGGAACCAAGCGATATTAAAGCATCTGCACCATACAGTTCAAAGTCGCGCACACCTTGATTTTGATATAAATAAGTGGCGCCTAACCAGCTTTCTTGATTTGGAGTACGGTTAAAATTGTAACGTAATCTACCAGCATAAAGATTGCTACTATTATCTTGATTCTCATACTCATAAGATACAACAATGCGACGTACTAATACTTGTCCAACCTGGTCAACATCAGTTCGTAATAAAGGTTGACGAAACAATAAAGTACCACGGTCATAATCAATTTCGTAATCAGCATTGCGGTTTAATTGAGTACGTGCGATTACAGTACCTGGTCTATTAAGTTCTTCCAACTCAATAAAAACATTTTCACTACCACGTACTAACAAGCGACGCGACATAAAATAGAAACCGCTAGTACCATCGGGTGCTATTGTATCACGTTGAAAACCCTGCAAATTATTACCATATATTGCCGTAGCTTGCAAGTTACCAAAATTATAATTTGCCTTAAACCCGTGTAACTGACGAGTAGTAGCAGTAAATTCCTGTGAACGAGTAGCAAATTCCGTAGTATTAAAATCACCCCACATAAACGAATCTACACCACCAAAACCACCAGGTGCAGTACGTTCAAACTTTGCGTAAAAGCTATCTAACGAAGGAGTTAAAACTTCAGAAGTGGAACTATCTCCATATACAGGATAATTTTGCTCACAAAACTGGTCATCCCTAAACAAACGAGTTGTATTATCGCAAGTCTGATTTAACGGACGCGCGCTATTAAAGGCGCCAGTAAATAACCATCCTCCCACATTACCCGTTGCAAACACAGCCGAATTAACATCAAACTGAGTTTGATTATTCTGATCAGGGGGAATAAAATCGCGGAAATTTTTATAAAAGTCAGTTCCTCGCTTACCCAAACGTAAATCTACAACACCCGTTACCAAAGAAGAACGCAAATCAGTTTCAGTAACTAACTGCGTAAAAGTTTCAACATCACCTAACTTAGCTTGAATTCTAATAGTCTGTGCCTGCAAAGTGGAACGTAAATTAGCCCGAAACACACCCTGCCGTGCTTTAACTTGAAAACCGGGCTGTTCAGAACTAGCATCTTGGTCAACAAACTCTCCAACAGTTGCCTTTAAAGTTACCAAAGCATCTTGATTCGATCTATTTCCATTACTATCAAGTAACTCACCTTCAACAGTAGCTGTAGAACGACCATTAGCAGGAATCCGAGTCTCTAAAGTTCGTAAACTAATTTGCTTTGGAGTACCTCTTAAAACCACCTTCACCTCGGCAGTCTCAGCAACCGCACCATTTACAATAGTTTGAGCAGTAATTGTATTTTCACCGTCTTTTAATCCAACCCCATACCAAATTTGTGTAACAGAATTAGTTTTGCTATTAGTTTCAGTGCGACCAATTGACTTAGAATCAACTAATACCCCGTTAACACGTAACTCTACCTGCGACCCCTTAGTAAACTGTAACTTTACTGAAGTTGCAGGCACATCAATTACAGCATTCGGCACCGGGTCAAGAATAGTTAAAGGAGTGCTGAGTGCTGAGTGCTGAGTTGTAGAGACGTGACATGTCACGTCTCTACAGGAGTTAGGAATTGTCTTTTTCTTTTCTTCCTTTGTGTCTTTTGTGTCCTTTGCGGTTAAATCAAAAACAGTTTTAGCATCATTAATAGGCGCCACTTCACCATAAGCAGTTCCACTAATTAACGCAACACTAATCAACTGCACACCAAACCAGAAAACAGGTTTAACAGATTTTAAACTCATGGCTGCATCTCCCCGTTCTTAACTGAATTTTCTTGTACAGGAACAACGCCAAAATTCATCCTTGCAAGTCCACCAGGTTCCAACCGTACTAAACGAGATTGACTTCTGCGTTCCTTAAACTTGCGGTTACGCGCGATATCATACCCAGGTACACTAGTTAAATCCAACACACCAGTGCGGCTACCAGAAATTACATTAGCAACAGAAAACAAACCAGTTACATCAGTAGTAATACGATTACCGTCGTCTAAAATGATAACTGCATTGGGAATACCAGGTTCTCCCGTTTGCTGCTCTCCGTCAAAGTTTTTGTCGTAAAACACTCGACCAATCAGAGTACCGCAATCAGAAATAATTCCAGAACGAATTCTGAGACGATAACGAGAAGGTCCATCGCGCAACAATGCGTTATTATCATTACGACGCGCGCTGACACTAGCTAAATTTTCACCCGAACCACGTAAAGCATCAGGTGTGAGTTTCACAGCATAAGCAACTGTAACAGAACCTTCACTAGGTATAGATTCAGCAAGATTAAAAGTTAAACTAGAACTACTAGTCAAAGCATCAACGCTAATCGACCGACCATTTAACTCAGCGCGCGCAGATTTATTTATATAACCAAATCCAACAGGTAGTACATCAGATATAAAAACTTCCTTTGCTGGAACAGTATTTAAATTCTTAATTAGCAAACGATAAATAACAGTATCACCAGGTTCAGCAGCAGCTCTATCAGCGGTTTTAGTAATTTGTAGAGGTTGTGCAACACCTACACAAATAGGACGATCAAGTAAACTAATCGTCGAAAGTATCAAACCCGTTGTTGCAGCATCTTGAATTGGAACCGTAGTGCTAAAAGAATTTGGGTCTCCATCTTGACTAATACCCTTACCATCGAGTGCAGTAGCAATGTAAGAGACAGTCTTCGCAACATCATTACGTGCGCTAATAATAATTCTGATTTGCCGTTGACTATATTGTCTGGCGCCAGCGGGTGGATTTATGACTAAAATATAGCGTCTACCGATATCAAGCTGACCATTAGTGCGGTTGAGCAAGAAATTAAAACTACCTTTCGGCTCATCATTAGCCAAAAGATAAGGATTATTATTTTGAATATTGGGAGGAAGACCAGTAAAAGTAGTACCAGGGCCTGTTTGAGTTAGAGGAACAACCGTGCGTAAACTATCATCAGCACCTGCTTCATATAGCCCAATACTAAAACCAATATAATCAGGTAAAACTTCGCCACCGCAACCGCGAATTCTGCCAAACGGGTCAATAAGTTCTTGCTGAAGTTGATTACTTATACCTGAAATAGAATCATTATTAGGACTTTTAAAAGTATAGCTTGCAGTATTTTGGATTTTGCCAGCTTGAGCAGAAGGAATAGTTAATAGATAAGTTATTAAAACTGCCGGGATTAATCGACGTTTATTTTTAAGTGAATACATATTAAATTATCTCGTTATGCGGAAAAAAGCTTCGTGCTTACTACTAACGCACCTTCACTAGGTATGCAGCTTGTACAGAAGTATTCGGCGCCAATTCTTGAGCAAAACTCCAACGTACATGAGTATAAGCTTCTGCAGGTGCTGGACGTTCTTCAACTTTGCCGTTCGCCAAAGTCACTTTCACTGTTGGACTAGGCACAAACGTCTTACCTCGGTCAATACTGTAAGTAATAGTGGCGCCTGATGCAGTTGCAGAATTAAGTGAATACACCATACCTTGTGCAACCTTTTGGGTAAAAGCCAAATTCTTGGCAGCTTTGTTTCCTTCGTTTTTACCTGTCACCGTAAACCGTATTACATCTGCTGGTTTTACAAGAGTTTTCTCATCAAGCGCTTTCCAGGTAACAACCTCTTTACCTTGAGCGTCTTTTTGTACTTGTTTTTGCTGTGCAACCAAATTCAAATTAACTTTTGGCTGATGCAAAATGTTATTTGCAATTTCAGTACCTGCATTAACTAACTTCGCTATTGCTGGAATGTTATCAATAGGTAACAGGGAAAGCACTACTGCTACAACTCCAAATCCCGCAATGTACAAACGTTTGTTCATGTTTTTTGTCCTTTGAATAAGTTATAAGTGGATATGTGGTGTGGTAGATAAGAAAATTAGAAAAAATTTATACAGAAATTTATCTGTTATTATTCCCACTTTCTTCCGAATTATTTGATTTTGCGCTGAAAAATAAATGTGCCACTGGCGCCAGGGTTTACAACAGCTTCAGTATATTCATATACTTGAATATCGCCATTGATAACAGTAACGGTTGTCTTATTTGCATTATCTGCACTTCCTTTAGGTTGTGCAGGATATTTCGGGTCTACGGTAATACCAAACCATGTATTTGGTGCTGTGGCACCGTCTTCTTTAATCTTCAAATCATTAGCTGGTAGAATTACGTTGTCAGTTCCACCACTCGAAGAAATATTTTTGTAAGTAATGCGGTACTCGATGATACGACCGATGGTCGCGGCAGCAGATAATTTAGCTTGGTCGGTTGTATAAGCTTCGACTTCTGTTGTTCCATCTGCTTCTAATATGCGCGCTTCTTTAAGCAAGCTCAGATAATTTGTGTATAAGCGGTCAATTGTCTTGTTACCAGGTTCATTATTATCAGACTGACCGTTATTATCAAGATCGATAAACGCATTAATTATTACTGGGAATGGTTTTAATTGTTCCACGTCACCAGGTAAATCTACTGTTACGGTATAGTTTGCATTACTATTTGCTGGAACTGTTATTTTTACGGGAGTTCCACTTGTAAAGTCAAATCTACCACCATCAGAGTTTAGAGTATATGTTGCAGTCGTAGTAGTGCTAGTTGCTGGGTTGGTAAAAGTAATTGTTACTTTTGTTTTGTCTGGCAAATCAGATAAACTGCCAAATTCCGGTAGCAACGAAATTTCTTGCGAACTACCACTAGTATTTTGAACTGTGTTGTTAAAGGTAACTGCCACCGTATCCGCATCCGTCAATAGAGCAGTAGGAGATTTTCCAGCAGGTACAACAATAGATTTATTTGTAAAGTCATCGTTATTGTCAGTTGGACCAACTGCCGCAGGTTTATCTTTTGGACCATTAAGCAGAGTACCTGGAAATGTGACAATAGTGTCTTCACCACCCTTTGGTTTCGTGCCGGCGCCTAGACCGACAACATCATTACCATTATTTGTAGTGTTTGTATCTGTCGGATCTTTACCTGTTCCTGGGACAGTACCATCTGCTACTGGGTCTGCTTTTCCGTTGTTGATACCACCATCTTGCGTTGTAGTTCCACCTGTTGTTGAATCTGGGTTGTCACCATTCAAACCGTTATTAGAAGTTTGGTCACCAGATTCATCGTAAACGATTTGAGTTGCTGTACCTGGTTTTGATTCTCCTGGTTGTGATTGACCAAAGACCTGAGCGATGTTAGCAACTTGCCCACCTGTAAAACCATTTTCTGGTGTAACTTTGAAACTAAAGCCAGTAATTGTATTACCTGTACCAGCATTTCCTTTAGATAATGGTGTAAATGGCGCCACCGTACCAGTCTCGTATATAAAACCAACGCGCGTGATTTTGCCAGAAGGACGTGCTTTGAACCAATTTGCTTTATGAGCATTAGTTGTCAATGGGTCTGTTGTATAAACCACTTGCCATCCAGATGGTGCTTCTGGAGTTGTAGTAGTGTCAAGCTCCATTTTATCTGGAATCGCATCGGACACTAGAACATAAGATTTGGTGGCATCGCCCTCTACATTAATTGCAGTACCATACAAGTCGGAATTTATAAATCCTGTTGGTGCTGGTGATGGGTTCTCTACCCGCATTGCTAATTTGTAAGTCAGAACGTCATCAGTAAAAGAGTTAGGATTGGCGCCTGAACTGTAATCAGATACTGCTTTTAAGACTGTTGCAAAAGCTTGTAAGCGCGCGCCAACCGTAATTTCAGCACTTGTTGCCATTGCTTCACGCACACCGTTACTAGGTGCTGTTGCGTTAGTTTCACCACCAACACCGTCGGGATTATCTTTGGTGTAAACATCATTTGGGTTGTCTACACGAGTAACGTTTTGGTCGTTTTGTGAACTAGTATTACCCAAAGAAACTTTTAACGTATCTCCCGAAACTGCAATGTTACCGTTAACCTTTATTGGTACACGGACTTTAATTTTTCCACTGGCGCCAGTACCAGGATATGGAACAATCGAACCGTTGTTAGGGTTTGTTATGTCCGTGCCTAACAAGTCACCTGTAAAACCACCATTAGTTTTATCAACATTTATCGGTGTGATTGGATTACCATTAACCTCTATAATTTGAATATCCCCATTCTGTTCAAATGTTCCAGCTTTGCTGGAAGTAAGCGTTGCAGTCCCAGGAATAAAGAACTGTGTTCGGTCATTACCTATATTGGTAATAGTGAATTCTACAAATAATGTGTCATTCCCATTTGGAGATGAGTTACTAGGTGTTTCAGCAGTAATGGTAATACCTGCAACTTCAGCAACGTTAATTACAACTTCATTTGATGTCGAATTATATGAGTTTCCGTCGCCATCTTTAAAGGTTGCTGTCGCAGTGTTTTTAATTTCTTGCCCTGCTGCTGTGTCTGCTAATACTGGTGTTATCATTCCCAGACTACTACTTACTGCAAGCGTAGCCGCTAAAAGTTGTTTGAAATGTTTATTTTTACGTGGTTTCATGTTCAGAACAGCCTATAATTAATAAAAAATGCAATACAAAACCGAGGCTGATGTTGTGCAACTAGCCAAACTTTAAATTTGTTATCTTGTATAATGAATTCAGTTATTTTTGATATTTATTGTGCGAATTACATTTACTAAGGATTGATATATAAAGTAGAAGATTGGCTTTTAAATAACTTTATAGGGAATTAACCAAAACAAACAAGCTTCGGATTTACTCATTATTATAGTTAACTATGCGTCACTGTTCTCTTTATAAATGAATTTAGTACTCTGGTTGATAAATTAAATTCGCGCTTTAGTAGGAATTTATTCTATCTAATTTTTAGTATTCCCAAAGTTTGCCTCGATCTATCATACAAACTTCATAAGTCTGTATGTACAGAAGTAGAATTACCCAGTTTAACGATGATTACAAGCTTATATAATATTAATAGCGTTTGTCATCAGCATTTTCTCTGATAAAGTAGAAACGCCATATAATAACGTTTCTACCATGAAACATAGCTTTAACTTACATAAATTCAGTTCATAAAAGTATACACTCTTTAGACGTTGACTTGGCGCCTATAACAAAGTTGTGACAAGATGACACGCACCATACACATAAAAATAGAGACCGAATATATTCAGTCTCTATAATCAAAATTTAATTAAAATTTTATACTTGAGTATAATCAAGCCTGTTAAAAAGGAATGTCATCTTCGTCTGTATCTGCTTCTTGCTGCGCTGGGTAAGTACTTGGCTCATAATTTTTAGTAGTAGCAGACTGTGTTGTGTATTGCTTGGATTCTTCTGGCATAACTCCGACATTACTTTTCTTTGCAGCAGGAGTTCTTGCTGGCGCCTCATCATAGCTAGAAGGATCACTAGAAGCACTACTCGCAGCTTGGCGATTCGAGTTATTACTACTTGTTTTAGTACTGGTGGCAACAGGTGTTCTTTCCACTGCTGGAGCTGAACTCATAGGCGCCGAACCATCGAGTGAATGTATCTTTTGTAATGTTAACTCTGCGCGTTTTTCTTTAAATCCCTCTGGACGGTCAATGGTATTCATTCCCAAACGTCCCTCTAAAAGTACACGGTCACCTTGATGGTAATTTTGGTGAACTTCTTTGGCTAAATCTCTCCAAGATACTACACGCAACATTGATGGTGGGTCATCTTGTCTCGACGCAGGAAACTGCACCATCATCTCTGATATTTCTAAACCGTCTTGTGTGTGACGCAGTTGAGGCTCACTGATGATTTCTGCCATTAAGATAAAGTTGTTCATGTTTTTTCCTCTTTGTTAGTATTTTTGTTAAATTTGTTTGTAATAATTCTTAATCAACTCCATATTTGCTATGCTTGGCATACTCGTACTGTTTTAGCATAAAAGTCAAGCAACATTCGCGGTTGTAAATATATTAGTAATATTGTACCAAAAAGGCAAGCGTTTAGCGAGGATAAACAGTAAATAATGATAAAGCTATTTTTAAACTTTTCTTCATAGGGCTGTTACGTGTATGATGAGCGCTGAATTATTATTTGACAATTACTATAAGCTGTGGCACAAGTTATTTTAGAAAACGTTTACAAAAGTTTCCCCCACCGTAAAGGGGAGGCGCCTGCACAAGTCAAGGACAATATAGATAGTGGTGATGCTGCACGTTCGGAAGGTGTAAGTATTTTACGACGGATAAACTTAACGGTCGCAGACGGTGAGTTTATGGTGTTGGTGGGACCTTCGGGTTGTGGCAAAAGTACGCTTTTACGCTTGATAGCTGGTTTGGAAAGTATGACTGGTGGGAATATTTCGGTGGGTGACAAACTTGTTAACGAACTTCCCCCTAAAGAGCGTGATATTGCGATGGTGTTTCAAAGTTATGCGCTTTACCCGCATATGACAGTTTACGATAACATCGCCTTTGGATTACGGCGCCGTTCGTTAGATAATTTAGTTGATGGGGAAACTAATTCCAGCTTTATCGAAAACTTTCTTGTTAGTGCCACAAGAAAATTACCCAAAGGACTAAGGTATTTATCAGAGAAAGAAAAATCGATTGACCAACAGGTAAAAAACGTAGCACAATTACTGCGAATCGAAGCATTACTAAAACGATTACCCAAACAGTTGTCAGGGGGACAAAGACAGCGTGTTGCATTAGGACGAGCAATAGCACGTAACCCGCAGGTATTTCTAATGGACGAACCTCTATCAAACTTAGACGCGAAATTACGTGCAGAAACGCGCGCACAAATCGTCAAATTACAGCGTCAACTTGGAACAACCACAATTTACGTCACCCACGACCAAACCGAAGCAATGACAATGGGGGACAGAATAGCCATTTTAAACCAAGGTCAACTCCAACAAGTGGCGCCTCCGTTAGAACTTTACAACCGTCCAGCAAATCGTTTCGTCGCAGAATTTATTGGTTCACCACCAATGAACTTTATTCCCGTCAAATTTCAAGCACCACAAATCATTACAAACGGTGACTTTCGTATGACCCTACCAGAAATTTGGGGCGCCACACTACAAAAGTACGACGGCAAAACAGTAATATTAGGAATAAGACCCGAACATTTAATTGTAGGTGTACCTGCAACAAGAAACTTACCCGTACAAGTTGATTTAGTCGAAAACTTAGGTAATGACACTTACTTATCAACACAACTAATAATACCAGGGTTCCAACGACAATCTTTCTCTGACTCATCATTACAAGTCAGAATACCACCCGACCGCACCGTTAAAATGGGCGAACAAATTTGGTTATCATTAACACCAGAGAAACTACACTTCTTTGACCCAGAAACCGAAATAGCCATCTACCCCAAAACATCCCCAACACTACCATTTGAAAAATAATATATTCTAATATTATATTCCTGTGGAATCAAACTCTTGTAGAATCAAACTCTTGTGGAACGGGCATCCCTGCCCGTCCTTAAAAAGCACCCCACTTAACTGCTGATTGCTCTTTCCTAGCTGTCTTAATAACTTTATACCCTTTACTTTGTGCCCAATTATAAGCAGCTTTTTCCAAAGTAGGTTCCTCACAATTAAGATAAGTTAAAGCAAGATTCTTATTACCCTGCTCCTTCAGCACATTCACTAGCGTCTGTGTTGTATCTTTGCCACCAATGCCAATAAACGAATAAAGCGCATAATCAATAGTTCTTGGGTCATTTGATGCCAAATCCTTGAGCAAAATGCTTTTTGTCATTTCCCAATTATTGCGTAACTCATCTCCTTTTCTTTTAGCTATTAAAAAATGTACTTTATCCGCTTCCGATACTGGTTGCCAGTTAAGTTTTTCTAAAGCTAAACCAACCATTGGACTAGATGCTAAATCAGTTAAATTCTTAGTTAATGGTTCAATAGCTTTTTGGTCTCCAATATCATATAAAACACTCGCAGCATTCGTTCTCATTCTCGCATCTGGTTCTTTTAAAGCAGCCAACATCGGTTCTAGCGCTGGCTTCCCAATTGCACCCAAAGCAGCAACCGCATTAGCATCATCTTTTTTAAAGTCAACTAGCAACTGATTGATAATCTTAGGATTGGCGCCAGCAATATCCTTTAATCCTGTTTTTGCAGCAGTTGCAATTGCACGATTTGGGTGTTTAACATTAGCCACTAAAGCTTTAACAGCACGAGTGTCTTTTAATTTTCCCAGTGCAAGCGCTGCCGCAGCATGAGTTTTAATTTCAGCAGAAGATGCAGAAGAGTTAATAGAAGTATTTAACAAAGTCACTAAAGGTTCAACGGCTTGCTTATCTCCTAAATTTCCTAGTGCTTCGGCTGCTTGGTCTGTGCCAAACGTTGCAGGCTTTTTGATATAATTATCAACTAGCCCTTGCACATCTTTCTCGGCAGCTAAACGTTGAACTTGAGAATCTTTTACTTTGTCTAGGTTACAGGCGCCTAGAGTCAAAGTTAATAAGCTAACTATAATGATGTAGTGCTTACCCATAGTCAATTTACTTGTTTTTATACATAAAATTCTGTGTTCTTATATTTTCGTTGATAACAAAATTAAATTGTTAAGTTATATTCAGGTGTATTTTCAGGTTCTTAAAATTACAAGCTTTAATGCGATTAAGTTAAATTCAGGTAAATTCAGGTGGTAGTCTGTGTCTCTATGGTAAAAATAAACACCACCATAATTAATTACATCAAACACCAATCAAAATGTGAACCGTGGTTCACATTTTGAGTTTTGATGACCCAATGCACAAGCGCTTTGGCTTATGCTACGTTATTTTTGGCGGTTATGTGGCTCCAGTAAACTTGTAATATCCGGCCCAGACGGAATTATTCCACCTGGGTTAAGTGGAAACAAGTTACCATAATAATCGCGCTTAACACTTTCTACGTCACAAGTCTCAGCAACTCCCGGAATTTGATACAAGTCTCGTAAATAGGCACCTAAGTTCTGATAATCTTGAATACGGCGCCGATTACACTTAAATAACCCGTAATAAACTGCATCAAATCTAAATAAAGTTGTAAATAAGCGCACATCAGTAAGCGTTACAGTATCTCCACATAAATAACGAGTTTTTTCTAACGCTGCATCAATTTCATCTAGGGCTGTAAATAATTCGTTACAAGCTTGTTCGTATGCTTCTTGTGTTTGAGCAAACCCACAACGATATACACCATTATTTACAGCATGATAAATTTTATCATTCCAAGCATCTATACTCGCACGCAACTCAACAGGATATAAATCAAGCTCTGAATTTATGGCAAACTCGTTAAACTGCGAGTTTAATATAACGATAATTTCTGCACTCTCATTATTTACTATCGTTTTTGTGTGCGTATCCCATAAAATTGGAACAGTACTGCGTCCTTTATAACCAGGTTGTGCCAAGTTATATAATTCTGGTACAGTTTGGCAACCTTCTTCTTCTTCGTTAAAAACCCAAGCTCCTGTATCTCCATTAGGTGCAACTATTGATACTTGTATTGCTGACTCTAATCCTTTAATTGCGCGCGTAACTATTGTACGATGTGCCCAAGGACATCCTAAACCAACGTATAATTTATATCGCCCTGCTTCGGGTTTATACTTGCCGTCATTACTTACCGTATCTCGAAACTGGCTTTCTGGTCGAACATATGCACCAGATTTACTACGTGGCGCCAGTTGTGACATCATTATATGCCACATCGTTGACCAAACAAATTTGCCAAAGCGAATAATAAACCCACTAGGTAGAGATTTTCCTTTCTTGGGTCGTGGAGTTGCTGGTGTAACAGGAGTTGGTGGGGAGATAGTTTTAGTCATAAGGTTACATGTGTGTGAAATAAAGATGGAGTATTGATATCTATCTATATAACTAACTTAATTTTGGAAAATAATAATAGATCGAGTTTTGGCTAAATTAGAAGAAATACAAAAGGCTAAAGAAACAGATAAGGAGGAATAATGAATTATCTATACAGTATGATGATTCAATGGTCTGATGAAGATAGATGCTATCTGGTACACTTGCCAGAATTTCCTTGGCAACAGTATCACAAGCATGGTGAAACCTATGAAGAAGCAGCGAGACATGTACAAGAAGTAATCGAGTCGCTAATTGAGTGGTATCAAGAGCAAGGAAAACCACTTCCTGAACCAATCGCTTTATCTAAGAAACCATTAGAAGTAGCTTAAATGAAAAGTCTAGAACAGTGCCTATAACTTATTTTAAATATTCCTGCTCAAACAATTGTTGTTGTTAACGGCGCATTTTGTCTAGTATAACTTCTTCTGAAGCATCTAAACCATCTGCATACGCATTATTAATACTATGTAATAACTTTTGATTTTTACGACGCTGTATATACTTTTCAATTGCAATGACGAGTAACTCATCTTGAGATAGATTCATTTTTTCAGCTAAAGCACATACTTGATCGTAAACTGAGTCTTTAATAAAAATATTCGTGCTTATTATTGGCATAATGTTTAAATATTATTTATGCCTTCTAATTTTAGCTTAATTTCACGATGCATTTAAAATATTCCTATGGATGACTTAGAATTTAGATGCTTAAATGTCTTACTACAAAATTCTTGTGCGTTAGTAGAAAGGTTTAAACGAGCGTTTGACTCAATTGAGCCAAATTTATGTGAAAATTTTGAATTGACTCCAAATTTGGCACCAGAAAAGGGTTATTTAGTGATTTCATACTTACTGGAGTTCGCATGTGAATGTCAAAACATGCTCAACATTGAGTTAGGACGTGCGGGTCTTTTATCACTTCCTCAGCATTGGTTATTGCAAAATATTAAGGAAGTGATACAAAGAGTTTTAAATTTAGATGACGAATGGGAGTATCGTCGTTTGCTTGAGGTTCTTTGGAAAATTGATAAAGAATTAGTTCGTGAATTTACTGTTTACGGTCTCAACAGTCATAATGTTGAAGTTATAGAAGCTGCTACAGATTCATTACACGAACTTAACATAAGTGAGGCGCCTCTGGATTGCGTGTAATGCAGTAACTGATATTATTTTCCCATGTAATCAATCAATATTTATTCTTTGCATAATTTTATTACATGATGGTACCTAATAACTTTTATAAATTTGGAAAGTACTAAATTAAATGTTTAAAAAATCCCCCCTAGCCCTAATAAGGGGGGGAAAGAGAGGTATTTTTAGCTCTCCTTATTAAGCGGGGTTGGGGGGATCAAATCCATAATTTACGATGAAAACTGTTCGATTATTCCACCACCTAGAACTTTTTCTCCGTTGTACCAGACTGCTGCTTGTCCTGGTGTAATACTAAATTGAGGTTCGTCGAAGACAATTTTTGCACGCGCTCCTTCTAATGGTATTACTGTAACAGGTACAGGTGCCGAGCGGTATCTTACTTGTACTTCTGCACGGATGGGGGTAGATGGTTCTGCTATTGATACCCAGTTGACTCGATGTATTGTACATTCGGGTTTTGTGGCTTTGGTTCTGTCACCAACTATTACACGGTTATTAATTGCGTCTATAGAAATAACATACAGTGGTTCGGCGGCTGCGATACCCAAACCTTTACGTTGTCCGATGGTGTAGTGGTGTGTACCATCGTGTTTGCCAAGTACTTTCCCGTCGATGTCTACTATATCTCCTTCTTTTGGCGCCAGATATTTATCTAGGAATGCACGCATTGAACCGTTGCTTTCCACTAAGCATAAATCTTGACTTTCGGGTTTGTCGGCAGTTTCAAGTTCGTGTTCTGCAGCAATACGACGAGTATCGGTTTTTTGTAATTCTCCTAATGGGAAAATAACCGATGCGAGAATATCTTGCTCTAAGTCATAGAGAAAATACGTTTGGTCTTTGTTTCTATCTAACGCACGCAGAAGTTCGTGGCGCCCGGTATCTGGGTTAAAATTGATGCGCGCATAATGCCCAGTAGATATTTTATCGCAGTCTAAATTTTCTTTTGCATAATGAAGCATCGGGCCAAACTTCACACTTTTGTTGCACTGCGAACAAGGTAACGGTGTAATACCCGCACTATAACCAGTCACCAAGTAATCAACAATATACGTTTGAAAAACATCACGAATATCCACAACGTGATGGGGAACCCCTAGCTGTTCACATATTTTTGCCGCGTCAAGCATTCCCTCAGAGCAACATTGACCTTTCCCCTTCATTAGCCAAAGGGTAAGACCAATCACATCATAGCCCTGATTGTGTAAAAGTGCGGCGGCAGTCGAACTGTCAACGCCGCCAGAAAGACCAACGACGACTTTTTTCATATAAGGTAAATTAGCTATGGCTACCATCTCTAAATTAACACTAAATAGTTGGGCACAGTATAAAACTCTGCGTCACTTCTTGTTTCCTCCTAACTCTGTGTTCTCTGTGACTCTATGGTAAATTTTATAACACAGTCTCTTTTTCCAATCTCCACTTTCTAAGCCAATCAGAAATATATTTGCTACAACAGATACCAACCAACAATCAAAAGCTTATGTTAAGTGCATTACTACGTCAATTTCAGCCAGCATTGAGTTTACAACTAGTGATGTTGTCTGGGTTGCTGTTATCCATACCAGTAAAAGCAGAACATCCAAGTAACTTATTACTAGCACAGTTACCAATGCTTCAAAATGAGCCGTTGCCACCACTGCCAATTAACCAAGACTCTTATACTGTACCTCCTGTCAATAATGGAACTGGGCAAGTTTTTGAATTTCAAGCTCCACCTCAAAATCCCCAGTACCAACAGGTGCCCATACCGCAATACAATCAAGCATACGAGCGTTATTCGGTTCTAGTTGACGCAAATGGTTATAGTGGACAATTATTACAACAAGTAAAACGAGTAGAACCATCAGCTTACATCCGTAATATTAACGGACGTTCAGTAATTCAAGCAGGAGTTTTTAGCCGACAGCAGAACGCGGTACTAAGAATACAACAGCTAGTAGCCAATGGCATAAACTTTTATAACGTTAGATTATTCAACGCAACAAATGGGCAAGAAATAGCAATTACACCTGATGGAGGTGGTATGGGTGGTAGTATAGGCAACAGTCCAGGAGATGTTAATCAAAATAACTCCAGCTATTATTACGTTGCAATCCCCACTCGTCCCGAAGACTTTACTCAAATTGAACAAACAGTGTGGCGCAGCTTAGGACAATATGCAAATAATATTGGAGTTCAGCGTCGTAACCAACCGCGTGGCGCCCATATAGCAGTAGGACCCTTTACCCAACGTGGTCAAGCAGAACAATGGAACGCAGTATTAAAAAATGCGGGGTTAGGAAACGCAAGAGTTTATTACGGCAGATAGATTACCGTAGGGGCGGGTTAACCCATAACCTAAAACTAATATTACCATCTTCAAAACCCGCCCCCTTTCCTTTCCCATGCAAAGACAACAATACATATCCCAAACAATCGTAACAGCAGCACAAATGCGCGAAATCGAAGCGCGCATATTTGCAGCAGGAATGCCAGTCGCAGCATTAATGGAAAAAGTTGCAGGACTCATCACCCATAAAATTAGCCAAATAATAAAAAGCAAACATAATCAAATAGGCATCCTAGTAGGTCCCGGTCACAACGGAGGAGACGCCCTCGTAGTAGCGCGCGAACTATTCCTACAAGGTCATAAAATAACCATATACAGCCCCTTTGAAAAACTAAAAGAACTAACCTCACAGCACTTGCGCTACGTTCAAAGCTTAGGAATAAATATTTCCAACTCCATCGGTGCCTTACAAAACTCTGATTACTTAATAGATGGCCTATTTGGTTTTGGCTTAGAGCGTAACCTAACAGAACCCATCGCATCAGCCATCAACACTATAAACGAATGGTCAAAACCAACCATTAGTATAGACATCCCATCTGGAATACACACAGACACCGGGGAAGTACTAGGAACAGCAATATGCGCCACACACACACTGTGTCTAGGATTATGGAAACTAGGATTATTACAAGACCGAGCATTAGAATATATAGGAACTTCCGAACTAATAGACTTCGACATTCCGCGCGCTGACATCGAAGCCGTACTATCTAATACTAAAATTCATCGCATAACTAAACATACAGCCCTTTCAGCAATACCTTTACCACGCCCCGCCGTCACCCACAAGTATAAAGAAGGACATTTATTACTAATATGTGGCTCACAAAGGTACGCAGGAGGAGCAATATTAACAGGGTTAGGCGCCCGTGCCAGTGGTGTAGGAATGTTATCAATAGCAGTGCCAGAATATTTAAAACCATTATTAGTAGCCCAACTACCCGAAGCATTAATTATCGGGTGTCCCGAAACACAAACAGGTGCCATAGCTCAATTAAAACTACCAGCCAACACACGCTTAGACTCATTTAGCACCATCGCCATAGGCCCTGGTATCACAACTGAAGCGGCGCCAATAGTCGAGCAAGTCCTAGAAAGTACCGACCCATTAGTAATAGATGCCGATGGTTTGAATATATTAGCAACAATGGGAGCAGTAAAAACGCTACAAAAAAGAAAGGCACCTACAGTACTAACACCCCACACCGGAGAATTCAAACGTTTATTCCCCGACATACCCGATGCACAAAACAATAGAATAGAAGCAGTACAAACAGCCGCGAAACAAAGTGGCGCCATAATCTTATTAAAAGGCGCCCGTACAGCCATCGCCAATCCACAAGGCAATATCTGGATAAACCCCGACAGTACCCCCGCACTCGCACGTGGTGGCAGTGGTGACGTATTAACAGGATTGCTAGCAGGTCTACTAGCACAAGGAATAAATAAATCAACACCTATCGAGCAGACCGTAGCCACCGCAGCATGGTGGCACGCTCAAGCTGGGATAATTGGCGCTAGAGAACGTACTGAACTAGGTGTAGACGCACACACGCTTACTCAATATCTACCACTTGTAATAAGCGTTGAACATACTTAAAAAACTTAATACAATTTATACTAAAAATAAAGCTGTCATTCTGAGCGTTATGCGAAGCATCTCCCGTAGGGTAGCGAAGAATCTCTGATTTGCACAAATTTTTCTGGTTCTTTTCTATTTTTAGCAGCTTTATCAAACTTACACAAACCAAGAAATTTAGTATTTTTGGATAGTTCGTCAACTAACTCTTGTAAAGAACCGCGTAGTATACCTCTACGCTTCTCCATATCATTTAACTTAAGACTACCCGAATTAATTCTTTCAAATAAATCTCTTCTGACTTCTTCGTCTGCATTTTCTGAAAGTTGAATCATCCGAATACTAGTTCGTTTAAAACGTCTCTGATTTCTCCTCTCTGCTTCTGTCACTATATGGTAAATATAATTACATGCATTACACAGGCGAGATGCCTGTGCTACAATCCACCAAAACGTAAGACATGAAGTACTAAGTATATACGCTCACCCTATATTTACCGCTTGTAGTAGCACAAAAAGCGGTTTAAATAAGTAAAAAAATAGATAAATCCTGTTGTTTCTCTTTTACACTTTGAATATGCCGAATAATAACCGCAATCGGATTAATCCCATATAAAATTAGTAATATCATCCAACAAATTAACTTAATGCTGCTAAAAATCGTAGTTCGAGTTAACCACTCATGAATTGCAATGCGAGCTTCATCTAAAAACCCGTCATATTCTTGTTTATTTAACGACTCATGAAAAACGTCTGCCTTAATTCCATGAATACCGCTCACCATATACTTACCCATTTGAATACGCTTTAGCTGCGCTACTTCAAGGTGGCATAAATCGTGATAATGGATACAGACATTTCGGATTCTAATATGTTCATTTTGAATTTTAATAGGAATAAGACTTATACAGCCAAATCTTTTTTTTAGATTAATTACTAAAGGATGATTAGTACATACAGCCAAGCACAATTTTGCCCAAGTAAGATGATATCTAAATCGTAGTTTACTAATATCAAATTTAACAGGTACCTCTAATACTTCTGTTTTTATAATTACTTTTGTATTCTTTTGATAATGTATATTATTCAAGCTAGCAACGTCTATATCTGTGTAGTAAAGCTCTTTTAAAAATATAAATAAATAGTTGGGAATGAATTTATAATTATAATTTACTAATTGTAGATATTCTTTGAGTCTAAATTTAAAATCGCATTTATAATTATATAACTTTTCTGCCTCAAGTTGATGGCGCCGCTTGTAGATAACGTAGGCACGTAGTAATAATAACTTTAGTCTCTGCTGTTTGACTTTATCCTTGCTTTTAATAGCTTCTTTTCCTAAAAAAGCCATTGTCAAAGCTTGTGCTTGTTGGTGAGAAAACTGCTTAAAGTTGGGATTCTGAAATACATCATGTTTAATTAGCATTTTTTGGTTTTGATAATAAATATTGATAATTAAGCTAACGGATATTACAGTATAAACACGTATTTCAAGTCGAAATGTTGCCCACTTTAAGAAAAATTTATAAATCTTAGCTATTTTTAAAGAAATATTAGTCAATTTGTTACTATTAGCTTGGGAATAGCTACTGTAATCCCAACTAGCAACATTTCTCTAGCAAGCTTAATTGCTACCGCAGACAAAGCGCTTTATGAAGCAAAGCGACAGGGACGCGACCATTACGTACACGCGCTCTAAGTCGATAAAAAAATTCAACCATCAGGTATACAAATTAATTAGAAAGTACACTCATTATTTATAGAAGTAAGAGGTTTTATATTTTTGAAGTAAGTAGGATACATGATGTTTCCGCTCTGGTTAAAAGCAGGTTTTTGGGGTTTAGTTGGCGGTTCTGCGCTGCTACTAGGTTCGGCAGTGGGTTATTACGCTAAGATCCCTCAACGCGCGATTGCTGCAATTATGGCTTTTGGTGCTGGTGTTTTAATTTCGGCGCTTTCGTTTGAGTTGATGGACGAAGCTTACAAGCGTGGTGGCTTTGACTCAACATCAATAGGATTTATAGGTGGTGCTGTGGTATACACAGTAGCAAATTGGTTTCTAGCGAATCTTGGCGCCAAGCATCGTAAGCGCTCTGGCAATCATCAGCCATCAGAGGAGGAAAACAATGGAAGTGGATTAGCAATTGCAGTTGGTGCATTACTAGATGGTATTCCTGAGTCTATTGTAATTGGTGTGAGTATGATTCAAGGAGGAGTTGTTAGTTGGGTAACTGTAGCGGCTGTTTTTTTATCTAATGTTCCTGAAGGACTTTCTAGCGCTGCTGGTATGAAAAAAGCAGGACGTTCAACTGGCTATATCTTTGGGGTTTGGGGAGGTATTGCTATTATCTCTGGCGTGGCAGCACTTCTGGGCTATGCTTTGTTCAGTCGCTTTTCAGAAGAAGTTATTGCCGCAACCACTGCTGTAGCAGCAGGCGCTATTTTGGCGATGCTTACAGATACTATGATTCCAGAAGCGTTTGAGCAAGCTCATGATTTTGCTGGGTTGATTACCGTTTTGGGGTTTCTCGCTGCTTTTGTTCTTAGTAAGCTTGCTGTTTAAGTTAAATATTTTGATATTTTTTTAAGTTGGGTTATGCTTCGCTATACCCAACCTACGTCTTGTTTAAAGTCTTTTTTGTGCCATTACTATAAGTTGTTGCGCTTCAGGGTAAGAAGTTGTTCCGGATTTGACTGTTCTTAGTTGGTTGATTATATCATGTATTTCGGCTTTGAATTGCTGAGTATCAGACGGCGCCGATACAATTAACCTTTTTATATCTCGGTTTGCTGCTTCGAGTATTTGTTTTGCTTCAGTTTCATAGCGTTGTCTGCTTTGGATAGTTCCTAAGTTTGTCTGATATTGGGCAATTAGTTTTTGTGCTTCGACGTAACCCGCTTCTTTGACGTCTATATTTTTAAGTTGCTGAATGGCATTGTTCCATTGTTCTGCTATTTGTTCCCATTTGTCTGCGGGGTGTGGTGGGTTTTGCGATGCTTTTGCTGCTTCGATGGCATATTGTTTTGCTGCTTCTATATAATTGTTGCTACCTGAGTTATCTATGGTTCGGTATTTAGCTTGCACTGATGCTAGTATTTGTTGTGCTTCGAGGAAGCGAGGGTTCTCTTTAGGAATTTCATTGAGTCTGTTAATTGCTTGTTGCCATAGTTCTGAGGCAGTTTGTGGTTGTTTCGGTTGCATTTTTTGCGCTTCGATGTCAAATTGTTGTGCAGCAGCAATAAGTGTAGCTGTTTGAGCATCTTGTAGTTCTTGTTTGTAAGCTTTGATTTGTATTGGGAGACGCTAGTAGCGTTACAATTAATACGAGTTCTTTAAAAATGAGTAATTATGCAGGTGTGAGCGTTGATAACTTTGGTAATGTCGGAGGAGCAGGTAAACTTACAATTAATGCTAACTCTCTACAATTGAGTGATAAAAGCAGTATTGGCGCCTCAAGCATCTCCAGTAAAGAAGGTAATATTACTATACAAGCAGATAATCTACAAATGCGGCACCAAAGTCAAATTACTACAAATGCCAGTGGTACAGGTAACGGTGGTAATATTAATATAGATGCGAATACGAATATTAACTTAGAAAACAGTGATATCACAGCAAATATCGCTAAAGAGATAATGCCCTATTTTACAGATATTTTGATGACTCAAGCCACAGTCACTTTTGGGATTTTTATAATTTCTGCACAGACTACTACATGATTAGCAACTTCCCTTAGTGGTATCACGTCTCAAATGCTTGGGCTTCTTGGGTTAGCTTTTACCGAGCCTTTTTGCAGATGACGTTAAAAGTCGAATATATAACTGAGGATAGTTACAAAGCAGAGTAAATATTGCTAAAATTTGTAAAGTAAATTACAAAATTTTATATTTATTATAATGACAACAGCTTTAATTACTGGTGCTTCTGGCGGGATTGGTAAAGCTTTTGCTGAGGAACTCGCTGCTCGTAATAACAATTTAGTACTTGTCGCGCGCTCTGAAGAGAAGCTTCATCAGTTAGCATCAGACTTGCAAGCTAAACATGATATTGAAATTGATGTTATTGTCAAAGACCTATCGGAAGCTGGTTCGACGGAACATGTCTTGGATTATACAAGGAACCAAGGAATTACCATTGATACGCTAATCAATAACGCTGGTTTTGGAGACTATGGAGACTTTGCCGAGCGTGATGGTGAGCGGCAAATGCAAATTATTCAATTAAATGTCTTGGCACTTGTTGATTTAACACATAAATATTTACCCTTGATGCGGCAGCGACGCAGTGGTGATATTATTAATATTGCATCAATAGCAGCATTCCAACCGATACCTTATATGTCAGTGTATGCCGCAAGTAAGGCGTTTGTACTAAGCTTTAGCGAGTCGCTATGGGCAGAGAATCGCGCGCTTGGTATACGTGTTTTGTGTGTTTGTCCTGGCCCAATAGACACGAACTTTTTCACTGCGGCAAAATTTCCACCCACTATTGCGGCAAAAAATACTCAAATCACCAAAGTTGAAACAGTTGTTCGAGACACTCTCCAGGGTTTAGAAAGAGGTGAATCAGTAGTTGTCAGTGGTGGTTTGACTAGTCATTTGATACCGAAACTATCACGACTTGTACCACGTCGAACTTTGGTAAGTGTGTTAGAAAAGCAGTTTAAAGCGTAGTGTCTGGATGTTACTTGCATTTTATTAATTTATTGCCTTTGTCTTAACCTTTGTAATTTCAGCATGGTGATACATATGGTTAGCCATAAAAAACCTACTCCATAACCAGCTATTATATCTGTAGGCCAGTGAACACCTAAGTACAAGCGGCTTAAACCAATGGCGCCTATTAAAATGATTGCTATAAAATAAATAATTTTAGAATATTTAGAGTAGCGATTTGCTAATAGATAAGCTATAAAGCCATACAGTACCATTGAGCCTAGTGCGTGGCCACTTGGAAAACTATAAGATGTCTCTACAATTAATTGTTTCCACAACTGTGGACGAACTTTAGAGAAAAATAGCTTTAATCCTGTATTTAAAATAAATGCACCCAAGCAAGTTAATACAAATATCATTGCCTCTAATCTATAACGGCGCCACAAAAGCGTTAATATAGTTATTCCGGCAAGAATTACTACTACACTTGAATTTCCTAGTTGGGTTATAAATAACATTAAATTATCAAGACTAGGGTTCGCGTAAGAGCGTATCCATAATAATATAGACTTATCGAATGCAAAAGATTCTCGTTCTAAAACCTCTTCGGCTAGCTTTGCTAAAACGAATAGAATCACTAAACAAACAGCTAATCCACCAATGCCAAGGGCGCCAATTAAGGTAATTAATCTTGGGTGTATATAATGTAACCAAAATCTAGAAATTTTTATGACCATAATTAATTGTATATAGCTTAGGTGCAAGATATGAATTTAGGAACGATGCATTGGCAAACTTACGGTGAAACAACTGCCAATATTAAGTTGACTTGTAACTGTAATATTTCCACTATGATTTTTTACAAAACTTTTCACAATAGCTAATCCTAAACCAAAACCTCCTGCACGGTAAGACCTAGCTTCTGATGCACGCCAAAATCTTTCAAAAATTTGCTCAAGCTGTTCAGGTGTCATTCCTATACCTGTATCTTTCACTTTTACACAAACTTGCTGACCGTTACGCACTGCATTTATTTCTACGGCACCGCATAGGGGTGTATACTGTAAAGCATTTTCAATTAAGTTGGCAAAAACTCTTGTAAGTTGTACATTATCTCCTAATACATATAAGCTTTCTGCTATATTAACTTTAAAATTAATTTTTTTATGATTAGCTTGAAGCTCATAAAGTTCTAATAAGTTATAAAGTATTTCTTCTATATTTACAGCTTCGTATCTAGGTTTTTCAACTTGGTCGCTGCGAGCCAAAAGTAATAAATCTTCAACAAGACAAGTCATTTGGTCAGTTGCTGAAGCAATAGCTTTAAATTTTTTAATATCTTTTGGACGAAATTCTTCAGGGTTTTCTAGTGCTACTTCTACGTTTGCTGTTATTGCCATTAAAGGACTACGGAGTTCGTGAGATGCATCTGCTGTAAACTGTTTAAGCTTAAGAAAACTTTCTTCAATTGGTTGCATCGCTTTGCGAGTTAAAAACACTCCACCAATACAACTTAATGCTAAAGTAATTACAACGCCACAGCCTAACCCTATATCAAGTCTAGCTATTGTTTCGTCAAAGTCTTCTAAAGATTGGCTAACTCTTACATAACCAATTAAACGATTATTTTCATAAGAATTTATAGGTAAAGTTACACTCTGTAAACGAATACCTTTTACTCGCTGTTGTTGTACCTTTTGCTCAGGGTTAATAGGCAAACTTAATACATATTCTCCTTGTTGTAATACTAATTTACACTGACTATCAAACCACTGTAAAGCTTGGTGACGCGCAATGAATTCTCTAACTGGAAAGTCACTGTCTATATTCAGTTTTTCGTCGTCAAACTCTGAACTAATGGCAGCATTACGTCCTAATATAGTCAAATTTTCTATGAGCTTTTCTTTTAAACTGTGACTAAATACAAACCGAACGGCTAATGCAAAAGTTGCAAGTAACGCTGTAAAAATAACTATATATGATAATAAAAATTTGTACTGAGTTTTCTGAAACACATTATGATTTTTTACTTAAAAGTACCTAGGCGATAACCAATTCCATGTATATTTTCTATTGCTTCTGACTCACAACCTGCTGCTTTAAGCTTACGTCGCAAGTTTTTTAAATGTGTTTTTACTGTTTCTTCTCCTGATATATCATTACATTCCCAAAGTTTATCTAATAATTCTGAGCGAGTAAATACGCGCGTTGGACTTTTTAAAAATACTTCTAAAAGCATATATTCTTTTGGTGTTAAATTTAGCAGTTTCTCGGCGAATGTTACTTGATAACTGGTTGTATTCAATTTTAATCTACCAAATTCTAGTATTGATGGTAATATTTCGGTGCCGCGTCGTGATAATGCCCGAATTCTCGCTGCTAGTTCCTGAAGTTTAAAGGGCTTAACTAAATAATCATCGGCGCCTGCATCGAGTCCAATAACTTTATCAGTGGTTGTGTCTTTTGCAGTTAGCATTAGTATCATACCTTTGTAGCTAGAAGAACGTAGACGTTGACACAGAGAAATTCCATCTAAACCTGGCAACATTAAATCTAGTAATATTAGGTCGTAAGAAAAACTTTGGGATAGTTCCCAACCTGAAATTCCATCTTGGGCTGAGTCTACGACGTAATATTGATTTTTTAAGTGTTCAACTAATGGTTCGGCTATCCGGTCGTCGTCTTCGATTAATAGAATTCTCATGATTTACATATGGGCAGGCAGGATGCCTACCCTACGGTTTTAATTTGCTGTTCTCGGAACTTGTATACTGCTACGAGGACGTGCGGCTTCAGTAGCATCATCGTACTCTTCGCCAATTTTTTCAGTGTAAAGAATTTTAGCATTACCTGCATCCACAGCGACTTCTATGTGACCAATTGTAACTTCGTATACTAAGTTTCCATTGTCATTTTCTAGTTCGACTTCTTTAGCTTTACCTTTTAAATGGTCTTCAGCTGCTTTTTGAGCTTGTTGTGGTGTGATTTTAGCTAGTTTTTGCACTTTTTCAGCTTCTTGTCTTTCTTTTACATCGTCATCATCCCAAGCTTCCGCTATTTGAAATTTAGGACTGGTAACAATTGCAGCATCTGGGTTTGATTGGTTTGCGTAAACGCTTTTTGCTAATACTCCTAGTCCTAAAGTGCCTAGTAACGCAGTAGCTAGTACTAATTTGGTTGATGTTTTCATTGGGGAAACTCCTTTAGTTTTGTCTATGGTTTCACTGTAAAAAACAAAAGGGAAGAATTAGGGAACATCTATTTTTCTTTGTAAACTGACATCTTGCATCTCTACGTATAAATTCTCGATTTTAAATAAGCGTGTTTTAAATATTACTAATAGAGACAGTCCATTTTAATGAACTTCTGCTACTAGCCTATGGACTTTCAGTCCTAGGCGGGTATGATCGTAGTTATAAATTTAGTAATTAATATTACATATAAAAATCTAGCTGCAAGATATAAGTAAATTAATTACGTATTGGCGAAAATTGACGATTTTGGAGACGTGACATGTCACGTCTCTACATTTGGTTGTTAAAATTACGGCGCCTTTTTCAGGTTTTCTATTCCTTTGACTACTGTTGCCGTTTGAATTTTGTCTCCTTGTTTTATTTTGTCTACCACGTTCATTCCTTTGGTGACGTATCCGAATACTGCGTAGTTACCGTCTAAAAATGCCAGGTCGGTTAGAGCAAAATAAAATTGTGAAGATGCTGAGTTTGGTTCGCTGGAACGTGCCATTGCTACTGCACCACGTTTATGACGCAATATTGGCGCTTTGGAAATTTTCGCGTCTTCTAAAGTTTGTCCATATATAGGTTGTTGGGCACCTGTGGGTTTTATTTCTAAAGGAACGTAACGAGCTTTCTTTGTTGCTGGGTCTATCCACGAACCTGTTCCTAACCTTTCTACAGGAAATTTAGGGTCTTTGCTTTGTGGATCTCCACCTTGCACTACAAATGGTTGTGGTTCTCGAACTACCCGATGAAATACTAGTCCGTCGTATACTTTTCTTTGTACTAAATCTACAAAGTTACCTGCACTAATTGGGGCATTAGTACCATCTAATTCAATGGTGATGGGTTGGTTGTTGACTTTTATGACTACAGTTGCTTTGCCTATTAGTCGTGGTAAGTTTTTAATTTGGGATGGGGCAGGCACCTGAGCTATTTTTAAATTACCTGCTGCTACTGGTTGCTGTATTACGTTGTATGCTGTCAGCGAGAGCGTAATTATGGCAGCAATTCTGGCTACTTGGATGTGGAAATTTTTATCGAGCATTTATTTGTTTGTTTCTAGATGTATGGTAGGCATTGCCCACCTTACTACTGGGTAAGTTGGGCGTTGCCCAACCTACACGTACCTCGTTAACTGTACGCGGTACCTATCTTTTTTTGTTACCGCAATTTCACCTATTTCTAGGCGCCCTTTGCCACGTATAGAAACTAAATCACCTGTTTTAAGTTGTGCGGAAGGACTAGTGGTGTCTTTCCAATTTACGCGAACGTCACCTGAATCAATAAATTCAACCATTTTGCTGCGTGACATTCCAAACCCTGCTGATGCAACTGCATCTAGTCGCAGTGATGCTTCGACGGTGGTAAGTTCTTTTTTCTTTGGTTCGCGAATTTTTAATTCACTTAATTCTATACGTCGAGTATTAACTGGTACTGAACGTACTTGTTTAAGGTGTGTTTCTAAATAGTCTCCTAATTCAGGCACTACAATTACCTGGGCGCCTCGTTCTCCTAAAACAATCACGTCACCTGTTTTGTCGCGCACTATACCACAACCTAGCATGGCACCGAGAAAATCTCTGTGTGTTGCAGTATCGAATAAAAAATTACCTGCAATATCAAGCGCAACGAGTTCTACTTGTGACTCGTCTAAGGGAAGTTCGGAACGTGCTATAGCAACCCTAGTACGTTCTGCTTGTGGATACCCACCCCAGGCAACTAAATGAATTTCTGTAAGACGACTAAAAGACCTTTGAACTTCTGCCAACTCTGGAGGTGAAAGAAAATCTGTCATCACAACTTCCCAAGTTTTAATGGCTTTTTCCGCTTGGTCGATGACACGGGCAACTTCATCTCTATTTTCAACACCCTTCAAAAGTTCTTCTCGTGGCAGCATGTGGATAAATAATGATATTTCTACTAGCTATTTCTTGATTCTAACGTCAACTCCCACTTATATACCTCTAACCCAGGTGTATCTGTCCCTTTCATTTTTTCTACATTCTGCATTCCTAATTTTTCTAATACCCGAATTGAGGCAGCATTATTTGTAGGAGTATATGCAATAATTTCCTTTGCTGCTAGTTGCGTAAAAGCAAAGTCTATAAGCGCTTCCACTGCTTCGGTCGCGTAACCTTCGTTACGATAAGCAGCTAAAATTTCGTAACCTATTTCTAACGTCTCGTTGTCTGACTTTCCCCCAAACCCTAAATCTCCAATTAACGTAGAATCATCGGTACGAATTATTAACCATACTCCATACCCCAATTGTGAAGGGTCAGATTTTAGTAGATCTATATACTTCGGTAAGAAAGCTTGAACTTCTGTGTTGTACCAATCGTCTGGTATATAAGCAGTTAAAAGTTTTTCTAGCAAAGGTTTGTTTTTTGCTAGAGTAGCTTGAGCTACTTCCAATGAACAAGGTAGTAACTCAAGACGCTGTGTATCGATGTATAAAATTTGTTCCATCTAAAATTATTAAACAGTTGATGTATCAGCATAACCCTGAAGATTCTCCGGGTCAAACCGACGTAATATCCTAGTTGCTTCGCGGGTTTGACTTTCTTGACCTTGAACTACAACTAGGTATTTTCCAGCATCAAGACGATTACGATATGGTAATGCATCACCACTACCTGTAATCATCCCGACTCCTCCTCCTACAAAGATACTACCTAATGCGCCACTAGCAGCACCTAGAAGTCCTCCGATAAGTTGATTACCAATTCTACCAGCCCAAGCAAAAGTATCTAAACCAGTAACTAAGTTAAATGTAGCACCAGCAAAAAAACCGAATGGTATCAACCATATCGCCATAAACTTTGTTTGCTTCACCGCTTGCTCTTTAGGGTCAATTAAGCCAAACTCATCAGCAGTTTTGTAACCCCTACCTAGGATAGTACTATTTATACCTTCTTTTTCTAATTCTAGGTAAGCAGCTTCGGCTTGAAAACGGTCGGCTAATACAGCAACTAGGTAATTCATTGATTATAAAATTCGTTGTTTAATCAGATTTGCTCTCATTTTAATAGCGTAGCAGCCTGAGAAACATCAAATGAATACCAAATAAACTGTAATCGATATGACTTCACTTTAATGAATCAAATGGTTCACAGAAATTATCGATGCCTTGCTTCATAACGTACATTAGAACAGGCGCCGCCAAAATGCTAGGGAATGTGGGCATAGTTCTAATATGTTGCATCATCTCTTGAATAGAACCATCTTGTAAGTTGCTACGAAATTCTTGCTGGCAAATCACAGCACGCCATTTTCTAGCTAATGCGTCTAACCATTCCGAGTTAGCACGCTCAGGTTGTTGTCCAACACGAATTGCCAGCGTCATCGCAGCATCTTCCAAATCTCCCTCACAGTCCTCGATAGCGTCGAGTGCTTTTAACGCAAGGGGGTCTTCTGAAAGTTGCGAGCGAAATTGAGCTATTTCTTTTAATGTAACTGTTGTCATGCGGTTTTTGATGAGCAAAGTAGCTACGATTCAGCTATGTTATGAGCTTTTTCATCAATTGTAAAATTTTCCACCGATTTTTAGATCAAATTACAAATGTAGAGACGTTACATGTAACGTCTCTACAATTTGGGAATAATTGTCTTGTTTCGTTAGCGCACACCTCTGGCCGTAACAGCACGCTGTATAGTCGCTAAAGCACGGTTATAACTCAAAATTGCTGTGACTCTATTACCTTCAGATTGTGTAAGTCGGTTTTGAGCATTAATTACGTCGGTTTGCGTCCCAACTCCTGCTTGGAAACGTAAACGTGCCAGTCGCAGTGCTTCGCGAGCTTGTTCAAGCGCTGTATTTGCTGTTTGAATATTTTCTAGGTTTGATTGCAATTGCAAAAAAGCCTGTTCAACTTGGAACCTAATTTGATTACGTTGTTCGGCAAATTGTGTTTCTGCAATACTAATAGCTCTTTCTGCTTGTGATGCACGAGCGCGCGCGGCGCCTCCTTCAAATAAGCTAATACTAGCTTGCACTCCCACAGAATAACCATCAACGACAGATATTTGGTCTTGAAATTGGTCAAGCAAGTTGTATTGAGCAACTAAACTAATTTGTGGTCCAAGTGCAGAAAGTGCCTGTCGTCTTTGCTGTTCACCAATATTACGTTGAGCTAGTTGCTGTTGTAATTCCGGTCGATTTTGCAGTGCTTGCACAATGCTTGTTTCGAGTGTTTGGTTCCACAAACCAGCAATTGCTACAGGGTCAGCAGCACTCAAATTGACTGATTGCGGTACGCTTAATGTTGCTGCTAACTGTCGCTGTGCAATTTGCTGTTGCGAAATGGCATTTGTTAGCTGTTGTTGTGAGTTGGCTAAGTCTACTTGGAATTGTAGTACATCAAAACGAGTCCCGACTCCAGCCCGTTCAAGTGCGAGCGCGTCGCGTAAAGATGCTTGTGCGTTTACTACTGCCGACTGGTTAATTCGTACACTTTCGTCTGCTTGTTGCAAATCGTAATATTGATTTGTAACGTTAAGACGAATTGTTTCTGATTGAACTTCCAGGTTAAACTCGTCTGACCTTAGCTGTTCTTCTGCTTGCCGAATAGTAGCTTGGCGCCTTCCCGATGTGTAAAGGTCATAATTAAATTGAGCATTACCTGAAAATCCTGTACTTTCTTGGGCGCCTTGAATTTGGTCAGCTAAAGCTGGGTTTTCCCGAATTTGCGCTTCCGAACCTAATTTACTCGATGCTGAACGCTGACGAGTTACACTCGCATTCAAACCCAAGGTTGGAAATAACGCTGCTTGTGCTTCCCTAACAGCAGCTTGACTGCGTTGAACCTGAAGTATTGCTATTTGTAACTGCTGGTTATTACGACGTGCAGCTTCTAATGCTTGATTTAATGTAATCGGTTGCGTTCCTTCTAACCGAACTTCTTCGGGTCTTGTTGGAAATTGCAGCGGATTTGGGTTTGCATTCAGGTAGCTAGGAATTTCTCCTGTTCCACCTGATGGAACTATTAGAGTTGGTGTTGCTGGTCTTGGTGGTGGCACATTTTGTTGCCTGTTTTGGGCAATTTGATTCTGTACTGGTGTTGGTGTTTCTATTAGTGCCTTGGCGCCTAGTTTTTTTGACGGTGCTTGTGCTACTGTCATAATTTCACTAGTTGCATCTTTCTTTTGAACTAAATCCTTAATGTTTAGATTTAAGATATCTAAATTATTTAAGGTTAATTCTTTTGGCTTCTCATCATAAAATTCCACTAATGTCAATAGCAAATTCGCATGACTTTCTATGGTTGATTTTGCTATTAAGTTTTTGCTAGTTGCTTCAATCCAAGGAATGCCATTTGAGGCAATCAACTGGCTTGATATTGTGCTGCTAGCATTGTTTACAGCACGTATTTCGTCAAACTGAAATGGCGCCTGTAAATTAATAGTTTTTGTAACGAATGTATTGTCAAATACAATTTGCGGGTGCAAAATGTTGGATTTGAATACAGGTGTAGAATCGAAAATGTTAATCCCAGAGGCAACCAATGTAGGTTCACCTATTTTTACAGTATTGGCATAGCTCGGATGAGAAGCTAACACTGCTAATGTTACTCCGGGCAATAAGCTATAAAATAGTTCTTTTCCGTTCACCGCGTCCCTCACACAAAAAATGACATCGGCTTAAACCGTTTCCCACGCATAGAAATATAACACGATAATAGCTTAAGTATCAGGGCTTTCTTTTGGTTGAAATCCTCTAACGATGCGCGATAATTCTGCCTTTTCATCCGAGACAACCCTAGAAGGAGAACCGCTGACGATTCGCTCGTAATTGCGGAAAGAGTCTTTAATATCAGGTCCATCAGCAGTAATGTTGTATTCACGAATACCTTTATCATGCCAAGACCCGCGCATTTTGAATACATTAATTGCACGTGCCATCTCGCCCCGAATCTCAACGTACTGCAACATTAAGATTGTGTCGGTAATTGTTGATATATGTGAATCGGTAATGGAGTGCGACCCCATAAACTGGTCGGTTGTATTCGTGAAGAAACCTGTAATTTCTTCTTGTTTTGCA
Organism: Calothrix sp. HK-06; assembly: GCF_001904745.1. Lineage (GTDB taxonomy): Bacteria > Cyanobacteriota > Cyanobacteriia > Cyanobacteriales > Nostocaceae > Dulcicalothrix. The sequence goes on from NZ_MRCD01000020.1 coordinate 44,603, forward strand.
TAACCTGTTACACCAATTACAAATTGTCGGAAAGTATTATTTGTAACTCCTCTTGCCAAAGCGGAAAGTGAGTCAATCGCAATTCGCGCTGGTTTAAATTCTGCAATTTCTGATTTTATTATTTGTAAATGGTCTTCCAAACCTGTAGATTCAGGATAAGTACAAATAATTTTCAATAATCCTCGTCGCTCTAATTCTTCAAAGTCAATACCCCATGAGGAAGCATTTCTTGACAACTGCGCGCGCGATTCTTCATAAGCAAATAATATTGCTCGTTCACCGTTGTTACAAGCTTCTTGTATAAATTGGCTCACTAGTAATGTTTTTCCTGTACCAGTGGCGCCTGTTGCTAAAATAATTGAATCTTTGAAAAAACCACCACCACACATCTGATCTAAAGTTTTGACACCAGAAGAAACACGCACGTTCGAGGAACGCTGTGTCAAGCGCATTGCTCCCAAAGGAAAGATATTAACACCATCGTTAGTAATTGTAAAAGGGTATTCTCCTTTCATATGCGTAGTCCCACGCAGTTTAAGGATTTCTATCGTCCGGCGCCGACGTTCCCCTTCTAATACGTTACGCACAATTACCACGTTATCAGAAACAAACTCTTCAACTCCAAAAGACGCAACCGGGCCGTATTCCTCACCACGCTCTGTAGTAATAATTGTTGTCACGTTGAGCAACTTTAAACGTGCTACTAAACGAAAAATTTCTCGACGAACAACTCCGACAGCTTCATACTGCTGAAAAACTGCCGTAATTGAATCGATAGATACCCGTCGCGCTTTATACTTACGAATTGCGTACTGCAATCGCTCAATCAGCGCACTCAAGTCAAAATTACCTACAATGTCTTGTCCTTCAGGGTCAGGAGATGCGTCGAGTATAAACAACTTTCCCTCTTCGATTAGACGTTGTAAATCCCAACCAAATATATAAGCATTCTTTATAATATCGCTCGGTGACTCCTCAAAAGTGACAAAAACACCTGGTTCATTAAAAAAATGAATCCCATTGAATAAAAACTGGAGAGAGAATAATGTCTTGCCAGTTCCAGATGTACCGCTGAAAAGGGTAGTTCTACCAATGGGTAATCCCCCATGACTAATGTCGTCGAACCCCTCTATCATCGTGCGTATTTTATCTACACCTCCAATTTTAGGTGTGTTTTTTTGCCCTGGCAGGTCGTTATCACTCATTTTTATGCCACTTTTTCTATGAACTCAGCTCGATATTGTATATTTTTATCTCTATTTTTCTATTCTTCAAATAAATCTTCTTCTTTTAGTTCTTCATACAGCAAATCTAACCCTATCAACACTCGTTCACGGTCTGACAAATCTCCTATAATTTTACGAACTGGTGGCGGCAAAATTTTTGATAAAGTCGGTGTCGCTAATATTTTGTCTTCTTCTGCTAACTGCGGATTTTTCATCACGTCTATGACTTTCAAAGCGTATATACCCTGAAACTCTTGCTCCAGTATGTTTTTGAGCGTTTTTAATGCCCGCACTGAGTTGGGTGTATTACCTGCTACATATAGCTTCAGGACGTAAGTTTTTCTGACTTTATTCATATAAGTATTGCTTACTTGGGTAGCGAACCTCGATACGCTTCGCACAAATGAGCAAGAATATCGATGAGTGTCAAGCGGTAATCAAGCAGTGCTTCATCGCTTCGCCCTTCTAATTTTAACTGTTTGGAAAACTCATCTATAAGTTCCATATGCATTTCAATAATTTGCGGCACAGGAATATTAGCACAAAACAGCGCGTTAATAAATTTGTCTATCAAGTCTTGCAGTGTTTCCTCTTGAATAAAGTAATTAATCAGAATCACTCGATACTGTGATTTTAATTGCTCTAACGCTGCTCGCTGGTCGCCTATCGTCATTTGTGATAAGTGCTTGACGTTTGTTATCGGTTCTCCTATCATGCTGTTTTTTTTGCGTAATATCTACCTAGGGGCAGATACATATCTATAAATCTAATGACTGTGGTTACTATAGGCGCCTCCCTAATTAGTTATTTTACTATTGACAAAAATCAAATAATGCCGCTGATATATAGTTAATTTCCACTCACAAGCGCGACTTTAATATCATTGACATCGTAAATAATCTGTAACATTGCTTCGCAATTTCACAAGTTGCTAAGACACTTGGACTCATATAAAAAATGTCTCATTCTAAATCATTATAATTCCTAAAGGTTGTTATTGCTATTTTCAAGCCATAATTGTCATAGCAGTTGTTATTAGGAGTTCCTGCACGCCCAGTAATTTTTGTAACAATACATTACAGAACGCTTGCACAACTTCTGTACCATTGTTTGAGCAAACTTATCCGTCTTGTTTACAAGGGTGCCTTGTGTCAAATTTTAATAACCGTGTTATTGTAAACCTGTTTTACGCGCACATGTTTTACTTGTATAACTTAACCTAAATCTCTTTAAGTTTAAATTTTCGACAAGCGTTTAAGCGTAGTCTTTCACACCGTTGGCATTTCAAGGACGCCGAGGGTGTTATTTGCAACAGTTTTAGCTTGCGAAATCAAAATGACGAGAGCAAAAAAATGCCAATGCTAGAATATCCGCTTGATGAGTTTATTATAACCGTTCCTATCTGCTGGCAATCCACAACTCTGGCGGATGCATTGTCCATCTTTGAATCTGAAAATTGCGAACAGCTAGTTGTTGTCTCAGAGCTTGGCGTGCCTACAGGAATTGTACATATGTCCAGTTTGTTGCCGCAAGTACTAGCTGTAACACAAGGTCAGTCCGCCGAAAATTTGCAGCACCAAGTTCTCACATTCAATCATGCCATTAAATCGATACGTTTAGTATCTATAGAAGCAACTATTCAAGAATTTAGTCAAGTTTTATATTTACCAACCGATGGTGATACATCTATAGTTGTAACAGATTCCTATGGAAAATATGCGGGATTGGTTGATACAACTCGATTGCTCAAGCATTTGAACAAGTTAATAGTTAATAATAGTTTCAATAGTAGTAATAAAACGAAAAAGCAATCGTCAGCACGCACAAGTAAGAAAAATCCTGCTCCCAAACCATCACAACCATCAAGTCTCACGTTAAATAGTTCTTTAAAAGCAAGAGAAAAATCTCAACAATATCAATCGTTAGTACAATTACTCGAACGTTTACCTTGGCCTTTAATGTTGCAAACGAGTGCTGGTGATATTGTGGCGCAAAACCCAGCATGGTGGCAGCAGTTAGGAGTATTAAAAGACCCAGATGGAGTACGGCAAGAAGTCGAGACAATTTTGTCAGATGGAATAAAAGCACGTACTACGAGTCGTAACACACAATCAACTTCAAGTAAAAGACGTAATAAAGCCAAAAATAATCGTTGTGTCCTTGATAGTCAACTAGGAACTTGCACTTGTGTAGTTGAAGTGCAAAGTGGTCAAGAACGGGTATGGCAGTTTGCAAAAATTCCTCTTGATAGTCCTGAAATTAAGGTATTGGAGGAATCCCTTTCAACGGAAACCGAAATTGCCGCAAATAATATTAGACAAAGTTATGTAAACACATCTGAGGATATCCAGTTCTCAAACGGTTCAACTTACGAAGTTCCTTCCCGACATTTTGTTTCATTACTTGATGGTCATCAATTAAATTCAATTATTAGTTACGGTGGTGAATTATGGTTGGTCTTGGCAACAGATGTTACCGAACAGCAGCAGCTGAGTAAAGAACTCGCGGCAAAAAACGCTGACTTAATTCAGATGAACCGTTTGAAGGACGAGTTTTTGGCATGTATTAGTCATGAACTCAAAACTCCTTTAACGGCAGTCCTTGGGTTATCTCGACTTTTAATTGACCAACAATTAGGTGAATTAAACGAACGGCAAGCACGTTATGCTGGACTTATTCATCAAAGCGGGCGCCATTTAATGAGTGTAGTTAATGATATTCTTGATTTGACCCGAATGGAAACCGGGCAAATGGAGTTATTATTAGGCTCTGTCAAAATTCAAACAGTATGTGACCTAGCTTTAACAGAAAGCAAAACGATTCATGCCTCATCGGGTAAAGTACAATCAGAAAAAAACCACGAATTTAGTTTATTTATAGAACCAGGTTTAGACGAAATTATTGCTGATGAACAGCGGTTGCGGCAAATGCTCGTCCACTTGCTTTCCAACGCTTTCAAATTTACCGAAGGTGGTGGCAAAATTGGTTTGCGTGTAAATTATTGGGAAGGCTGGGTTGCCTTCACTGTTTGGGACACAGGAATTGGTATACCTGAACACCAACAACATTTAATTTTTCAGAAATTTTAACAGTTAGAAAATCCATTAACCCGTCAGTATGAGGGTACGGGGTTAGGACTTGTATTAACTCGTGCTTTAGCGAGACTTCACGGAGGTGATGTTAGCTTTATATCACGAGAAGGTAAAGGTAGTCAGTTTACGCTTTTGCTTCCTCCAAGTCCTCCCAAAGCAGATTTTACAGAAAACTCGCTCGATCCTCATGGACGTAAAGAGCTTGCCACAGAAAAATTGCAAGATAAAATATACAGCTACCAGCAAGATATTAACTTAAAACGTCAATCATTTTTTGATGCAGTACCGTCTACAAAAAATAATTTTGAGACAACAGGTAATGTTAGAGGGCGTCATGATTCCTCACAAAGATTAATATTATTAGTCGAAGCAGTAGGTAGATATATAGAGGAGTTAACAGAGCACCTAACTGGAATGGGGTATCGTGTAGCTATTGCACGTTCTGGATGTGAAGCAGTCGAAAAAGCGCGTAGGTTACAACCTAAAGCAATATTTCTCAACCCTCTGCTACCATTATTATCTGGTTGGGATGTACTAACATTACTCAAATCAGAAGATGCGACACGTCATATTCCTGTAATTGTAACTGCGACAGCTGCCGAGAAAGAACAAGCTTTTGCAAATCGTGCGGATGGATTTTTACGTTTACCTGTACAGCATCAAATGCTAGCGCCATTATTAGACAGTTTATCAGTTTCACCCGAAGTCAAAAAACAAACCGGAGAAAATATAGAGTTAATTTCCTCTAATGTTCCATTACGTATTTTGCGACTTGTAAATCCTGATATCGTTAGTAACCAACCTTCACTACCTGACCATCGTGTTATCGAAGTTGACGACCTTGAACAAGCGGAGTTGCTAGCACGAGTTTGGCAATTCGATGTTATGCTCCTAGATGCTCCGATTGAAACAGCTAAAAAATATCTTGACACCATAAGTCAACATCCTCGTTTAGCAACTTTACCACTGGTAACATGTAACGTTGAAACTGCTCAAGTTGCTTCCCAAATTTCGGGACTTTCAGTGTTTCCCTGTTTAAGTTCCTTGAGTAACGAGGAAAATAATACTTTTAATATCAACACACTACTTTCAGTGTTGCAAATAGCCGCAGGAATATCTTGCCCACCTAATATACTAGTAGTCGATTTCGCTATATTGCCAGATTTACCAGAAGCGCGCAATACACATTTACGTAATCATCGCGTCCAAAAACATTTAGGAAATCTAAGTGATAACATTAATATACCACGTGCTTCGGAATGGATGCAGGCCTTAATTCAGTATTTACAAACAGGTGGCTTTAAAACAGCACCTTGTCGCTCATGGTCTGAATTATTACAGCAAATTCGCCATCGTAGTATTGACTTAATGGTAATTTGTTTGGAAGAATCGGCGCCAGAAAAGCAAGTAATTTCTACACTTAAAACCTTAGAAAAATTACCTTTTAATTTACCACCAATGTTAATACTTGACCGACGTGTAAACACTGACGAGAAGCAAGAAAGCTTAATCTCGATAGTATCAACTCATACGTCAGCAAATTCAACCGCTAAAACCTTACCTCGTTCTATTTCTATGGAAGATTTACTACATGAAATTCATAAAATTTTAAAATCTTAGAAACCCGGTTTCTTTACTTCTTTGCGACCCGTGCTAATCGATAGGCGCCGCTATCACCTAAAACCTTATAATCAGTTGGCTGTAAGCCCATTTCCGCGAATTTTTTAGGTTGTGTTAAAACTAATACCGATGAAGAACTATTTTTAACAGTTTTATTTAGTATATACTGGCTTGCAGCTTCATTCGTCCTAATGTAATTAATATGGCGTTGAGTGTAAAAAGCTACGGTAGGTTTTTTGAAGCCAACCATAATAAGTTCTTCTTGAGGTTGGATATTTTGGACGGCAACAGCAGATAATTTACGTAAAGGTAATTGTCTTTCACCGTCTAGAACAAATAATGTTGGTGTTAAAGCAAACACTAAAAATAAAGCGAATGCAATTAAATTAGTACCTATCAAAGAAACCCAGTATTTTCTCAATACTAAAAACGCTAACACTATTGCACAAACAAGCCAAATTATACCACTGATAACCGTAATATTTGAGTGTTGTATAGTTTGAGCAATATTTGGTGCAGCAGGGTCATAACCAAGTAGTTTAGGAACATAGAACAAGGCAGCAGAACAAGCGGAGACAAAAATTACGTTAACCCAAGCACTGAAGCGAAATCCAGGAGTAGGGGACTTAGTTAGAACATCAGCCCATAATATCCCCACAAGTATAGTAGAAGCAGGCATTAAAGGTAAAACATAGCTAGGAAGTTTTGTAACAGAAATAGTAAAAAAGCCAAATACGCACAAAAACCACATGAACGCGAATAAGCTAAGTTGTTCAACTCTGGGTTTATAGCGCCAGTTTTCTCGTTGCCAAAACTTTAGGTTGAGCATAGCACTCGGTAAATAAACAGAATATGGTGCAAAACCGAGTAAAACCACAAGAAAATAGAAAAACCAAGGCGCCTGATGTCCATTTACAACTTCAGTAAAGCGTTCAACGTTATGATAGCCAAAAAATGAATCTATATAATCATTATTGCGCCAAATCACAAGCATATACCAAGGCGCCGATAACCCAAAAATAATTAACAAACCCGGAATAAGACGTATTTCTTGCAGCACCTCAAAAAAGTTACCAAGATAAAATAAAAAAGCCGCAATCACTAACCCTGGTAACACTATACCAACAGGTCCCTTAGTTAAAATAGCACCTGCTACTAAAACATAAAAAGCAAAATACCAACCACTACTTGCTTCTCCTTCTTGCTGTTTCGCATAGCCAAGAAAAAAGCAAAGTAAAGACGAAGCTATACAACCAGTAAGCAACATATCAGAAACACCCGTTCTACCCCAAACGAGCATCGACGCATTAAAAGCCATCATTGCTGCTGCTAAAGAAGGAATAAACCAGCGACGAGTAGGCAATGTAACACCTTCTAACGCATCTCGCTTTAAAAAATACCACTGTAAAGTATAAAAAGATAAACCTATCGTAGCCATTGCCGCAACAGCACTAGGAATACGCACCGCCCATTCATTTACACCTATAATTAAATATCCAATAGCTTGAAACCAGTAAACCAAAGCAGGCTTATCAAATCGTGTTTCATCATTAAAAAAAGGCGTTATCCAATCATTACGCACTATCATTTGCCGTGAAGCCTCAGCAAACAAAGGTTCAGTTTCATCAATCAAACCGATACTACCCAAATGCCAAAAAAACGCTAACCCACAAACCAAGACCACCCATAACACAGAATAAGTCACAGCAAGGGCTGGACGTTTATTAATATACTGGTACCAATCATCTAATGCACGATTAATCATTATTCTATATATTCAATAGTCAGGAGTTTATAATTAAATAAGTGAGTAGTAAGCCTTAGTAAACCTGAATAGCTAACTGCTAATAGTCAATATTCACACTTTATAAGTCAATAGTCGCAAACTACATAATAATAGTTGCTGATTCACTAATTAAATAATTAGCTATATAGTGATAAATTGTTTATTATACAAGATATACTATATAAAAAATCGCGGCAAACAATATTATGATTACATTATTGCAAAGCCTTGTAAGCTCTGACCCTGAAGTCATGGGCGGCACACTAGTATTTAAAAATACAAGAGTTCCTGCTCAATCGCTTCTAGAATATTTGGACGATGGATTTTCGCTAGATGAGTTCTTAGAAAATTTTCCATCAGTAAATCGCGCAGATGCAGTTAATTTTCTAAAATTAGCTCGTGAATATACTTAAGATGAAAATTATTCTAGATTAAAATTTGCCAAAACCTTTAAAGCGTTACTTGTCAGCTTACGATGTAACAACCGTTCAGGAGCAAGATGGGCAGGTGTCAAAAATGGTGAACTGATGGCGAGGATAGAAGGATTGTATGATATTTTTATTACATCAGATAAAAACATAAAATATCAGCAAAACTTAACTGGAAGAACAATTGCGATTCTTGAGCTTCCTACAAATCGTTTAAAAGTCTTAGAAACTCTTATTAATAAAATTTTAGTAGAGGTTGAAAGTATATCACCAGGCGTATACGTACAAATCTTTGAGTAAATTTGTTATGGGCAATAGTTGTAGGTTGGGTGGAGCGACAGCAGAACCCAAGATAAATCTTGTTAATATAGGGCAGGCAGGGATGCCTACCCCACAAGAAAAATTAAATTAATTTAAACTCATCAAACTTAATAACTTCACTATTTGGCTTACGGGTATCAAATCGATAACTGCTTATTGTAGATGTTTCAGTATCAAAAATACTAAGCACAGTAATTTCATTACTTGAAATATAAGGCATTTTGGCGCCGTCTTCACTTAACATCGGCGCCAGTGTAGGTATAACAGGTTCTAAACCGTTAGGGTCTCCCATTTCAATATAATCATTGCTACCCATAATAGGCACATTACCACGCTTACGGTTGCCAAAAGCGGCGCCGTAAGAATTACCGACATTAGAAGTTTCAATAAAATGCATTCCCGATGCACTCGTAAAACGGTTCCACAAATGCGAATGTCCAAAAAATACAAGTTGTACTTTTGCTGCTTCGAGTAACGGTATTACATCACGCATTAAATAATCTGCATTTTTAGGATATTCATATCGCACATCTTTAATATTACCGTTATCATCGTGTTCGATAATTTGTACTGGGTCAGTGTAAGCAGGAACAATATTATCACCGAGCGTATGGGGTGGATGGTGCAGCATCACTACTTTATATTTAGCTTGTTGAAATTCTAAACTGTTTAATTCTGCTTCTAACCAGTTATACTGTGTACTTCCTTTTGCTATCGGTTCATAAATAATTTGCCCATAACCCCAATTTTCTGGGTTTTCTAAATCATCTTTTGGTTCTCCATACTTACCTTTGCGTCCATCTTCGGTTGTTACAAACCGCCACAGATTTGTAGCATACAGTACTACTAAACGTATATCACCAAAGGTAGTAGCATAATAAGTTTTGCCTCCGGTTTCGCTTTCAGGCAAAGTAAAAATTTCTTCGTATGTATCGGTGTTGAAGGAATTATCTTTTAAATATTCTTCTCCATATAACTTACGCGCGACATCACGAGGAATAGTATCGTCAAATTCTTTGTTCAAACTATCTTCACGTGCAAACCGTCCCATTAATTCATGATTTCCAATACAGGTAAACATGGGTGCATGTTGTATAATTCGTCCACCCGTATAAGTTATTTTGGTTCCATCCCAGTGCATTTCATAATTACCGCGTCCTTGTAAACAAGGGAAAAAAGCATTACCTTGGGTATTATCAAACCATTCGCTCGCTCGATCAGGGATGTTAACTAAGTCACCAGCAAACCATACTGCATCAACTCGTCCAATCGCTTCTGTAACTTTTTGTAAATTTGCCGCGACCATTGGCTTGATTTGGTGGTCAGAAGTAAGCAGAATTTTGAGTGGGGTATTAGGAAGTGGGAGAGGCGCCAATGTAAATATATCGCTGGTTATACTGGCGCCGTTATCAGTACTAGTAACGCGATAGTTTACTCGTACACCGGGAGTTAAATTGGTAATTTTGGCTTCGTGGCGCCAAATATCGCGGGTAACGGGTTGTTTGTAAATTTTTCCGTCTTCGTTTTGGTTGCCAACTCGTGAATTTTGGTCTTCGCGGGTACGAGTGAGTTTGGTTGTGGTTGCGCCTGTGCTTAGATGAAGATTTTCACCGTAATATACTGTATGTTGTGAACCAGCAAACTCTGTAAACCAAACAACATTTATTCCTGTTGTAGTTGGAAGTTGCAGGTAGGGGTCGGTTAGTAGTTTTAAGGTAGATGACATATATTAGATGTATATATTTTTATCACGTAGGCACAAAGAACACAGAGTAGAGACGCAATTCATTGCATCTGTACACAGAATCCTTGAGATTTTACTTTAGCAACCACCCAAATAAATCTGCCACTGTTAATGTAAATTGGTTTGCAAAAGCTGGTACGGGTAAGTGCTGTTGAGGTTCATCAAATAGTTGTACTGTTTCTCCTATATAAACAAATGCAGTTTGCTCCTCTAGGTCAATCAGCCAACCTATCTGTGTACTATGTTTAAGGCAATGTAGAATATTTTTTATTACTTTTGTTTGACTTTGTTCAGGGGATAATATTTTAATAGTCCAATCTGGAGCATCAAGAAATATATTCGCAATTTCTCCATTCGCATCGCACGGTATTCGCTCCCAGGTAAAAACAGCTATATCAGGTACAACTGAACGACCACCAAATATACAACGTAGTTCAAGGAATGCTCTTGCGATACGTGGCGCCTTAACTACAGCATTAATAGCAGTAACACATTCACCCTGAATAGCACTATGTTTTCCTAGCGGCATTGGCTTTTGAATAATTTTGCCATCAATATATTCACTAGCAGGTTTAGTTTCTGGTAGTTTTAGAAAATCTTCTAATGTCAAAGGTTTAGATGTGTGTACCATAACGTGCAGCGTAATAACATAGTTTGTCATTCTGAACGGAGTGAAGAATCTTAAAGATTTTGAGATTTTGATAGATGCTACCCTTCGGGAAATCCTTCGGATTACACTGCGTTCAGCATGACAGTTTTTTAGTGATTGTTCAGCATGACAGTTTTGAGATTAATTGAGTTTTTGTAGCTGTGCTACTCTGGGGTCGATGATTTTTGTGCCTAAGTTGGAAAATTTGATAGCTACAGAGGTTTTGTGGTTTGGGTCAAATACGTGGGTAATTTCACCCTCTCCGAAAGTTTTATGTAGTACTATATCGCCAACTTCCCATTTTGTTACTGTGGTTCCTGTACTGGTGCCACTTCGGTCACTTCTAATATTACTTGTACTAGTTCTAACATTAGCTTGGCGCGGACCTTGTTGTGTTGCTATTAATTCGGTAGGTAGCTCATCGAGAAACTGTGAACGAATAGCTGGTTCTCTACTACCGTATAATCTACGTTCGCGTGCGTGGCTAATAAATAATCTTTCTTGCGCGCGGGTAATACCAACGTAGCATAGGCGCCGTTCTTCTTCTAAAGCAGCAGGGTCTTGCATTGAACGGTAGTTAGGAAATAATCCTTGCTCTAAACCCACTAAAAAAACAATCGGAAATTCCAACCCTTTTGATGCATGTAATGTCATCAAAGATACTGCAGCTTCACCTTCTTTCAAATTATCTAAATCGGAACTAAGGGAAGTTTTTTCCAAGTAACCTTGTAAAGTGCCGCTATCTTCGTTTTCTTCTTGAAACTCTAATACGCCATTATAAAGCGCTTGAATGTTTTCGATTCTGTCTTGGGCTTCGTCGGTTCCCGATGTATGTAAATCTTGGACGTAACCAGAATCTTCAATTATACCCTGCACAAGTTCGGCAACTGGAAGCGTGTCAATTTGTTCTTGCCACTTTTTAATAATATTGGCAAACCCATTGACAGATTTTGCCGCACGTCCAGCTAAGGTATTAACAGATGTTTCATCGCTCAGTACTTCCCATAAAGTAGTGCCTAACTCTTGGGCAGCACGCGATAATGTATCAAGCGTTGACTTACCAATACCTCGTCTAGGAGTATTAATAACGCGCAGTATATTAACACTATCGGCAGGATTAACAACAGCTTTGAGGTAAGCCAAAATATCCTTAATTTCTTTGCGGTCGTAGAATCTAAACCCACCAACAACCGTATAGGGAATTTGATATTTTACTAACAAATCCTCAAAGGGACGTGACTGAGCGTTAGTGCGATACAGTATAGAAAAACTTCCCCAATCTATATCAGGGTTTTCACGTTCAAGCCTACGAATTTGGTTAATAACAAAATCAGCTTCTACAACTTCATCGTCAGCTTTAAACAAATAAATTTTCTCACCCGCAGAACGAGTTGGTTTAAGAACTTTATCAATACGTTCTGTATTATTTTCAATTAAAGAATTCGCAGCTTCTAAAATATTCTCACACGAACGATAATTTTCTTCTAACTTTACCATCGTACTGGTATCGTCATCATCTAAACCATCACCAAAATCGCCTTGAAAACCCATTAAAATGGTAAAGTCAGCCATTCTAAATGAGTAAATTGATTGATCCGCATCACCCACCACGAAGGTAGAACGGTCATTCCAATTCCAATTACTTTTATCAGTTTCACCATTAGTAGATAGCAAGCGAATTAAATCATACTGTGTTCGATTAGTGTCTTGATACTCATCAACTAAAATATGATGAAACTTGCTATGCCAGTAATTTAAGATTTGTTTATTTTGTTGAAATAATCTTGTTGGTATCAAAATTAAATCGTCAAAGTCAAGCGCGTTGTTTTCCGCTAACCTATCTTGATAGCAACTGTAAACTTGAGAAATTATCCGACCACGATAATTAGGCTGTTCACGCTCAAACTCTTTGGGTGATAAACCTTGGTTCTTGGCGTTACTAATAGCATACCGTACTGAACGGGGTTCAAACTTTTTATCATCAAGGTCGAGTTGCTTTGTAACAATCTCCTTAATCATCGAGTTGACATCAGAGTCATCAAATATCGAGAAGTTTTTGTTCCATTTGCGGCCGTTTTCATCCTGGTATTTATCTATATCTAACCGGAGGATGCGCGAAAACAAACTGTGGAAAGTACCGCACCACATATTTTTGATAACATTCTTATAAACGCGCGAACGTAACTTCACCTGGTCATACTCAGGTAATAAATCATACTTTTCTCCATATTCTTGCATCGCCATGTGGTCGGCGAAAAGTTTCTGGATACGTTCTTTCATTTCGCGCGCGGCTTTATTGGTAAAAGTAACCGCTAAAATATTCTCTGGCTCAACATTGTGTTCGAGAATTAAATTAGCGATACGATAAGTCAGAGCGCGTGTTTTGCCAGAACCGGCGCCTGCCACAACAAGCAAAGGTCCGCAGTAATGTTCGACGGCACGGCGTTGACTGGGGTTGAGGTGACTAAGGAAATTAGAAGTTGTCGTCATGGACATAGTGCAATGTGTTGAGCAGACGTAGCCTCACATTAATATATAACTATAGCTATCGGCTACACTACACTATCCTACCGGATTTTAGTTATAAGTATTATGTTGTATGGGTGCCTGTCGTGAGATACCCGAATTAATTAAATATTGCGTAGGTTGGGTGGAGGCTTTGTGGAACCCAACATAAAACAATAATCAACTTAATAAAGGTTCCTTGTAAGTACCATTCGCCTCTAAAATGTGAAATAGCCCAATTGATATTGTAAAAGGATAAAAAAATGACACTAAAGCAATTAGAAAACTGGGCACAAGCATAAATTTACAACACCGCAAAAGCTGAAGTAAGACCAAATATTGGGATTTCGATACTGGTAATTAAGAAATTGCGCCGCGTTTTTTTTAAGTCATAAATTCCTTTACGAGGTTCTCTCGTCTGTCTGAATATTCGTTAATAAAAATAATTTAGGAAATAAAAGTCCAGAACGTTAATTGATAGCATTTTTTGTTTTCATATCAGGCGCCAGTCGCTACAATGTTTATGCTAGCGTACAGGAACTAGCTCCTTAATATATTAATGGTGCGTGAAAGCACTTGAATTTTGCGTTACATTGCTTGATAGTAACAGCTTTTACGCACCCTACCTTAATGCGCGTTGGCGCCGACAAATGTTTAAGGGGCGTGCTATTCCACCCTATTGATACTTCAACCTATGGAATGATTACCTCGTCAGTGTTTTAGTTTTATTATTTAGCAGTAAAGAGTGAAAAGCAGTTTATCTGTTTTTGAGGTTATGGATATCAGATATAGATGGAAAAACGGCGCCGCACCAAGTCGAGACCAAGCTGCACACGAACAGCATTTGCTCGATGAAAGTCAATTCAGTAATGAACAAGATAAAAAAATTGCTGAGGACACAGCCAGGAAAAAACTTGGTGTACCTTTGGTAACAGAGGATGAGGCGCGCTCCGTATTACCAAAAGCAGCTCCCTCAGATTCACAAATACAATAAACATCTACAAAAATATTAATAAAAAGCCTGCGTAGGCAGGCTTTGCTCGTATAGCCCAGGCTTTAGCCTTGGGGTTTGAGGTTTGGGGTTGGGGGTTTGGGATTTGAGGTTTGAGTTTTAAATTAAATTAAAAACCTAAAAAATACATACAAAGCCGAAGTAATTAATTGTAGCATCATCACCGGAATACCATAACGCAAAAACGTTTTGAATGAAATACGGCATCCATGTTGTTCGGATACACCTGCTGCGACTATATTTGATGATGCTCCTACTAATGTACCATTACCTCCTAATGTGGCGCCGAACATCATTGCATAAAATAGAGGTAGTACTTCTAGAGGAAATTGTCCGTTAAAATTTGCTTGGAGAACTTCAGCAGGTGCCAATCCAACATTAACTACATACTGTTTAAGTAGGGGTACCATCGCTACCACTAACGGAATGTTAGGCACAACACTCGATAATAATCCAACGAAAAAGATTAAAAATATTGAACCTAAAGCAATATTTTTTCCCAATACTGCCGCCAATACTCCAGATAAGTTATTAATTACTCCTGTTTTTTCTAATCCTCCTATTAACACAAAGATACTCATAAAAAATATCAGTGTACTCCAATCAACATCACGAAGAATATTATTCACCGTATCTATTTTACTATTGTGTGCAAGTAGCATTGCTAATCCGGCGCCTAAAAGAGCTACGGCAGCAGGTGAAACTGGTACTGGTAACCCTTCACCTATAACAAAAAATAGTAAAACTAGAGCTACTATTAACCCTCCTAATGCTAAAACACGTGGATGATTAATTTTAGGGTGCGGTAGTTCTTGTAAAGTATAAAGTTTTGTATTCCAAATTTTACGAAATAAAAATGGTAAGGTGGCAGTAACCGTCAAAATAGCAATTGCTCCACCGAAACTTAAGCGATATAAGTAATCGATAAAACTTAGATTTATGGCATCGCCAACTATATATGTAGCTGGGTCGCCAACTATTGTTAATAGTCCTGCACTATTTGCAACAAATACTAGTAATAAAAGTAATGGTACAAAATTTACTCCTAATTCTTCCGCCATTGGAGGAATTAATGGTGCCAGTAACATAACTGTAGTCGCATTAGGTAAGACAGCACAAATTGGGGTTGTAATTATGACAATACCTAAAAGCAACCGTTTACCTTCACCTTTGGCTAAAATTACTAGTTGTGTAGCTAAATACTCAAAAATTTTAGTTGGTTCAAATGCTCGAACTAGAACCATTACACCAAAAAATAGCGCTAAAGTCCCGTGACTGTTACCAATGTAACCAACAGCGTCTTTCAAAGTCATGACATTTGTAAACACAAGCAATAATGCACCTAATAAAGTTGCAATTGTCAAGTGTACCCACTCAGTCATTATTAAAAAAATAACGCACAGAAATGTGATAATGCTAACCAGCGCTTGCCAATTCTCCACACTTGGTACCCCTAATGATATGAAATTTTTGAGAATGTCTCATAAGATAGTCGCATATTAGCGAAAAAAAGCCACCTTCAATCGGTGGCTAGTTTATAATATTTTGCATTTTTTTTAATTTTTGTAAGTGGAACTAATCTTCGGCAGTAAAGTTACGTTCAAGGAAATTAAGAGCATAGTTACGAAGTTCGTAATACTCTTTTGAATTTCGCATTTCGGCTAGATTTCTCGGATGAGAGAAGGGTACATCTAAAATTTCACCAATATTAGCTGAAGGTCCATTGGTCATTAGAACGATGCGGTCTGACATGTAAATGGCTTCATCAACATCATGAGTAATCATCATTACCGCTTGTTTATGATTTTCCCAAATATCCAAAACTTGACGCTGTAATTTACCACGTGTTAGTGCATCTAGCGCACCAAATGGTTCATCCATTAACAACATTTTAGGGCGAATTGCTAATGCGCGTGCGATACCGACACGCTGTTTCATCCCTCCAGATAATTCATCAGGGTACTTATCGGCAGCAGAGGTCAAATTTACCATTGCCAAATGCTCGTTAACAATACTGACTTTCTCCGCACGATTGGCATCTTTTAATACCTCATCGATTGCTAAACGGATATTTTCCCGCACCGTCAACCAAGGTAATAATGAGTATTGTTGAAATACCATCATCCTCTCGGCGCCGGGTTTACGAATTTCTTTGCCATCAAGTAGCACCTTTCCGGAAGTAGCTCTTTCTAAACCTGCCACAATTTTAAGAAGTGTAGATTTACCACATCCAGAATGTCCAATTACAGAAATATATTCATTCTCGCTAATCGTGAGATTGACATTATCTAGAACCACAAACTCGCTGCCATCTTGCTTGGGATATGACTTACGCAAATTAATAACTTCTAAAAATTCACGACGGTTCAAATTTGGCTCCTCGTAACTCGTGTTCGTTATGGTAGATTTCATTTTATACCTCTAAGTATGGAAAAAATAGAAAAGGTCGCAACTAAGTACTCTCTTAATACTGCATAGGCTTTGAATAGGTGGAAGCTATTTCAAGTAAACTCTCTAGGACATAAAGAAGGACTGGGGAGCATTTGCGCGAATTTTAAAACTCTTGAGATAGCCTATGGGGTCACTAGGGTCAAATGCTTTTTTGTCAATAAAAGATTCCGTAAGCTCGATTTTATAATCCTCTTTTGGAGACTGAATACCCATTTCAGCAGCGATTTCACGATACAGGTCTGTTCGCCATGCTTTACGTGCTAGCTGTTCGGCATTTTTGGGAAACTCTTTATTTTGTCCCCACCTTGTTGCTTGCGTCATCAGCCACAAACTTTCAGACTGCCACAAAAATGTTGAATGGTCATTGGGTATACGAGCTAAATTTGGTGGTAAATCAAAGAATATTGTTGTTTCTGGTGATGATACTACTCGCTTCTTTCCATCAAAACCGCCATAATCATATTCTCCGACGATTGCCGGACGAGTTAACTTTGGTTTGGCACCTGTAAAGGAACGATTAGAGATAATTTTGGCAACTTCTTCACGGTTTTTGGGGTTGCTACAGTACTGACAAGCTTCAATCATTGCCTTAACTAATGAGCGATAGGTTTTAGGGTTTTCTGTGATGAAAGATTCCATCACCGCAAGTAACCTATCAGGGTGTCCTTCCCATATTTCGCGTCCTTGGGCAAAGGTAAAACCGATACCATCGTTACCAGTAATCGCTCGTGTATTCCAAGGCTCTGCGACCATATAACCTTGCATTGCCCCAATTCGCATATTGACCACCATCTGCGGTGGAGGAATTATCACAATCCGAAATTCCTTATCAGGCGCCACTCCTGCTGCGGCTGTTAAGTAACGAATAAAGTACTCGTATATTGAAGAACTAAGTACAACCGCCCATACACGATTTTCTCGAGGTAGTTTCCCGAAATAATTACGAAAATCACGTCCAAAAGCTTCTAAATCTCCGTTGTAATCAAGCCAGGGTCGCAACCCAGATTTCCACATCGCCTTATTCATAGTTAAGGCATTACCATGACGGTGAATCGTCATCGCTGCACATAATGGGGCATGACGGGCGCCTTCAGCACCTGTACGAGCGTTTGTTACTGCACCGCATACTACAGGTGCAGCATCTAAGCGTCCAAAAATAACTCCATCTCGCGACGTGCCCCAGCTAGCTTCACGATTAAGGGTTACATTCAATCCATACTTGCGGAAAAATCCTTTTTCCCACGCAATAGCAAATGGCGCACAATCGTTTACTGGTACATAACCAACAGTAAGGTTGGGTTTTTCGAGAGTTTTGGGGTTGACAACCTGTTCAATTTCTAATGCCTGCTTCGATAAACCGCGTGGCGATCGGTTCGCGTTGACAGCACAGGAAGACAATACGCTAGTCGCTGCGGTTGCTCCTATACCTTGGATAAAATGGCGCCGCGTCCAATTATTATTTGTGTTACTCATCGTCTTATTAGAATGTATGGTTCAGAAGAAAGGATCTATTTACGATGGGTAACAAATTCTTGGAGTTTGCCAACAGCGTAATCGAGTAATAGTCCAGTCAAACCTATTACAAACACTGCCAGAAAAACTGAGTTTAAGTTAAGCCGACTCCACTCGTCCCAGACAAAAAACCCAATACCCACACCACCTGTTAACATTTCTACTGCCACAATTACAAGCCAAGCGATCCCCAGGCTAATTCGTAAACCCGTAAAAATGTAAGGTAAACTTGCAGGTAAGATAATTTTGACAATTTGGCGCCAGCGAGGCATTTCTATAACTCGCGCGACATCGAGGTAGTCTTTGGGAACACTCGACACTCCCAAAGCTGTATTAATAATAGTAGGCCAGAGCGAAGTAATGAAAATTACGAAAATCGCTGATGGGTCTGCAAGATTGAAAATAGCTAAAGCAATTGGTAGCCAAGCTAAAGGTGATACAGGTTTGAAGATTTGAATGACAGGATTAAGTGCCATCATTGCTTGCTTAGACATACCAACTAGAAACCCGACGGGGATCGCAACTAAGGCACCTAAGCCAAATCCAATCAACACGCGACGTAAACTAGCTATTAGTAACCAACCAATCCCTAAGTTACCGGGTCCCCGTTCAAAAAACGGATTCATTATATAGTCTAGATTTGCAACTAGTGCCTCTGCTGGAGTTGGCATCAGTTGAGGATTTAAAATTGCAATTAGCCACCACAGCAAAATTACCCCCAAAAACCCCGCACAAGGAAGCAAAAAACTATCGCGTAGAATAAAGGGCTTAGAACGGCGCCATACCGCTTGCCCAGCAACCGCCGCAATTGCTGCTAAATTTAATTGGAATATCACAGAGTAACCTCAACAGATTTTAGTAGGTACAAAAAATCCGAGCAGTACCAGCCGAGGATATCTGAATTAAGATTGCAACAGTAAAATTAATATAGTGCTATCTTTTCAGTTTCCTCTCAATGCCTACGAAGTTAGCTGACGGGCTAGAGTTGAGAGATACTCCTCTTTCTACTTTCAAAAGATACGCCCCAAAAGTGGTTCCTCCGTTCCGACAATTTTTATTATATATACTTAGCCTTAACTAGTATAATTTATACTGTCGAATTAGGCTGACTTACTCTGAACATAATTTTAACATTAATACTACTGTATATCTATCTTTCTTTAGGTTTAGCATTATTTATAACTGTACAGCTCTTAATTCACATTAACTTAGTTAAACACCCTTGTAATTACTCTTTAAGATAGATAAAATATATTTTATTTCCTGCTATAGACAGTTACGTGACTAAAATAATTGCAATAAAAATAATATTATTCCTAATTCTTAAGAATAAATAATGAATGTTAGTGAGCTATTGCTAGAAAAAACCGACGCAATTACAAATGAGTGGCTGGCAGAAGTCCGCAAGGACAGACAGATCACCAGTGCTGACAATTTGCGTTCGAGCGCTATAATTGACCATCTCCCTGACGTACTCAAGGCGATGTCAAATGTACTAGTCGAGTCTCACGACGATGATATTCAAACGATTGTCAAAGCTAGCTTACAGCACGGTGTTCTTAGAGCAAAACAAGGATATAACCCGTCAGAAATTGCAAGAGAATATCATTTATTAAAAACAGTAATATTTGACACATTAGAACAAGATATAGTAAGTATAAATACTGCACGAGCAATTCGCGCGATACGAATAATTGATGCAGTAATAGATGAAGCGGTAGCTCAATGTTTCAAGAGTTATGTAAGCGAGCGGTTACATGAATTACAACAGTTGCAAAGTCAACTTAAATTAAATAACGAAGAATTGAATCGTTTAGTACGTGCAAATCAAGACAACGTTTCATTTTTAGCACACGAATTAAAAAATCCCCTAACTTCTATAATTGGGTATTCAGATTTATTTTTGCGTGTACAACAACAACCACCCGAAGTTAGAGAAAAGTATAATAACCTAGGGCATATTGAGCATATACTAAACAATGGAAGGCAACTACTTCGCCTTATCAACAACGTATTAGAGATTTCGCAGTTTGATGCTGGAAAGCTGAAACTAAAAACTGCACTTACAAACGTGTGCGAAGTTATTAAAAATGTTCACGAAATGATGCAACCTCTCGCGCGTACTAAAAATCTGGCAATAATAGTAGATTGTAAGGTGCCAATCGAAGTTATTACAGACTCATTACAATTACAACAAATAATTACCAATCTAGTAAGCAACGCAATTCGCTACACTGAATCAGGAAGTATAAAAATTAACTGTGAACAGTTAGACAGTGAAAAATGGAGATTAGCAATAATTGACACTGGAATAGGAATAAGTAAAGAAGACCAAACAAAAATATTTGAACCATATTACCGTGTTAACCGCGAAGATAAATCGTACCCTCCTAACAGTACCGGATTAGGGCTAGCAATTGTAACAAGGCTAGTCGAACTGCTGCAAGGAAAAATAGAAGTTACATCCGAAGTCAACAAAGGCTCAACCTTTCAAGTCACATTTCCGATTAAAATATTGGATACGTAACGTTATAGTTAGTAAGGAACTATCGTGATTATTGTGTATGATTACCACAGTATCGGCGCCTGAAACGGTGTTAGAGCAACTCAAATGGCGTTACGCTACCAAAAAATTCGATGCCGACAAAAAAATTCCCAGTGATGTGTGGAAAGTACTAGAGCAAAGTATGGTACTGGCGCCGTCATCGTTTGGACTACAGCCTTGGAAATTTTTTGTAGTCAATAACCAAGAAATACGTCAGCAGCTATTACCACATTCTTGGGGACAAGCACAAGTAGTAGACGCATCTCATTTAGTAGTATTTGCGATTAAAAAAGATATCGACGCAGAATATGTAGACCGTTACGTCGCGCGGATGGCATCCGTTCAACAAGTACCTGTAGAAAACTTGGCAAAATTTGCTGGAGTCGTCAAAGGATTTATGGAAAAACCCCCATACCCTCTTGATTTAAACGAGTGGTCAACCCGACAAGTCTACATCGCATTAGGGCAATTTATGACCACTGCCGCATTATTAGGTGTTGATACTTGTCCAATGGAAGGATTTGTACCTTCAAAATATGACGAGGTACTAGGACTACCAGAACAAGGGTACGCTGCTGTAGTAGTATGTCCCGCAGGGTATCGTTCTGCTGAAGACAAAAGTGCAGAAAGACCCAAAATTAGATTTGAGACTCAAGATGTTGTGCAATATATAGATTAGTTCGTATTCGCAGTAAGTACAAAAAGTACTTACTACGAACTGTTGAAGAACTCATATATTTTTTAATCAACAGAGCGAATTGAGAATAAAATTATGTAACTTCTGAGATATGAAGCTAGCCAATGAGTGTAAAAATTATCATGATTGGGCAAGTAATTGGTGGACGTTACAAAATCGACAAACAACTGGCACGAGGTGGGTTTAGTCATACCTTTTTAGCTTTCGATATTCAGAAACCAGAAAATCCGAAGTGTGTTATTAAACATTTTAAACCAATTGCTACTGATGATTACGTTCTGGAACAGGCAAAACGCTTGTTTGATCAAGAAGCAAATATTCTGCAGACTTTAGGTACTCATGACCAAATTCCAGAATTTTTTAATCATTTTGAGGAAAATCAAGAGTTTTATTTAGTTTTAGATTATATTCAGGGTCGCGATATTTGTGAAGAACTACCCCCCGTTAGCGATTTACTGAGTGAATTAGAGACTATTAATCTTTTACAAGAAATTTTAGAAGTTTTAGCTTATGTCCATCACAAAAACGTTATTCATCGGGATATAAAACCCTCTAATATCCGGCGCCGACAAGATGGAAAAATTGTTTTAATTGATTTTGGGGCAGTTAAGCATATTACTACATCATTTATAAATGCTCAAGGGGAAACTGTTTACACTATCCCGATTGGTACTCCTGGCTATATGCCAAGTGAACAAGCTAGTGGTAAACCCCAATTTAACAGCGATATATATGCAGTTGGTATTATTGCCATTCAGGCTTTAACAGGAATGATTCCCAGTCGATATGGAAATCGCTTTCCTACAGACTCACTTACAGGAGAAATTATTTGGCGTGATCGTACTCAAATTAGCAATGAGTTAGGAGACGTAATAGATATGATGGTGCGTTACGATTTTCGTCAGCGTTACCAAACGGCAGAGTCGGCACTCGAAGCAATAAAAAAGATATCATTGGTAGATACCAATTCAAAAGAAATTCCAATAAAGAGTATAGCATATACTACAAAGCAAAAGGCGCCTATAAAAAAGCCAAAACAGCGCATCAACTTACTATTGGGAATAGGGGTAGCTATTGCTGCTACTTTAAGTTGGCTAATATCTTTAATAATCAGCCTAAAAACAGAAAACTTTCTAGCCTATAATAATAATAACTATAAATTTCAAATAGAATATCCTGAAAATTGGAGACGACAAGATATAGGAGACGCAGTTACTGGTCAAGTAGTAACCTTTTTGTCACCGAAACAAAAAAGTAGTGACAATTTTCAAGAAAAAGTCACTATCCGAGTTGAGGCTTCTGTTGGAACGTTAGAAGAATCAATGAATGATTTTGTTGCAAGAGCCTTAAGTTCGCAGGCTGATATTTTGTATAAAAACGATGCAGATACTTTAGCTAATAAGCGAGGAAATAAATTAATTTTTACACGCAAAGACGATGCTGGTAGCTTTAAATATCTGCAAGTTTGGACATTAAAAGATGATAAGTTATATGTAATTACGTACACGGCAGAAATTGCTCAGTACGAAACTTTTGTCAACATTGCAGAAAAAATGATTGCATCGTTTGAGATAAATTAATCAAGCATCAATTACAACTTTACCTTGAGGATAAGAAATACAAGTAAGAATGTAACCCTCCTGAATTTCACTCTCATCCAAACCTTCAGGTTCTGCCTCCAGTCGAAGATCACCTTTTATTTTAAGCTTTTTACAGCTACCACATGTTCCCGCGCGGCAGCTATTACGAATTTTTACTCCTTCAAGTTCTGCAATACTCAGAATGTTTTCTTCTCCATCACAAATAACTTCTTTGCCTGATTTCTTGAAGACTAAAGTATTTTGATTATTTAATAGTTGAGAAGATGAGGAAGCTATAGAAGTACTTGGCTTCATTAATACTGATGTATTGGCGCAAAAGGTTGGACTAGATATATTACCAAGTAAGTGTTTTAAACCGCTGTTGTTAACTTCAGCAGTTATGCTTTGAGATGTTTTTTGAGGTTTTTTACGTGGGGCGCCAAAGCTTTCTTCATAATAGTTTTGCATAGGAAAACCAATACTTTCTAGTATCTGCTTTGTGCTTTCCATAAAACTTTCGGAACCACATACATAAACAGTGCGCGTCTCCAAGTCTGGTGCTGTCAGTAACAACATTTTTGCATCAAGTCTTCCAGTTAAACCCGACCAAGAATAGCCAACTTCATGACGAGTAGTAGAAAGCGCTAAATGAAAATTAGGATGTCGTGCTGACATCAACTCTAACTCTTGACGATAAATTATGTCTTTTGGAAAGCGCGCGCTATGGAAAAAAACAATATCTACTTTCGCTACAGTGTCTAATAACCAGCGAGACATAGACATCATCGGTGTAATACCAGAACCAGCGGAAATGAACAATAACTTTGGTGAAGGGTTAGCAAAACAGGTAAATTTACCATATGGTCCCCTTAGTTTTACTTCATCACCAACTTTAATATTATCATGTAACCAGTTTGACATTAAACCATTTTGAACGCGCTTAACAGTAATATCCAGGCTATGGGGACGAGAAGGAGTAGAAGAAATTGAGTAAGAACGAGATATTTCTTCACCATTAATTTTTAATTCTAAGTTGACAAACTCTCCAGGTTTATAAGTAAACAAGATTTGTGGAACAACAAAACGAAATGTTTTAACATCATGCGTTTCATTAATTATCTCTTGACATCTTGCCGTCAGTTCTCCCTTTTTCCAAAATTTTAAGTCAGTTGGTTCTATCATTGCCACTGGCATGTATTCTTGTGGCGACTTCAAAGAATAGTCTTGACTATAATTGGCAGTGTTTTTGTTATTAATTTGTGCTAACCTACTAAATTCATCTTCCTTAATAATCGGCATTACCATCAAGAAGAATCTGCCAATTTGAATTTTATCTCCAACTGTTATTAGGTAATCTTGATTGACTCTAACATATTCAGCATTTAACTGCGAACCTCCTCTACTAGCCAAGTCTGTAAAATAATAATTATTATTCTTGTAAGAAATTTTGCCATGCATTCGGCTAACATCATCACTATTTAGAACTAATCCACAGTTAGGATAACGACCAATTAGACATTCTTGATTTAGCAAATTTTCTTGATTTAAAAATTCTTCCCTAATTTGCTCTGGCTTTCGGGCGTCAAAGATTTTTATTCTTAGCATAAAATTATGTACGGTTATTTATCGCGTTGTGTTACTAAT
This sequence comes from Calothrix sp. HK-06, assembly GCF_001904745.1. Classification (GTDB taxonomy): domain Bacteria; phylum Cyanobacteriota; class Cyanobacteriia; order Cyanobacteriales; family Nostocaceae; genus Dulcicalothrix. Next base: position 69,415 of record NZ_MRCD01000020.1, read on the forward strand.
AAAATGAGAACTAACCATTTGCAACAAATTTTGGGCAATCGATGGATTTTGAGAAATTAAGCGTTCCAAATTGCTCGCATTTATCGTCAAGGCACGAACTCGATGTCCCGAAGCAATAATTGTTGCTGTATAATTTTTGTGAGTTAATACTTCTAACTCGCCAATAGTTTGACCTGGCAAAATTGTCTTTAAGTAAGTATCTGGAGTATTTGCTTCTTTAGAAGTAACTTTTGCTTCACCATTTATAAGGACAATTAATTCTTGAGCTGGTGAACCAATAGAGCATATTTGTTGTTGAGGAATATAAACCTTAACGGTCGAATTTTTTGCTAGCTCAATTAAAGTGTCTGTTTTTAAGCTTGAAAATAAGCTAGTTGGATAAAGCCACAGTAACTTCTCCAAAGTTCCAAAAGATTCAATAATAGTATCTCCTTGAAGTTTTTGCATTTCCCATTGCACACCAATGGCTAAATCATTACCACTACTGAAATAAACAATGTCTTTTTGCTGTAACTGTACTTCTGCGTCGTGAATTTCTTCTTTTCCAATCCTTAGTCCATTAATACTACCTAAATCTTTAACTTTAACTCCTGTCTTATCTATATAAAAAATTCCGTGCTGAGGTGAAACCCGACCATCTAAAATCACAATATCATTATTGCTTTCTCGCCCGACTCGAACTATTGGTTGCTGGAAAACTAATCTTTCTATTTTTCCCATGATTTGTTTCTGGACAGTTAATGTTGGTACAAATACTAATGTATTTTCTTCTTGATTAGCGCTATTCCCAAGAATTTTTTGAGCAGTTTCAATGAGTAAGCTATCTGTGCTTACCTGCAAATTCATAATTTTATTTGCATGTTGAAAACCTAAAGATGGTTGCAGGTTGTGCAAAGCATATAAACTAGAAGCTTGCACTAAAGGGTCTAAGTCGTTAAGCATATCCACCAGCACATCAATAACTTCTTGCGAATAAGGCGTTTTTTTCCCTATTGGCATTACTGTTGGTTCTATACTATTGATTTGCGTAGGCAAATTATGTGCGATAATTACAATATCTTTAAGTTGCTGTCTTAAAGCGGCAATAATTCTGGGGCTAAGACGTTGCGCCCAATTTGAATGTTCATCGTTTGACTTAAGAAATTCTGTAATTATCGCTGCGGCTAACACACCTGTGTCTTGAGCTATATCAAATGCTTCATGTCCATCTCCTAATATTTCTAAAATTTTTAGCAACTGAGTAGTGATTAATTTTTGTTTGGAAATTAGAGAGGAGGTTAGTAAAGCGTAAACAGGCGCCTTGGAGGGTACATTGTTACGAAGGATTTGCTCGCGTACAGCCAAGCTTTGCAACTGCGATAAGAGAATGGAAGCTGTGCGTAACAGTAACCCATGTTTATTAAACATCTCCGCTAAAACTTTCTCGTGTTCTGACGCAGTAATAGCGTATTCTTGTTTTAACGCGATGATTTGGTTTTGTTTACAGTTAATTGCTTCTTTTAATGGTATACCGCTATTAATTAAATCTTGAATTAATAACTCTAAACCTCGGTGGTAGCTTTCTAGTCGTAGTTTGTTTTCTCGGCTCAATTGTTTGTTTGGGTCTAATAGTTCTGGTTCTTCTACTCCTAGTTCTCTTAAAACTGAGTAATGTTCTTCATTGCTAACGTTTAGCTGCTGACGCATATCTTTTAATAATTGTAAGCTGTCTACTGAGTGAACTTTTCCCTCTTGTAGATTCTCTTGCAAAATACCTTTGTATACTTCAAGCTTTTCTCGGAGATTGAATTTAGGTAGAACTTTACCTAATATATATATTTCATCTGGTAATAAGTTTTGCAACGAACGTCCTTCTAAAAATTGTGACCAATCTACTGCTAACTTATTCAACTGGCGCCGCAAACTACCAGCTAAACTTTCACGGTCGTATTTTTCCTTACTTCTACTTAAACTACGATATAACCAAGTACTACTTACAAAAACTATTAAGGTGTTAATAAATAAAATCATCCAACCAGGTAATCGGTTCATATTGGAACGACCAGCGAAAATAAAGAAGACATTAAATGAAACAAAAGTACTCAATACAAATATGACGTGTAGTACCTGTTCTTCATTCAAGTATTTGTTTTGGCGCTTCAAATAATATCTGTATAACTTTTCTAAACAGAGACAAATAAAATAACTACCAGCGGCAAAAACAGCCGTTGTTAAAGGTGAAGCGATGATTTTGGGAATTGGAATTGGGTGGTTAAATATATAAAAACCAGGACGTCCAAGGTCATAGAGCAGTCCTTCCTCATGACTCCATGCGCCAGAATAATAGTAATCCCAGTTACCAGCATATAAGAAAAAATACATGTAAAACCCAAACATTAAACCAAAGTAGCTATAAAACAATAACTTTTGGTCAGGTCTGGTTATTCCTTCCCAGTAAGAGCGTTCTACATCAATATCAATACAAGGTGATTGGCAACTTACACAAGCGATTTTCTCTTTCCCTGAACTATCAGTAGAACGACACATTGATTGAGTAACGCTTTGAGGTGGTTGTAGGTGAGCATCACTTCCTAATAGTCCTCGCGGTCCAGTATAAAACATTTGTACAGGTGCCATTGGACAAAAATATTGACACCAACTTCTGCCTTTGAATAAAAAACCCACTGAAATCGCAGCCGCAATTACAAATAATAAGTAGACTCCCATAACTTTATGGGCGCCATTCACAAATAAAATTCTTACATTTAAGCCCAGGTAAAATAAACCTATTTGCAAATACAAATAATTGCGTCCTAGCCATGATTCTTTCTCTACTCCAACTAATTCATAGCGAACGCTTCCTGTATCTGTTGTGATTTTTTGCTTACGTTGAATACCCAAGGCACGAGGTATCTGTGAAAAGAAGTATAGAGGACAAACTCGGCGCCAAAATTCATGACCTGCCACCAATAAAACTACTATAATAATAGGTAATATTACTCCCCAAAACATACTTGCCCCCATTCCATATGGTGGTTGCTTTAGGCAAACTCCTTGTAAAAATACACATTTTTCTGGACGTAAATGAAATGGACTACTTAGATTGATAGGTTCTGTTAACCAAGAGGAAAGTTGGGGAAAAAACAACGAAAAAATTAAACTTAGCCAGCCAACAGCAAGTAACCATCTGACTAAATGCATCTTTCGCTCCGAAACATTGCTAATCATAGTGTATCTCTGTCGAAGAAGACATTTACTTACTTTACTGGGAAGGAAATATTTAATTATGCAATTATTTAGATTTTTCTTGACAAAACTCTCATTCTCTAAAAATCTGTAACTATAAAAGATTAAAAATAAGCTTTGAGCGCAAAATAATAATTCTTTTTTTCCGCCTGAATCCTTACGGTGCAGTCAAGATAATCTTACTCTTTTCATTAATGACAAAAGTTAAAAATTAGATTAAAAAGGTTTGATTATAAATTTAATGTAAATAAATATAAATAGTTTGTGTTATTACCAAAATATATCAACATAATATTTTTGTATTCTCTGTCGGCAAAAATTAGTACAACAAGGCGAACGAAAATACAAACTAAACAAGCAAAGTTATAACGCTTATACCTTGAACATTGCAGCTATTTTTAATAACAATTCTATTTGTGCAAGTCTCTACTATAATAAAGAGATGCTTTTTAGTTGCAATTGTACTATTTAAGGGTATCATGTAAAAGCAGTATAGTAACTATACTAAAGTATAGGAGCTATTTATGATTTATCAATTATAACACTAAGCATAGATATTTACTGATGTTAAATCTAATATCTTAGTAAAACAAATAATCATTTGAGACCTAGTGAAGCCTAGATTTAGTTGCATAATTAGTCGAAACACCTCCCAAGTAGATAAGTAGAGATTTATTACTTACTTGAAGACAGGGCAGCAATAAATGATGAAACTTCACAATTTTATTTCATTATTCACAGGACTTGCGATAGCCTTTGGGATAACGGCAATTGCTGAACAGCCAAGCTATGCAGGGAATACAACGTTTTACTGTGAAAAAAACAATGGTATCCCGACAACTTTTGCTCGTACCGAAGATGGGATAAAACTTGGAATCATTCGTTGGGTTTCTAATTATGGCGCCTCCCAGCAGTGGACGCCAGAAAAACGTTGTTATGAAGTATCTCGACGGTTTCAAGTTAACTACGATAGGGGAACACTAAAATTTATTACAACTGGATATATCAGAGGAGTGCCTGTAATTTGCGCCTCGAATCAACCAAATGCATCTTGTACAGATGATACATTATTGTTCAGCCTGAAGCCTGGTACAAATCCGAATGGAACTTTAAGAAGACTACTTGATCGTCGTGCGCTAGCAACTGGAAACGCAATAAATGAAAGTAGTCAGCAGATTTATGTGAATTTTGAGAAGTATCTTAAGGATACTAAGACTAGATTCAATAGATAGATAGTTCACTTTCTTGTGAGCTTCTAATTTTCGGTTATTGTATATAAACTAAGTGTATTTTCCAATGAAATGGCAAAGTTTTATACTACTAAGTTCGGTATTAGTCTCATTAATGCCGAAATCAAATGTTTTATCTGCATGTATTGGTAACAATCACACATGTCAACAGGAAAAACTGCCATATCAATTTTCCGTAGAGCAATATAATGTAGAGCAACTGCGACATTATGCTCAAAGCATCACAGCCAAAGTAATGTCAGATGATGTTTTAGGTTCGGGAATATTAATTCAAAAACAAGGACAACTTTATACCGTTTTGACCAATGCTCATGTGATTAGAGCAGGTTCTAAGCCGTATCGCGTTCAAACTCCTGATGGTCGAATATATAAAGCTATCTTAGTCCCAGGTAATCGTTTTGGAAGTAAAGATTTAGCAACTTTACAGTTTCGTAGCACGAAGAATATTTATAACGTGGGGTCAGTAGGAGCTTCTCCAATGGTAACGGATGAAGTTTTTGCAGCAGGATTTCCAGTTTCGACTCAAAAAGCTATTGATAAAGGTTTGATTTTTAATAGCGGACAGGTATCACTAGTCTTAGACAAAGCATTAGAAGGAGGATATAAGATAGCCTACACCAACCAGATTGAAAAAGGCATGAGTGGTGGACCGCTACTAAATGCTCAAGGTTGTGTCATTGGAGTGAATGGAATGCACGCTCATCCATTGTGGGATGCTCCTTCTATATTTGACGATGGTTCCCTAGTTGATGAAAGTTTACATGAAATAATTAATCGTTTCAGTTGGGCAGTACCAATTGAGACATTTTTACAATCAGATCAGCAAAAACCTGTTGAAAGAACAAGTTGTTAGTTGAAAATAGAAAAAAAATATGAAATTTAATTATCAAATCGCTTCGATTTTAACTGGAGTAACAATTGCTCTTGTTCAAATAGAATCAACTACTGCTCAAACTCCTGTAGAAGTTGGTAAAGTTGCCAAAACTATTACAGTAGTCATTGAATCTAAAAATTTCAATTCACAAGGTTCTGGAGTAATTATCCAGAAAGATAGTCAAAATAATAATAATACATATACTATCTTAACTGCTGCTCATGTTGTTGATAAGAACAATAAATATGAAGTTGTGACTCCAGACGGTCAGCGATATTCGCTTAAAGAGTCTGGAATTAGAAGATTAAAAGACGTTGACTTGGCAGTCGTAAAGTTTAGCAGCAATCGGAATTACGAGATTGCTAAGTTTGGTAACTCTGACAAAATGATAGAAGGCTCAACCAGTTTTGTCGCAGGTTTTGCCAATATTCCAGGAGCTAGCATCCCCTTTACTTACAGATTTACTTACGGAAAAATAACAGCAAATGCTTCTGCCGCAGTAGCTGATGGTTATAGCTTAGTCTACAGCAATGATACTTTAGACGGAATGAGCGGTGGGCCAGTGTTAAACGAAAAAGGAGAAGTAATTGCAGTTCACGGTAGAGGTTATGATGCTACTCCTGAAATTTCCAGTATTAACCCTTCTATCGCTAAAGTTAAACGAGATTTTAACTACGCCATTCCCATAAATACCTTCTTGAAAAAATCTTCTAACTTGGGTGTACGTATTGGTATCTCTATTCTTTCCAATTCTATTGCTACTAGTAGGGCATCTAAATTAGACGATTTCTATGTCAAAGGTTTGAATAAATATCGCCAAGCAAATTATCAAGGAGCTATAGAAGATTTTAACGCTGCAATAAAAATGAATCCGAAAGCGAGTAAAGCCTTTTTTGATAGAGGCAACGTGTACTATGATATGAAAAACTATAAACAAGCAGCAGCAGATTATAGCCAAGCAATTCAAATCAACCCTGAATTTACTAATGCGTTGCTAGCGCGCGGAAATGTGTATTATCAATCAGGTGACATGCAAGCGGCAATAAGCGATTATGAAAAAGTAATTAGCTTGGATAAAAATAATGCAGATGCTTATAATAATCGAGGACGCATCCGCATGAACCAAGGCAACTTAAAAGCAGCCATAGCAGATTTTAATCAATCAATTCAACTCAATCCTAGATTTGCAGGAGCATACAATAACCGAGGCAACGCGCGGAGACTGCTAGGAGACTTAGACGAAGTTATAGCAGATTTTAATCGAGCTTTAGCTATAAATCCTAAATATGCCGAAGCCTATTATAATCGTGGTCTTGTCCGCTACAACTCTGGAGATACTCAAGGTGCCCTCAAAGATTACAATGATTCGCTTCGTATTGACCCCAATTTTGCACCAGCATATCTCAATAGAGGAAATATTCGTAATGAGCTAGGTCAAAAGCAGTTAGCAATAGCCGATTATACTCAAAGTATTGAATTAAATCCCAACTTTAGCCTTGCTTATATTAATCGGGGTAATGTTCGTAACGACCTAGGAGACAGACAAGGAGCAATAGAAGACTACACTCAAGGTATAAATCTTGACCCAAAATTTGCCTCTGCCTATGAAAAACGAGGAACAGCACGCGCTTTACTTGGAGATAGAAAAGGCGCCTTATCAGACTTACAGCAAGCAGCAGACTTATTCAATCAACAAGGTAACAGAGAATTCTATCAACGAACCCTTGAAAAAATTAGACTAATTGAAAGATATTCAAGTCGGTAATAGAACAATTGTAAAATGGGCAATTGTGGAATGGGCTTAAGATTGCCCGTTCCAATCACAAACTTAATCTTTATAACCCATACCAACATGGATAGCAACAGCGGCACCAACTCCCCCACCCAATCCAGTCGTCATACCCTTAACAGTTCTATATAATGTATCTTCTGTAAAACACTGACCAATATTACTATCATCACAACTAGATTTATTCGTAAAACCAGAAATTCCACCCACTACTAACCCTGCCATCGCACAACAAGTAACAAACATAAGAAGCCGTTTTTCATTTTGGTTTACTGTCATTAGTTACTCAAACTTTGTATTCTTAACTACATTTAACACAGAGACGGCGCCTGAGAATCATAAAAATAATTACAGGAACACGATAAGTTCAGTCGATAGATAGATGCTGCTTAACAGCACCTCTATTAGTTATAACGGCACATACGACACATTAGCAACCAATGATGTTCCTTATTTTTGCAAAAACCTTGACTAAATTTTAGAAAAAGCTTCAATACAGCATGTAGATATGAAGTCTAAATCGCTAAAAACGCTTATATTTCTACAATATGCTTAATTTTTGCTCTAAAAAGGCAATTAAACTCTGAGTGGTAATTACTCCGCTAGTAATTATAGGATGTTTTGGAAGCCAAACAGCTTTAGCAGGTAGTTCGCTTAATTTTACTGAAATACTACCTTATTTAATTCAGTCTCTATGAAGATAAATGATAATTATTCTCTATGGTTGACCGTACTGGTTGGAAAGAGAAGGAGAACAAGCAAAACTTATTACCGAAAGTTGGTGTCGTGTAGTAGGTGGTTCAAGACAACGACATGAAATTACAACTCAAGGCAGTAAACTTGTCGATCAAGGATTTATATAGCATAATACATAAGCCCGAATATGAGTAAGAGTTTGAAAAGCTTGCTTTTAAGTTATCTCTCAATAAGCGTTAATCTTGATGTGTTTAACATTCTAAAAGATTATTTTTACATAAAAAACATGGAAAGCACAATAACTCTTTACTAAACTGGCTCATTGGAAGTTAAAGTATTACGTGGAATTGGGAATACTACATTTAGGTAACTATATTAGCAACGATAGAATATAACTATGAATGCAGATGAAAATATCCTGCAATTACCATATGTAGTTTTAAAAAGTAGGCAATTACTTCCCCAAGACTCCGCAATATACTATGTTGTGGACGAAAAGTTTATAATTTGGTATATCGGAAAAGCAAAAAATTTATGCGCGCGCTGGAAAGGTAAGAGCCATCATCGATTTTATCAGTTACAGAAGCAAAAGAAAAAGCTGTTTAATATTTATTATGAATTAGTACCCGAATTAGAACTTGATACTTTAGAACAACAACGTATAGAACAGTACAATCCGCTACTTAATAAAACAAAAGTTAAAGCCAAAAAGTTACATCCAACAGAGACACTACTGGGAGAAACATTACACACTATGCTAAAGTTCCATTAAGCGAAGACGAAGGCTATTTAGAAAAATATTATATCTCCGCGCGGAAAACTTTAGTACCTTCTATAATAACTGTTACTTTAAACGGAAGGTGGAAAGCAGATATTCCATTTGGTCCCCATAACGAAACATCCTCTTTTTTAGAAGTGGTGGATATTATTAAAAGTCGATTGCGGGAAAGCGGGATACCTAAATTAAGATACTCATTCAAATTATAACATTGTATTACATATCTCTACATCGTTATTGTTCAGGCGCCAACCAATTAAATTTTACTTAATAATTTTTAAGCTAATATTCCATGTCATTAATTCCGAGAATAGGCGCCGTGCGCTTCAACTGTCTTAACTCTTATCTCTGTGCCCTCTGCGCCTCTGTGGTAAAAATCTCTACTACCAAAATTAATGACATGGAGTACTAGCAAAGTGCTTCTTCATCGTGTAATGTTGCTTAACCTATGTTACTGTACCACTCAGTCCATTTTAATGGACTTGTGTTATTAGCCTATGGCTTTAAGCCATAGGCGGGTTAGAAACGAAGCAAGAATTTACATTAACAAATAATATTGTGTTGGGTTTCCCTTCGGGACACTACGTGAACGCAAAGCCTCCACCCAACCTACGCTAGAAATAGCTTGTATGCGAGATTATCATTCTCGTCCCAGTATGTGTAGCCGAGTGTGTCTAAAAATGCTTGCCATTCTTGCATTTCCTGTGGTGGTACTTGTATACCTACTACTATTTTGCCGTAATCTGAACCATTATTACGGTAGTGGAAAACACTGATATTCCAGTTGGGACTCATTGAGCTGACGAACTTCATTAAGGCGCCTGGGCGTTCTGGAAATTCAAACCTATATAATAGTTCGTTGTGCGCTAATGGTGAACGTCCTCCAACCATGTGCCGTAAATGCAGCTTTGTAAATTCGTCATCGGTTAAATCTATAGTAGCGAAACCGCAATTTTCAAAAGTCTCTACCATCTTGGCTCTATCCGCGCGCTTTTGAATTTGCATCCCAACAAAGATATGGGCAATCTTCTCATCAGCGATACGATAATTAAACTCAGTTAAGTTACGTCTACCAATACATTCACAGAATTTATGTAAACTTCCTGCCTGTTCAGGAATAGTCACTGCGAATATTGCTTCGCGCTGTTCTCCATATTCCGCACGTTCCGCAACAAAACGGAGACGGTCGAAGTTCATATTGGCGCCGCAAGCAATAGCAATTAATGTTTGACCTTCAATTTGCTCGCGTTCTACATAAGCTTTGGCGCCTGCTATTGCTAAAGCACCCGCAGGTTCCACAATTGAGCGTGTATCTTCAAATACATCTTTAATAGCAGCACAAGTATCGTCAGTATTGACTAATATAATGTCGTCTACATATTCCTGACATAACCGGAATGTTTCCTCACCTACTTCTCGCACAGCGACACCATCAGCAAATAACCCTACTTGCGACAACCGCACTCGCTTTCCAGCTTTTAAAGATTGGTTCATCGCATCCGCATCAACAGGTTCCACCCCAATAATCTTAATTTCTGGACGCAACCGTTTTATATAAGCAGCAACTCCCGATATTAACCCACCTCCACCAATTGCCACAAATATCGCGTGTATAGGTTGCTGATATTGTCGTAAAATCTCCATCCCAATCGTACCTTGCCCAGCTATCACATCTGGATCATCGAAAGGATGAATAAATGTTAAGCCTTTTTCTGCCTCTAATTGTCGTGCATGAGCATAAGCATCATCATAAGTATCACCATGCAAAACAACTTCACCACCACGTGCTTTCACAGCATTAACTTTCACTTGCGGTGTAGTTACAGGCATCACAATGATAGCCCGCGTTCCTAAATGACGCGCGCCGAGTGCCACACCTTGAGCATGATTTCCTGCCGATGCTGCGATTACACCTTGTGCTAACATATCCGGTGGCAGGTTCACCATTTTGTTATAGGCGCCACGCAGCTTAAAGGAAAATACTGACTGCATATCCTCGCGTTTAAGCAGTAGCTTATTATTAAGACGCGCAGACAGATTAGAAGCCAAATCAAGCGGTGTTTCTTGAGCTACATCATACACACGGGCAGTCAGAATTTGTACCAAATAGTCGCAAAGCATGGGCGCCTCTGTTAGTAAATGCCAGATAAATCTTAATTTTACGTTAGTTGTGTGTCTGAAGCGACAGGCTTGTTAAGGTTACTTGCTGGGGATTGAAAGTTTCAAAATTGTACCTTTTGCAGAAGTTACTGCGATTATCACACACAAGGCTATTAATTAAATCGAATAAGCTGCTGGAGTTAAATAATTATATCCGTAAAATCTCAGTAAAAATAGCCCTAATCTTTAATCTAGGCGTAGATAATCTGTAAACAATAGTAAATATATGCAGATAGATTTTGATAATGATTCTCTAAATGTTCGATTTACATAAAATATTTAGCTTTTTCATAAAGTGATTAGATAACTTAATATAGTTCAGGTTAAAGACGATAAAGAAAGATTAGGTATTTTTTATCTTTGCGATTGTTTATAGTCATTGTTAGCATAATGGTTGTCAAACATAAAACGTAATAATAACTACGGACAATTTAAAAAAATGAAAAATAAATTAATGTCAACAACTATTCGCTACGCACTAGGAACAGTTATTGGGTTTGCAACCATAGTTTCGATGATGGGAGTTTCGCTAGCGCAAGCATTAACAATTGATTCACCTAACGGAAAAGAGATATCAAACATTGTCCTTTACGTTAAAACTTCTTCAGGTACCATCATCAAAGTCAAAATAGATAATTTCTCTGCTGGACCAAGCACACTAAGCTATAATCCAACAAGTATTTTACAACAATATCCAAGCTCTCAACTTGTTGCCTATACAATCAAAGCTGGCAACAATAAGTCTGATATAGGGCCAGGAGAAGGCGAATTAAAGATTCTCGATTCTTCATTAACACAGAACGAACTTCCCACTGGTACTAGTCAAATCACCTTAGAGTACACCGAAGTATTAAAACTAGCTCAAACTCAAACTCAAGCTCAAACCCCAATTCAAACCGAAACCCCAACTCAAACCGCAAATATTCAGCCACCAACCGACACTAGAGACGCAGTAACAGTCCCTGAACCTGCAACTGCAACAGCACTTGGAATATTTGGTTTAGGTTTCATATTCAAGAGCAGAAAGAAAGCGTAAAAATATCAGCTTTTTGCACCTTATCGACGAAGGGATGTATAGTTTACATCCCTTTTTTTATTTGGGACGAAAATCCCGCCGCTAAAAAATTTTTGTATAATTTCCATAACGACCGAAACTTTATCTGTATCCATCAATGTAAGCAACCATATAAAATAAATTGAACAATTAGAGTTATGCCTATTACATTTGCTACTTTACAACTTGCTTCAACTGGCGCCGCTGTTCGCGATTTACAACAAGATAATATTATGCAGGTGCTATTGATGGCGTGTTTGGTGCAAAACTAGAGATGCTGTAATGAAGTTTCAACAAGGAAATGCAGTGGAAGTTGATAGTATCAGTAAATCCCAAACTTTTCAAAAATCCGAAAAATTGTAGCTAAGAATACAATTTTTCGAAGAGTAATCTTAACTATCGATAAAAAATGAATTAGATTTACTTATAATCAGTTTCTTCCATAAATAAACATTAATTTACATAGTAAAACATAATTACTAACAAAGCATACTCAATTATGGTGAAAGACTTTGGCAAAGCCAAGGTCTTCACAGCAGGCGCCTGAAAACTAAAATACGCAATCTGTTACTATAAGTTTTAATTATTATCGACGTGCTTTTAATCACATTAATGTACGGATATCCAAAGCGCTCGAAAAAACTTTGGGATTTACTGAGTATTGTTGGATGTGAAACCGAAGCAGCCATCGAGCGTCAAGTATGAGTATTAAGACGACCAGTATTGAGACAAGGTTCTACTTAACAAGATGACAGAAATCTTCAAGGTTTACTAAAAGGTGCCATTAAAATTGGTCAAGGTTATTATAATATTACTAGAGTTGATGGTATATTTGGCGCCAATATGAGAGCCGCTGTTATCGAATTTCAAAAAGACATTCCCCCGAACTCAATCCAATTGAAAGGCTTTGGGAATTACTCAAGAAACCACTTAAGAATAAACTGTTTTCTTCTTTACAAGATTTAAGTAATCACCTTCAAGAACTGTTTGACCAATTAACGCTTGAGCAAGTTATGTCTATCTTCTCTTATAACTTTATTTTGGAAGCCCTTTTCTATGTAGCTTCATATTAAATTGGCATCACGTGGCGCCAGGGTGCGGAATGTGGGTTAGTGCGATTCGTTGATTAGTGAATCACGGTGTAAGTCCGTACATAACTAATCCAGTGAAACTTAGTAAACTAAGCACTGAACTCTCAGGTTGATGAAGGTGCAAGTCGTTCCCGCAAGGTTCATGCGTGACTCTTTACCTGCCCACACTGAGTAAGCTCAATTCTTACAGGGTGAAGCTGGGAGCAGGGCACAATCAGACGGCTGGTATGGGCTGACACTGGTGCTAATAGGGAGTTCCTACGGTGAAATAGAGTCTAAAAAAGTAACCTACATTCAAGCAGGGCATAACCTAAAAATCCCTGACTTTATCAGAGTTAAAACCCGCAGCTAATTTAGCCTCTAAGCTGCAAGAATCCAGGGTTTCTGATGGTTAAAATGACTACGCCTAACGGAACAAACAATCACTTGAGGGAACGAATAAAAACGATTTTGAGAGTCTAGGGGAGGCACCTAGACGGTAATCATGATAATTGGAAACCTAAAAATCTCCAAGCATTACACGAATCCTGTCATGACTATTTACACATGGGCAAAAGCGCAAACTAAGAATATCGAGAGCTGGATGCACGGAAACGGGCACGTCCAGATCGAACAGAGAGGTGCGGGAGATAAGCGCGACTTGAAAGGTCGTTTAGTACGGAGAGCCTACTTTCCTAGAGGCTTCACACCCTCTACCCTCATGTAAAAGACTCACATCAGAGTCCGGTCACGCCAAAAGTAGGTAACGAAATAGGCGGAGTGCAGACCACAAACGTAGCCGAAACTGCTAGCCCAAAGCAGCCAGGAGCAAGAGGGAGTTTTTCTAAGATGAACGAAAGTAAATTGATGATTAAACTGCGTCATCGCCCAAAGAGCCAAATCAGGCTGACAGGCTCTAACCAAAAGGTAAGTGGGTAGATTTATAGTTTTATCTTCTATAAATCGTGTGAATATAACTCCCACCGCAGAAAAGTCAACATCTAAGGGAAAACACACACTAAATGATACAACAAGGTAAACCCTACAAAGTCTAGGAGAGGTCGAATACTTCTAGTAGGTCTAAGGCAACGAAGACGGAATTCTTTGGAGGGTAGAGGATAGAAGAAAAAGCGAAAGATAATCTGTAATGGGTTGTATAAGGGTTCAAAATTTGCCCTTGACCGAAAGGAATAGCAAACTTCTTCTGGGTTTTATACGAAAGACAAACTGATAAGGAAATCTAATCTGATGATAAGTTAGATACCGCCATGAAAATGTCGATAAATGGACAAAAGGAACAGCTAGAAAACTGGAACCATATTAATTGGAGAAAGATAAACAAAGCTGTTATAAATCTACGTCAAAGAATCTTTCGTGCCCGTCAACTTGGTAACTTCCGAAAGCTTAGAAGCCTTCAGAAGTTAATGTTAAGAAGCTACGCAAACCTATTATTGTCTGTACGACAAATTACTCAAACCAACACTGGTAAAAAGACTGCTGGGATAGACAAGGAGGTTATAAACACACCCACGCAACGAGTAGAATTTGTCCGTTCCTGGAATGGGGGCAACTTTAAACCAGTCAAGCGGGTAGAAATACCTAAGAAGAACGGAAAAATGCGCCCTCTTGGTATTCCTACCATTAGGGATAGAGTAATGCAGGCAATAGTAAAAAATATGCTAGAACCTGAATGGGAGTCTCAGTTCGAGCCTAACTCTTATGGCTTTCGAGTTGGGAGAAGCTGTCATGATGCCATAGCTCAAAATTGGATTAGATTAAACTCAAGTCCTAATGCTAGGCATACTTGGGTTCTAGAAGCTGATATTAAGGGATTTTTTGATAACATTGCTCATGAATCCATCCTTAACAGTATTAGTAATTTCCCCCAAAGGGAGCTAATAAAAGGATGGTTAAAAGCTGGATTTATATTCAATGGGAAGCATTTTCCTACATCTGTTGGCACACCACAAGGGGGGGTAATCTCACCTCTTTTAGCTAATATTGGGTTACATGGATTAGAAACTTTCATTAAATCCACCAACCCAAAGTTAAGTGTGGTTAGGTATGCCGATGATTTTGTGGTAACAGCTAGGGACAAGGAAAGTCTTGAAAAAGCCCAAATCCTGATTCAGCAATGGATGTCAGAACGAGGACTCTCACTTAACACTGAGAAGACGTTTATTACGTCAATGGAAGATGGTTTTGATTTTCTTGGTTTCAACCACAGACACTATAGCGGTAAACTGCTTATTAAACCCTCCAAAAAGAAAGTTCTAGACTTTTGTAAAACAATTGGAGAGGTAATAAAAGGTCTAAACGGAGCGAATCAAGAAACGGTCATTAGGAAACTAAATCCAATTCTCAGGGGTTTTGCTAATTACTACAAAGGTGTGGTTAGCAAAGAAACTTTCTCCTACATCAAATCACGAGTGTGGGAGTACCTTTGGAGTTGGTGTAAGCGTAGACACCCAAACAAAAACACAAAATGGGTACGGAAACGATACTTCCAAACTATTAAAGGTAACAAATGGACGTTTGCCTGTAAAATTTATGACCGTAGGGGAAAAGAAATAACAATCACACTATACCCCATAGCAGAAACTACCATTGAACGCCATATAAAGGTCAAAGGTAACGTATCTCCAGACGACCCCACTCTAAAAGAGTATTGGGAAAAACGTCACCAAAAACATGGTAAATCTTACTGGGAGAAGAATACTAAGCATTACTTGGTAGCCCAAGCCCAAAACTGGAAATGCCCAATTTGTGGTGAACCCCTACTCAACGGTGAGGAAATCGAAACCCATCACATAGTACCTGTTGCCCAAGATGGTCTAGGCGACGTAGACAATCTTCAGCATATACACGTAGCGTGTCATAAACAAGTACACTCAAAATCCAAGTTGAAACGAGGTTTGAAGTAAGGCTTGAGCCGTGTGAGTGCGAAAGTCTCATGCACGGTTCTTAGGGGAGGGGAGAGAGGTAACTCTCGAACCTTACCCGACTACTCCCCATCGACTCTAACAAATGCGTATGAAATTAAAGAACTGCACAGTCAACTTAAAGGTTTTAGTAAAGACGAAATGCAGCAAATAACTATCCTACATTCTGGAACTCCCCTAAATGAAGTTACAAAATATATTGATTTAATGGATGATAAATGTCAGGTTATTACAGGTGCTACAGGCATGACTGTTGGAAATAACAGCTATTATGTTGCCAAAAATTACTTAATTACACAGGCAGGGATGCCTGTGCCATAACAGAGAAATCAAATTTGTGAACCACGGTTCACAAATTGAGGTCAGCTTTACCCAACAACAAAGTTGACTAATTTACCAGGTACAACAATTACCTTCTTAATCTCTTTACCTTCGAGGTGACGCTGTGCTACTTCAGAGTCACGCGCGTATTGTTCTAAACCAGCTTTATCTAAAGTGGCAGGCGCCTGTAAGTCTCCGCGTTTTTTACCGTTTATTTGAATTACTAGGGTAATTTCATCTACAACTAAGGCTTCTGGCTCAAATTTTAACCATGAATGAGTATGTACTGATTCTTTATTGCCTAATTGATGCCATAATTCGTCAGCGATGTGAGGAGCAAACGGCGCCAATAACACAATTAAAGTGTTTATACCTTCGGCAAATACAGGTGAGTTTTTACAGTCGGCATCTGCAAGCGCATTACTCAATTTCATTAACTCAGAAATTGCCGTATTAAATTGATACCCACCTTCGATGTCTTCTGTAATTTCTTTAATGGCAATATGAATTGCCCGTCTTAAGTCTTTCTCTGATTTGGTTAATTCGTTTTTATTGACTTGTTTTTTGGTGTTACCAGTAGCTATAAATTCTGTAGCAAGGCGCCATACCCTATTTAAAAAACGAAATTGTCCTTCAACATCTGCTTCGTCCCATTCCAAATCTTTTTCTGGTGGTGCTTTGAACAATATAAACATGCGCGCGGTGTCAATACCATATTTGGCGATGACATCTTCTGGCGCCACACCGTTACCTTTAGATTTGGACATGGTAGCGTAAACAAGCTGTAAAGGTTCGCCTGTTTTGGGGTCGCGAGGGTCTGCTGCATTAACTAAACTCGTAGGAACCCACTTATCTTTATCTGATTTGTTGGGGTTCATATAAGTTAAGCCTTGTACCATTCCTTGAGTTAACAATCTTTGGAAGGGTTCGTCAAAGTTTAATAAACCTCTATCACGTAATACTTTAGTAAAGAAGCGCGAGTACAACAAGTGTAAAATCGCATGTTCGATACCACCTACATATTGGTCAACGGGCATAAAGTCGTTGACTCTACTGGGTTCAAATATTTTTTTATCGTTTTTAGCATCGGTAAACCGTAAGAAGTACCACGATGAATCAATAAAAGTATCCATCGTATCGGTTTCTCGTTGTGCTGGTGTACCACAACTTGGACAAGGTACATTTTTCCAATTTTCCAAAGAAGCTAATGGCGAACCACCTCGCCCTGTTAATTCAACATTATCAGGCAATTTAACAGGCAAATCAGCATCGGGAACTGCAACGGCGCCGCAGTTAGGACAGTGAATAATAGGTATAGGGGCACCCCAGTAACGCTGACGCGAAATTAACCAATCACGTAAACGATATTGAATACGCGCTTTACCATAACCTTGTTTTTCTGCATACTCAACTATAGCTTTCTTAGCATCACCCGAAGCCATGCCATCAAATTGCTGTGAATTTACCAACACCCCAGCTTCAGTATAAGCAGCTTTCAACTCAGTTTCTGTTTCACCATCAGCAACAATTACAACTTTAATTGCCAAATTTTGGTCTTTAGCGAATTTAAAATCGCGTACATCATGTGCAGGTACACCCATTACGGCGCCTGTACCGTACTCATACAATACATAATCAGCAATCCAAATAGGAATTTCCTCTCCTGTAAATGGATTAATTGCCTTACCACCTGTAGATATACCGCGTTTAGGTTTATCTTCAGCAGTACGTTCCATCTCGCTTTGGTTGCTAACTTCCTGTACGAATGCTTCAACTGCTGCTTTTTGTTCTTTTGTTGTAACTTTCTCTGTTAACGGATGTTCTGGCGCCAACACTACATAGCTAACACCGTAAACTGTATCAGGACGTGTTGTATATACAGCTATTTTTTCATCGCTTCCAACTACGGGAAACTCTAAATAGGCACCTGTAGATTTACCTATCCAGTTAGCTTGCATTAATTTGACACGCTCGGGCCATCCTGGCAATTTATCCAGGTCGTTTAATAACTGCTCGGCATAATCGGTAATCTTCAAAAACCATTGCCGTAATAATTTTCGCTCAACAATGGCGCCGCTACGCCACGAACGTCCATCGATAACTTGTTCGTTTGCTATTACAGTTTGGTCTACAGGATCCCAATTTACCGCAGCTTCTTTTTGATAAGCCAAACCTGCCTCAAAAAACTGTAAGAAAATCCACTGCGTCCATCTATAATAATCGGGCCAACACGTAGCAACTTCACAGTCCCAGTCAATTGAATAACCGAGACGCTTTAACTGTTGCCGCATTTGTTCAATATTTTGATAAGTCCACTTTGCCGGAGGAACACCCCTGTCAATAGCAGCATTTTCCGCAGGTAAACCAAAAGCATCCCAACCCATCGGATGTAGAACCCGATACCCTTGCATTCTCTTGAGGCGCGCGATAGCGTCAGTTATGGTGTAGTTGCGGACATGACCCATGTGCAAGCTTCCCGAAGGATACGGGAACATAGACAGCGCATAAAATTTTGGCTTGTCGCTGTCGGTGACAGTCTTGTCTAAGCCAAGTTCAATCCATGTGTTTTGCCATTTTTCCTCAATGTCTGCTGGGTTGTATCGAGACTCCACTGCTAATACTCCTAATGCGTTAATCTTATTAATCTTAGTTTCTGCTTAATTATTGTGACATACTATTTTATTAGTATTGACAGCAGAACCAGATACACGCCATATTTGAGTATTTATACTCTTGCCAAAAATATATTCACTTGACTCAAAATTTTAGCTGAATAGCCCTATTATTCAGTACGTTCATTTTCTCGTTGTAAAACTTTACGCAACCAAGGTGCCGGATTTCCTTTTACTGCTATTAATAATCTATCAAGGATACCAGTAATTTTTTCTTGGTCTAATTCTGGTGTCATTGGCGTAATACCGTTTTTTATCAGTTTTGCTGCGGGTACGGCGCCGATTGAAGTGGTATAAACTATTGTACAGTCATTAAGTGCATCAATTACAGTTGCTATATCGGAATCACTCTCGCCTTTATTTACCCTCAATATATTATCTTTATTTTTATAACCATATTGGGTCGTTTCAGGTTGCTTTTCTACGCAAATAGTATCTAAAAAATGATACCCAGATTTTGATATTTCGTAGATATCAAATTTTTCGGCACTCCCAAAGTCGGAGTTTATATTGACTTTATCTGTTGTGGCGAAGGCAATTTTCATTTTTTGCTATTTTATGAGGATGGTATATAGCTATTAAAATTTTCGGATTTATCACACTTCTACAAAAAATATCATAGATAATTATTTATGTTAACCGCGAAATTACATAATATTATTCTAGAGTTGAGGCGCCAATCTCTCTTTCTCTGCGTACAGATGCCATTAATCGCGTCTGTACTGCGTCTCTGTGGTAAAAATATTTAGTAGATTTGTTATTTTGGTTGGGTTTCGGCTTTGCGTAACCCAACCTACAATCTATTAATTGTTAGTGACAGATGTTTAACTGGCACTTTTTCTGGTTCTGCTATTAAATTACTGAAGGTTAATTGTGATTAAAGTGTTTGTTTATGGAACCCTCAAACCGGGTGAAGAAAATTATACAAAATATTGTGCGGATAGGGTTATTGATACCCTACCCGCTTTTACAATGGGTAAGCTTTATTCCCTTCCACAGGGGTATCCGGCAATGACGCTGGGAAATAGTCCTGTTTGGGGTTATATGCTCTCTTTTGCTGATTCAGATATTTTGGCTGAACTTGATGAACTTGAGGACTATCACCCCTCTAGACAAAGTTCAGAAAATCTCTATAACCGTCGATACATTAATATATTTAGTCAAGACCACACAAATACCACTCCTGGCCGCCCGCAACGCATCGGTGAAGTTTGGGCTTATCTTATGGAAGAAAAGCTTGTTCACCAATTGGGCGGAACTTTACAGGATGATGGTTTATGGAGTGCTTCCAAACAGTAATTTTCCTAATATAGCCTTTAATTATCAGCTTTAATTAATTAATAAGCTTTTAATATAATCCATTTTCGGCGTTGGCTGTTTGCCGCTGCCTTTCAACTGGATTTGGCGCCACTTCTGTTTTAGGAATTGGAAATATTGGCTGGTTAAGGGCAACCATCAGTGTTTTAGACGAAGCATTGGGTTTGGTGGCAATAGGTTGTGATACGGGCTGCGATGCAAATTGAATAACTCTTGAATCGCCAGAGAATATCCCTGATAAGGCACCGAAAGCACAAGCTGCAATTGCAGCTCCCCCAAACAATCCTGCTAATTTTAGACGCCGACGCTTTAGTTTACCTAAAACCTGCTCAACTGTTTCTTCAACTGGCTGTTGCGACTCTGGAATTGGTAGAGTTCGCAAAGATTGCCGTAATTTTAACAGTCGAGTGTAAAGTGTTTTGACTGACTGGTCATTTACCAACCACTCTTCCACTTGCTTGCGTTCTGTTGCTGTTACCTCACCGTCGAGGTATGCACTTAATAATTCGAAGCGGTCACGCTTCACCATATCCATAGCACCCGTAAAATCATTGGTATGCTTTACATCCCCAGACGACAAGTTTTGATTTCCCTGCGAGTGAGAACGGTCATTAAATTGCGAATTAGTATTCATATTAACACCATTACCAATTCAAACACGGGTAAATAAATCGGACAAAGGTGAGAAATTGTGGCTATTTCTTTCGGCAGAAGCACTCGATTAATCTCTAACTTTTTTAATTTATTATACAATCTTGCTCTCAAGTAATAATGACTAACCATTCTACTTATGCATCAAGATAGCTTTGTAGTTGTGATTGCAGCCTTGTACGAGCGCGTGCAATGCGAGATTTAACTGTACCTAAAGATACACCTGTAATCTCAGCAATTTCTTCGTAAGCCATGCCTTCGATTTCTCTAAGGACAATTGTAGTCCGGAATACTTCGGGCAGATCAGCGATTGCGTCACGTAATTGCTCGTAAAATTCACGAGTGGTTAATTCTTCTTCCGGACCTGGTGTATCACCAGCAATTTCCCAATCCATTTCGCCGTCTTCTACCGAGCGGGGAGCATCAAGCGACAGTGGACTAACAACCCGTTTGCGCTTCCGTAACTCGTCATAAAACAAGTTCGTGGCAATTCGGCTCAACCAACCCCGGAATTTTGCGGGTTCTTGCAGCTTGCTGATATTGCGAAATACTCTTATCCAGACTTCTTGAGCCAAATCAGCTCTATCTGCCCAGTCAGGAGCTAGGTGGTATAAAACTCTCTCTACCTGAGATTGATAACGACGCATTAGTTCCGCAAAGGCAGCACGTTCAGGGCGCAGTCCTTCTTGACAGCGTAATATTAAATCGTGGTTTGAGAGTTTGTCAGCTTGCACTTCCTTTTGTTCCGGAAGCCTGGTATCGATTTGCGACCAGGACACAGTAATCGATTGACTCATAGATCGTACTGGCTTTTTAACATCCCTATCTATTAGACATCCTAATCAGTCAGTTGTTCCTGGGGATAGTGACGGATTTTAGACTGTAACACCGATGTATCTAAATTGTGCCAATTTCATTTAATGTGAAAGATAACTTTTTGGTTATCTAGCTTTATATGTAAGAGGTTTCTTACATATAAGTGCTATTAAGTGCATACAGAAATGATACTTACTTCGATGCAGCAGTTGTAACGTCATTCCGTCAGGAAGGCGCCTTTTATTAGGATAGTCTACATATACTTTACACCTCGAACAGAAACCGGGCTTCTTATGAAGAATTTAATTTATTAGCAAAATCTTCATGAAAAGCCCGGTTTCTTGGGGCTTAACTCTACCTTTTTTGTGGTACAGATACTAAAATTGTACTTGTTTGCTCTACTTGCGCTTTCTGCTGAAAACTCGTATCTGTATTAGTGCGCTCTTGTTGTCGAGTCTCTAAACACAGGTTCAGCGAAAATGTAATTGTAATCGCTAGCAATAATTTTTTAAACATAATTTTTCTCCCACCCACACCAAAGTATGATTGTCTGCTACGCTAACTGAGTTCCTGGGAGTTTATGTTCTTAGCAAATGTTTTAACTTGTCTTAACTTGTTGAAACTTAAGTAATCCAGAACCAGTTAACGCGGCGCTTACGTCTACCCTCACAATTCTAGTGTGCCCTTTCCTATTACCATGTTCATAAGGAAATCAAAAAAATATTATAAATTTTTTATGTTGGGCACTAAATTCGGATACGACAAATCTAGATAGATAGTTAGTCTTGATAAATAAGCGCTGCTTATTGTATTTAATGTTTATGTAGTTTGAAAGTGAGCTTCTTCGATGGTCAAAAATGAATCTATAGCGCGCATAGTCATGCTACTTTGCTTTAGTACCGCTTTACTAACGCTTGCAGTACGTTGGCATATTTCTAGCTCAAATCGTGCGATGATGCCAGTGGCACCTCGGAACGAGTTGCCACCTGTTAAAAGTGAACCTTCACTGGTAGAAAGATTTACAAGCTTTCTCAAACAAGGTCAAATAAGAGCAACAGCAGGAGATGCAGCAATAGCTACATCTCCCGATGTCAAATTGACCGGGCAAAAATCTCAACAACCATTGAACTCGGAGCTGCGCTTGGTTGTAGATTTAAGTAATCGAAGAGTTTATGTGTATCAAAAGGGCGAAGTTATCGCTAGTTATCCCACAGGTATCGGTAAAAAAGGTTGGGAAACTCCTACCGGTCTATTTCAAGTCATGCATAAACAACATGACCCTATTTGGCGCCATCCAATTACTGGCAAAGTGTTTTCTCCAGGTGAAGATAGTCCTCTAGGAGATAGATGGATTGGTTTTTTATCAGGTAAAGATGGAGAAATAGGGTTTCATGGAACACCAGACGAGACGTTAGTAGGGAACCCAGTATCTCACGGTTGTCTCAGAATGCGTAACCCCGATGTTCGGATGCTTTACGACCAAGTGAAAATTGGAACGGTCGTTGAAGTTCGCCATTAAGACTGCGCTTTTTGCTCAAACGCAGGAGCATAAGCTTGAAGCAAGGTGCTAACTTGACGCAATACCTCATTACCTGTGTTCTTAGGAGTCAACATAGTTTTATCATCGTTGGGTCTGTCGAGGTTACGCGCTATTGCTTCACTAACTTGTTGGCTAATTAACTCTTGCAGTTCAGTTTTAGCGCGCGCACGTTGCCAACTGGCGCCTTCTTCGGTAGTAGCATAAAGCGGTGGAAGACGGTTGAGTGCGTAAGCTGCAATGTCACCAACATCTAAAGACCCTTCGCTTGTTGCTTCAATTTCGGCGACGCGGGCAACTGCTTCAGTTAATACCAAATCTTCCATGACGTTGATAAACTGTTTGCGAGGTACCGCCACTACCTCACCTGTTAATAGTGACCCCATCAAGCGGTCTAACGCCATGTACTCTTCAATTGACAATTCTGACGCATGGTCGCAGATTCGCCCAACTTCAGCTTCCATAGCAGGTGTCAAATAACCATCTTGGAGAGCTTGTTCTACAATTTTTCCTATACTCATACTACTCATCTTTTTTTAAGCCATCCAAGTTTAGGTAGGGACGGTATCAATCGAATCTATAATTGCTTACTAAAAGTCAATTGTAAACAGTCTACACGTAAATTATGTAGCAAATATGCATCTGTGTGCATTTTTACTTCATAATTTACTTTGTCACTTCATTTATAACTTACTTTTCAGCAGTGCCATTTAGCCAAGGCATCGGGTCAACACTTTTGCCATTAACGTATAAACCCCAGTGTAAATGAGGTCCTGTCGAGGCGCCTGTGGAACCAACTGTACCTATTTTTTGACCAGGCTGTACAAAATCGCCTTCTTTGACTGAAATTTGTCTAAGGTGCATAAAAATACTTGCTACCCCTTGCCCGTGGTCAACACCGACCACATTACCATGAACTTTAAAGCCCTGTGCTACAGTTCCTACTAATACAACACGTCCCGCTGCTGGAGCTATGACGGTTGAACCAGAGGCACCTGCAAAATCTTGTCCGCGATGATAGTAATCATTCGCAAACACTCCATTATAGTAGCGTCTAACACCATATTGTGTACTCATTCGTCCTTGGTTCGGTCGTTTAAAAGTACCTTTCCAAAACTTTTCAGGAGTACGCACTTCGCGGAATTCACGCGCACGCCGCAGTTCTAGTTCGGTTGCTTTGGTTCCAGCTTTACCAGGTGGCAAATTAATGCGCTGTACTGGGAATTTACGGGCACTGACTTGGAGTGTTAAATTTTTACTCTCTCCACCACTACTGACTTTTACTGTGCGTCCACCTGGCTTTTCCAAGGGAGTAGTAGGAATAAATGCCCGATATTTATTTGGAGCAATTTCATATGCCGTATAAGTCTCTTGACCGCTACTAACAGTTACATTGCCACCATTGGCTGGATTATCCAAGCTCACAATTACCGAAATTGTATCCCCTAATCGCGGAGACTGTGGAGTCATTTGTACTTGTAAGGCTTTGACAGGTGAAGACAAAATTATTGGCATTGCTACTGCCAAGGTCATGCTGGCAACAGGAAACACATTTTTGAATCCAGCTATGTAAGCATTAAACTGATTACTTAAGTTACTAATACGATCTATCGTCGTCATAAATTTACACAATACAATATTGCCTTTGCGGTACTAAAGACCGAATCATAGGGTATAGTGTTTCCCACAAAAAGCAGATGTTTGTACATGGTCAAATTAGTTAGTAATTTAGACCGTCCATAATATTATGTATAAACCTTGTCTAAAAGCAAGGTTTTAAAAAGTTTTAATTTTGACAAATATACGTATTTATTCAAATCGGACTTCAAATACAAGCGGATTTTAGCTTGCTGCCACCAATTCCTCATTTCGTGCCAGTTTTCCATCTTCCATGTGAACAATTCGGTCGGCAATATCTAAAATACGGTTGTCGTGGGTTACGAGCAAAATGGTACACCCTTGTTCTTTGGCGAGGGTTTGCATCAAATTAACGACATCTCGACCAGATTTACTGTCAAGTGCAGCAGTCGGTTCATCTGCTAGAACAATTTTTGGATGACCCACAAGCGCACGGGCAATAGCAACCCGCTGTTTTTGACCTCCCGATAAATCATCTGGAAAATAATTTGCACGGTGTCCTAATCCTACTTGCTCTAACATCAAAGCAGCACGTTGGTTCATTTCTTTGGGTGAAATACCTTTATGAACTTCTAAACCCATCCGCACATTTTGTAATGCCGTTAAACTTCCATGTAAATTATGTGCCTGAAAAATATACCCGTGCTTACGACGTGCTTGTGTAAGTTGTCCCGCACTGGCGCCAACTAATTCTGAACCTAGAACACGTAAACTACCCGATTGTGCCGAACGTAAGCCACCGACTAAAGTTAATAGTGTAGTTTTACCTGAACCAGAAGGACCCGTCATGATAATAATATCGCCGCGTCTAATTTCTAGGTTAATGTCATACAACACTTGCTTACGCAGTTGACCGCTACCAAAAAAATGGTCAAGATTTTGAACCGAGATAACAGATTCCATTTCCATAAAATTTTCCATATTTTCTCTCTTTAAAACATGTCGGCTGGGTCAGCAGATTGAACTTTACGTGTAGCAATGGCGCCAGAAATCATACACATAATAATTGTCATAACTTGCACCTGAATTGCTCGCGCCATAGTCATTATAACTGGTAAATTTGTTGCATTACGAGTCATTGCATATAAGCCAAATGATACAGTCACACCTGGTAAAAACCCTAATATAGCTAAAATTATAGCTTCTTCAAATACCACACTTAATAAATACGAATTTCGATACCCCATTGCTTTAAAAGTTGCATACTCTTTCATATGAGCATTAACGTCAGTGGAAAGCACTTGATAAACAATAATCACACCGACCAAAAATCCCATTCCCACCCCAAGGCTAAATATAAAACCTATGGCGGTATTTGTTTGCCAATATTCTTTTTCAAACGTAATAAATTCTTCTTTTGTTAAAACTCGAACATCATTACCTAAGTAAGAACGTAGTTGCTTGGCAATTAATACTGGGTCTGTACCTGGCTGTAACTGTAATAACCCCAAACTTACACTACCAGCATCACGGCGGGGAAATAATCTCAAGAAATTTTGGTCACTGGTCATTAAAGTCGTATCGGCAATAAATGAGGCGCCGACTTTGAACAGCCCACTAACTTTAACTGTACGTCTATCAATTTCTGCACTAACAGATTTACCAGCGTCAACTGTTGATATCATTTCAGCATAGTCACCACGTCCGGCACGGTCAAATAAAACAGTATCAGGTAACTTAATTTTGCTAAGTTGGCTTGTAACTTCGGGTAAATCAAAAGTTGACTTATCTGGCTGAAAACCTGCCACAAGTACCGTAGCTTTTTTACCCGTTTGAGGATTTTTCCAATCTAGAAAATTAACATACATTGGGTCTGCTGATTTTACCCCACGTACATCCATCGCTTGAAAAAGGCGCCTGCGAGTAAACGAGGACATATTAGCTAAATTACGTGCTTGGGGACTAATCAAAAAAATATCAGCCTGCATACTACGGTGTAACCGAGTATTACTATCAAACAAAGCTGACTGAAACCCAAGCTGCATAAACATTAGTACATCGGCAAAAGCAATACCTGCCAATGCTACTAAAAATCTACCTTTTTCGTGAGTCAGTTGTAACCAACCCAGTGGAGTGCGACGCTGTAATTCTTGAAACATGTTAGATTTTAAATCATTAAAAATTTTTATTACAATTGAATTACTGTTTGCACTTGCAAATTTGTAAATCTTGCTGCTTGTAAGCTCGACACATCATCGAGTTTGACATGCACTTCAATAATGCGGGAGTCAATATTGCTGGATGGGTCAGCGTTAATTATGTTTTGACGTTGAACTTGATACCCTACCCAGTCAACAATTCCTTCTAATTTTTGGGGTAACGAGTCGCTACTAACTTGAACTTTTTGTCCTTTGCGTATTTTATTAATGTCACTTTGATAAACTTCAGCGACGGCGTACATTTGATTCGTTTCGCCAAAGTCCACTACTCCCTCGGTTCCTACGGTTTCACCCGCGCGCGTATTTATCTTTAATATTCTGCCGTTTTTAGGCGCCCGAATATAAGCCAAAGCAAGCTCAGCACGAATGCGTTCAACGGTTGCTATTGCACTTTCAATTTCAGCTTGAGCAGCAGTAACATCAGTTGGTCGTATTTCCGCAGTTTGCGCCAGAGTTCCCCTAGCTTCATTAATTTGCTGCTGTGTACTTGCTACAGTTTTATCGCGAGTTGCTTTCGCTTCATTGATTTGTTGTTGCTGTGTGGCTATAGTTTTATCACGGTTTGCTATAGCTTCTTTTATTTGTTGCTCTAATGTTGCAATTGTACGATTTAAGGTTGCTTGGCTTTCTAATAATTGTTGAGTTGACGTTTCAGCACTTAACCTACGTCTATCTACTTCTTGACTAGATATAACGCCTTCTTTATATAAACTTTCATAGCGTTGCACATCAGCTTGGGCATTACGTCTTTCGGCTGCGATGCGCGCGACTGTTGCCTTTAAAGCTTGTCTTTGTCCAAATAATTCTGCTTCTAAACGGTCTATTGTTGCTTGCTGTGTTGCTGAGTCTCCTTTTAATTGGGCTTCAAGTCTGGCAATTGTTGCTTGTTGTGTTCTAATATCTCCTGTTAATTCCGCTTGTAAGCGATTAATTTCTGCACCTCGTGCCGTTAATTCTCCTTGTTTGGCGCCTGCTCTTACCTGTCCTAATTGTGCCTTGGCGACAGCAACTTTTTTTTCTGCTTCTCGCATTGACGCTAATAGACGGTCGCGGTTTTCCATCACCGCTATAGTCTGTCCTGCTCGAACGACATCTCCCTCTTTGACTAATAATTGCTCAACCCTGGTACCTTGATTGGATGTTGGCGCCGTTAACTTTATGACCTCACCTTGAGGCTCAAGTCTTCCTAACGCTGTAACCGTAGTTACTTGGGGTGCCGCCACTGCAACAGGTTTTGGAGCCGATGCTTCCCGAACCCGATTAGTTATAAAAATTCCAATACCCCCAGCAATTAAGGCACCAATAATCAACTTGACAATTAATGGGCGCCTGGGTTGAGGTGATTCGAGCTTGTGGTTTTGCACCATAGAACCGCCCTGTGGTTGTATATACTAAACCGTTTAGTCTTATAATATAGCTAAACTAAACCGACTAGTTCAGATGAATAAATCAGAAGTTCTTATATTTCGTAGCTTTACTTCAGTATATAAAAATAGTTCATGCTAACGAATAAAACGGTAATTTATCTGTTGTATTTTTCCGGTAGCGGTAATTATTTCGTGTTAAATATAAATAACTATTGTTAATTTAAGCACACGCTCTTACTGAAAATACGGTAGTTTAATTACTATCTAACCGTATTAACTATAAGATTTACTAATAACTCTTGTCTTGTGCTTATATCTGAACACACTTTTAACCAATCGCTATTTTTTTTACAAAATCTAATTTTCTGATAGTTATAGTGAAAACCAAAAATACACTAACAAAATTCAATGATTAATGGTGGGTAAATGTATTGCTAATTTTTCAAGTGATGATTTGTTAGTGAATGTATAAAACGGAACGTATTAGTAATGGCACGTATAAAAACGAGAGAAATTGAGCGCGAGACGACTGTAGAAAAAATCTTAACTGGCGCCATGCAAGAGTTTCTTGCACATGGATATGCAGGCACAAGTATGGATAGAGTTGCAGCGCGTGCGGGGGTGTCCAAAGCAACAGTATATAGCCATTTTCACGATAAAGAAAGATTATTTAAAGCTTTAATTCAGCAATCCGCGCACAAGAAATTTGAGGATTTATTCGATAAGCTCCCACTTGAAGGAGAACCGGAAGTTGTATTGCGACATTTAATTGCAACCGCACTATATCGAATGATAAGCGATAAAGAGCATCAAGCCTTCGTTCGGATATTAATAGGAGAATCTGGACGTTTTCCCGAATTAGCCAAAGCTTGGATTCACGATATTATGACACCACCACTTAAAATTATATGTGAGTACCTAAATAAACACCCAGAGTTAAATATACCTGATGCCGAAGCAACAGTACGAATGATGATTGGCTCAATGGTGCATTTCATGATGACTCAAGAAATACTGCACGGGAAGGAAATTTTTCCAATGGAAAGTGACCGTATGGTTGAATGCTTAATGTACCATATACTTAAACAATAGATAATCGACGCAGCAAAAATAAAATAATTAGAACTTCAATAATTAAACAAACCAACAGCGCGACAAATTGCGTCATATTCTTAGCGGGTAAAACAATAAGCGTAATATCACGTAAACTTCCGGAACGGACTCAAAAAACAGTGGTGTAGTAATTAGTAGTCCACACAGGTAAATACTATGCCATCACAAACTAACTCATATCCTATACTGCAACTTGGCTCAGAAGGCACCAAAGTAGAAGAGTTACAGCGATTGTTAATGCCAAGACTTCCTGGGCCAGACCGTTTTCCAGTTAATGGTATATTTGACTCTGAAACCGAACACGCAGTAGAAACAGCACAATACCAATTTTTCCTCAAGCAAACAGGTATTGCTGACGAAATCCTTTGGAAGTCACTATATGCTAAAGCTCCTGTAAATAAACCAGTACTGCGTCGCGGCACTAAACATGAACTAGTGGCAATGGTACAAGAAGTGCTGAAAGATAATGGGTTATATGGTGGCGCCGTTGATGGTGACTTTGGTGCTGGTACAGAAACTGCCATTAAAAATGTACAGCGTACCCGCCGTTTAAGCGTTGATGGTGTTATCGGAAACCAAACTTGGAAAGCTTTATGTGATATAGCTACCTTTGTAACTGTAAATTAATACTTCGTATAGTACAATTGCTAATAAACCTTGCTTTGCTGAACGTTTTTAATCAAGATCGTCTAAATTGTAGCTTCGGTTGTTCCATAGATATATAAAACTTTGTATGCTGAGACTAATAGTCTTAATAATTCGTTAAAAACTGTGCAAGAAGATTTCAGATTAATAATTGATTTGGTTTCAGTTCTCGCCGTTGCTGCGTGTGGTGGTTTATTTGCTGCATTGTTGCGACAGCCTGTATTGCTGGGATATCTTATTGGCGGGATGATTGTAGGTCCCACTGGACTGGGGCTAATAAAAGAATTAATTCAAGTCGAGACATTAGCGCAGTTTGGCGTGGCGTTTTTGTTATTTGCACTGGGAGTTGAGTTTTCGTTTGCAGAACTCAAGAAGGTACAGGGTATTGCACTTGGGGGAGGTGCTGCCCAAATACTTTTAACAATAGCAGTTACGGTTTTGGTGTGTGGATTTTCAGGGTTTTGGGGAACTTTGCCTGCGAAGGGGGTATTTTTGGGTTCAATTTTGTCTTTGTCTTCGACAGCAGTTGTTCTCAAATGTTTGATGGAACGTAATGAAACTGATACACCCCACGGACAAGTTCTGTTGGGTATATTGGTTGTGCAAGATTTGGCGCTGGGTTTAATGTTAGCCGTGTTACCTGCTCTTGATAAACCACCCGAATTAATTGGAATAGCTGTATTAATGGCGATGGTTAAAATTGGGTTGTTTGCAGTAGGCGCCGTTGCTGTGGGAAAATTCGTAATACCATCATTATTAAGGTTACTTGCGCGCACTGAAAGTAAGGAATTATTTTTATTGGGTGTTGTGGCACTGTGTTTAGGTATTGCCCTATTAACCGAATATTTGGGACTTTCGATTGAAATGGGCGCCTTTGTTGCCGGGTTAATGATATCGGAAGTTGAATATGCTGACCAAACGTTAACATACGTTGAACCCTTGCGGGATATTTTTGCGAGCTTATTTTTTGTTTCCATCGGGATGTTAATTGACCCCCTGTTTTTATGGAACAACCTGGAATTAATATTAGGACTAGTTGCTTTAGTACTGGTAGGCAAGTTTTTCATTGTCACACCAATCGTTAAACTATTTCGTTATCCATTAAAGACGGCAATAATTGCAGGTGTTGGTTTAGCACAAATTGGGGAATTTTCATTTGTACTTGCTAGTAAGGGTCAAGTTTTAGGTTTAGTATCGCGTCGCATTTATTCGTTAATTTTAGGTACAACAGCAGTCACACTAATTATTACACCGTTTTTACTGCGATTAGTGCCGATTGTATTTGATTGGATAGAGTCAATACCTTGGTTGATGCCATATATTAGTGGTGAAGTTGGTCCAATTGAGGTTTCGGAAGATTTACCTTACAAAGACCATATAGTAGTTTGTGGTTTTGGGCGTGTGGGTAAAAACCTGGTTAAATTATTGCAAATGCATGATTTACCGTTGGTTGTAATAGACCAGTCAGAAAGCCGAATTCAACAGTTACGTGAAGCACAATTACCGTATGTATACGGTAATTGTGCTAGTTTACACGTACTAGAAACAGCAGGAGTAAATGCTGCTAGAGGAATGGCAGTTGCGCTTCCCGACCCAATGAGTAGTAGGTTGTCTCTAAAACGGGCATTAGAATTATCGCCTGATCTAGATATAGTTGTACGCGCTAACAATAATAAAAATATTGAGGCATTTTACCAATTAGGCGCCCGTGAAGTAGTACAGCCCGAATTTGAAGCCAGCTTGCAGATGGCAACACATTTATTAACTGACATAGGATTATCACCAATAGTTATTCAGCGCGAAATGAAAGAAATTCGCGACCGTCATTATTTAGATTTGCGTCCAGAGGAAACCGAGTCAGAGTCCAAACGCAGCATAAGGGAAGCTACACAAGATTTAAATCGTCGCTGGTACCCTCTTCCTTCAGGTTCACCTTTAATAGGGATGACATTGGAACAAGCAGATATGCGTTACCTAACGGGAGTTAGTTTAATGGCTATCGAGCGTGCAAGCGGTAAAGAAATCGATTATCCTGACGGTAAAACTAAATTAGAGGAAGGCGATAAGCTGTTACTAGTTGGTCAAGATAGCGAATTTGCAGCTTTAGACGAATTTGCCAGAGGGCAAGCAACAATTCCCAATCAAAGTAGTGCATGTCAATGGATATTTGTTAGTAGCGAGTGTAAATTAATTGGTAAAACACTTGAAAAAATAGAATTTCAAACAACCTTTGGGGTGCAAGTACAAGCAATGCGTCGTGATGGTAGATTTATTCGTATTCCCGACGTACACACAGAATTACAAGCGCGTGACCAGCTATTGCTGTGCGGTAGTTTAACAGCATTACAACAACTTGAACAACTACTGGCGCCGTCCAATGTAACAATATCCATAGCTATTCCCGTTGTAAAAGCAGGTGAAGCCGAAAAATTAAAAGAATACTTACCATTGGATAACCTGCGAGAATAGAAAAAATGTAGAGACACAATACCAGAGCGTCTTTTGCCTTTAACCTAAAGGTTTCATGTAAGCAAGTACTTGTTTCCAAATAGTAATCTTTTGACCACTGCTATCTTCGATTAACATGCATTGCAAGTCTTGCCATAATATTTTGCCACTGATAACATCACCTGTTGAAAGCTTTATTTCGACTTGCGAGGTTTCCTTTATCAAGTTTTGGACTTGACGAACACTTGGTAAAGAGGTATCGAATTCTGTAAGCATTTTGAGTAAAGATGAAATAATAAACTTTCATCCTTGATAATTCATTTAGAGGGTAAATGGCAATACAATTTACTAAGTATCACGGTTTAGGTAACGACTTTATACTGGTTGATAATCGCTCAACGTTAACCCCAGCAATCACTCCAGCCCAAGCAATTAAATTATGCGATCGTCATTTTGGAATCGGTGCCGATGGTGTAATTTTTGCAATGCCAGGTCAAAACGGTACTGACTACACAATGCGGATATTTAACTCCGATGGCTCAGAACCAGAAATGTGTGGCAACGGTATCCGTTGTATGGCAGCATTTCTAGCTGACTTAGAAGGGACATCACGCACAAGCGACAAATATTTTATTCATACACTCGCAGGCACAATTACACCTCAACTAATGCCTGACGGTCAAGTTAAAGTAGATATGGGTGAACCTCGCTTACTAGCAGGAGAAATTCCCACAACATTATGTCCCCCCGACCAAAAAGTTGTTGAACATCCAATTGAAGTCAACGGTAAAAGCTGGGAAGTTACCTGTGTTAGCATGGGCAACCCACACTGTATCACCTTCGTTGAAGATGTCGCAGCAATTAATCTCGAAGAAATTGGTCCCAAATTTGAACATCATTCAGCTTTCCCACAACGAACCAACACCGAATTTATCCAAATAGTGCGTCGAGATTACATGAAAATGCGAGTATGGGAACGCGGAGCAGGTATAACATTAGCTTGCGGAACAGGCGCCTGTGCATCATTAGTCGCAGGTGCACTAACCGGAAAATGTGACCGTATAGCTACCGTCGAACTTCCTGGAGGACTATTAGAAATTGAATGGTCAGATATAGATCAACGAGTTTATATGGCAGGGCCAGCTGAAAGAGTCTTCACAGGCAAATTGTAGGGTGGGATTAGTCCACCAACAATCTCAACCAAAAATAATAACCCAGTGGCGCCTGGAAATGCAGTTCCCACGGGTTTAATAAAATTTAATCTTGACCAAAAGCCTTGTACTATTATATTACGACCTGCTGAACAGGCGCCGCAGTTAGATAAGGGCATACAAAAAATCGTTAGTCTTATTTACTAGCAGTGGAAACTGTTTGTGTCAGGCGGTTTCTGGCTATTGGAGTGGGTACCTAAAAATTCTTTAATTTTTTTCCCAAAAAAGCTTGACATTTTTTGGTGGACTCGTTATCTTAAATAAGTCGGCGGCGAGAAAGAAACCGCAAACAACCGAACCGAGAAAAAGTAATAGTTTGAAAGCCAAGT
>NZ_MRCD01000199.1 GCF_001904745.1 Calothrix sp. HK-06
CTTTCCAAAAATTAAATTTAATATAAATTTTCAAATGCTAGTTGCAAAAGCCTAACGCCCCTTGGTGGTTGACAAGCTATGAATGTTATATGAAGAAATAGTAATGAAGCTCAATGCATAGAGTTAAATCTATTTAGATAGCTTCTATTATCAGAATACTCTTACATAGATGATTGTCTATGGCTTTAACACTAAAGCAAGAACATTTCAATGGTAGAAAATAACAGGTTGGCGCCTCTAACTATATGAGACTAAGCGTATCGTAACAACTTAGCTTGATACCAAATGCGAACACTATGTAGTAACATGTATATTTCGCCCTAACCTCGTAGCTGCAACAACAGGTTATTGTTAATAATGTGACTCTATTGAGAGCAGAGCCTTCTAGACCTCTCTAATGGGACGTTTGCGAAATGACTTTGTAATGGCTTCGGATATGAATTTAGAAAAATAATGGTGTTACTGCTCAATCTGAAGGCAGTAAAACAGGTAATTTCATGAGTTTACAGCTGTAAAGGAATATAGTTTAACTTGGGTTAGAACAATAAAGCTTGTAACGCAGAAGAATAATCGTACTGATAATTACATAATTTGCATCTTTACACGCGCCGTGCCAGTAGTCCCTTCTTTTGATAAATTTTGAACTTTGTTTGCCACTGGACAACGTCATCGTTGATCCAGATATAACCGTTTCTGTAGAAATATTGTTGGGTATATCAACTTATCAGATAATTTGCCAAAAATTGATTTACGTCTCTAATCATATTAGTTACGTCTTGCTCTGTAAACTCATTAGGTTTGCCGTGAGCTGCACTATTTCGTATATCTGCCCACGCAGTTATTTGCTTTTGTACGAGCTTGTTGTACACACTAGCTTTAGCCAAATCAGCATTCATCTTATCTAGCTTTCCATGTGAAATACCTTCTTTGTCACACAGCTCCCGTAATGCCGTTTCCAATACAACACCTGTGATAACAGCGGCGGGTGTAGAATAGCCGTTACTCAACAACTCCTTTGCTTGTTCAAGCTCAGAGTCAAAAACTTCTGCTTGAACCAATGTTTTCATGGATGAAAGGTAACCACCTTCAAAATCCTCTTTTGCTGCTAAAAATATAGCCTTTAGACTTTTAAAAATACCGTAATTTGTTATAAATCCTCCGCCTTCTTCCTCTTTCTCAAATTGCTGAAAATGTTGAGATTTTTCGCCGCAAACTTTTGACAATAAATTTTTAACTTTTACTTTCCAATTTAGAAGTAGATAATTATCAACATATTCAGCATCATTAGACCCCTCAAAATGATATATCTTTCTGGAGGCTTCAACTGTTTTTGCTTGAGCCTCTAGCTCATTAAAACGTTGCCTTAAAACCTTGTTTACCATAAAATCTCTAAAAAATTGCTAGCTCTAAATTATAGCAATACGATCTTAATTTTTATACTTCATGAAGTATCATTTCGTAATTTAATATTATGGCTACCTTCAACATTACTACTGTCTCCTCAGATGCATAGTATTTAAATGCGACATCTAAGTCCTTAATCGGGTACCAGGCTATAGCTTCGATTTTTAATTACTTCCTTTAACCACATCGGCTGGACGCGGTAATGGTTCGGTGCCTTCTTTTTTCTTGAAATTCAAATAAACTCGTACTTCGTTTAGATTGCCGTGACTGGGGTAAACTTTGCTTTGATCAACTAGCTCTAGTGTTGCTAACAAGTTGTTAGACTTACGCATTGACTGATAGTTAACTATGTGTATTCAATAAACCACAATTATGACATTTGAAGAAAAAACGCAAGAAATGTTCTGTAGCGTTCTTTCTCTTCAGATGCTAATCTAGCAAGTGATTACCAATTTAGTGAACTTCAAAAAGATCCCAATGCTGATCTGGAAAGTCCTGTCCCTTGTATGCTATCAAATTACCATTACTATCAGCGATAACCCTACCTGTACTTTTATTGGTAAATACATATCCGTAGTTATTAGGAGCAGGTTTTATTGACCAATACTGATCTGGGTAATCATCTCCGTTATACCTAATCAAGTTACCATTAGAATCGGCAATTACATCTCCTAGAAAAAATGCATTCATCAACTTGAACCCTTTTTCTTTAAAATTCAGAATAAACCAGTACTGATCTGGGTAATCACCTCCAATATAACGTGTCAACTGACGATCATTAGTGGAAATAGCAATAACAGCTTGTGTTGAGTGGTTTATTAACTTGTAACGTGTTGCAGAAGCGAAACTCATATTGTATCTCCAATAGTAGGTAAACCTGGTGTAGCATTTAACGGTAGTGTATCCGCTCAACTATTTTATACTAATTGACAGGATTTTCATGAAATGAGGAGAATTAGAAATAGTAGTGAATAATTTATAACCTCTCATGATTCTCCTACTAGGCGGCACCACCTGTCGCCTTTTATAGATCAAGGTTGCCAGGTTCGGCACCTACTCCATAAGGTGACTAGAATGCTCCATAAGGGGATCAAAAATGTTATTTACCATCTCAATTTTTAAATTTCTAAAATAGTAAGTTGGTTCTATAGCGTAAAAACTCAACTTTTTGAAGTAACCACAGCTATAGCCGCAATTAAACAAATCCAAAAAGGTAGTTTGTCACAACGCAAAAAATTATTGTTGTTAAGAAGATAATCAAAATCATAATATAAATATTTAACTTCTATTATCTTTAGCTTCAACATTCCCGCTGTTCCTTTTGGTAAAGCGGAACATTCAGAAACAGTAGTGCAAGTACAAAATACTTAGAATCTAGGTGGTAACTTCAGATGCTTAGTATCTAAGTGCGGTGTCTTGGTAGAAAAAATATAATAGTAAAGTGCTTTTGGCAAGTCAAAGAAGGCACGTTCCTGCTTTATTCGTCTACTCGGCACCAATGGTTTTTATTTTTCAATCTCTGCGCTGCATTACTGTTTTTGCCCCACAGCGGGCGGGTACTAATCCTGTATTAATACGAGGGAAGTCCAAGTTAGGTATTCCTCGCTTAACATTTCTTAAAATCTTCGCCAAATTTATTTATTGACTTTTGATAGTGCTATTTATAAAAAGAAGTTGATTCAAGTTAACTTGGAAAGCACTAAAAAAACTATTGGAGTTTTTAAATGTCTATAAATGGGCAAAAAAGTCTTAGAAATGTTCCAGAGATGTATGATGAAATCAAGAAAAGTGTTTCGTTAAGTTTAACCCCAACTGCTGTCAAAAAGCTGGATATTTTAGCCGGGAACATGAGTCTTTCTCGGTCAGAATTTATTGAGCAGATTGCTAGAGGTATCATCAAAATCCAAATGTAATTATCTTAGTTTTTTGGGAAATTGACTAGTAATTTCAAGTTACTGGTTAAAAAACAGTTAGTCTCAATACTTATCTTTTTTTAATGTCGAACATGATTATTGAACCATGTTTACACCTAGTAACTAAGCACTTCGCTTCTACACATGAGCTAAATTTTACAAATTTTGTTCTGTTTACTAGCTTTAAACTTGCTATATAAGAGCTAAGTAAGTTCAAGATAATTTGTTAGCTCTTATCTAATTAGAGCCAAAATAGTAACTTATAAATAATCCAAGTCTTATTTATAAAATTTAATAAGTAAAAAAGCCACAAGTAAGGTATAGCAAGCATTTTGCAGAATTAATTTATTAGTAATAAGTGTAGTAAATTTAATATTTACAGATGACATTGACTGGAAAGCTTTTCTATCATTATTACAGGAGTTAAAGGCTGAGTATGGCGAGGATAATCTATCAGTCCAAGCTATTGAAAAGAAAAGTGGTGGTGCATTTGTAATCCGTCTTGAGGTTTCATCAGAAGTTGATAAAGCAGCAATAGAGAGTCAGGCAAAGCATTTATATGAGATCCACCAAAAACTGTAACTTCAGATAGAGGTGTTTATTCAAATGCAAATGAGCAATATGCTTTGGAAATAGGTGTAAAAGAGGTAATTTTACCCAAAGGTGGCTATCGGAGTAAAGAACGAATCCAGCATGAAAGAAAGAGGAAATTTCAAAAAGCTCGTCACTGGCATAACGGAGTTGAAGGACGTATTAGTTTTTTGAAACGATGCTTTGGTTTTCAACGTTGTTTATATCGAGGAGAATTAGGGTTTTCTCGGTGGGCAGGTAGGGAGTCACATCTCTCCTGATGGGTGGGACTTTACCGTTCTAGGTTACTTGGTATCACCCACATCTTATGGACAGTTATACATTTTGAAAGTGACTTTCAAGATGTACTCTAGTTATACCCTTCTAGTTGCTAGAAGCTCCTACTAGAAATCGAGCCGCACGAGTTACATTACTGGGGGTAAAAGTAGCAAGCGTGACATAAGCCACCACGTATCTCCTAAAGTTGTTACAGAGCAAGGGTTACAGAAATAAAATCCGCTAACTAAAAGTTAAATTTTAGTATGGGCAAAAATTTTGGTGGAAGTATTGGGTAGCAATACTTCCAGCCTCCGCATGGCGGTTCATAGCAGCTTCGCTACTTTTACGCCGTGTTGGCAATGTCACCGACCCTTGGGACACTGAAGGTGACACTGCCCAAGGAAGCATATCTAACCCCAACATATATATAGATCTCACATTCCGCACCCCAGAGTTACTAAAATCGGTTCAACCTCTAAATAAATTAAAACCTATCGAGATATCGCAGCATTACAGCTAAACCTTGCTTGCTGTGAAAAATTATCATAATTACCCATAGGAACTTGTGCAACTAACTCGAATTGTCCACGGGAATTAACGATTAAACTATGAGCTTCCACAATTGTTTTTGGGATTGGTTTTGTTATCATTTCTTCTTTTATTTCTCTTGTTTGCTGATTTCTATCATCTGGAAGCATTATCCATTTAGTTATCAGCACTTGTTCCCGCAATGGTTCATAGGGACTTTCAGATAATCCTCCTTTTCCAGTAGAGGTAAATCTACTAGCACTTTGGCGGCTTCTGGGTGTGCAACCTTGCGCGATTAACCCTGACGCATCAACTAAATTAGTAGGTAAGTTAATTAAGCCGCGACTGGGGTCTATACCGGGTTCATTGAGAATTACATCACCGTTCAAAGTCGGATTGGTTTGAGAAATGGCAGTAATATCGCTAGTTGGTAGTCTTGCAGGGTCTAAATTTTGAGGTTCATTAGTTCCTAATAATTTAACTAGGTCTTCTCGACTACGCGCGATCATGCCATAGATACCAGTTACACCGATTGTAACCTTGCCACCTTTACCTGTGAAGGCGTTGGCAGAGACATCACTATTTTCGTTAGGAACTGCAACGATAAATTTGGAGTTGATATTGATGTTACCGCCATCCCCAACCTGTTGTGCAGCACCAGCGGTGGCAGAAATAAAGCTATTGTGGCGCAGCAGTAATAAGTTTTGCAATCTCAGTGAAATATCACCTCCATTTCCTGAGTAAGTTCCAGAAAAGATACTCCCTTTATTATCTAATTGTATAGAACCTGCATTAATATCCAAATTACCCGCTCTCCCAGTTCCCAGGCTGCCTACAGAAACCTTAGCTCCATTTTGAATCTTCAACCTTGGGGTATTTAATATTAAATTCCCAGATGCTTTGGCTCCTAAAGTCTGAGTTGCTAATCCGCTAAAAAACCTCCCAAAAGGTGATACACCATCTAAATTAATCAAGTCTGAGGCATTAATCGTCAGAGATCCTCCTTCGCCAAAGCCTTGTGTGCCGGCTTCTACTGCTGCTCCTGCTTGAACGGTCATTTTTTTAGTACTAATGGTTACATTTCCGGCATTTCCTGTTCCGTCAGTACCAGTAGTTATGGAACTAGTAGTGCCATCTGCTGCTGTACCAATTAATAAGACGGCACCTTCTAATGCTGTAATGCTTAGATTTCCACCTTGCCCCGCTCCTAAAGTGGCCGCAGAAATCTTAGCACCATTTTTTACGGTTAACTGGTTAGTTGTAACCGTTAAGTTACCTGCGTCACCTATTCCTCCTTTATTTACTTGGGCAAACAAACCACTAGAAAATCCACTTTGCGATCTTCCACTCAAATCAACAGAGTCAGATGCTGCTACTTCCAGATTTCCCCCTTTACCTCGACCAAATGTGGAAACAGATATTTGTGCCCCATCTTCGACTTTCAACCGTCGAGTATTAATCGTTAGAGTGCC
This sequence comes from Calothrix sp. HK-06, assembly GCF_001904745.1. GTDB lineage: Bacteria > Cyanobacteriota > Cyanobacteriia > Cyanobacteriales > Nostocaceae > Dulcicalothrix. The sequence continues at coordinate 6,167 of NZ_MRCD01000199.1, forward strand.
CCCATTTCCTGTTCCTTTGGTTTGTGAAGATAAACTAGTGACATCACCATTTGGTGATGTACCACTTAGTTCCACAGCATCAGAGGCATTGATGCTAATGGTTCCACCTTTACCCCCTCCAGCAGTTCGAGCCGCTAACAACCCCCCTCCTTGAATTCTAAGCCTGTCAGTGTTAATGGTAATCGTGCCTGTATCTCCGGCGCCCGTAGATTGGCTTAATATAGCGCTAGAATACCCTGATGCTGAAGTACCAATAATATCTAGATTGGAGGCGTTAATAGTCATGTTTCCCCCTTTACCCGTGCTGGAAGTGCCTCCATAGATTAATCCACCATCTTGTATCCTTAGCTGCTTTGTTGAAATCTTTAAATCTCCAGCTACTCCATTTCCTTCTGCGTCAGTAAAAATTCCACCCTTGTTTGTTATATCTACCGAATCCAAGGCGTTAATTGTCAGATTTCCACCAATACCAGAACTAGTGCGAATGGTTCCAGTGGAAATTTGTGAATTATTACGCACAAATAAACGCCCAGTTTCAATGGTTATATTTCCGGCAGAACCAATTGAGCCTTGGTCAGCCTGAGAAAACAAGTTGCCATTGTTTAGATCGACAAAATCGGAGGTACGAATATTAATATTCCCAGCTTTACCATTACCAAATGTGGATGCAGATAGAGCGGCATCATCAGAAAGAGACAGTGTTGTTGCAGTAATGTTTATGTTACCAGCATTGCCCTTTGCTTCTGGTAGTATCTGGTTGCCAATACCACTACCGACAACTTTTATATTATTTGTAGCATTGATTACAATATTTCCTGTAGTAGTCCCAACTGACCCCAAACCCGGCACGATTCCGGTGAAAAGAAAGCTTCCTCTCAAAATGTCTAAATTCCGAGTATTGACTGTAATATTACCGCCTTCTAGTGATTGTACATTTACACTTGCACCATTAGTTAGTAATACATCTGCTCTGTCTACATTACTAGGAAAGACACTGCTCAAATTGTTTCTATCTACCTGAAGCCCTACGGTACCAGGTGAGGCTAATCCCTCTAACTCAACTCTCCCACCAAAAGCATTTAATTGCCCACCATCCATGCTGACATTACCGCCCACCAGCAGCAAGCTTTTACCATCTGCAACCTTCAAACCAACTGCGGCATAACCTGCTGGGTCTTTTCCTGCTGGTGCAATTGAGTTATTTTGAATCGCGGCGTTTTGATTAATTTGATTAAATAACAAAGCTGAAGGATTTATTGTCAGCAAAGATGAAGGGACATTTTTCTCAGTCGCACTAAAATATCCCAGATTTCCAAATTGCAGGGCATTTGCTGTACTCGCTACAAATGAACCACCTACATCTAAAGAAGCATTTTTTCCAAATATAATCCCATTCGGATTTATAAAAAACAGATTTACCACACTTTGTGTACGAATTAACCCATCAATTACAGATTGATTACTACCCGTCACACGAGAGAGAATATTTTGAATATTTGCATTACTTTGAAAAATCGCTGCTTCGTTACTATTAAGATTAAACTGACTAAAACTATGAAATAAATTATTACCGACAGTTTGCCCCAGCGATTGAGGAATTGTGTAATTAGGACCAGTCAAAGTTCCAGAAGTTCCCAAGGAGCCATCCAAGCTGATACTTTGTGCGAAAGCTTTAGTGCCAGAAAATACAAAGATAATAGTAGGTGCCAAAAATATTGACAGCAAAATCCTCCAACTTTTTGGCATATATGACCCTCCTAGCAAAAGTAAATAAATTTTTTATATGTGTCGTTTATCAATCTAATTTAAGAAAAAATACAATTATAAAATATAAAATAATTCTTAAAATTAATTCTCAAAACTATGCTGATGCCAATGTGGACATCCAGATGTTTGACAGGCACCTGATTATATGTAGCCTCGAATAGACCTTTCTACTCCGCTCCTTGCACATTCCAAAATCCACATATAGCAATGGTTCCAGAAAATGTGCTAGTTTCATATTGGACGCACTATCAACGTTTTATCTTAATTCATTAGTGCGGGAGATGAGAAATATCTCCACCAGTTATATACAGCATATTGCGGGTTCATGAGGTACAGTAACAACAATTAGTAAACCAATTT
>NZ_MRCD01000200.1 GCF_001904745.1 Calothrix sp. HK-06
AATATAGCTATTTAGCCTTTTATGCTGGTGATGTTGCATTGTAAATGGCACCTTAACCATCAGTAGATTTACATTAAATAAAAATGCTTTCTCAAAGAATTAATTTCTGAAAAATTTAATCTAAAATTTGAATTTAAAGATTTAATTCAGAGTGAATATTGACTCCGAAGCTAGGATTGGCAATTAGAGCAAAATTACTAACGTTGCCCGTAGCTGCGGTGTGAGTGGTAATGCTATAGCTTTCCATACCATTAAACCTGATTGACTTACGTAATTAAATTAGCAAGGGGTTGTGACATAGGTATGATGCGCGTGTGTCAGAAATTTGTCATAAGCGTCATGTTAAATAATCATCGGCGCCTGTAGCCACAACCACCGCAACTGCTGTACCACTAACAATATTTGTACCTATGAAGCAGGTAGTGGGCGGGTCAAGAAAACTTACCCGGTCAGTTTCATGACGATTAACCCATGTAAAGGATAGTTGATTAGTCTATCTGTTACATCTGTTTTATCCGTTGCCAACTTTATTAATTTAAAAATATCTATATATGTTCACATAATTTAATTAATGTTGGAATTTATATACAATACTAGAGTAATTAATTAAATGGCTCTCAACCTTTTGTTAACCTTGGAATGTAAGTATAAATGTGGCTATAGAAAGACTTATATAGAATAAACTCTCTATAAATTCTTTATATTATCTTAATTATATAGGCGCCTTTACAACAGCGTTATGTATAATGAAGCTTACTTGATAAGCAAGATATTAAAATAATTAGTAATAAGATAAAGTTGTTTCTGTAGCAATTAATAAATACTAAAGGAAATAACAATAATGGTTACTAATCAAGTAAATTCTGAAGTCAATCCAATCAACTCGCCAATAAATCATATTGTTGTTCTTTATTTAGAGAATCGTTCTTTTAATGGTTTATACGGCAACTTTCCAGGCGCCAATGGACTGGCAAATGCGGGTGATGCAGCAATTCAAGTTGATAAAAATGGCATACCTTACACTACATTACCGCCTATTCTTAATAGTGATGAAGGATATGCTGTAGACCCGCGCTTTCCTACTAATTTGCTAAATAGACCATTTGAGATAAATCAATATATAAATGGGAATAAACGCCAAGTTCTCGTTCGGTAATCAGAATATTCTGTTCCTAAAGACTCAACTAGCATTCGTTCTTCATTTTTAATTCGATACCCATAAGCAATTATTAACAACGCTAAGACTACGAAAGTTGCGGTGACTGAACCTGACGCGACTGCGGCACCTACCCAAATGAGTAATGCTGCAAGATAACCTGGATGGCGAATAAATCGATAAGGACTATGCTGTATAACTCGCTGTTCTGAAGTAGTAACTAATGTGCAGGTGTAATAGCTTCCCAACACCTTCATCGACCAAATTCGTAATAATGTACCCAGGAAAGCACACCCAACCCCTACCCAACGCAATCCTTCAAACCAAACATAACCTGGTAAATCAATACTTAAGGCAATCACTGCCAAAATATAGGAAGTGACGATAAGAAGCGTTGTCCCTTGGTCTTTGGCGCCAGGTTTGAGAGATTTTGCCGTCCTTCCCTGCCGCAGGAAAAATTCCATCAATCCAAATATAATCAAGAAAAACGAGGCAATTGTACCTGGACGCATACCGCCTCCAATATTTTAGAGTGTAATTACATCGTACACGATGCATCATACACGATATACTTTAGCTAAAATATATTCTTAATGGAACTTTACATTTCTGTTTGTGCTTATGAATCCAAATTTGTCTCAACAAGTCGAAGCAATTGCAGATCATCTTGTGGCGATTCGTCGCTTGATGCGACAAGCTGCAAACATAGACTTAGCAGCACTTGGATTAACCGAGCCTCAAATTAATGTTTTGCGAGTTCTCTCAATGACAAACGGCTTAAGCATCAAACAGTTGAGCCAACAAGTTGGGTTAGCACAAAGTACTGTATCGGGGATTGTTGACCGACTTAAACAACGAGAACTGCTTTGTATTCGAGTGGATGAAGCAGACCGACGTGTAACCCGCATTTATACAACCGAGATTGTTGAAAGTTATCTTAAACATGCACTTCCTTCTCAGCGATTAAATTTAGTAGCTCAGGCATTAGAAGCAGCGCAACCTGATGAGCGAGAAAAAATGTTACAAGGATTAGCTTTGTTACGTAAATATATGGAGCAAAAAGGCGGTGTTAAGTCGTAAGAAAGTAAATTTAGGCGCCTACATTACTTGTTGCTATTTCTTGGCGCTTGTAGCACATACTAATAGCATTAATTAACTGAGCTTGCTCTACAGGTTTAGCTATAATTGTATGAAAACCTGCTAACTGTGCTTGTTGTATATCAAAATCACGAGCATAGCCAGTTAATGCAATTGCTGGAATGTGTCGGTGTTGCATTGAAGTATTTCTGATCTGACGCATTAGCATATAACCATTGATATTTGGCATACCTATATCACTGATAATTAAATCTTGTTCAGTAACTTCGAGTACCTCTAATGCTTTTTCTGCTGAAGCTACAGGTGTTATAATTGCCCCATGTTGTTCGAGCAAACAAACAAGCAAGTCTCTAATATCAACTTCATCATCTACCAGTAAAATCTTTAAATTTGCTAAAGCACTAGAATGTATATATGAGTTGGTATCTGGATGCAAATTTTCTATTGTTTGACTCTCTGCAATTAACAGTGGTAAGTTAACAGTAAAAGTTGCACCTTGCCCTCTTCCTGAACTATAAGCTTCAACTGTACCACCGTGAAGTTCTACCAAATGACGAACTATTGCTAGCCCTAAACCTAACCCTCCAAAATTCCTGTTTGTGGAGTTATCTGCTTGACGAAAGGATTCAAAAACATAAGGTAGAAACTCAGAGTCAATACCTATACCTGTATCTTTAACTCTAATTTGAGCAAAGTCTTGATTTTCTGTAATGAATAACTCAATATCTACTCTACCCCCATTAGGTGTAAATTTGATTGCATTTAGTAGTAAATTCCACAAAATTTGCTGTAAACGCTTTGAGTCGCCAAGCACGTAAAATTTATGGGAACACATTTCGGAATCTAAAGACTGATGATTTGAAAAATTAAGCGATATCGATTTTTCTTCTGCTGCTAAACTAACTGTTTCGATTGTTGCTTCAATCACAGATAATAAGTTGACTCGATATAACTCTATACTTAGTTTACCTTGTAATATACGGGACACATTCAGTAAATCTTCAATAAGTTTAGCTTGCAATTTAGCGTTGCGTTCAATAGCTTTTAGTGCGTAATTAATTTTTTCTTGGTTTAATTTTTTACTTTGTAATATTTCTGCCCAACCAATAATTGGGTTAAGGGGAGAGCGTAACTCGTGGGAAAGCATTGCCAAAAACTCATCTTTACATCGATTTGCGGTCTCCGCTTCTCTTCGACTTATTTGCTCTCGTTCTAGTAATTGAGTTCGTTCTATTTCTATAGATTTGCGCGCGGTAATATCAGTTATCATTATTAGAACACCATTGAAGTTACCGTCTGAAGTAAAAATCGGCGTGCTAGAAACAATTGCCCATAACTGTGAACCGTTATGAGTGCAAAAGCAGCAGTCAAACTTCTCTTTACTGCCATTGTGCCACCGCTCAAATATTTTTTGCATTTCAGTAAGGCTTGTTGAAGCGATAAAATCTAGTATTGAGCGCGCGCTTATTTCTGAGACTCTGTAACCAAGCATTGAAGCTAATTGTTCATTGACAAACTCGGTATGTAAATTTTCATTTAACAAGCAAATACCTTCATCAGCAGTATCAACAATATGACGATACTTTTCTTCGCTCAATTTTAGTTTAGCTAAATTAGTTTCGGCTTTTTGTCTAGCATTATGTAGTCGAGCATATAGAGAACTAACCAGCACTGCAACTAAACTAAATAAAACTAAATGTAAAAAGTTTGCTCCGTGCCTTAGTATAAAATTATCAGTTGCAGGCGCCAAAAAAAAGTCACAGGCTAAGATGGATAGAACAGTTGCTAATAACCCTGCTTCTAGTCCCCCATACCAAGCGCTAAAAGTTACTGCTGCAAAAAATAGTGAAAAAATTGTTGATTTTAGTAAAGAGTGTAATAGTACAGTTAGTAGTAATGCCCCCGCAACTGACAAAGCTGCAACAATGTAGCGAGTGGGATGGAAACGATTTGAATAAGTATAGTAGCGTTTTAGGACAAAATTCCAATAATAATTCATACTTAACCTCTTTAAACATACTTGCTTTGTCAAAGATTAGAAGCTTTCGTATCTATACCTGCACCGACTATTGAAAGATTCTAAAAGCTAAGTGTGCTAAATATCTGTCAATTATATGTAAATTGTGTGTAAATGTTATGACACTTTACAAAATTCATATACATTTACCTTAATTAAGGCAATTTTCTGCTGATTATAATTATTATTTAATAATTTTCAAAACACTAAATATACATCGTTGTTATGATGTCCGTTTGTTGCAAATACCATATTATTTCCTCTGTTTAAAGCTGTTCAATTTGTTTTGCTATTTCGGCAGATAACGCGGTGCCTTCACATTCCCCGCCATAGCGAACCCCATTAATGAAAAACGTTGGTGTTTTGCTAACTCCGCTTTTAATACCGCTAACCACATCTTGTTGAATTCGTTCAACATGCACATCATGTGCTATGTCCTGTAAAAATTGATTTACCTCAAGACCTTGCATCACGGCATATTCAACTAAATAGCCATTGCCGAGGGCGCCTTGATTTTGAAATAAACAGTCATGCATTTGCCAAAACTTTCCTTGCTTGGCTGCCGCTAAAGCCGCTTCTGCTGCATGTTGAGCATGAGGATGAATATCTGTTAGCGGGAAATGTCGAAACACAAAGCATAGCTGGTTTGAGAATTGCTGCTGTAATGTTTTGACTACAGTGTGTAATAAGCCACAGTTGAAACACTGGTAATCACCATATTTAACGAGTGTGACTTTAGAAGAAGGCGCCCCTTGGCAATGGTCGCGATTGCTCACGGGAGGAGTCAGAACGAACACAGTCTTGTTTGTAATAGTGTATCTTTAACTATGCTCGTTTAAAGGTGTCAAGTCATCCATTTTGCAAATAGAGAATTTCCAAACTTTAGATTAGGAGGAAACCTCTACTTTCGTTCAGGTCTGAGGCGCTTACATTACTTTTTTGTTATGCATGAATAAACATCAATAAGAATCGCGATTCAATCGCGTCTCTACATGTGTTTGAATATCAAGCAATTATGCATCTGTTCCTGCTAACATCATGCCAGGTAAAAATTTTGCCATATATTTCTCGGCAGCTTTAGGATCGCTCAATAATAAAGCAGAAACTGTCTTCGCTTGTTCACCAGGATAAACATCTTCCACGTTATCTATTAACGCTTGCAGAGTAGCCTTCGCGACTTCAGCAGGTGCAACCTTTGGGTTAGGCCATTCATTCGCTAAATCTGTATCGACAGTTCCGGGCATTACTCCTACAACCAATGTATTTTGAGCCGCCAATTCAGCGCGCACCCCTTGAGTCATTGAGATAGCAGCTGCTTTGGAAGCGCTGTAAGAACCACTAAATGGTAAATTTACCCGTCCTAAAAGTGACAACATATTTACAATTGCACCCCCACCATTTTGTTTTAGAACGGGTGCAAACGCACGGCACATAGATAACATTCCAAAATAATTAACTTCTATTTCAGCTCTAGCGCCATCTAAATTATCTGCGGCAATCAATCCCTGGTTGAGTGAGGTGCCAGCATTGTTAATTAAAACAGTTACGTCCTGACAATGAGTTGCAGCAGTCTCAACTGATTGAGGGTTGGTAACATCTAATGCGATAGGAACAATGCGAGAAGGGTCAAGCGCAACAAGACCGCTCAATTTTTCCAAACTACGCGCACAAACGTATATCTTAGCCGCTTCATGACGAAGTAGCTCGTCTACAAAATGAGAACCAATTCCACCATTGGCGCCAGTTACTAGTGCAACTGAATTGTTAACTTGCATCTGATGATATTCTCCAAACGACAAATTGCTCTTCTCATAGGTATGCTAGTACAGTCACATAAAAGTTACCAAATGGATACTAATGCTCGAAAATATGTCTGTCCACTAGAAGTTACAATTGATGCAATCAGTGGTAAGTGGAAATGTCTTATTCTTTGGTGGCTAAGACGAGATGCAAGGCGTTTTAGTGAGTTAAAACTGCTAATTTCTGACATTACACAAAAAGTCTTGACTCAGCAATTAAGAGAATTAGAGGAAGAAGGCTTAATCTACAGAGAGTCTTACCCAGAGTCACCACCTCGCGTAGAATATGCCCTCACTCCTCATGGTCAGACTTTTACTCCAATAGTCGAACTGATGTGTGAATGGGGCAAGCAACATAAGCCGAATTATCAATTTAGCTACTGTCGTCTTGAAGGTATAAAAGTTTTAGTGGTATCACATGATGCTACCGCATTACGTACAAGCCTCGAAAAAAACAGCGCTGTAGTTTTTGCTGCTACTACTTCTGAAGAGATGTTTAACTTGCTTGAGGGGGTTCAACTTGATGCTGCACTTATTGATTTAACTATGTTGAGTAATAACGATGTGTATTTATTTACTTCTCACATCAAAGAAGCTGAAGAAAAATCTGGCAAAGTTTTACCAAAGGTTGCTATTATTCCTTGCAATAATCCATTTGAACGTGGACGCGCGTTTAAAATGGGGTTTGCTGTCCATATTTCTAAACCTGTTGAAACAATTGAAATAATATCTACCCTTGCCAGTGTGACTCCCTGTTAAGACAGACAATTCTAAATTATATTATTCATAAAATCGTATATTGTAGAGACGTGATTAATCACGTCTCTACATTTAGATTTTTTACAAATCATTATTAATTGATTATTCAAGGCTCACTAAACCACGTTTGAGTCCAAGAATCACAGCTTGAGTACGGTCGCTTACGCCTAATTTGCTCAATATATGATTAACGTGATATTTAACTGTGCTTTCGGCAACTACTAATGCGCTGGCGATATCATGATTATTGTTGCCCATCGCCATCAGTTGTAGTACTTCTCGTTCACGCTCACTTAATTGGGGACTGGTTGTATGTTCTGCGAGTTTAGCAGCAATAGCACTTGGTAAGCAAATCTTTCCTGCATGAACTGTCCGAATACAGTTAAGCAATTCATCAATAGTAGCGTCTTTAAGTAAATAACCTTTGGCGCCTGCTCGCAGCCCCTGATAAATAGCTTCATCAGTATCGTAAGTCGTTAGTACTATTAAACGTGCGTTTAGGTTGTGCTGTCGAATCGCAATAATTGCTTCAACAGCATTCATCTTTGGCATCCGTAAATCAAGCAAACCTACATCTGGACGAACATCACAAAAGCGGTCAAAAGCTTCCTGCCCGTCTCCAGCTTCGGCAACGACTTGCATATCAGGTTCATCTTCGACCATTGCTACGAGTCCTTTCCGCACTACAGCATGGTCATCCGCAATTAAAAGCCGTATTTTAGTCTCACTCATGCTTAACCTTGATAATTGGATTTGCGTTGATTGGAATTCTTACCGAGATTTGCGTGCCTTGTCCAACATCGCTACAAATCATTAATTGTCCACCAATGCGTGATGCTCGTTCTTGCATACTTACTAAACCAAACCCACGATTTAAAGTGTTGCGTAATACAAATCCTCGACCATTATCACTTATTCTTAATGTTAGGTATACTTCTTGCCAAATTAAATCGAGTGTAATTTTAGGCGCCTGAGCATGTTTGAGGGCATTAACTACAGCTTCTTGAGCAATTCGTAACAATTCGCGGTCTACTTCGGGGGAAAGGTCGTGAGGTTCTCCTTGTGTATTGATTTCAATATTTGTGCAGCTTCTTAAATGTTCGACCCAATTATGCAGTGCAATGCTGAGGTCTGCTTGTTCAAGCGCTTGGGGGCGCAGTGCCCAAACAGAGCGACGGGCTTCTTGTAAACTTGAGCGTGCTAAAGTTAGGGCGTTATCTAAACAAGATTGAACTTTGACGAAATTTTGATTGGCGCCTGCGCGATTTCCGGCTTCGAGGTAAGTGATAATACCTGTAAAACCTTGTGCAAGGGTATCATGAATTTCTCCTGCCATACGGTTACGTTCTTCGAGTAACACGTTAATTTTAGCTTCCTCAACCATGCGTAAAAGCTGAATTGCTAATGTTGCTTGATGCGCTAGAGCTTGCGTAAG
>NZ_MRCD01000201.1 GCF_001904745.1 Calothrix sp. HK-06
TGTCAATCCATTGGTCTGCTATTTGGGGGAGAAATTCATTAATAAATTGAGCTTCCTTATGTGTATCACGTAGGTTTTTTAGCTCCTGTTCATCCCCCATAGTTTGCTTGTTTAAAGTATCGACGGAGAACTCTAAATCGTTTTTTAACCGATTCAATACGTTGTTCCCTCTGCCGCTCACGAAATCTTTTATCCTCATCTTTTTTCCTCTGTAATTCGTCGTTGAACTTTTTTTCGTTGTCAACACTTCCACCGGGACAAACTAAGTAAAACCTGTTATCTTCCAGGTGCTGTTGGTAATTACAATTCCGTTTATCAATGTTTGGATAAAACGTTTTAACATGTTCGATTCGGTTACGATGTTCATTTAAAGTTAGGGCTACTGGGATTAAAACAGAGGCTAAAATTACTCCCCAACCAATTGGGCGAACATCCCATTTATCGAGTTTGTAGTGGTAGTAGATTCCTAATCCTCCTACTACGCCCGATAGTTTAGGTTTTAGCGGGGATTCTGAACTTTTCAAGGATTGCAACTTGTCTGCTTTTGATATTTGAGCGTATTTGCTCTAAATCCTCCTTTACGTCATTAAGTCCTTGTGCGAATTTAGTATCTAAACGTGCCTGTCTATTTGCTATGTGCTGCCTTAGTTCCGAGATAGAATAGTCAACTGTTTTTGTTTCTTGATGGTCAAATTTCTCATCGACAAAGGTTTTAATAGCACTAGTTACCGAATCTACAAATGATTTATAATCATCAAATACATCCGGTATCTGGGAGCATAATTCAACAGTTTCCAACTCCGATAAGTGAACATCTAAAACTGAGCTTTGTACCGCTACTAATTCCTGCTTATCTCCTTCACTTACCACTATTCCTGTTTCTATTTCTTGCTCAGATTCTGTTTGTAGTATTGTAGTACTTGCTTCATAAATCGAGTTAATACTAACACTTTGGGTTGATGGTTCAATTTCTTGAACTATGACTGGTTCAACTTTTTGAACTATGTCTGGTTCGTGTGTTGCTAAACTATCCTTTATCTCTGTTTTTAGTTCCTGAGAAGTTGGAGCGTTATCAACCGGTTCGCATTCAGGAAGAAGTTTTGTTTCTACTTCATTGCTAAATTTGTCAACCAACTTGTTAATCACCAACACAGTTAAATCATCGGTCAAAGTTTCATTCGCATAACCAAGTAATTCTAATTCCTTCTTGATTACAGGTCTACTAAGCTTTATTTTCTTCTTACCTCCTGATAAATTTGATTGAATCCGTTTTATGTAATCTGTTGCCATAATTCTTCCTCGCTTATTATTTTTGAACCTAAAAATTAACAGTCTTGAGCAGCTTCGTCTATGGAACTGTAAAATAATTCTGCTACAGCATAAAGCCTTCCACTTCTTTCATAAGCCCTATCTGCCGCCTTGTACTCATTCGATTCTGGGGAATGGTCATATCTAAATGAGTGTAAAAACGCTCCGTCATGAGCTACTTGCCGAATAAACTTTCCAAATTCTTGATTAAGTTCCATTGGTACTACCTTTTAACTTGCCTTGACTATGGATTGGGTAACGGTGTTTATTTCTCTCCTAAGCTTGTAAGTGTGTGCTGCCAAGATTACCGGATACAATTCTTTCAATTCATACACACGAGTTTTACGGAAACCGTTTAGAGGTTTAAACCATTTTGTAAGGGTGTTGGGATGGATTGCAATGTTATGCTGTTTAAACAATTCCAGCAATTCCTTACCGCTAATTTCTGATTCCTTGCCAGCGATTAATTGGTTAGCTACCTTTACCGAATTAACAATTGGTATAAGTCTCAAATCACATTTAGGAAGTTGTTTTTTAACTTCAGCCAGCCACGTAACATTCTGTTTTATCAACGGGAAGTCGTCACCGAAAATAGGTTTTAAACGATACCAACTCGCATCACTGATACGTTTTCCAAGTACCTCCTCAAATAAACTTCTTGCTTCTTTTTGGTCTAATTTTTTCATTTCAGTACCCCTAAACTTAAGTATTTGAAACAACTTCCTGCAACTTGCAGCACTACGTAACAATACTGTTTTTTGAAATCACGCCTGCAATCTGTCAGTTTTCAGTGAGTGATTGCTGCTGACTGTGAAAGACACATTTCTTTACAAACTCCAGCAATGATTCATTGATTCTGTCTGTTGCTACCGATGAAATAAAAATTTACAATCGGTTCTTTTTTCGGGGTAAATCGCTGCATCCCTTGTGCTGTCTGGATACTGCAATTTTCATAATCGTGATTTTGATTTTTAAAGCGCGATTTTTCGGGGGTCTGGGATAAATGCCTCCTGGGGGCTTTGTTCCTAACTGCGTATAGGGTTTGGAGTTGCAGGATTGACTACACAGGCTTTTTAGCCGTTTTGAGCAACGCTGAACTTTTATACTTTACTTACTTTAGCATTAGTGTAGCACTAGCACAACATGTAAATAGTGCTAGTGTAGTAAAATAAAAACTGCATGGAGAGTTTAGCATCTACACGACACTGATACTATGGAAGAGATGTTTTATAAAGAGTTGATAGACAAAATGGCTGAACTGCCCTCTGGTGGAATCCCATTATCAGAACATGACCTTGACTGGTTTAAAGTAATGACCAACATGGCAGAAAGGTCTGTTCGCGCCAACCTTGGGAGTGTTGTTACTACGTTCGTTTCTAAATGGAAGGATAGTTATAAAGAGAAAATCGAGTATGAAGCTAATAAATACGGTTTGACATTCGATGAAGTGTTTGCTATATACCGCGATTCTTCTACTGCAAAAGAAGCATTAGAAAGGAGGCAGCAGCTAATTAATGAAAAGGAGTCAAAAAAATAAGAACCTCTCACGCTGAAAGGTTCTTGCAAAGTACGAAAATGGAGTTTAAGTTCTAGCTCACTTTTAAGGTAATATCCTCTTGTTCATCCGGAAATATTGCAGCTTTTTTCAACTCGCGTATTACTTCCGGAATAATAAGCAGCGTTTGTTTTTCAATGGAGATTTTCTTTATGCCATCTTCTTCTCGGCAATTGTCAATGATGTTGGATATGATAGCTGTTACGTCTTCGTAGTTAAGGCTTTTACCGTTTCTTATATTTTCTATTGCTCTTTTAAAAGGCTGTCCGAAATTTTCATTATTAGAACCTGGATTACCTACCATATAAAAATCAATCCCACCATTTTTTTTTGCAATGAGTATTACAGCTAGGAATTTAGGGATAAACTCTATAAGTTTTTCTATGCCCTTATCAGGAAATTCTTTAAAACGTTTTTCAAGGACTTGGAGCGACCAGTCTTCCCGGAGAAGATTTAAAACCTTCAGAAAAACTACCTGGTTCCAGGTATAAGTAATTGGATTCTTTTTTGGTTGCACAATCTCGGAAACACTCAGGTTGTATAACTGCTTCCGACTAAGACCTGTTAAGGCTACTGTCTCTTTCTCGGTAAACGTAGCAGTTTTCTCCAACATAGAATGTGTTCTTACTTGCTCCAGTACCATTTTCGTACTCCCTTAATAATACTTTACCATTGAGCTTTGCGACAAATACCAAAAACGCGCATTTTGATATATAGTAAATAAAGGGTAGTAGAAAAGTACTGTGCTACTATTATCAATCGTCTATTACCCGGAGTCTGCTTATCTCATGACACTCTCGGCAACCAAACTTTGATTGTCTTTGAGGAAGCAGCCCCTAGCCACCCACATCCACAAACCCTTACCGCTTATCTTCGCGGGAGGTGATTGCGATGCGTCTATATATATGTTATCGCAATTTACCGTGTTGGTAAACGCGCTTGAGTTTTTGTGGTGTGGATACTGAGTCTAACAAAATGGCTGTTCCAACTACACAACACTTAACCCGCACCCCGCTTTTTGGCAAAGAAGCGTTTAAAGCCTTCATCAATTTGGGCTTCCAGAGGGATGATACAATATGGCTCAAATTCGGACACAATAGATTTTTCAAAGGCACAGTTACCCTCGACGGGAATGTAGAGATTTCGGCAACAAGAGGCATTGACGAAAATCGGCGCCTTACAAATGAATGTTATATTGATGGTTATAAATATTTAGCTTTGTTGGCTTCAGGCAATGATGGCGGGATGTTCTACATTCCAGGGAAGCCAACCGAGAACCCATTAAAAAAATATTGCACAGCGTCCAACGATGTCGGTGCTGAAATGGATGATGGTACGGGAGAGGAACAATGGCAATGCATGGAGCGATTCTCCCAAAATTCAGAAATTATATTCTTATTTATTGTTAGTAGCGGAGGTAAATCTTATCACCCGCACTTAGGTCTTTCCCAAACTGTACCAATTGCCCAATGGCAGTTCTACAGTCGGATGTTGGCAATTAGCTTAATAGCTGACCCGGCTGTTTGTAGCCCTCACCAACCAATGCGCGCGCCAGGGTTCTTCCGCAAGGAGAAGGGTAAGGAACAAGCTTTAGAATTTTATAATGATAAAAAATATACCCCTACTGAACTTGAAGCTGGATTTCAACGTTACTTTGAAGCTTTGGGAATGGTGTGGCGCCCACAAGCTGAGTTTTCAGAAGTTCGTTGGTCGGAGGTGCGAAACGTTTTAGCTTCAAAGACATTAACCAGGCTAGAGAAAGAAGCTAAAGTTCGCGAAATTTTATCACTCCTAGAAGCTGAACTTCCTGCCAACAAACGGAACCAGGAACTTGAGGAGCGGCACCAGCAAAAACAACAAAATAAAGTTACAAATCTTAATGGTTTTGATCTTATTGAGTTGGTTGAGCAAGGTTCTGAAAAACTAGGTGCTGATGCATTTTTAAATTGGGCAGGACAAACTTTTACTTGGTCAGGAAGCAAGGCGCGCGGTAATTGCCCTTTTCACGAGTCAACAACCGGGACTGCTGGTTGGATTGCTCCTCACATCAATAAACCAGGGCAATTTGGATTTGCTTGCCCTACCTGCACAAACAACAAGCAAATAAACGCTTTTACGTTTTGGCTTTATCTCAAACACGGTTTAAATGCTCCCTTCCCAGATGGTAAGCAGTATGTTGACGCAGCTAAAGAATTTTTGAATTTTGCAGGAATTACTATCCCTGATAATTATGAAAATAACTATAAAAATAGTTATAAAACTGAAACACCTGACGTTAAATTTTACGCCGATTATGTAGCATGGGAGAAGTACCAGTCAGAGACTGAAGAGTTAATTGCAGAGGAACAGTCTAAACAAAAAATATTAGATATTCTCACAAAACTGCGAGCTAAGGTTCGTGACTTTACCAAGCTGTTTGACAAAGAACCAAAAACAAAAACGACACCCAAACCTACTACATTAATTTATAATACTGGCAACTTACCAACTCCTGAGAAGTACAAGAGTTTGAAAAATCCTAAGATTGTATTCAAAGCTGAACATAGACATCAAATCTGGGCAGAAGCAATTGACAAAGGTTATAAAAACATCTTAGATAATTCCCACACAGGAGCAGGTAAATCACACGCGATTGGGGAATTTAAATATGAACAATGTAGTCAGCAATTTTATCTTGCTGCTGACCATCGCAACCCAACTACCAAAACTATTCAAGATAATTATGTTGATTTGGTAGTTAGACATAACGGGTTAAAATATGATGATACACGCAAAACTCCTAACGGTAAAGATTTTCTAGTGTGGCCAAAAGCGGGGGAAAGACCTGATACTTATAGTAATTGTCCTCGTCAACCTATTTTCTCGGTATTAGCATCAAAAAATATTGACGAAGAGGGTAAGCATGGTGCCGTTTGTCAAACTTGCTCGTTGGCGAATATATGCAAAAACTCAGGATATAAAAGCCAAAGGCGGCAAGTATTGGAAAGAAAACACATCCGCGCGCATCCGGATTCATTGCCGAGAGTAAGTAATGCAAAGGCATATGAGGATGAAGAAAACATATTAGATTATAGCAATAGTATTATGTTTTGGGATGAAGTGGAACGCCTATTAAAAACATCTCAAACGATTACTGTCAAGCTTCCGGATTTAGACCAAGTAATGGGGATGATTGAAAATGCTAATACTGAATTATTTAACGCACTACAATCCCTAAGAAAAGCCATACGCTCTTTCTTTAATGGTGACGTAGAGAGAAAGCGTTATGGATATGACGACAAAGCTTTCAAGGCATTACTTCCCAACCAGGAAGAGTTTATAGAGCATATCACAAAGTTTGGTTTTGATGGAGCTTCGTTAATTGAAACACTATTGGGAATCTTAAAACCTGACCTTAGCTTCTTGAAGGAAGAAGAGAATCGGCTTAATCGCGATGATTCTAACCGTGCCAGCAAAGCGACAGAAAAGTTTGTTGACCAGGTACTAAGAAAGGAGACTCGTAAGGAAATGCATGAAGCAGCTAAAGACCTTCCCCTAAACTGGCTCCCTACATTTTTACTGATTCTATATTATGGACAGAGTGGAGCGTTTACTTTTAATTGGGACAAGCTTACTGTTCATTCAAAAAGCAACACACATTTAGATTTGGTTAGAGAAGCTAAAACAAACATTTTCATTGATGCTACCTTATCTCGTAGACTGCTAGCACTTAAATTAAAAATTAAGCAAAGTGAGATTCTATTAATTGAAGAAGAGAAACCTAACTACAGCAACCTAACAATTATCCAAATCACAGGGATGGGTAAGTTGGGCAGGCAGCGAGCTTCGGGCATGATAGAAGAACGTATTCCTGCATTGAAAGCGTACCTTAGAGCTAAACATAAAGATGATATTGCATTTTTTGACCACAAGCTCTTTGCGGGACCAGAAGATGGGTATCACTTCCGAGATAATCGCGGAGTAAATCGTTTTGAGGGGACTTCGGCGTTAGCTTCTATCGGCATCCCTTGCTCAAATTTAGGAGCATTAAAAGTTGAGTTCCAACTTCTTTATGGTTACTGTCCGGATGAAGAGAAAGATAAAAATTTTAAAGCTTTTGTAGATGAGAAAACTAATGGAGAAACCATCCAAGACTGTGGGCGGCTGCGTGCCAACCGTACCGATGCTCAAAAAACTTACTACTCAATAGCCGACTACGATATCAGCTTCCTAGCTCTTGCGTTCCCTGGCGCCACCATCAAAACTCAACATATAAGTGAGATTTGCATTGAAGCTGCCAACGGTGGTGATAAAACTATATCAATTGTACTAAATGCAATAAAACAAGTGATGCTCGGTGGGTGCAAACTAACCCAACAGGCAGTGTCCCAGGCTGCGAAGGTGACTCAAGGTGCCGTATCCAAAATTATATCCAAATTGGGTGGTTGGGGTAAGCTCAAAAAATTATTCCAAGTACTATTAGATAGCTTTAATAGCAGGTGGAATAATTTAAAAAACCTGGATGAGGATATGATTTGGGTTGCTACACAATGGTTTCCGGAGTTGGTTGCGCCTCCCGACTCGGAACCAGACCCTGAGAATGTTGTTACTGAGGTGATGAATACTGCTAAGGCTTATGGATTAAAGAAGTTTAAAGCCATCTTGGCTAATTGCACAAAACAAACCAGGGTTGGGATATTGACTTGTTTTATTCAAATCCTACCTGATTACGTCCTTTCTCAGTTTCTAGATATTATGCTTGAGCGCGCATCGGAACTGATTGAGGGTTTTTGATGTAGTAGGGGTCATCGTGTCCCAACGGAAATTTTGTACGTTAAGAAAAAACTTTAAATGCTGAAATTCATGCCTATCAAAGGTTTCAGCATGTCAAAACAATTAAATAAATTTGCATTCAGCACCGCAAGTTGGTTGAAAAAAATCAAACGCGAAAGTGCCACTCTCCGCCATGTAATAACTAAAATCTTTCACAAAAATTGATGAATGATAGCGTTGTATTTTCAAGTGTCACATAATTTTTGATGAAAGCCTTGTTCAATAAAGTTTTCAATCTTTACGTGGCGGCTGGTGACAGCTTTGCTACAATTATGCCTAAAATTACGAATTTGAACAAAGGTAGGTAAGGTGCATGTTTCTAAGTTCATGGTGCGTAACTTCTACACCTGCTTTCTTAAAAAATATAGCTTTTATACGATTATTCCAGCTATGGTTATTTAGTTTTTCGTATGTCTGTGTTCTTCTAAAAAAGAAATTGTGATTACATTCCTGTTGATACTCCCTTCCTTCATTTAGCCACAGGGTAAGCGCATTTCAAACCCTATTGACAACAAGGCTTTTCAGCATCATTATG
>NZ_MRCD01000202.1 GCF_001904745.1 Calothrix sp. HK-06
TGCAAAATTTTACTTAAATGTAATTATAAATTCAATTTAAGATTACCCTTTTATAAGGGTTGGTAGATACCCTGTGCTTTAAAGCTTAGTTTTACTCGGCTACAGCAACTTTTAGCTGGTATGGTTCAAATTCAAAATTTTTGGCGCCACTTAAATTTGCCCCATCCCATCTGGCATTATTAACATTTGTGCCAGATAAATCTACTCCCATCAGGTTTGCACCGCAAAAGTTAGTTTCATGGAGAATGGCTCTTTGAAAGTTGCTACCCATTAAATTTGCCCCGCACAAGTCGGTTTCTTGCAAGCTAGCAGCAGTGAAGTTTGCAAAATAAGCTTCGCAAGACTGCAATTTCGCCGCATTTAGGTTCGCTTCCTTCAAATTGGCGCCATTTAGATTTGCCCCGTACAAATTGGCGCCAATCAATCCAGTATTGTGTAAATTAGCTTTGCTAAGCTTTGCACCCTGTAAATTGGCTAAAAATAATTTTGCCCTTGATAAGTTGGCAATCTTGAAGTTGGCAAACTGCAAATTTGCTTTATATAAATTCGCACCCGATAAATTCGCTCCCCGTAAAGATGCCCGCTCCAAGTTCGCAGCTTGCAAATTGGCGCCACAAATCCAAGCCCGATTTAAATTTGCTCCTTGCAAGTTGGCTGCACGTAAATTAGCTTTGTGCAGGTTCGCTTCAAACAAAACGGAACCAACAAAGTTACAATTGTCAAGGTCTGCCAAGGCTAAATCAGCGCCTTGCAAATCGGCATGACATAAATAGGAACCACGCAAGTCAAGGTGCTGTAAATTCGCTTTACGTAAGTCCGCACGTCGAATATCCGTATTGCGAAGGTCGAGTTTAGAGTTTTCGCGGTCTTTTTGGGAGTCACGTCTGGCAATTACATTCAAAGCAGCTTGAATATCAGTACGTACACGAAGTGATTCGTGACTTTCATCTTCAAGTTGGTAATTGATAGGCGCATTTTCGCGTACAAATGCCGTCAAAATCTCCATAATCGTCCAATACGACTTAGAACATTCGTTGGCAACTCCCTCTAAAGCATAAATGGCGCCTGTACGTGTAGCAACGCTATCGTGCCCAAGCTGCGTAATAGCTGTCATAAAACGGTCTGCAACTAAGCGTTCTTGTGCTAATTGAGCATTACTAACGTTAAGTTGGTTACTTTTCTCAGAAGCAATTGCATTTCTTTGCTCCGATAAAGCACGCTTAGATACATAATAAGCATTGACAAACACCGCTAACCCCAAAAAATAGGTTGCGGAAGCTGTAAATGCTTGGTTCATTGATTCGATTTTTTGGCGTTCTGACAGGTGTCGATTTGCCGAAAAAATCAGGAAAAACAACATCGGTGCAGCAGTAAAGACTACCGCAAGCGCTGTTAACTTATTTTTTAAAACGTCTGTCTTACTTGCAGACATAGCGTCCGTATTCCTCAAAACACAGAATTTTTACGTAGGTAATTCGGAACAAGAGTATAGCATTTATCTTAAAATTTCAATATCTTTTAGGTTTTTATACCAATATCGCAACTGAAATCTAAGTGCTTAAACACTCTCGCTTGTTCAAAATTCCCCCTTAGACAAATTCCGTAGCGACACCTGATGAGAATTACGTTCATACTAATTTAAGTATGTAGTTTTGGTATTATAGTTCTTAAAAACTGATTTTTCAAGCTAAATCCTAAGAAACCGGGTTTATACGCATTCATTGTCGCAGACAAATCATCATTTTTATTACAAACAATCAGCAGAGAAACCCGGTTTCTAACTGCGAGTACATTTACACTATATAAATATGAATTTTTAGTAAAGATAATTGACATTATCTCTTTTTAGCAGCGAGAATAGCTTCAAATCATGAAATTCAAACTTCCAGTAACCAAAGTCTCTTAAAATACCCTCTTCTGTAAAACCCAGTTTTGAGAGCAAATTTATCGAAGCTGTATTTTCGAGCATTACAGTAGCTTCAATACGGTTTAATTCCATCTGTTCAAACGCAAATCGAATTATACCCAACAGTGCTTCCGTCATTATACCTTGGCGCCATTGTGGTTTTGAAAGCTCGTATCCTAACTCAGCGCAAAACATGGGTTTACCCCAGAGACGATAACCACAGGTACCAATAATAATGTTTTCGTTTTTCTTAGCTATACCCCAGCGAATACCTTGTCTAGTTAAAAAACGGTCTTCCCAAGTATTTATTAACCGAGTTGCACGCTCAATGTTTTTAAACGGTTCTGCATCATGATACTGCAAAACTTCTGGGTCTGAAAAAAAGCCAAATATTGCTCCGGCATCAGACGACTTAATTTGTCTTAATATTAAGTTTTGTGTTTCGAGTTGAGGAAAGGTGTCAAACATTGTAGTCACCCAATAATTATTATCATTCGCGTTTTTGTTGCATCTCCTGTTGTCGCATTGGCATTGCATCTATTTCACGAAAAATAGTCTTAGCTTGAACGACTTCAGAGTCTTGACGTTTTGCACCACCATCCTTGCCGACTAAGATTACACGAAAATCATTATCATTTATATTGAACTTTTGACGTAATTTTGCCGCAGATGCTATATCTATGGGTTGTTGATTACTATAGCTTGTTCCTTTATCTAAAACTGTAACTAAAAGTAAATCTCTCTCATTTAAACCTTGTTGATGCTGTTGGAATAACTGTATTTGTTGCTGGTAGTTTATATTTTCAGCCGATGGTGCGAATACTAGCAAGATACGGTTTTTCCATTTGTGTGATGATAAATTAAATTGGGACATTTGGGTAGATGCCTGAGATAGATTTACTTGGACTAGTGGCGCCAAGCATAACGATATGATTATTGAGGTAATGATAGTAAGTTTATTCATAATAATCTTGTAGCACAGGCGCCCCGCTTATGTATGTAATATATAAAAATACACAGTTTATAACAGTAATTACGCATTTTAACGAAAAACTGTCCCAAGCGAGTGTAGCGAAGCGCGAAACGTAAAGCGGAGCTTTTCCCGTAGGGTAGAATCTCCGAGATACTTCGCTACACTCCGTTTCGCTCAGTATGACATTCTGGACTTTGCGTAAGTCCAGTATAATATTCATCTGACAAAAGAGCGATTTTTTGCGTTCACGGAGTGTCTCCGGAGGAGAATAATGCATAAAAAATTAAAAATAAAGTAGCAATATTTACATTTACCTTGGCACCTAACTCTCTTATCTCTGTGCGCTCTGTGGTAAAAAATATCAATTCTCTAAAATTGAAATAAAGATGTTGGGTTACGCAGGGCTGCACCCAACCTACATTATATTAAAAGGTGACTACGCTACGGATGGACTCACCTTTGTGCATTAAGTCAAATGCATCGTTTATTTTCTCTATTGGCATAACGTGAGTAATTAAATCATCTATATTTATTTTGCCGTCCATATACCAATCAACTATTTTTGGTACATCAGTACGACCTCTGGCGCCACCAAATGCACTTCCTTTCCAAACTCGACCAGTAACGAGTTGAAATGGACGAGTACTAATTTCTTGACCTGCTGCTGCAACACCAATAATGACACTAACTCCCCAACCTTTATGACAGCACTCTAATGCTTGACGCATGATATTAACATTACCGATACACTCAAAAGTATAATCGGCGCCACCTTTAGTTAAATTCACTAAGTATGGAACAATATCGCTATCAATTTCTTGGGGGTTAACAAAGTGTGTCATCCCAAATTTTTCAGCAAGGGCCTTTTTACTGGGGTTAATATCTACTCCAATTATCATATTGGCGCCAACCATACGCGCAGCTTGAATTACATTTAAACCTATACCTCCTAAACCAAATACAACCACATTGGCACCAGGTTCAACTTTAGCGGTATTAATTACTGCGCCAATACCAGTAGTAACACCACAACCGATATAACAAACCTTATCAAATGGGGCATCTTCACGAATTTTAGCTACGGCAATTTCTGGCAAAACGGTATAATTTGAAAACGTCGAAGTACCCATATAATGATGGATTTTTTTGCCATCAAGAGAAAAGCGACTTGTACCATCAGGCATTAAACCCTGACCTTGAGTGACTCGAATAGCTTGGCACAAATTGGTTTTTTGACTGAGACAATATTCACACTGACGACATTCAGGAGTATATAAGGGAATTACATGGTCTCCTGGTTTGACACTTTTAACTTCTTTGCCAACTTCAACGACAACGCCGGCGCCTTCATGTCCTAAAATAGCGGGAAATAATCCTTCGGGGTCTTTACCAGAGAGAGTGTACGCATCGGTATGGCAAACCCCACTAGCTTTGATTTCAACTAAAACCTCACCCTGCTTTGGACCCTCTAAATCGACGGTTTCAATAACTAACGATTTACCAGCTTCTTGTGCTACTGCTGCTTTAACTTTCATACTTGATGTGCCCTGTTGTTGCGTTCTGGACTTTTACTGAGTCTAATATTCTCTAAAATCGTTTGCTAATCACGTCCATCTATCGTTACATTTATATAGAATTATTCAATCTATCAATTATTTTAACTGTTCATAGCTTATGACTCCTGCACTTACCAAAATCGGCGCCCAAATGTCCAATCTTACAGGCGTTCGAGCTATTATGAAGGACATTATCGAAACATTGCGCGCGGGTGCAGGACAGCAATTTATTAATTTAAGCGCTGGAAATCCGTTAATATTGCCAGAAGTCGAGAAATTATGGCGTGATTGTACAGCTGATTTACTTGCTAGCCCCGAATATGGCGAAGTTGTTTGCCGTTATGGTTCTAGTCAAGGTTACGCACCATTTATTGAAGCTGTTGTAAACGACTTTAATAAACGCTACAACCTAAACCTCACCGACCGTAACATTTTAATAACCCCAGGTAGTCAATCATTATATTTCTACGCTGCGAACGCATTTGGTGGTTACACCCCCCCTTATCAAGGGGGGGAAGGGGGGGATTTAAAACACATTGTCCTTCCTCTCAGTCCTGACTACACAGGTTATGGTGGTGTCGCACTAACTCCAGAATCATTAATAGCCTACAAACCAACATTAGATATAGACGCATCAGCACATAGATTTAAATACCGTCCCGACTTTAGCCAACTTTCAATCGACGAAAATACAGGTTGTGTTATTTTCTCACGTCCCTGTAACCCCACAGGTAATGTGCTGACCGACGAAGAAGTTAGTAAAATAGCGGCACTCGCGGCGCCGTATAATGTACCAGTTATGGTAGATTCAGCATATGCTCCCCCATTCCCAGCATTAAATTTTACCGAAATGACACCGTTGTTTGGGGGTAACGTTATTCACTGTATGAGTTTATCCAAAGCTGGACTACCTGGAGAACGTCTTGGTATAGCTATTGGTGATGCAGAAGTAATAGAAGTATTAGAATGTTTTCAAACGAATGCTTGTATTCATGCTTCCCGTTATGGACAAGCAATTGCGGCAAGGGCAATTAATTCTGGTGCCTTAGTTGAAATTTCTGAAACTGTAATTCGTTCATTCTATCAAAACAAGTTCATAGTATTGGAAACCGCTTTGGATGCTGCAATGCCAGACTCATTACCTTGGTTTTTGCACCGTGGTGAAGGCGCTATTTTTGCTTGGTTATGGTTGAAAGATTTACCCATCACTGATTGGGAATTTTACCAGCAATTGAAGCAAGTTGGTGTAATTGCTGTTCCTGGTAGCAGCTTTTTCCCTGGTTTGCGTTCCGAGTGGAAGCATAAGCAAGAGTGTTTACGAATTAGTTTAACTGGTAGTGATGAAGAAATAGCTACTGCTATGGAACGTTTAGCTCAAGTTGCCGCAAAAGTTTATCGTGGCGCCACTATCAGTGTTTAAGAAAGCAACGGATGTAACGGATATAACGGATGAAAATGTAGGTTGGGTGGAGCGCACAACGCGTAACCCAACACATCGTATAAATAAACCACAAAGCACACAAAGAAAAGAAGTATGGAGAAGCAGAAAAAGAAACAAGTCAAACAAGAAAATCAAAATAAATCACCCCTTACTAGTTATATTCCTGATGGTTGGTTAGAAATAGGTACTATTGTTGCTGCTCAAGGACTTGACGGTGAAATGCGAGTGTATCCTGATACCGATTTTCCTGAACGCTTTGAAGTACCAGGCACCCGTTGGTTATTACGTCCTGGTGCTATAGTACCAGAACCAATTGAATTACTATCAGGAAAATATTTAGAAGGTAAAAATTTATATATTCTAGAATTAGAAGGAATTAAAAATCGTAATCAAGCCGAAGAAATGCGCGGTTGCAAGTTATTAGTTTCAGAAGACGATCGTCCTGAATTAGGTGAAGATGAATATCATATTTTAGACTTAGTTGGACTAAAAGTTTTCATGTCCGGGGAATTTATTGGCACTGTTATTAATCTTATCCCTGCTGGTAATGATTTATTAGAAGTGGAACTTGATAACAAAGGAGAAGATACTAAAAAAACTGTTTTAATTCCTTTTGTAAAAGAAATAGTTCCTGTCGTAGATATAGAAAACAAGCGCGCGGAAATTACACCCCCAGAAGGATTGTTAGAACTTAATGGCTAACTAATAAATTAATATGAGCGGAGTTCACGAAAGAGATTAATAAAAAGTTACAAAAGGAGGAAAATAATAATTTGAAAGTGAATAAATATTAACAATCTAGTCCTAATTGTATATATATTAAATGTGTGAAAATTATACCGAAAGAAGGATTGCTACAACTTAATGACTAATCATAAAATATCGACTTCAAGTACTGTAAGATACAAGTAAATAAAACTTATTGGCTGTCTCTAGATGGGGAATCAAAAGCACATTGCCTTATTACTACAAGGCGTAAATATCTGGAATCGGTATAAGGAAGAGGAATTTTCGACTCAAATAGACCTAAGTAGCGCACAACTAGAAGCTGTGAATCTTTGTGGAGCTTACCTTCAACAAGCTAATCTAAGTGGCGCCAATCTCAGTCGAACTAATCTTAGTCGTGCCAACCTTAATCGTGCTAACCTCAGCGAAGCAAATCTTGAACAAGCTTCTTTGAGTCGAGCTTGTTTATTACAGGCAAATTTAGAAAAAGCAGTTTTATTTCAAGCGAACCTTAACGAAGCTAATTTAATCGGTGCTTGTCTTCAAAATGCAGACCTGCAAGCAGCAAAACTAGTTCATGCAAATCTGACAGCAGCAACGCTCTTTGAAACAATTTTTTGGAAATCGATTCTAACTGGGGCAGTTTTAAGAAGAGCGGATTTAGGTAGAGTAATATTTCAGGAAACAAACCTTTGGTGTGCAGACCTAAGTGAAGCTGATTTAACTAGTACATATTTCCTGCAAGTCAATCTTAACCGTGCCAATTTGCGCTCGGCAAATTTAAGAGGGTCGCTATTGAAGAAAACAAGCTTTTGGCAAACTAACTTTGAAAATGCCTTGCTAGAAGCAGTTTCCTTTCGGAAGGCAATATTTAATCAAACTAATTTTAAAGGCGCCCGTTTGCAAGGAGCGAATTTAGAACATGCAATTTTTCAAGGAGTTAACCTGTCAGGAGCAAATTTAGCAGGAGCTTGTTTAGATAAAGCTGTATTTGTCGATGTTAACTTAGCAGGAGCTAACTTTACAGGCGCCTCTTTTCACAGAACTATTTTTAGAGAAGTTAATTTAAAAACAGTTTTAGGATTTGATAGTAGCCTTAGTACTAATGTTTTAATGTGCTGAATTTTAAATCTGCTCGCCGATTAATAACTTATTATTCATGTATTTGAAAAAGCACTGGTTTTTCGACTCTGACTTTAAATGGTGGGTCACAAAAACCTGCTAAATATAAGAATGGAGAAATTAGTAATAAGTTTACTGTTGCTTCAGTGAGGGCGCCGTCTGCACTATTATTGAAGCTGTTTTGTTTCACGCAAATAAAATGTTAATCTAAATAATTCTAGTGGCACCTGTTTGTAAGGAACTGATTAAGACGTGTGCGAAATCTGAATGTGTGACGACAGTAGTCAATTTGCTTTCAGTGGCTGGTATATTACACATTGTAAGTATTTTTTCACGTTGATGCGTGACATTGAGAAATCCGGTTTCCTTTGGTAAATGTTTAAGGTTATTGTGTTGAGCGCTGGGGGAAACCTGGTTTCTATAACCTCTGTCTAAAGATATATTTATTGCAATAATATATAAATTTTTATAG
>NZ_MRCD01000203.1 GCF_001904745.1 Calothrix sp. HK-06
TCGGTTATTTCCAGATACTAGAGGTAAGTCAGGCGCCTTTATGGCAATTTTTAACGCGCGTTTGGGACAACTAAAGATAAAATGGTTAAGCCCAAAGCATCAAAGCGTCGAACGCCCAGATATCTAATTTTCTATCATGCCTGTTCACACTAAGTTATACGAAGGCAAAGCCAAAATTATCTACTCTACGGAAGAACCTGATATTTTGCTTGCCGACTACAAAGACGATGCCACCGCCTTTAACGCTCAGAAGCGTGGTAGCATTCTTAACAAGGGAGTTATCAATTGTACCATATCTAGCAAGCTTTTTCAAGAACTAGAAGCGTTGGGTATTAAGACCCATTACATTGATACTCCGGCGCCGAACCAAATGCGGGTTAAGGCAGTAAAAATTATTCCACTAGAAGTTGTAGTGCGAAATATTGCCGCAGGCAGCTTATGCCAACAAACAGGATTAGCGCTAGGAACAGTGCTATCTAAACCTTTGGTGGAATTTTATTATAAAAATGACCAACTGGGTGACCCACTTTTAACACGCGAGCGCTTATTATTACTTGAACTAGCCACTGTGGAACAAGTAGAGCAAGTAACTCATCTAGCATTAGACATCAATCAGTTTTTACGTGACTTTTGGGTGCGCTGCGATATAACCTTAGTTGACTTTAAACTGGAGTTCGGTTTGGACTCACAACAGCAAATTCTGCTGGCAGACGAAATTAGTCCCGATACATGTCGTTTGTGGGATACCTCACAACAAACTGACCCCGACCGTCGAGTTCTTGACAAAGACCGCTTTCGTCGAGACATGGGAAATGTCGAAAATGCTTATCAGGAGGTTCTAAATCGCGTATTAAAGGCAGTAGAAAACAAAAATTAACCTTATTTGAGCTTATTACTCGTTCTTTATAGTTTCGGTTATCCTTTGTAGTTACTAGCCTTGACTATTAGCAGTTAACTAGTAAACATTAGCTGATGACTAACGTCAAAAGCGCGAATCGCTTACTATTGACTACCGACATTAACTACTTTTTTTGATGGTGTGTGGACGTGAAGAGGAAACTAGATAAAATGCGCTTATCTCCCGTTTTGGTGACTGTGGTGGCAATTACCGCACCACTAGCCAGTTCGATTGCAAATGCACAAACTCCGCAGCAAAAATTAGTACAGAAATTAATACAAAGTAGCAACAAGACCAATGAAGTTGGTACCTTAGCTCCGACTGTTGATACTGGGCATCAGGTAGTTGCAGTTTTTCCAGCAGCATCAGAGGCTTTAAAAACTATACCTGCGAGTGCCAAGCCAAATACTGCGGTGCCTGGTAGTCAAATAAAACTTTCTCCAACGAGTCAAGTTCCAACTCCACTACCTAACCCCATTCAACAGCAACCAATTCAACAGCAACCAAACCAAATACCTAATACGGTTCCAAACCAGCAGACGCCGCTACCACCGATAGTGCCAGAAAGACCATCGCAGCAACAAATTCCTCAACAAGTTCCTCAACAGGTTCCTCAACAAGTTCCTCAACAGGTTCCTCAACAAGTTCCTCAACAATCTCCGGCGCCAGAAAATCCTTCAACGCCTCAATTTAACCTGCCTCCGCAAAATCAACCGAGTCAAACACCTGCCCCAACAGAACCGCGCGTTTTGGTATCAGAGGTGTCAGTTAGACCTCAAAGCGGACAATTGGCGCCTGAGTTAGAAAAAGAAGTATATCGTGTAATTCGGACGCAAGCAGGACGCACCACAACACGCTCACAATTACAAGAAGACATTAACTCGATTTTTGCAACTGGCTTCTTCTCAAACGTACAAGCATTACCAGAAGATACACCGCTAGGTGTGCGTGTTAGCTTTGTTGTTCAACAAAACCCAGTCTTGACAAAAGTACAACTTCAAGCTAACCCAGGTACAAATGTTGCCTCAGTATTACCTGCAACTGAAATCGATAAAATATTTAAAGAACAGTACGGCAGAATTCTTAACCTACGTGATTTACAAGAAGGAATTAAAACATTAACCAAACGCTATCAAGACCAAGGTTTTGTACTGGCAAACATTATCGGCGCCCCTCAAGTAGCAGAAAATGGTGTAGTGACGTTACAAGTAGCAGAAGGGGTTGTTGAAAACATTCGCGTTAGATTCCGTAATAAAGACGGTCAAGAGACCAACGAAAAAGGTGAACCAATTCGTGGCAGTACACAGACGTATATTGTGACGCGGGAGTTAGAACTAAAACCTGGCACAATCTTTAACCGCAACATAGTCCAAAGAGACTTGCAGCGAGTATTTGGACTAGGACTTTTTGAAGACGTTAACGTATCGCTTGACCCAGGCAGTGACCCAAGTAAAGTTGATGTCGTCGTTAACGTTGTAGAGCGTAACAGCGGTTCGATAGCAGCAGGTGCAGGTATAAGTTCCGCAAGTGGTTTGTTTGGTACCATCAGTTACCAGCAGCAAAACCTCAACGGTAGAAACCAGAAATTAGGCGCCGAATTACAGCTTTCCACACGTGATTTATTATTCGATGTTCGGTTTACCGACCCTTGGATAGCCGGAGACCCGTACAGAACCTCATATACAATCAATGCGTTTCGACGACAGTCGATATCACTTCTTTTTGAAGGCAAAGACGATAACATCGAAACATTTGACCCAAATAATCCAACCGAAGGTGGAGACCGTCCACGTGTTGTGAGAACAGGGGGAGGTGTTACATTTACTCGTCCTTTGTCCTCAAATCCTTTTAGGGCAGCAGAATGGGTAGCTTCTGCGGGTTTACAGTACCAAAGAGTTGCAACTACAGATTTTGACGGAGACAAGAGAAGAGTCGGAAGAGTCAATTTAGACCCAAATAGAGAAGTTCAACTTAGTGCATCAGGTACTGGCGAAGACGATTTATTATTTTTACAACTAGGCGCCTCACGTGACAAACGTAATAACCCTTTACAGCCAACTAGTGGTTCATTATTGCGCTTTGGTGTAGACCAATCAGTACCAGTAGGACTAGGTAACATCTTCCTAACCCGTTTACGTGGTAGCTACAGTTATTACATCCCAGTTAGCTTTACTAATTTTACTAAAGGTCCTCAAGCTCTAGCTTTCAACTTCCAAGGAGGAACCATCCTAGGAGACTTGCCACCTTACGAAGCATTCTCATTAGGTGGTAGTAACTCAGTTCGGGGTTACGAAGAAGGACAGCTAGGTAGTGGTCGCAGTTACGTACAGGCATCTGTCGAATATCGCTTCCCAGTATTCTCAGTAGTCAGCGGTGCCTTATTCTTCGATGTCGGTAGTGATTTAGGCACCAGTACGCGACCAGCCGAGGTATTGAACAAAAACGGTACAGGATACGGTTACGGCTTAGGTGTGCGCGTCCAATCACCATTAGGACCCATCCGTATCGACTACGGTATCAACAACGATGGTGATAGCCGTATCAACTTTGGTATTGGAGAAAGATTCTAATTAAAAGTTAGGAGTTAGGAGTTAGGAGTTAGCAGTTAAAACTCATAACTCATAACTCATAAACTCTTTGTTTTCTGTTAGTTAGTTGACTTGTCAAATAGTTGCATTTACTTAATACTTTTTTGATAAGTCTTTTTCTAGTTAAAAATCCGGAGTCAAAAGTTTACTGTATGAATATTGACTTTTGATGACGTTTAACGACGTTATTACCATACCCTTGACCAAGCGAATGCAACAACATACTTTAGCCGCAGAAATCCTCCAAACAGGAGTGG
The DNA here is from genome assembly GCF_001904745.1 of Calothrix sp. HK-06. GTDB lineage: Bacteria > Cyanobacteriota > Cyanobacteriia > Cyanobacteriales > Nostocaceae > Dulcicalothrix. Next base: position 3,744 of record NZ_MRCD01000203.1, read on the forward strand.
GGCTGCACAGTGGTGTTACCACACATGTAACCATCAAAAGCGCGGCACCTGGAAGTGGACGCTACTTTGTGAGAGTGGATTTACCAGAATCCCCAATAATTCCAGCACAAGTAGCAGCAGTAAACCATACTGTACTTTCAACTCAACTAGGTAAAAACGAAATTCACATCCGTACCGTCGAGCATATATTAGCTGCTTTGGCAGGTTGTGGTGTTGATAACGCGCGTATCGAAATTGATGGACCAGAAGTCCCACTTCTTGACGGATCAGCTTTAGTGTGGGCAGAAAGCATTGGAAAGGTAGGTTTATTAACACAATCATCTCCTTCAAAAGAAACGATTGTTATCAATGAACCAATTTGGGTAAGACACGAAGATGCTTTCGTTTGTGCAATGCCAGCACCAGAAACGAGGTTTACATACGGTATTGATTTTGACTTACCTGCAATTGGTAATCAATGGTACAGTTGGACAATGCCCACATCAGAAGATTATTCTGATAAAAGTTTCGTAACGGAAATAGCGCCAGCTCGTACATTTGGACTGTTAGACCAAATTGAGTACTTACAAAAGTCTGGATTAATTAAGGGTGGAAACTTAGAGAATGCACTAGTTTGTGGATCAGAGGGTTGGTTAAATCCGCCATTGAGGTTTGCAAATGAGCCAGTTCGTCATAAAATCTTGGACTTAGTGGGAGATTTAAGTTTGCTTGGAAAATTTCCGCAAGCTCACTTCTTGGCATACAAAGCTAGCCATCAGTTACATGTTCAACTAGCTCAAAAAATTTTGGATTTATGATTTGTCTGCGACAAGAAATAGATTTTAGATTAATGCTACAGTTTATAATCTTTTTGAATCCTAAATCAAAAATCCAAAATCCAAAATTAACAGAGTGCCATGTCAATCGTTACCGAACCTAAAACTACCGATGTAACCTCTCCTGGGTCATCTGAACCCGCATCAGAGAGCGCTTCTACACAACAATCTGAAACTAAAAAAGTTTTCAGCATTGAAGAAATACAAAAAATATTACCCCACCGTTACCCTTTTGCCTTAGTAGATAAAATCATTGATTTTGTACCAGGTAAAAGTGCCGTTGGTGTTAAAAATGTTACTGTTAACGAGCCACAGTTTCAAGGACATTTTCCTGGGCGCCCAATAATGCCAGGAGTGTTAATAGTTGAAGCTATGGCACAAGTGGGAGGTGTCGTAATGACACAAGTGCCAGAGTTGGAAGGTGGACTTTTCTTATTTGCTGGTATAGATAAAGTGCGTTTTCGCCGTCAGGTAATACCAGGAGACCAGTTAGTAATGACTGTGGAACTGTTATGGGTGAAACAGCGTCGTTTCGGTAAAATGCAAGCTCGTGCCGAAGTAGACGGTCAACTCGCATGTGAAGGCGAACTTATGTTTTCACTCGTTACCTGATGCCTTTAATCAGGAATGTGGGTACGTTAAAAATCGTGCCCTTATTCACCAAAAAGGATACCAGAAAATTAGTTATTTACAACTTATATTGTAAAATCTGTTAAATTTCGATAACTTTCGCCCTCACACACACGCTTGTTGGTAAACCGACACCTTCGGCTACGGATTAATCAAATAGTCAGCACGCTTACTGTTCTGGAGATGCACCCTTGAAGACGCTCATTCATCCTACCGCTGTAATACATCCAAATGCGGAACTTCACCCTACAGTGCAAGTCGGTGCCTATGCTGTGATTGGAGGGCATGTGAAAGTAGGTCCCGAAACCGTAATCGGCGCCCACGTGGTGCTAGACGGGTTCACAGAAATTGGGGCACGAAATCAAATATTCCCTGGCGCAGTTATAGGTACAGAACCACAAGATTTAAAATACGACGGCGAACTGAGTTGGGTCAAAATCGGCGACGATAACCTAATTCGCGAGTATGTAACAATCAACCGCGCGACAGGTGCAGGAGAAGCTACACTTGTAGGTAATAGAAACCTACTCATGGCATATGTCCACGTAGGTCATAATTGTGTAATTGAAGACTCTGTAATTATTGCTAACTCGGTTGCCCTAGCGGGTCACGTATATATTGAATCACGCGCCAGACTCAGTGGAGTATTGGGAGTGCATCAATTTGTACATATTGGCAGACACGCAATGGTGGGAGGAATGGCACGTATCGACAGAGACGCACCACCATACATGACCATCGAAGGAAATCCAGCAAGAGTTCGAGCCATGAACTTGATTGGACTCAAACGTGCAGGTTTCATACCCGAAGAATTACAAAACCTCAAAAAAGCTTTCCGTATTTTATATCGCTCACAGCTAACATTTAAAGACGCTTTAGACGAAATTGAAATGCTAGGAGACACCGAGCATTTACTACATCTACGTCGCTTCTTACTGCTATCGCAAATGCCAGGACGACGTGGATTAATACCTGGTAAAGGCAAAGCTGCACTTAAAGACGATGAATAAAAAGTTAGGAGTTAGGAGTTAGGAGGCGCGGAGTTAAGAGTTAAGAGTTAAGAGTTGTAAATTTAGTATTTCGGTTTAAATCCCAAACTTTTAACTAACTCTTGTTTGTGCTTAAACTATGTCAATTTAATTAAATCTATACCTCCCAACTCCCAACTCATAACTCATAACTCATAACTCATAACTTTATTTAACATGCGAATATTTATAAGTACTGGTGATGTATCAGGAGACTTACAAGGTTCCTTACTTGTTCGTGCATTACTACATCAAGTATCCTTATCTGGATTAAAACTAGAAATAGCGGCATTAGGCGGAGAAAAAATGAAATCTGCTGGCGCCACCATAATAGGTAACACAGAAAAAATTTCATCGTTTGGATTATTAGAAGCTTTACCTTACCTGTTGCCCACACTAAAAATTCAACGTCAAGCAATTACCTACCTAAAGCAAAATCCACCAGATTTGGTAGTACTTATCGACTACATGGGACCAAATCTAGCAATAGGTAAATATGTAAGGCGCCATTTACCAAACGTCAAAATAGTATATTACATTGCCCCTCAAGTTTGGGTTTCTACACTAACAGCTAAAGATACTAAACGAATTATAGACGTTAGTGACAAGCTTTTAGCCATATTTCCGAATGAAGCTAAATATTTTGAAAAACACGCAGCAAATGTAACATGGGTAGGACATCCATTACTAGATAGAGTCAAAGAATTTCCTTCTCGACAAACAGCACGTGCCAATTTACACATAGCAGATAACATTACTGCAATTGCACTAGTACCAGCATCACGTCCGCAAGAATTAAAGTACGTACTACCTGTAATGTTTCAAGCTGCCCAAGCATTGCAAGAAAAATTAGAGCAAGTACATTTTTGGATTCCGCTTTCTTTAGATATCTATAAAGATAAAATCGAAACAGCAATACAAGAATATGGACTAAAAGCGACGATAGTATCAGGTCAGCAAAAAGAAGTACTTGCTGCGGCAGACTTAGCAATTACCAAATCAGGTACAGTAAATTTAGAATTGGGACTTTTGAAAGTTCCACAAGTAGTACTATATCGTCTCAGTCCCTTTACTTACTGGGTAGGCACAAAAATACTAAAAGTCACTTTTGACTACGCATCACCAGTTAACTTAGTAGCGATGAAAGAAATAGTGCCAGAATTTATTCAAGAACGTGCAACAAAACAAAACCTAGTTCAGGCAGCAATGGAACTACTATTAAATCCTGAACGTAAAAAGCTTCTTCAAACAGATTACGAGCAAATGCGTGCAAGTTTAGGTGAAGTTGGAGTATGTAACAAAGCAGCCAAAGAAATTTTACAATTACAGCAGATTTAAATTAAATGAAGTACAGAATAAACCTCTCCCCTACCCCTCCCCGTTGCGGGGAGGGGTGTACTTCATATAAATGCAAAACGCTGTATCCCTCTTCTGTCACTCTCCGGTTTTTCCTATTATTAATAATTTTTGAATAGAATG
>NZ_MRCD01000204.1 GCF_001904745.1 Calothrix sp. HK-06
TAATATACAAAACTAACCTTCTTAGAAGCTCCTCCTTAAGTCTTATATCTATTTAGGTATTTGATATTCCTAAAGATATACAAAGTATGCGACGATTCCGTCGTTTTACACAGACTTAACCAGAAGTTAACCAAAAAAAGCTTGAAATACTACCATTGGGCATGACGGTAGAAACAAAAACAGTACGTTCGTCAATTTTAATGTCAGTCAAATTGGCATCCCTTAAATTACAACCAATCAACTTGGTACTTCTTGAAGCACAATAATGCAAGTAAAGTATAATAAATTAAACTGGCGCCATAATAATAAAATATTAACTTTAATGACAACTAATCTAGCTATAAAGTTAGAACACTTACCGAAGAGTTTACCTTTAGATGGCGCCGTTCGCATTAGGTTAGTCGAAGGTGTACCCCTGCATCCGCGCTTCTGCTACTGTAATAGAACGCATTGAAACATTAATGACACGTAGTTATGAGTCGTCATTGACCCTTGATGAAGAAAACGAATTAGATGGGTATGGAGAATTAGACGACTATTTAAGCTTGGTTAACCCTATATACGCGCGCGTGACTTATGACGGCGCCGTTCGCTGGTGCGTAAAAGCTGTTTAATTTTTTGTTAAGAGTCAAAGATTGTAATGGCTTTTACGCACCCTACTACTATATAATTAATAAAAAAAAATTTATGGCAGACAATCAAGAAAAACGGGTGCTACCACCAATCATCAAGCCTAAAAAGAATATAGAAATTACCTCTTCTTGTGAACCCACAGAAACAAATTTTAACAAACCCGGTTCAGAATTATTGTTTACAGCAGTGGGTATAATTTCAGGTTTAGTAGAGTTTGTAGAAGATACCAGGTCTGCCAGCGTCACACTTAGTGGTAATAAATACCCATTATTCTACATACCCAATAATAAAGGCTCAGTAGCTTTTGACGCACTAAGAAAGCATATAGTCAATACTGGGAATAATAATTATCGTTTAATAGTTTATCCCAAAGTAATTCACTTTCCAGGAAGAGATAAACCACATCAAATAGGATTCCAGCTTGTAGCATTTGACTCTGGAAATAATGAAGGAATGTATGGAGAACTAAAAGACCTTCAATTTAAACTTAGTGGTATATGGCAATTTATCCCTGTGTGCCAAGTACCTTGTATTTCTGTCTTCAAAAACTTCACAGAGCAAAGATTAGAATATATCAAAAAATCAGATGTTACTAAACGAGTTAAGTTCATGAAAGCAAGTCATATTCCTTTATTTTGGAAAGATGCACTTGTACCACCATTCAGATTTAATCCCAAGGCCCCAAAAGAACAACAGGGACAACCATACTTTGTCTCTATAATAGCTAAGTTTCTTCCTTACAAAAATGCATTTGGCTTTGAGTCACTTGCTCAAATGCCATTACAAGAGGCGCCGAAGTTCCTCAAAGCTAGTAAGAAAATGAAAGCAGAAGCTCTTTCATTACGTAAAGGGGAAGTGACGCCGCAAAAAGAAGCGGTTACAGAAAATACCCAAGAAGGTAATAAGTTTGCTATGCCTATTAAACGCAACAAGGCGGATTGTAATTGATGGTGGTGTATGGCGCCTGTAATTTTAAATGTTTGCAAAAATAAGTTTGTAAGGTGCCGTCAACTGCAATTTATAATTAGGCACCTTACAGTAATTAACACACGAGTAAACGTGACCAGGATGAGAAAGTTCTTGAAGAGTAGGCACCATAAAGGAGCAAAGAAAGAGAAAAACCTCGCAAAAACAAATTGCAAGGTTTTAGGCTATACAAAACCAAGTACAAAAACTAATGCCTTCCCACTAACTATTATTTACTCTTATATCTATTAAAAATAATCCTAGCTAAAGTCATGAATCACGCATGACTTTCGTCATGGCTTTCAATATAAGCATTCAAGGCACCTATAAAATTACTATATAGATAACCTTTGGATACTCGGTGCCCAATAACACTAGTTAGTGCCGAATCATATACAGGACTTACGCATGAAAACCTAGAAAGCTGGTTTCTTCGTTGATAACATGTAATAAAAATGACGATTTGTCTGCGACAATGAATGCGTAGAAACCAGGTTTATGCAGCGTAAGTCCTAATATATTATGGTGCTGATAACGGTACCCAATCACTGCCAACTTACGCACAAAAACGCTAAAATGTTGAGCTGGTTTATAATTGGCTTTGACAAATGCGAGAGTATCGCTGTACTAGAAATGCTTTGTATTAACATAACTGTGCTGGGCGTGATGACCTTAGAGAACGTCAGAGACACTAATTTGGGCACGTAACGAGGAAGAGGCTTGGCAAAAAAAACGGCACTGAGGTATCCAGAAAAAGCTGAGGCTGGGTTTACCGTGCATGAGTGGCAAGGTTTTGATGTCAAGGTAGTAAAAGTTAAGCGGGACGAGGATGGGAATGTTATTGAGGAGTAAGGTGCTGCACCCAAATCATCGAAAAAAATACGAGATTTACGCTAAAAGCAGTATTTGATTGATTATTTATTAATTAACATTTATAGTCTTTTTCTTGACTAGTTTTATCTTCATACTAGTTATATAACTTAACCTGACTCTACAATCTTTATGAACTTTCAATTTAGTTTTACTGCGGCTTAAGCTTTTCCACAACAGTTTTATTTCTTCATCTGCTTCTTCCGAAGTCATGTTTCCGTATCTTTGTAAAGCACAAATCACATCAATTAATTCGGAGAATTCTTTTAATTTCGAGCGAAAGATTAAATCTTTTTTTCTACCTTGACCACAGTAATGGTTCTGAGAATTAAGAGAGGTTTCCTTATTCATCTTATTCTTGCCTTCTCAATGCATTAATAAAAGGTGAGTTAAATTTAATTGTATAGTTCGTCACTACAAAAGTTTTCATACTATTGAGGTAAAAACATGTTTTCTTCAAAGCTACTAAAAGCCTTGCTGTTTTCTACCTTCTGCTATATAGCTTCAATGGCAATAAAAAAGTAGAGGTAGAAAATTCAACATAACTACCTCCACTAAGAATCAATACCTAAAATAATGTATAGCTCCAATATATTAAGATCAAACATTTAAAGTATTAAAGGTTCCATTTTGCTTACCTTATGGGTGCCGATTGGCTTCGCTCGTTCAAAAATATAGAGCTGCTAGGTATATATACGCCCTTCAGATTGAGCAGTAACCTCACTATTTTTCTATCTCCTTATGCGCGTGCATTCGGAGTTCATTTCTCAAACGTGCAATTAGCGGCATCTACGAGGCTCGTTCTCAATAGCAGGGGCTTGTTGCAAGGAGTGAACTGCTATTTCTCCCTAACTGGTTCGCGATTCTTCTATAAGGCGCCTACATGAATTGTAGCAATACTAATGTCTATCAATAATTCAGGTTAACAGTGTCGGATAATTGTAAAGTTATATAAACTTATCCGAAACAACATTCATTATTAATGTGTGACCCATATACCAAGGACATTTGTCCCTGTAAAAAACTGCCGTTAGGTCTTCTAGACCTCAAGAGGTGACGTATGAAATCTTTAAATAATTAGGCTTATCCAGTAATCTTTATTTTAGGAGCGACAATTAGCTTTACTGGACTTCAATCTGTTGTTTACGCACGTTCAATACCATTGGTTCGCCTGATTAATGAGAATAATAAAGTCGAACCAGTTGTTAATAAGACATTTGCTCTTCTAGCAGAAGGGGTAATACAAGAAAAGGGTAAAAACAATATCCAAACGCCTACTGAAGGCAAAAAGCCTAGCCAAAGCCAGCCTCAATACTGCTCGGTTAAGGGAAGAGGGGGTAAAACAAGGGAAATTTAGTTCGCGTTTAAATAACGAGAACGAGTAGTTCATTTTTTCTCTTTGAGGCTGTCATATAAGTCCACCCAGTTTTGTCTAAGTGAATCAATACACGATTGCAAATAATCGATTTGGATTCTTCTCGCCACAGAAATTACAGCCTCAACATGAGCTTGAGCTCCAGCCTTGCCTAGATGTTTGTATTTAGTTAACTTGTTGGGTTGAGTTGTTGGGAAAACAGGAGTTGTAGCGTGTAATTTATAGTACCAGTAAGTTCCTTTTTGACCACGCGCGTGGATTTTTATGCGTTTATATAAACTTAGTTTGTTCTCATTTTATACACTGGAACAAAATTCTCTTTGTTTCACCCTTCATTCTTCCTTAACCGAGCAGTATTGATAGTGAGAGAGGTTTTCGTAATCAATTGTTGCTGGGGAGCGACTGCCTAAAGTATAAGTTTTGTCTACTATTATTTATTACTATTGATAGATGTTAAATTGTTAGCAATGCAAGATTAAAAAAAATATCAAATTATAAATTTGCAAATAATTTAAAAGTGCTATAGTCACAAAATATTTTTTTATCTAAATAGAATAAAAGTATATAAATAAACTGTACTGATGCCCATCCATTACTTGAAGGTCAGTGTCAAAATAATCTTAGTAACTTCTTTTCTTAAGCATATGAATACAGTGTATGATGTTATCATTATAGGTGGTGGGATAGCTGGTGCATCATTGGCATACCATCTCGTTAGCCAAGGGGTTAAAACTCTGTTATTTGACCGACAAGATCAGGGTTGGGCAACACAAGCTGGAGCAGGAATAGTTTCCCCTTTTACAGCCTCAAATGCCATTGGCTTTGGCAATGACTCTCTGTTTCACTTTGCAGTCGAAGCGTTAGAGTATTATCCCATACTCATGAAACAATTAGATAAACAATCTGATTCAAGTATTTTTGCTAATAATGGTTTAATGGTAGTGGCTGTCACAGAAGATGAACTCGAAAAGTTTGAAGAACTAAAAAGTACTATATGCCAACGGTTTGAAAAACGTGCGTTATCTACTACAAAGGAGCTACGTTTCCTCTCAAATGATGAAGCTCAACAAATGTTTCCACCTTTAGCCGAAACAAAAGGAGCTATTTACGTAAGTCGGGCTGCACAAGTGGATGGGAGGCTAATAGCTCAAGCGCTCTATGAAGCAGCAGAACAACATGATTTAACTGTTAAACCAGTTGGAGTTGAGCAATTGATTATACAAAACCAAGTGGTAAAGGGTGTAGTAGCTAATGGTAATACTTTTTTGGCACAGAAGGTAGCAATCGCTGGAGGTGCGTGGTCTATTGAATTTGAGAAACAATTGGGACTAAAAATTCCGATAGAGCCACTGCGGGGGCAAATCATTCATTTAAATGTCACGAATATAAACACAACCAACAAACCAATTATCAGTACGGTTAGTGACCGCTATATGATGTCTTGGCCTGATAATCGTCTTGTTGTAGGCGCCAGTAGAGAGAGTGTAGGATTTGATATACACACCACTGTAACAGGAGTTCACGAAGTACTAGGCGAAGCTTTGCGGGTGACACCTGGGCTAAAAGACGCATCACTACGAGAAATTCGAGTTGGCTTACGTCCTATAGCCCAAGATCAATTACCGATTTTGGGAACCGCGCCTAATATTGACAACTTATACCTTGCCACCGGACTGGGTAATGCAGGTCTAGCTGCTGGCCCTTATATTGGTAAGGTGGTTGCTGAAGTAATTCTTGGCAAAAACAGCCAAAGCAATATTGATGCTTTCAATGTCCAACGATTTAACTCGTAAAACATCATAACCGCGTAGAGACGTATCAATATTTATGAAAAACGTTATATACAACGTCTCTACAATTATTTGCACGCTATAGCTACAATATTAGCCTTTGAAAATAGAAGTCAAATTGGTGCTAAAAGTATTGCGCCTCTCTTAATTTATCCTTTACTTTTTGCAAAAAGCTGTCGTTTCCATACCTGGAAAGCTATACACCGGAAATTTATTTAATCTTTATATTATCTTTATCTTATTTTTATATATATTTAAGTAAGTTAATTTAAATTAGTAAAAGTTAATACTTAAACAAAAAGCCAATATAAAAATTTTTATTGGCATGTATTGCGTTGCTCGCTTTTTTAGGAAAAATAAATATGTCAAATGTAAACAGCTATATCGTTCCTATCCAAAATCCAGGATTTGAAGACCCTATTTTACCTGATGGTGGCTTTACTTTGCAACCACCAATTGGATGGGTCGCATACAATCCAGATGGTCTTTTTCCTGCCAATTCGCAGATTAACGAATCAACTATTACTTCAAATATTGATGCCTTTAATCCTTCGTCTTACTTTTATTTCAATGAAGCTCCAGAAGGTGAGAATGTAGGAAATGTTTCTCTTATTCAAGCTCCGGGAAGCGGCATTGCTGGTCTAGCTCAAACTCTTGATAGCGTTTTAGTTGCAAATACAAAATATACATTGACCGTTGATGTTGGTAGCGCAAAGAGTAAATTCCTTAGTTTTGATTTAACTGGCTCACCAGGCTACAGAGTAGAATTATTAGCAGGCGATACAGTTCTAAGTGCTGATAATAATAGTATCATTATTAATGATGGAACCTTTGAGACCTCAACAGTAACATTCACCGCTACGTCTGAAAACCCTTACTTGGGTCAAAAATTAGGAATTAGACTAATCAACATTCTACAAAGTTCAGGTGTGGAAATTAGTTTTGATGATGTTCGATTAGAAGCTCAAAGTGTTAACCCAAACTCTATTATTAATCAAACTTTCTACGGCACTGCAAAAGCCGAAGTGATTACTGCTTCTGGTGGGAATGACACTATTTACGGCAATGGAGGTTCCGACACTCTCAACGGTGGCGATGGTAATGACACCATTTTTGGTTCTAATAGCAACGAGTACATTCTTGGTGGCGCCGGAAACGACATCATCTATGGCAATGGTGGTCAAGACTTACTTGATGGTGGTTCTGGTGATGACCTAATTTATGGTGGCGCTGGATTAGACAAAATCAAAGGAGGCACCGGGAATGATATCATCTACGGTAATGGTGGTAACGATATAATTGACAGCGGCGCTGGATTTGACACAGTTTGGTTAGGGCAAGGAAATGCACAAATCAAACTTGAAACAGGTGATGGTTACGATACCATCAACAATTTTCAATTAGGTTCCACATTTAGAGTTAATACTTTGAGTGATCTAAAAATTCTCGATGGTACACTTGGCGCCCAAATATTTCAAGGTCGAGATTTATTAGCCGTTGTTTCCTCGCAATCTGCTGCCCAACTCATCAATAATATTAGTTCTATTTTTATAGTTTAACGAGCATTTATTACTCCTGTATTCCTACACCGTTATGGTTTTTCAGACTTCTGTCAGGCAGTCAGCTATTTAATCCCCATGAGGTGCCGGATTGACAATGTTGTATATCGTTATAGTCCTTGCGAACCACTAAACAATCAATTGGCATGGAAACGTGAAGACCGCGACATTTGGGTAACTCACATCTTGCAGCATTCTCAATAAGCTTAAAGAAACCGGGCTTCTGTACG
>NZ_MRCD01000205.1 GCF_001904745.1 Calothrix sp. HK-06
TTCCAAAGGATACCAGCTTGCGTTGCTTTGTCCCCTACTTCTATTGTTAAAGGAACAGATTGATTATAAAATTTGAGCGCTTGTTGCTTGTCTCCGAGTGAGTCGTAAACTCTACCGATATTATTAAGGATAGCGGCTTGTCCTGCTTTGTCCTTTACTTCTATTGTTAAAGGAACAGATTGATTATAAAATTTGAGCGCTTGTTGCTTGTCTCCTAGTGAGTCGTAAACATTACCGATATTATTAAGGGTTCTTGAAAGTTTTAGACTTTGGATAAAAAGATATATTTGTACTTCTCATGACTCAATAGTCTTGATGCAAGCTTAAGGATTCTAGCTGGAATAGTTTCTCGAAGCTTACACAACATCTCAAAGCTTTCGCAAACTCGGTCAAAGTGTTGGCAGTGGTCAAGCTGTTAACAGTGGTCGAAGTGTTGGCGCCGCATCGAACCACCTACAATGAAAATAAAAATGCAATTGTTACGTATACTTAATGTATGTGTTAGTAGGTAGCCACCACCTATATATATTAATTAATTAGAAAAATAAACAAATACAGAAAATAAATTTCCCAATTAAAAGCAATGCCGATGCTGGCTACCGATTGGTGGTTTAAAACTGCCGCCACAATTGGCTACAACGCGGTTGATAATCATCGGTTGGGTTGAAAGTATCATTTGTGGGGTATTGTGCGTCGTAGGAGATGCTAGGGGTTGACTACCACTGAGATAACAAAAAATGCGTATCATTTTATAGTTGGCTACCAAACTTGTACGGTGAATAGAAAGGTGGAGTGGTGGGAGTGGCGCAACAAAGTACTAGTACTAAGTATCAAACAAATAAAAGCATCCATATGAGACACTTGAGAAACTGTGTAAGATTTTTAAGTGCGAATAGGTGATTTACCGGAATGGCACCGTGATAATTAGCCAGCCAGTATCAAATCTGGCACAGGTATTGACACTAAAATTAAGCAAGCTGTTACGCTTACTGTGTCAAATTAACAACAGATTTATGCCAGATTTCCGCAGCGATGAGATTATTGTCTCTCGTGACATTAGCTTACAAAGACTCGAAAGACTTGAAGCGCTTCTTTCTGAAGCGCAGACGCTTGTTGAGCAAATGCGCCTCCCTACTGGCAATGAGAATCTTTCACGAGATTTGTCCAAGCTAGTTTCTCAAGTAAAGGCTATCCCCAAATCGCTTAATTAATCTCTACCTTGAATACAAGGGATAGCTAGATAGCCATACTTTGTATTCGAGGTAGAGACAGGCACTAAATTTAAGGTGCCTGTCTTTAGAGGGTGGGGAGTGGGGAGACTCTGAGAATTATTTGGTGAACCCAGCTATTCGGCTCAAATCGTTATACAGGAAAGAGCTTAGAAAATTATAAGTATTGCTTTTAGAGTCCATTGTTACACAGTAAAAAATATTGCAATATGTCAGCAGGATTTGCAAAGAATTTGCTAAATTACTCAGAAGCTTGTTAAATTTTACAACTATAATTCAAGGTTACACAGAATAACCTGGGGTTAATTATACCTGGAGAGTGACAGAAGAGGGGTAATTCGTTTCATAATTAATACCCTGGCACTCTAAATGAGCGACAGAAGTAAACAAGTCCGGCACCGGACGGTGTGTCACGTTGTGGCGACATTGGCGTTAATTGCTTATCTTCTGCAATTTTTCTACCAGAACTGGAATACAAAGTGATTCGCCGTAGCCAAACACGCGCTTCTGGGCAGGAAGCATCAAACTGCATCTGGATTAATTGCCCACCCTTGCTCTGATACAGAGAAAACTTGTTACCCTTAAAAGATTTAGTATCTATCATCACAGGATTGCCATCAGCGTCCTCGGCAATTTTGACAAAGTTAAAATCTTTCGCAACCGCAGGCAAAGACATAACAAGCAAAGCAGTGGCAGTAAATACAAATTTTTTAAGCATCTTTTTATCCAAAGGTAGATAAACTAATTTTACTTAATTAAAAGTTATAAATAACACAGAAAAACTACGTATATAATTGTAAAGTTTACTTGTGTCGATAAAGCCCCAAATTATAAGCATTGTTATTTACCACACCTAGAAATGTACAATCCGAAGCAACAATAATAGTTGCTGCAAATGCAGATATAGGAATAAATGCAGCCAAGCATCCGACGACACTAGAGATAAGCTTTTTCATGACTGTTACCCTAATAACGATTTCTCTAGCTTCACTGAGCGAAATAATTTTTTACATCAGTAATAATCTTGGATTAAATATGAAGTTGTTATATTGATTGCTAAAATCCCTATTATGAGCGTACCGCTAAGATTGAGGGGTGGTCGATTAGGATTGACAGATTGAGGTGCCACTGGGTTGGGGGTGGGGAGAAGTGGCACTTGCCGATTGCCCAGTTACTTAATGACTTGGGTTGACTACATTTGTACCGTAATTTACTACGCTGAATTTGCGTAACCAGTTATTATATTTTTGAGACATTATCTTTACTGGTTAAGTAATTCTGTAATTGTGATTCATAATGTAACCATTTATTATTTATATCTTGTTTGTTATTACGTAACTAATTACTATCCAATTTTGTGTCATTAGTAAAATCTGATACCCCACAAATCAGCGCCAACTTCTTAAACTGCTCACAATGTGGCTTAATCTCCTCAAAGGTATACATTTCCTTGGTTGCATCGAACAGCTTATCGATTTGCTCCTGTAGTCCTTTTGACATAATCTAGTTATTCTGTTATTTTAACTAGTCAAATAATATAACTAGTTTTTCAGTGTCAAGATAACTGGTTATAAAAAATTATTAAGCATAACTAGATAGCTTCTGTACCATACTCGAAACGTAGAGCTATGAGGAAGGCGCCGCTTGCAGGTTTTAGCGCGTAGTTCGTAAAGGATATTTAGTACCTCCTAACTTGCACATTCAAAAAATCTATATACAGTAAGGGTTTCAATCAATGTGCTAGTTTCATATGTTACTGGAGCTAAGGCGCCAGTCGGAGGCTCACATCTTGCACCAGTCCGAGAAACCGGGCTTCTTGAGAAATATTTTGCTAGAAACCCTTAGTTTTTCGTAAAGAAGCCCGGTTTCTTAGGAGGTATGCCAAAATGCGCCAATGATTTGATAGTATTTGACGAGATTCGATATTTGGCGAGATTGAATTATGAATAAGCAGCAAGCGGCTGATTTCCTAGAGGTTAGCGTTCGAGCGCTTGAACGCTATGTTCAGCAAGGGCGAATTAGTGTGAAATACGAAAAAGGCAAAACTCGAAATGGACACTGAAGCAACACAAACGGAAGCCAACTAAATTAAGATATTCCTACATCAGCTTAATTACTGCGCTCTTCTATTCAAGAAGCGCATGATAAACAAATTTTATTACCGTTCGCAACCGATGCCATCGCCGTCACGGTCAAACCCGTGGGGGTCATTCCCAACTACTCGAAAATTTTTGTATGCAACATCTGGGCAGTTTAAGTCGGGCAAATTTTTGGGAATACAGAAATCTGGATAAGATGGGTCACAATTATTTTGTGTTTGTTGAGATTGTGTAGGTTGTCGAGATTGTTGAGTGGCGCCACAACCTTTGCGGAAATCCCACGGCATCACGGGTTTTGATTGATTCCAAAATGCTAGCTTTTGACGTTTCGCGTTTGCTTCAGCGGCTACATATTGCTTTTGAATAGAAGCACAATTACTTAAATACTGACGATAAACTACTGCATGGCCTTCTTGTACCATTTGTAAGTTTATCGATTTATCTCCAATAAATATTTCGCCAACAGTGCGATTATACTTATCCTTTTGGATAGCTCTTAAATTAACTACTTTACCAGTAGGTAATAATTGTTTAAGCCTTTGTGCAGAATTATCCCCATGCGGTTTTTGTGCCATTTCTGGTGCATCTATACAACCCATTCTTATGGTAATTATTCGACCACCTTGACGGACACGCACTGTGTCACTATCACCAACATTAACAATTGTAGCAGCATTTGTTTGTGCCGTTACAGATAAAGGAATTTGTAATCCTAATATTAACCCAATAGTAAACAATTGATTTTTTACCAGCATATGTTTATATCCAATAACCCTGATACATGCTTAGTATTCCCAAGCAAGTCAGGAAAGTTTCGTGCTTCCCGGCGCCAAAGCGAAATGTTACCAAGCGCTAGAACTACTTTTATAACTTCGCTAAATATTTACTTAAACAACAGTATTATTACTACTGCATTTGTTTGTATTAATACAATATAAAAGGGTAAATAAAACAAATTTTAGTTTAAACTTTTCAAATAAGATGTCAAAAATAAGACGCATTGCGGCTACATTATCAGCTACTGCCGTACTTTTATCAGGGATACTATGCCTAACAACAGATGATGCTTGGGCACGAGGTGGCGGTGGTCGTGGTGGTGGTCGTGGAGGACGGGTATCAGTTCGTGGGTATTATCGGTCGAACGGTACTTATGTAAGCCCGTACACTCGTTCTGCACCAGGCGGTGGGTCGAGTTATGGCTCTGGTTACGGTTCTGGCTATAGTGGCAATGGGTTATCAACTGAATATAGTTCGTTTGGAACATATATGAATTGGGGATACGATGCCGCCGCTGCAAAGAATTACGACTTAGCGTTGCATTGGTTTGAGCAAGCACTGCAAGAAAAGCCAAACGACCCCTATGCTAGAAAAGCAATTCAAAACGTAAAAAAATACGCTGCTGCAACACCGACATATTCAACTACCTATAGTGCTGGAGGTAACGTCGATATGTTTGAAACCTATATGAAAATGGGATATTCCGCAGCAGAGTCAAAAATCTACGATTTAGCATTGCACTGGTTTAACCAGGCACTAAGTGAACGTCCCAACAACCCTTACGCCATTAAAGCGATTCAAAATATACAAACCTACATGCAAAGCGGTTGGTAAACATTATATAAATCAATATTGATTAAACACAAACGTGATTGTGTTACCCGCTACGACGCGGTGCTTGAAAGTTATCTCCATTATTCGTCTACATATAATGGAGATAACCTATTTTAATAACTAATTTATGCATTGAAAGCATGACTAGTGCTTCATCCTGAATGCAATTGCCAAAATACTAATAATAAATTTGATTTAAAAATCAATATTCTAATATTAATTAGAAATATATCTCTTCATTACGAAAAAAAACATCCGGAATTCATAATTATGCTTTTGATACTAAATTGACAATTAATTTATTAATGATTAAAATCATACAAGAGCATTCATAACTAAAAAAATGAAAAGCAAGATTATATCTACCTTTTGTGTGGCGATTTTAGGTAGTGTGTTGACCAATGGAAATGTTGCATTGGCTAATTTCAGCAATTCTTCTCGATTTGAAATAGTAAAAAGCAAAATATATCTTTTATATTGATTATTTCGCCTTTTCTGAATTATATACCTGATTTTCATTTTTATTTTACTGTTAATTCCAATTTACTCCGTTTTCGTTTCATTTTTGATAACAACCTTATATTTCAAGCGTCCAATTTTTTATTGTCATATACTTAGTTGACAGTAAAGCATAATTGTGAATTACAAAAGTTTTGGAATTTGGATAAAAACATATGTTTGTACTTCTCATGACTCAATAGTTTTAATGTAAGCTTAAGGACTTTTAGTTGAAATAGTTTCTCAAAGCTGACACAACATCTCAAAGCTTTCGCAAACTCGGTCAAAGTGTTGGCAGTGGTCAAGCTGTTAGCAGTGGTCGAGGTACTGG
This sequence comes from Calothrix sp. HK-06, assembly GCF_001904745.1. GTDB lineage: Bacteria > Cyanobacteriota > Cyanobacteriia > Cyanobacteriales > Nostocaceae > Dulcicalothrix. The sequence continues at coordinate 5,769 of NZ_MRCD01000205.1, forward strand.
CGCCGCATCGAGCCACCTACAATAAAAATGCCAAATTACCAAGCACACGTAATGTACGTGTTAGTAGGTAGTCACCACCTATATATATATATAAGAAATCATATTAAACAAAAGAAATTCTCCAATTAAGAACAATGCCGACAGTGGCTACCGACAGCCTGTTAAAAATACCCCTAAAATTATGCTGTAACGCGGTCAAAAATCATCCGATGGGCAAATGCCTCATTTATGGGGAATCGTGCGTTGTAGAGGCAAAAAAGTGCTGACTACCACTGAGATGCTATAAAATGCGTATCATTTTATAGTGACTACCAATTTTTGTACGGATGTCGCCGGGTGGTGGACTGGCGCCAACAATACCCATGTCTAATGGAGTGGAAAAAGCGCTTTTTATCCCATGTGAATTTGTGGCGCCTGTTTTGAGGTGGTGGGAGTGGCGCCAGTCGTTGGTTCAATATCGGTACCGAGTAGCAGTGTTACTGTTGGCGCCACTTCGGTAGAGCGACCAGTGTTGGTATCGGTGTTAGTGTCGGTGTTACCATTGGCGCCAATTGTAGTTTCAACATCGGTACTAACATTAACTATTGAGCCAAGCTGCCTAAGTATCGCAGTGTGGAGGATTGGTACTGGCTTTGGTATCAACATTAGTACTAGCTTCGGTGTCAGTAATGGCGCCTGTTTTTGGGGGGTGAGGGGTCAAACTATCGAGTATCAGTCGAGCTGGCTACACGCTCGTATAGATAGCGGTATAGATGCTTGGTTAAACAGCGCCGCTTGGTATTGGCTAGCATAACTGTTAGTCAAGCTGGCTGTCCTGCGAATGGGTTGGTATTGGATTATTGTGCCTCACCAATTAAAGTAAAAGCAGTCCAGTCAATGGGATTTGGTTCAGTTTTCATTGTTGTCAGCATCGCTTGTCTTAGTGCTTGCACTTTATCTGGATTCTTTTGAAGATATAGATAGCTTGTGGTGATGTTAACGTAACTAGTTTAGATTTGCGTAACTATATTCACGTTAGTGTCGGCATCGGTCAATCTGTCGGCGCCGATAAAGTTGTTGGCGCCTTCCCTCAGTTATGCCTGCTGCTTTAATTCGGATTTAAACTTTTTTCAATTGTAGAAATTTTAACAGCATAATTAATGATGTCTTGCCCAGTACGGAGATTTTTAGCTTCTGCATTATTTAATGCCACGATGTAAGGCTGACCACCAATTGCTGCAATAATTGGTCCACCTGATGAACCCGCAGCGGTTGCACAATCATGTAAAAGCAAACCTTTTTGTTCGCCAACTATGCTACATCCAGACTCGTAACTCGCAGTCCATCCTTTACCTGCACTGAAATATCTTTGATATTCTTGAGTAGGAAAATCACTCGAATAGCCAACAAAAAACAAAGCTTTTTTATTTTTAACAA
>NZ_MRCD01000206.1 GCF_001904745.1 Calothrix sp. HK-06
CGTTGATTTTTCGTACAGAAACCCGGTTTCTTTAAGCTTATTGAGAATGCTGCAAGATGTGAGTTAAGTCCTCTGAAGAGGACTAATTTTAAATAAAACTTTAAGACCTGCATCAACGCACGTTTCAGCTAGAGCGTTTGTATGGTAATCATGAATATAAAACTTTAGCGAAGCTGGTTTTTCACGATAATTGCCACAAATGCATCTATAAGGGGTTAAGCCAAGATTCGTGTAATTTTGTGCAAGATGGTTTGGAACACCCTAATCTGTATAATTTTGTAGAATTTCCAAACTTACAGAGGAAGGTAAACTTGTTCTTCACTCTGAAAGTCTAGCATTTTACTCCTAACCAATCAAAATCTGTAACTCGTTGAATTTGTTTTGTTGCCAGCGCTAAGGGAAGCGCAATAGCTTGTAGCAAGGTTGTCTTACCTGTACCATTATCGCCTAACACTAAAAACCTCTTACTAATGGTATTAATGGTTTGGTTTTGGAACGACACCTCCAAATTCTCAAAGCGTTTAAAGTTACTAATACTGATGGACTCAACTTTCATAAAAATCCTGGGTTACACAGAAGTTCACCTAGTTCCAATATAAAACGCGCCTTTTTGAAAGCTTTTAAGAGAAAGGCGCCTTTACTTATATTATGGGTAATATAAACTTACAAGCTAAAAACTTTGGTGCCACAACAGCAACAGCAAGTGTTAGATTTTGTTGAGTTTTTAGCAAATAAATATACTTGTTATCAAGAAGTACCGCAACAACGAGTACCAGACTTAAATAAAGGTCAGATTTAGATGAGCGATGATTTTAATGACCCGCTACCGGATGAATTTTGGTTAGGTGAGGGTATAATATAAAAATACCACGAATGCCTACAACCTAATTTTATAGGTGTACTGCAATATGTGGATAAGTATACAAAAGTATATATTCAAAAGGGATTAAGATGACTCCTCAAGTTCTTGATACGACATCAGAAGTAATTACTAAGTTACAAACACTACCACCTGAACAGAAACAGCAAGTGTTAGATTTTGTTGAATTTTTAACACAAAAGTATGCCCAACCTGAACAAACACGAAAAAAACGAGTTTTAGGTTTAAATCGGGGAAAGTATCGGATGAGCGATGATTTTAATAACCCTTTACCGGATGAGTTTTGGTTAGGTGAAGGTGTAATATGAGATTGTTATTAGACACACATGTTCTGATTTGGTTAGCTGTAAATCCAGAACTTCTTTCAGAGAAAGTTAGTAATTTATTAACAGATGATAATAATTTTTGGGTACTGAGCATTGCTAGCGTTTGGGAAATACAAATTAAGGTTCAGCTTAGTAAGCTTGATTTACCTGTATCAGTTCCGGAGTTAATAGCTAGTCAACAAGAAGTTAATGATATGCAAATTTTACCAATTGAGTTAAGTCATGTTTATGCATTAAAAGACTTACCCAATCATCATCGTGACCCCTTTGACCGTATTATAATCGCTCAAGCTATTTTTGAAAAAATGCCTATACTAAGTGTAGATGAGGCTATTGGTAATTATCCTGTAGAAAAAATTTGGTAATGGTTTAATTATTATTTGTTGAGATGATATTGTTGTATGTTGGGTTGCGCGTTGCTTACCCAACCTACGTTATTGAGGGTTATCGTACAAGCGTGAGAAACCCGGTTTCTTTTGGTAACGCTGAAAATTGTTGTGTTTAGTGTGGAAGAAACCAGGTTTCTGGGGTTTATTTGGCGAATGTCCATTCTAGGGTTTTGATAGGCGCCTTTTGCAGTGCGGAAGCAAGTTCGTCGTTATCCTTAAATTGTAGTTGGTCTAGATAGGATGCTTCGACTCTAACTGTAAATTTATCTTCTTTGAATGCCCAAGGTGTTACTGTAATGTTACCGTCGCTGCGTTGATGGATATCATAGCGTTGTCCGTCTGCATCTTTGGCTATTTCTAGCGCGCGGAAGTCATTTGCATTTTCTACACTACTGGCGCCTTCTGGAATTTCGTGATTACAAAGAATTAGTGATATTCTGTCGCACCATTGAAAAAATGCATAAGCTTTGGCTGCTTCGTCTTTGCTAATATCTAACTCTTTACGCCACTGCTCTTGATTTTTTAGCTGTTCGTTTAAAAATTCATCTATCTCTTTTGACTCACCGCGCAAACCTTCTGTTAAAAAGCTCATGTGCATTGAAATGAGCATTGCTACCCAGCGTCCACGATACCGCGCGTTAGTAGTTAGTTTCCGTACACCTTCTAAATCAACACCTTTTTCTAAAGTAAAATCGCGCGGGGCGCCTGCTGGTGTAAGATGGTCTCCTTCCCACTCTTTTTCTAAGTCGTCGTGGTGAGAAATTGCGGCAATAGTTTCTAACCAACGTTGCGGACGCATTTCTGGATGCCAATGTCCGGCTATTTGGGCAGCGAGTAATGCATGGGCACGATGGTATATTACCTCCCATCCTTGTTCATGTAGGTTAACTATCATGCTTCTACCTGGAACTTTGGTGTAGTATTAGTTTGCTTTTATATAATGCAAAAGTTAAACTTTCTTAATCATCTACCAACAGAACTAAAATACTACTATCAAGAGGTAGATTTACAAATTAAAACTTATGCTTAATTACCCAGCTTATGTTTAAATATATAACCAAAAATGAACTTCGTGTTCAGCAACTACTAACGCCTTATTTATTTTTACTACCTGCTTTAATAATTTTAGGCTTAACAGTATTTATACCTGCACTTCAAGCATTTTATTTGACTTTTACGCAAATTCAAGACTTTGGCGGGTCGCAAACATGGGTGGGTTTGGCGAATTTTGTTCGTTTGTCTAATGATTCTACATTTTGGAAAACTTTGGGCAATACTATACTATATCTAATTGTAGTAGTGCCAATTCTAGTTACGGCGCCTTTGGCTCTCGCAATTTTAGTTAATCAGAAACTACGCGGTATTACTTGGTTTCGGGCAGCATATTATGCACCAGTTGTAATTTCAATGGTGGTTGCAGGTATTGCATGGAACTGGTTGTACGAAGAAAGAGGTTTGATTAATCAGTTTCTTCAGGGTTTGGGTATTATCAAAGAAGGTATTCCCTGGTTAACTAGTCCAAGATTTGCCCTTTTTAGTGTAATGGCTGTAACCGTGTGGAAAGGTTTGGGTTATTACATGGTTATTTATCTAGCTGGGTTACAATCAATTCCTGCTGATGTCTACGAAGCTGCTTCAATAGATGGTTCGGACGGTGTACGTAAACATTGGGATATTACTTTACCTTTAATGCGTCCTTACTTAGCTTTAGTTGCTGTAATTTCCGCAATTTCTGCAACAAAGGTGTTTGAAGAAGTATTTATTATGACCCAAGGTGGGCCACGCAATAGTTCCAAAACTATTGTTTATTATTTGTACGAGCAGGCTTTTACTAATTTAGAGATTAGCTATGCTTGTACTATTGGTTTGGTATTGTTTTTGATTATTCTAGCTTTGTCTGTATTAAGATTATTGCTTAATAATGGCGCCGAGCAACCTTTGGGATAGGAACATTGGCAACGGATTAAACGGATGTAACGGATGGTTGATGGGTTGAAAACAGATGGTAAATATTTTTACCACGGAGACACTGAGGGCACAGAGAAGAAAGCAAAACGAGTGTTTTATCCGTTATATCCGTTGCAAATTATCTTTCACATTTAATTTTCTCACTTGGGTTAATTGGCAAATAAACCCGAAAACTTGTATTTCCAGGTTTTGATTGAACGTGAATATCACCGTGATGCTTCTTCACTATAATACGGTAGGTAATATCTAACCCTAACCCAGTTCCGGCGCCTACTTCTTTGGTAGTGAAAAATGGCTCAAAGATGCGCGGTTGTATAGCTTCTAGTATTCCTGTTCCGGTATCTGTAATTTCAACTAATATACAAGTATTATCTGATTTTGTACGAATTGTTAATTGTCCTTTGCCTTTCATGGCATCTATAGCATTATCTATTAAATTAGTCCAAACTTGATTGAGTTCGCTGCCGTAAGCTTGGATACGCGGTAATGTTAAATCATATTCTCGTTTGACTGCTATTCCTTTTTTGAGTTTGTGCCCAAATATAATTAAAGTGTTTTCTATTCCTTGATGTACGTCTATTTCTTGCAACGGCGCCGAGTCCATGTAAGAATAGCCTTTAACTGCTTGAACTATTTCTGAAATGCGTGCAGTGCTTTGTTCAATTTGGTTTAATAAACAAGTTTGGGCAAGTTTTGCTTCTAACCAATGTAAAACTATTTCAAGTTTATCTTCTGGTATTTGGTCTGCAAGATTATCTAGTTTATCTGTATCTATACCTGTATTCACAAATGTTGGCGCCATTTTCCAACTATTTTTAATATCATGGTCTTCCAACCAGTCGGTTACAGCGTCTTCTTTATCACTTTGGTCTAAAGGGTCGAGTTTTATAGTAGAGGTTGCTTGAAGTTCAAAGTCACAAACAAATTTTAATTGGTCTTGCGATAACGAATAAAGCTCACATGTTAAAGATTGTAAAGTCTTTGAAATTTCACGTAAGTTAGATGATGCACGTTGTGCTGCTGCTGCGGGATTATTTAATTCGTGTGCTAAACCTGCGGAAAGTTTTCCAAGTGCTGCAAGTTTTTCAGAATGACGCATTTGCACTTCCACATCTTTGCTACGTCCTACCATCGCAGTCAAAATTACATCTGCAACTGGTGAACATTCAGCAATGATACGTTTAAAAGTTTCGCTATCTATTTCTAAAATGGTGACATTTGTTAATGCACGTGCGCTAGCTGTTGCACCTTGACCAGTTATCATTGATACCTCACCCAAAAACTCACCACGACGGTGAACTGCAAGTAATTTTCTCTCTCCACCAAGTTGCTTTGTTATTTCAATTTTTCCATCTAATACAATACAAAATTTATAATCTGCTTGCCCCTCTGTAAATACAGTATCACCAGCATTAAAATGAATTTGGGCGCCGACTGTTAACATTTTCTGTAATGCTTCTTCGGGTAACTTGGGAAATAAAGCGTTTTCGTTTGGGTCGTGCAACATAATGATTACCAAAAACCGGATTTATTAAGATTTTGTGAGATTAATAAGCATTTTAATCCTTGAATATAATATTGCCCTTTAGATAATATTGCTCTGAATATGTAACAGGCAGGGATGCCTGTTCCACAAGATACTACAAAACTTTACTTAGATATTGATGAACAAATTGGACACATATAGAACCTTCTCCTACTCCTGATGCTACACGTTTAACTGAGTTATGACGCACGTCTCCAACTGCAAATACTCCTGGGACGTTTGTTTCTAGTAAGTATGGGTCGCGTTCTAAGTTCCATCCAGAAAGGCGCCTTTCGCCACGTTTCAAGTCGGGGCCTGTTAATATAAAACCGCGTTCGTCACGTTCGACTATTCCATCTAACCATGTAGTTGCTGGTTGAGCGCCTATGAATATGAACAGTGAGTTTGCGGGTACTGTTTGGGTCTCTTGGGTTAATACGTTTTGCAGCGTGATAGCTTCTAAAGAAGTTTCACCTTTTGCTTCGATGACGCTGGTGTGGACTTTAACTTCTATATTGGGTGTTGACGCTATTTGCTCTATTAAATACTGTGACATGCTTTTAGTCAACGAGTCTCCACGCACTAACATGGTGACTTTGGCTGCATATCTAGAAAAGTACATCGCTGCTTGTCCAGCAGAGTTGGCGCCTCCTATTATATATACGTCTTCTCCCTGACATGATAATGCTTCGGTTTGCGCGGCGCCGTAATAAACACCTGCACCTGTTAACCGTTCTACACCTGGTATATCTAAACGGCGCCATGATACACCCAATGCTAATATCAATGCATGACAACTAATCTCACTACCATCTGCTAATTGTATAAATCTATATGGGTTTTCTACGCGAATTCCTGTAGCTTCTTGAGGTGTGATAATTTCGACACCAAACCGTCTTGCTTGAGTTACGGCACGACGCGCTAAGTCTCCACCGCTTAATCCCACTGGAAAACCTAGGTAATTTTCGATACGTGAACTTGTACCAGCTTGTCCTCCAGGCGCCTCGCGTTCTAGCATGACTGTACGCAACCCTTCAGATGCACCATAGACAGCAGCAGCTAAACCCGCAGGTCCACCACCTACAATCACTAAATCATAAAAGGGTTTTCCAGCTTGGGTTTGTAAGCCTATTTTCTCGGCAATTTGGGTATTAGTTGGTTGTAGAGTACTTGTACCATCAGGGAAAAGTACTAAAGGTAATTGCAAATGGTCGCATTCTGCATATTCGACTAATTTCTGTGCTTCTTGCGATAACTCAGTATCCATCCATTCATAAGGTACTTGGTTACGCGCGAGAAAGTCTTTTACTGAATGTGAATGCGGTGACCAACGGTTGCCTATTACTCGTATTCCTTCAAATGGGGGATTAAACGAAGCTGACCAATCATCGAGTAAATCATTTAAAACTGGATACAACCGTTCTTCTGGAGGGTTCCACGGTTTCATTAAATAATAATCTACTCTTGTTGTGTTAATCGCGCGGATAGCTGCATCTGTATCAGCATACGCTGTTAGTAACGCGCGTTTGGCGCCGGGATATATTGATAAGGCACTTTCTAAAAATTCTACACCTGACATTTGGGGCATTCGCTGGTCGGCAAGGAATAATGCCACCGTTTCGTTACGAAGCTTGAGCTTTTCGAGTGCGTCTAACGCTGTTGCTCCCGACTCCGCACGCACAACTCTATAGCGGTCTCCATATTCTTGTCTTAAGTCACGCGCAATTGCTTGTAAAACTTCTGGGTCGTCGTCAACCGTCATTATTACGGGTTTAGCCATGAGTTCCCTTATAAAAGCAAATAGTTAATTATCATCGTATATAATTTTGTGCAGCATCAAATCTTGATTGTTATATAGACGTGACATCCATGCTCGAATTAATAGAAGTATTCCTAATACTAGTAACAAACTACACACTGATAAAATTTGCTGCCAAGGTATTTCCAAGGCGCCACGAATAATTATTTCCCGTAGCACAGATACAATTGTAACTTCAACTGCTACCCTCAC
>NZ_MRCD01000207.1 GCF_001904745.1 Calothrix sp. HK-06
AAGTTTATTAAAAATTTCTGTACTGATTTTTACAATATTTTAGCTTTTTAACGCATAATGATTCTTTCTTGTAAAGTATTGAAGCTTTCAGTACGTATTTCAAGTCAGAATCTATTTTTTTGTGAAAATAGTCCAGATATCTGGCATATCAGCGATATAAACTGGATAAATAGTAAATTTTGATACAAAATATCAGTTATGTTTTTAACCTTTCCTCATATAAAGTATAGTATTTCACAGGTAGGGGCGCCATTGATTCATAGGCTATTCTCAAGGGTTACACATTAGGGATCATCGTAAAAGCTTTAAGATGGCAGGTGAAAATGATTAGCTAATATGTCCGAAGTTATATAGGCAATTGGAATTTTATTGAGCATAATAGAAAAACATATCTATAAGTTTTACAGAAGGCAGGTATCAGGAAGACATTTGGTGCCGATTGTGTATTTATGTAAAGCTACTTGTGTTGATTGACTTGTTTCAATGCAGTAGCTGAAGAAACTGATTTGAAAGCTAGGTCAGTTAGGGTAAATTGCTCACTCATTTATTGACAAGTAATCCTATTAACTTAGTGAATTTGATGAATACGACTTAGATAATAAAACTCGATAAATAGAATCTAATTTAGAGTCTAATTCCGCGCTTAATTTACGTAATTGTCGTTAACTGCTTGCCTGAAAACTACCGAATTTGTAAAACTTTAACAAACTAAAACGATTATAAAAGGGGCTTTAAGGTGCAAATTATACAAAAAGTACGCTGTCCTAACTGCGGTAGTGAAGGTGAAAGACATTATATTTTAGAAAGTCAAATACAAAGGACGCAGTGTCCAGCTTGTGATTATTTAATGATTATGTGTACTCGTACTGCCAGAGTCATAGAAGCTTACGCACCAGGAATTCCGTTGCGTAAGTAAAATAAGACACTAAGAAACCGGGTTTCTACACATTCATTGTCGCAGACAAATCATCATTTTTATCACAGATTCCAACGGAGAAACCCGGTTTCTAGGATTTTATATATATCCCCAAAGAAAGAGTATGTTTCCTTCAAAGGCAAGATGTAAAAGAAGTAGATATTCAATCATTATTACTTTTGTAAGACTTGTGCTGGAGCGTAAGTGCAGCGCATAAAGCTTTTCAGGGTAGTGGATTGTGATGAGCAAAATAATTACACAAAACAAAAGAGCCTCGTTACCGATAGCGGTTTTTCTTTCGGCTTTACTAGCAGCACCAGTGTTACATGGTTGTGGTGGTGGTGGAACACGAACCGAAGCTCCTCCTGTTAATGATGCAGCAGGTAGACAGGTAAATTATCCAACCAATGCGAACCAACAAGCTCAAAAGAAACCAGGACTTTCAACGCGCAATAAAGTATTAATTACCTTAGCAGGCGCCGCAGCACTTTACTATCTCTACAACCAGCGCAAAAATGCTAAAGGTGACGGGGCACAGGGAAAGCATTATCTTTCTAAAAATGGAAGAGTTTATTACCGTGATGCTCAAGGTCGTCCAGTATGGGTAACACCACCATCTGGAGGTATTCGAGTACCAGCGGAAGAAGCAGAAAAATACCGTGATTTTCAAGGATACAATGGACGCTCTACAGGACGTGATTTGAGAGAACTGGCGCCACAAGGGTCTACGTTTTAACCAAAGTTTTTAAGGCTAATTTAATAAGGAGAGAAATTATGGTAGGCGATTTTTTCCGCAAAGCGAAAGATTTTTTAGCAAGCGGTGTTGATAGCGACAGGGATGAGGAACGTGAGTACGGTGAAAACGTTCGTCCAGCTAGTGAAGACCCATACGGAGACCCTGCTGACCAACAATATTATGGCGAGCGCGCGGGTTACGAACAATATGGAGACGTTCGTCCAGCTAGTGAAGACCCATATGGCGACCCCGCTGACCAATATGGTAGTGCAGGTTATGGACAATATGGAGACGTTCGTCCAGCATCTGAAGACCCATATGGCGACCCTGCCGACCAATATGGTAATGTTCGTCGAGCTTCAGAAGACCCATATGGCGACCCTGCCGATGACGAAGGCTATCGATAAATGTTTACCCTCTAGTGGTATTTTGGAGGGTTATAGCACAGGCTGGAAAGCCTGTGTATTCACGTATTTTTTATCAAAGAGATACATAGAAAACAGAGAGGGGAGAGTAAGATAATATCAACTCACCAAAACTTTTGACATAAACCACTAGGAATTTTGGTGCCTTTAATTTACAAGCGAGGATATATTTTTGAATATTTAATTTATCCTCTAGGAATTTTTAAAAATTAAATTATATATATTGTGGGATGGGCATCCTTGCCCGTCCCATTATCATAAGAGAAGATAAGTTTATAAGTTCGATTTTTTTAAAGTTCGTTTAATACTTCTTTTACTTTGTCAATATTCTGACGTACAGAGGTAGCGGAAATACGCAAAGTGTCTAACTCTGTGTCAGTTAAATTCAATTCAATAACTTTTTCAATTCCCCCGCAACCTAAACGGCAAGGTACACCAATAAATAAATCATTCAGACCATATTCCCCTTGTAGAAGTGCTGATATGGGCAACATTCGTGAGTGGTTACGCAGTATAGTTTCTATCATCATACAAGTAGCCGAAGCAGGTGCAAAAAAGGCACCACCAGTTTGAATAGAATCAACTATTTCTGTACCACCTTTACGTGTACGGTTAACTAAATTCTCAATAGTTTCAGCGTTCATTAATTCTGTAATTGGAATACCATTAACTGTAGAGTAACGGGGCAAAGGTAGCATTGAATCACCATGACTTCCCAAAACCATCGCGCTAACATCTTGAGGTGAAACACCTAATTCCATTGCAATATAAGTTTCAAAGCGGGCAGAGTCTAACACACCAGCCATACCCATAATTCTATCTCTTGACAAACCAGTGGCTTGCCAAGCTAAATATGTCATTACATCTAAAGGATTTGTGACGACAATCAAAATAGCTTGTGGAGAGTGAGTAATTGCGTTTATGGCTGCTTCTCTCACTATTTCGGCATTTTTTTGCAGCAAGTCATCGCGACTCATACCAGCTTTGCGCGGAAAACCTGCTGCAATAACTACTATTTCTGAGCCAAATATATCAGCATAATCGTTAGTACCAATAATCCTGCGGGTGTGGTTTTCTAAAGCGCGTGCTTCCATCAAATCCAGCGCTATTGCTTGCGGCATTTTCGGAATAATGTCAAGCAATACCACATCCGCAAGGTTTTTCTCAACGATTCTTTGAGCAAGCGTACTACCTACTTGACCAGCGCCAATAATACTAACGCGCGGTGAATGACACAGAATCGGCGAAGAAGAGTCAGAGAGCATAATTGAGATTCCGATTCTTTACCTTCCCTTATCCTATATCTTTATGGGTATTACTGTTCAAAATTTGTACGTATGCAGCATCAGTTGGCGCCGACTAAGACTTTTTGCTCACTTGGTCGTGTTATTAGTACACCGCGCATTCCAACAGCTTTGGCGCCATCATAATCATCGTTTTTGCTATCACCTACATGCCAAGCTTCGGACGCTGGACAATTGTGCTTTGCTAAAGCGATACCAAATATTTTCGCTTCAGGTTTCGCGGCGCCGACTTGAGTGGAAATGGTTATAGAATCAAAATAATCTTGTAGTTCTAAAGCTCGTAGTACCGAGAAAATACGAGAGTCGAAATTAGATATTATACCTAGTTCTATTCCTTTAGTCCGCCAATTTTTTAAAGCTGGCACAACATCAGGGTAAACAAACCAAGGTTGAGCAGTACCAAAATGGATATATAATTCGCCAAAGAATGTATCAAAGTCTGTAAATTTGTGTAAGGCGCCCGCTTTGTCAAACGTTTCGCGCACAACAGCAAACCACCATTTATACTCAAGGTCGGGCACATCGTGAACTTCCGCATCTGGGAATGTGGGAGATGGTGAAGCTTTAAAGCTTTGCAAAAACGCTTGGTTTAAAGCAGAGGATGATATATGAACCCCAAACTCACTAGCTATTTGGCTATATACCTCACCAACACTGCCTTTGACAGAGAATAAGGTACCAACAGCATCGAGAAATAAAACTCTCGGTTTCGGCATATAAAGTTTTTTCTTATCTTCAGAGTAAATACTGATTATTATATTCTGGCTTTCCCAAGAAATAAATGCTCTCCATAAGTATTTACACGCGAATCGAAAATAAAATCGAATATTATGAAGGAAATGTAAAAAATAATCGCTTATCTTAATCCATTTTCTCGCAAAAACTTGTCAAGCCAATCTTTATCAGTATTTAATAATGTCGGTACAGGGTCTTTTGTATAATCAATCACTAAGTCATAGCTTGCACGGTCATATAAATTATGCAATATATTTTGTAAATCAAATATCGGTTCAGAATCTCTCTCACGTAAAGGCAATGAAGAAGATGGTATTGAATTTTGAAGATTAAAAGCGTATAAATCTGCCTTTGGACGGAAGTCACTGCGACTTACTAATATACGATAACTACTTTGAATATGATTTTGCACAATTGCCATTGATTTGCCATTACGCAATAAATCAATTTCAATTAAGTTACTTAGACTACCTACCACTCGTAAGCGTTTTTTGTTATAAGTTTGACGCCCATCCCCAGCACGTTTATTTTTAGGAGATAATACTTCAATTACTCTTACTACTTCCTTTGTTGCAACATCCCGCACTTCTAAGTAAGTCTCTCGTACTGTCTCTGGCATGGGAATTGTTACAGTCACCGCTTGAGTAGGAGGAGAAGCAACAGCAACATTCCCTGTTTCCTGATTATTTGCAGTTTGGTGACTTTGCACTGCTACGTCAGGCACACCAATTAAAAGAGAATCTCTGTCAGTTGTTTGATATACTCTTTGTTCTATAGCAACTCGATATTTAGGTCTTAATATCGGGTTAAGTGTTTGAGAAATTGATGAAATTAAAAGATTATGAAATTCTGACCATAAGGCAGGATTTTCTAAATAAGGATTCATCCCAGGAAAAGGCGATGGCATAACAATTTTTACTCCTTATAGCCCCCCTCCGGAGCGGGGGGTTGGGGGGATTAAGTTGAAAGTACTTCAATAATAGGACGAGCGAGCCAGTTGAAACCAACTTTTAACTGGTGGTCTAATGTAGGCATTCGATATAAATAAGCTGCGCGACGGGCTATATTAGCAAGTGGTCCAGAGAGTTTAATACCTAATCCTGTGAGAGTGGCATTATCAACACCCAACGTCATCATTTCGCCTAATGGTTGGTAACGGAAAGGCAATAATGGACGATTTGTTAAACTTGCCCAGATATTCCACGCAGTGTAATCAGCTTGTTGGAAGGCAGATTGAGCGGTACTTGGTACTTTTTGTCCAAGAGCATCGTGACATTCAGCTAAATCACCCAAAGCAAAAATATCAGGATAGTCAGGCGCCTGTAAAGTTGGTTCAACGATAATTTGACCGCGTTGATTTTGCTTTAACGGAAGACCACGAACCACAGGCGCCACTCTTGTACCTACAGTCCAAATTACCAAATCAACGGGAATAGTATCAAGTTGATTTTTATATTCAAGGGTGATGCTATCTTGGCTAATAGACTCTACCTTAGTGTCAAGGTCGAGAAAGACTCCATGTTTTTCTAAAGCTTTTTGCGCTGCTTCACGGTTAAATTCGGGGGAAGTGCGTAAAATTTGGTCGGCAACTTCTACTAAACGAAATCTTCCTCGGTCGCCAAGTCTATCAGATAATTTACACGCTAACTCCACACCGCTATAACCGGCGCCGACAATAGCGATACGAATTTTATCTTTATCAGATTCTTCTAAAATGCGTAAACGTTCTTCCAGACGATAAGAGTCTGTAATTGTACGGAACGGATACGCATAAGATGTTGCTCCAGGTACCATATCAAGGGGAGTTTCACCACCTAATGCCAAAACTAAACGGTCGCATTTAATTTCGGGACCATCGTGTAAGTGAACACTTTTTGAGTCAACATCAATTCCTGCCACAGCAGCTTGGCAGAAACGTACACCTGTATTTTGTAGCAGTTCGGCAAAAGGGGGAGCAATTTCCCAAGTTTGTAACTCTCCAGTCAAAAGTTCGTACAATAACGGAGAAAAAAGAAAACGGTCGCTTTGGTCAACAAGGATAATTTCAGGCTTTTGGCTATTATCCCAAGGTAACTGACTGAGGCGTAAAGCGGTATAAAGACCGCCAAAACCTCCACCTAGTATACAAATTCGTGCAGATTGTTCAGACATTTGTCAAATGTGGTGTTAAGGGCGCGCATTGGGTCTACTATTAAGTGTACTTATTTATCCTTGTTGATTGCCATTAACCAGCAATCTCGATACTCCCCTTCATGCAATTCATGTTTGGGTAGCAGTTTTACTTTTACAAACCCACATTTTTCGTAGCAGTGAATAGCACGTGTGTTCCAAGTTTCTGGGTCAATAACAACCTTTTGAGCGTTAAATTCATTAAATAAATAGTCAACAAGCTTTGATATAACTTTACTGCCAATGCCTTGATTCCAATACTCAGTTTCGCCAATAAACAAATCTATCGCGTACACCCCACTCGTATCTTCCAAGTTGTAAGTTTCCCTATCCGCTTGTGATAATTCATCTAAAGCACAATATTGTAAGTAACCAATAGGCTGATTTTGGTAGTAAATAAAGCAAGCCACTTCAGCATCTTCACCGGAAACAGTTGGTTGATAGGTCTCAATAACTCGTTCAAGTGGAAAAGGATTATCTCGACCTTCAAAAAATTCCAAAACCTTCTCGTCAGTTAACCACTTTGCCATTAACTCATAGTCATGCATATTATCTTGCATGAGACGAATCGAAATTTCGTCAGTTTTTAGCAGCATATAATAATCACGTCACACGAAAAAACTATTTTAACGAAAAAAATATTTTGTTCTTCTACTCTTCGTTCCTAAACTCGGCAATTACCTCAATTTTACCGACAATATGAGTATTAAAATTATCTAAATCTTAGGGGAGCATCCAGTTTTGGCAGAAACACCCAAACACAAGGCGCCGAGAGATAAACA
>NZ_MRCD01000208.1 GCF_001904745.1 Calothrix sp. HK-06
TAATTTTTAGGAGTGCAGTTACATTACGCGCCCTTGTATATTCGATTTTTCTATCTAAATTAAAATTTATAATTTTATAATGAATATCTATCGGTTGACACAATTTTTCAAATGCCGATAAAAATACTTTAATTACCCCATAAACATAATTATTTAAAGAAGATATAGATTGCTTGTCAGGTACGCCTAATTCTATATCCCAAGAGCCTGTTTCTTCTTTAAATCCAAATGGCGCCGTTTCTAATACAATGCCTCTAAATAGGCTTTTCATTTTTTTGCTCGTTTTGCTATTTATTCTGTATATGTTGGGTTCATCATGTAAACCTAATGCTCTATGTCATAAGTTTTGGGTGGTTCTCTCTTCTTAATTCCTTTGCGCCTTCGCGTTCTTTGCGGTTCGTTTCTCCAACTCATCAAATTTTATGATACTAACCGTTAATATCCCATGTTATTAATTTAAGGGAATAGGTGCCAATTTTAAATTCTCCCATTCTATGCTAAATGTTGGGTTGCGCTGGCGCTGCACCCAACCTACGTCTTTGTTAGGGCTTAATTATTTGCCTCTACATGGTAATCTGACAGATGGAAGGGTATTGGCGCCCCTAGTCAGGAGTAGCAGCATATGAAGAAGCTGATTAATAAGCCTGAAGACTTTGTACGCGAGAGTCTGGAAGGAATGGCAATTGCCCATGAGGATTTAATAAAAGTTAACTTTGACCCGACGTATGTGTACCGTGCGGATGCTCCAATACAGGGTAAGGTGGCTATTATTTCTGGTGGGGGTAGTGGTCATGAACCGATGCATGGGGGGTATGTAGGTATGGGTATGCTTGATGCTGCTTGTCCTGGTGAGGTTTTTACTTCCCCAACTCCTGACCAAATGCTGGAAGCTGCAAAACATGTTGATGGCGGCGCCGGGATTTTATATATAGTTAAAAATTACAGTGGTGATGTGATGAACTTCGAGATGGCTACTGAGATAGCTTACTCTGAAGGTATGCGTGTGCTTAATATTTTGATTGATGATGATGTGGCTGTTAAAGATAGCTTGTTTACTCAAGGGCGCCGAGGTGTTGGAACTACAGTACTAGCTGAAAAACTTTGTGGTGCGGCGGCGCAGCAAGGGTATGATTTACAGCAAGTTGCTGATTTGTGTCGCCGAGTTAGTTTGAATGGACGCAGTATGGGTATAGCTTTGTCTTCGTGTACTGTTCCTGTGCGGATGTCACCAACTTTTAATTTAGGCGCCTCGGAAATAGAGGTGGGTATTGGGATTCACGGCGAACCTGGCAGAAAGCGTATAGATATGTTGCCTGCGAATGAGATAACATCGATGTTGGCTTTGTCGATTCTTGATGATGGTGCTTATAAGCGTACTGTCCGCGAGTGGGATGTGGATAATGGCAAATGGCATGATGTAGAGTTGATTAGCCCACCTTTTCAAAAAGGCGATAAATTTTTAGCTTTTATTAATAGTATGGGTGGAACCCCTATTTCAGAACTTTATATTATCTATAGAAAGTTAGCTCAAATTTGTGCTGGTAGGGATTTACATATCGTTCGTACCTTGATTGGCCCCTATATTACTTCTTTAGAGATGCAAGGTTGCTCAATAACTTTACTTAAATTAGATGATGAGATGATTAAGTTGTGGGATGCTCCTGTAAAAACTCCAAGTTTTTGTTGGGGGGTTTAATCAAAATAGATAATTATAACTAAAAGGTCGAATGAATACTGAACAAGTTTTACGGTGGTTGCAGCGATTTGCAACCAAAATTGAACAAAATAAAGAATATTTGACTGAATTAGATGCTGCTATTGGTGATGCTGACCACGGTATTAATATGGAGCGTGGCTTTAGAAAGCTACTCATTCAATTGCCGACTTACTCATCTAAAGATATTGGCAGTATTTTAAAAGCGGTGAGTATGACTCTGATTTCTAGTATCGGAGGCGCCAGTGGTCCATTATATGGTACATTTTTTCTGCGCGCTTCGGCTGCTGTTGCTGATAAGGATGAACTTGATGAGCATGATATGTTAGACCTGCTCAAAGCTGGTTTAGATGGAGTTATAGAGCGTGGTAAAACTCAGCTAGGTGATAAAACTATGCTCGATGTACTTTACCCAGCAGTAACAATGTATGAAAAAGCTGTAGGTGAAGGAAAACCGATGCGTGCGGCAATGCAGCAAGCTTTAGATAGAGCAGAACAAGCGCTTCAAGAGACTTCGATGTTGCAAGCTAAAAAGGGTCGTGCTAGTTATTTGGGTGAGCGTAGTGTTGGACATCAAGACCCTGGCGCCGCTTCATGTTACTTAATGTTGAAGTGTCTTTGCGATAGTTTGTAAAAATGGTATTAAAGGCTCGTAAATGTAATTAAGCATCGGAGTTAACGGCAAACAGTGGTTGGAATTGTCATTGTTTCTCACAGCAGGCAACTCGCTCTTGGTGTGCAGGAACTAGCAGCACAGATGGTTCAAGGTCAAGTTCCCCTGGCAGTTGCTGGTGGAGTAGACGATGCTGAAAACCCGCTTGGTACTGATGTCATGCAAGTGCATCAAGCTATCGAGACCGTTTACAGCGATGCTGGTGTTATTGTTCTAATGGATATGGGTAGCGCTCTGATGAGTGCGGAAATGGCGCTGGAGTTTTTATTACCAGAGCAACGCAATAACATCCGTCTTTGTGAAGCTCCGCTTGTTGAAGGTGCCGTTGCTGCTGTTGTTTGTGCTGCTGCTGGTGGTAGCATCGAACAAGTTCTGGCTGAAGCACGCGGCGCCTTAGCTGCTAAAGCTTCACAGTTGGGTATTAACGTACCTACAACACAGCAACCAGAGCATATCGAAGAACCCTCAGAAATATATTTTAAAGAAGAATATACAAAAGAGATACATATAGCCGTCAGTAACCGTATGGGGCTACATGCTCGTCCTGCGGCACAATTCGTTGCTACATCTTCGCGTTTTGAAGCACAAATCAAAGTTAAAAATTTAACTAAGAATACTGGTTATGTGCGCGCGGATAGTATTAACCAAGTGGCAATGTTAGGGGTACGTCATGGACATGAGTTAGCAATTTCTGCTACAGGCGCCGATGCTGATGCGGCAATAGCTGCTTTACAAGCTTTGGTAGAAAATAATTTTGGTGAAGCTGATGTTCCGCTTCATCAGTCACAAATTCACGCGACTCCTGATGAAACATTTATATCAACTGGGGCGCCAACGCTTCGAGGTATTCCCGCATCTCCTGGTGTTGCTATTGCTCCTAGTCTTCGCTATGCAATGACGCATGTTGTTCGCCATCAACTTCCAAGCGTTCAATCACAGCAATACTATATAGATAACCCAGATAGAGAATGGGACTTTTTACAAAAAGCTCTTCGTGATGCAGCAACTGAAATAGAAGTACTACTATCCCAGACATCAACCCAAATAGGTGATACAGAAGCGGCAATATTCGACGCGCACTTATTATTCTTAAACGACCCAGTTATTTTAGAAGCGCTCCAAGATTATATATATGTTCGACATATTAATGCTGCCTCTGCATGGCAAGCTGTAGTTGAAGAACTTACCAATCAATATCGTACTCATTACGACTCTTACTTACGCTCACGCGCTGCTGATGTTATTGATGTAGGACAACGAGTATTAAGATTACTATTGGGTACCGCAGCAGCACATCTCAATTTAACCGAACCATCTATTTTAATTGCCACAGACCTGACTCCTTCAGATACTGCTCAATTAGATACAAGTAAAGTATTAGGTATTTGTACGACAGCAGGTAGTGCTACATCACACACAGCTATAATTGCCCGCAGTTTAGGAATTCCGGCAGTTGTCGGTGTTCCCGAAGGTATATTGAGAGTAGCAGATGGTACAATAGTTGCGCTCAACGGTGGTACAGGAAACGTATGGATAGAACCGAGCGTAGATATTATTACTGCTATAGAAGCGCAACGCTCCGCATGGCAAACAAGCGAGCAAAGAGCATTTCGCAACGCTCATAAAAATGCCATAACTACAGATGGGCGCCGGATGGTTGTATATGCCAATATTGGAGGGGTTGCAGACGCTAAAGTCGCAATAAGCATGGGAGCAGAAGGTGTTGGGTTACTGCGTACCGAGTTTTTATATCTTGACCGCAAAACACCACCTAGTGAAGAAGAACAGCTAAAAGTTTATCAAGGTATCACCCAAGTACTCGAATCACGTCCTTTAATAATCCGTACCTTCGATATTGGAGGTGATAAACCAGTACCATATTTAAACTTACCATCAGAAAACAACCCATTTTTAGGATGGCGGGGAATAAGATTTTGTTTAGATAGAACAGAATTATTCAAAACTCAATTACGGGCAATATTGCGTGCGAGTGCTGAAGGTAATATAAAAGTGATGTTTCCAATGATTGCCACCGTTGGAGAACTAAAAGCCGCAAAAGCCATTTTACTGGAAGTGCAAGAAGAACTGCGACATCATGAAATTCCCTTCAACGATAAAATCAAAGTTGGAATAATGATAGAAGTTCCATCAGCAGTTGCAATAGCTGACCAACTGGCGCCAATTGTTGATTTTTTCAGCATTGGTACTAATGACCTAAGTCAATACGTCATGGCTTGCGACCGTACCAACCCGCAAGTAGCAAGTTTAGCCGACGCACTCCATCCAGCAGTACTAAGAATGGTACAGCAAGCAGTAAAAGCAGCACATAAAGCTGGAATAGCTGTTAGCTTATGCGGTGAGCTTGGCTCAGACCCAATAGCCACACCTATACTAATAGGACTAGGACTAGATGATGTCAGCTTAAATCCTCAAGCTATTCCTCGCTGTAAAAAAGCAATTACCCAATTAAGCTTTATTGAAGCAGAAACTATCGCCTCCGAAGCACTGAAACAAGAATCAGCAGCAAAAGTACGCGAATTACTCAGAACATTTAAATACTCGTAGCACAGGCATCTTTCCTGTGGAGCAATGTTATTTTATTTACCAAAGAGACACAGAGTATACAGAAAGGATACAGAAATATAAAATAGGCGCCGAACTTAAGAAACTCTTTTCTCTCTGCCCTAATACAAGTAAAAATACAAAGTTGGTTACAACGTACTTCACTTTGACACAAAATCTTGTATATTAAAAAAAGTATATAAAATACACCTTTTTTAAGCTAAAGACTTTAATGCTCTTACCTCGATGCAATTTGAGTTCGACGAGCGTCTTGAACAGCATAAGCCTGCTGCCTAGCTTGTGGGGTGTACATATTTGCTTGCCCCCAAGTTTAGACAGGGCAAGAGAAAACCCATTCTACAAGATAATATCCACAAGATAATTATTGGTGTGCCATATTACTAGGAACTACAGTCCAGCCTGCTTTTAATAATTTTTGGAAAGTTGCTAAACCTTTTGAACTTCCTGGTAAAGCATGGTCAGGCGCCGCAAATTGTGGAAATGTTGTATACGGGCGCCATCCTTGACTTGTTTCGGTTTGCAAATGCAATATTTTTTCACTATCTTCGCCATCTCTTGATAACCAGCACATACGTCCTTGCATGGCAAACTCCTTGATATGGATTTAACGCAGAATTTTGATTGAATTTAAATGATATTTAAACACCACTGGTGAACTGAAGAATTAGCTGGCTAACCAACCAATTATATTCATATAATATTATCTATGTTTGATATATATGTGTGTAGTTACAATTACGATTTTTCAGTTTCAAAATGAAGAAATTATAATAAAAATAAACCCGAATACATTTGTGTACACCGGGTTTATATATAGTTAAAAAACTACTATTTAAGTTGGTTTAAAGTATTAGTAGCTTGTTGAGCAAGTTGCTGTGAACCTTGCTTTTGAAATAAATCTGCTGCGCGTTGTAAATCGGCAATGGCGCCTTGTTTATCTCCTAATGCTGCACGTGCATTTCCTCTGTTATTATATGCAGCGGCAAAATTTTGATTTATACGAATAGCTTCATCATAATCAGCAACGGCACCGTTTGTATCACCTTGGGCTGCACGAGCATTTCCCCGATTATTATAAGCTACCGAGTACTGAGGGTTTAGTTCCAAAGCTTTATTATAATCAACGAGAGCGTTGTTTCTATCTCCTAATGCTGCACGCGCGTTACCTCGGTTATTATAAGCGTCGGCATAATTAGGATTTATCCGAATTGCTTCGTTGTAATCTAAAATTGCAGCGTTGTTATCACCGAGTCCTGCACGAACATTACCTCGGTAGTTGTAAGCTTGAGCATCGTTTGGATTAATTTGTAGCGCTTGATTATAATCAGCTATGGCGCCTTGTTTATCACCCGAATCAAATTTAGCTAAACCACGACTATTATAAGCGGCGCCGTATTTAGGATTGAGTTTAATTGCTTGATTGTAAGCTGCTATGGCGCGGCGTAAATCACCTTTGCTTTGTCGTTGCAATCCGATTGCAAAGAAGTCAGCAGGTTTCGTTGGCTTGGCTGGTGCATTTTTCGGTGAAGTAACCCCAATTTCTGTTACTAACACATCATTATTATTTTGTTGGCTACAAGAAGTAATTGTAGTAAAGACTAATACTGTCAGGATAACTACAATACCTGTTTTGCTTGCCCTTGATGACTTTCGCTTAAACAACCACAAGTTCATATGTCGGTATAAAGAATAAGTAGATTATCCCGAATAGTTACAAAGAGTATAAATACTTAATATCCTTGGTATTAATGTTGGTTGACTTTAGAGGCATTATCGAATTTTAGTTCTATTTACATTTGATTTAAATAAATATACTATAAATATTTAAAC
>NZ_MRCD01000021.1 GCF_001904745.1 Calothrix sp. HK-06
TTGTACGCTTTTTATCCGGTTTTTACGGGTTTTCTCGTTAGGTGCAAGATATGAGTTAGCTTCAATTGCTTGCATCACTAGAGGAATACTTTGATTATCTTGACTGTGAGTAATGATTAAAACAGTCATACGACTTTGGATAGCACTGTGTGCCGCTTTGCTAGAGGATTTTAGATTGGGCGCCGAAGCAAACAACTATTTTTTATTTATTTGGTAAATCAATTGCTTTTATCCTAAGAATTTCTAAATCGTAGTTTTGTCCTTGTTGAGAAATAGTTTTGACCTTGACTTTATCAAAACCGTCAAGAGCATAATAGACATAAGCTGTAGGATCTTCACCAATTGCGAGAGCTACTCCTATACCCTTTAGGGTAGAAGCACCATTTTTCTTAGCTCTTAGCTTAAGGTCTGTATCTGTAAGAGCCAAAGTATTACTCCCCTCAGCATATGCACTTGCTCCTATTAACGCACTGGCACCGCCTAAAATAAATTCGTTTCCATCAGTATTTTCTAAGTAAGATAAATCATTTATTTGCATAATAAGCCTCTTTTTTTAATTTACTAAGGTTTACACATTGGCAAAGTAGCCAATTTTTGAATTAGTAGAAGATGTGGTGGAAACTAAAGCCTCGGCAATTGCATCTGAAATTGCATAATTTAAATCTCGCTCTAACATTCCCCACTCTCCTACAGGATTAATTTCTAGAAATACATATTCTCCTGATGGTGTTTGGATAAAATCAAATGCTCCAAATGTCAACCCGACTCTTGCCATAAAGGAGTTTAAACGTAGTGAAATTTCAGCGGGTAACTCGTGGGGTTCCCATACACAGGTATTTGGATTGACACGGCGCCAATCTACAGTTATCTTTTCATATTTAGATGCATCAAGGGCGCCGACGAAAAGTTTACCATTTACATAAATTACCCGTAGTTCTCGCTGTTTGGGTATTTGCTCTTGGAAAACCATTGGACAATAGCGCAAAGCTTCAGCGTCGAGCAAGTCTTCTTCTTTTACAAGACTAGTGTAGAGGAACTCATACAAGCTTTCCATACTGTAAGAAAGAGGGGTTAATAGCTTGGCAACCATCTTCCCCTTTAGCTTATGGAAAAACTTCTGGGCTTGTTCAGGTGCGTTGGTAACAATAGTTTCAGGAATGGTAAGACCAACTTCTTGCGCTATTCGTAACTGGTAAAGCTTGTTTTCTACTGCGTTTATTCTTTGCAAATCATCTACCCAGCGTGCATGTTTGAGACTGTCCCAAAATCCCTGTAAAGTTGCTATAGACTCGCGCACGCAAGCTGCTTCAAATTGGGGTGCTAACTTACTGAACTGAGGATGCCAAATTCGGCGCATCCATACTCCTTTTACCTGTTGCGAAGTGATTGAGTTATCACCATATTTTAGAGTGTGGGTATTTCCAAATTTACTTAAATGCGCCTTTAACTGCACTTCTATAGGAAATTTATCAGTATCTAGACGAAATGGTTGGGCACCTCGTTTTAATACGGCTTGTGCAACTCTATCTATTGTAAAGTAGTCGCTGCTATGAGTAATTAATAAAATAATATCACGTTGGTTATGATGTTGTAAAATCATAAAATTTTAATTTATAATTAGTTAGTTAGTTTCAGTCGATATCTAAATTACCAACTGAAACTGAGCTACGTATAGAAACTTGTGAGATGCTCTCTGTTAATTCAAAACTAATTTTTGATTACTAATTTTTAATTTTGAATTTTTACTAGACTGAATCTTTGGGTATTGGGGTTGTGGCAAGCCAATCATCACCATCGGACGGGTACTTTTGAGTGACAGCGTATTCTTCATGGTCAGATGGGCACTTTTTGGTAACAGGAGGACGAATTGGTTGACCGTCTTCGCGGTCAGAAGGATATTTTAAAGTGGTGACAATTCTATCTTGACTTGGAGGAGCTAATTTTAAGCCACCACTTATTTCATTCATTTCTTCTTTAGATAAATCATCACAGAACTGCCCTTCGAGAAAGCGCGAGAAGAATGGTAAAGTTTGTCCATCTTTATTTAACATATATTTGTACTCCTGATGAAGGGAACTTTAAATCTTGTCCTATCAGCGCTTTGTTTGAGGGAAATCTATTGCGATTACAATACCAAGGGCAATTGCAGTGTTTTTAGAAACAAGGAATTTAGAGCCATCTATGTCAATTACCAAATCACCCTCACCTGCGACTGCTACGTTAGCTGTAGGATTATCACCATTTGCTACAGCCAATCCTCTACCAATTGCAATGGCACCACCGTTTTGTAGTTTTTTGGCGAAAGTATCTGTTAATGCGTAAGTCTTGGGTGAAGACCCTGTGGCTGATGCGCTAGCTACGACAATAGCTCCAACAGAACCTAAAATTAAATCGGTTTCTGAGATATTATCGAGATAGGACAAATCTACAATTTGCATAGTTAAGCAACACACCTTTTTAACTAAAATTAATGAAAAAGTTTACGTATCTTGTCCTCATTATTCTTCGTAGTGCTTTTTTAAATTGGAAATCTCTGAAGCACAGATTTACCGTAATGCATTGCATTTGCAATGACATCATCAATTAAGTTATTGATTTGCATTTGAGGATAGCATTTTTTTCTTTCCATGTTTCTGATTCTCTTAAATTAGCTTAATTTTTTCTTCTAATTAATCTAGGAGCCAGACAATTGGATAGTTGATGCAGAAGCAAACTGAAAGTTGTTACCAGTTAACATACTAAATTTGCTTCTGCCATCTTGAGTTGTGACTTGTAATCCAGAAATGCCGATGCTTTTATTTTCAAGCATCTCGACAGTACTTCCATCTTCGGAAGTAGAAGATTTTACCTCTAAAGGTACGTCACTTACACTATCTAACTCACTTAGACCAGGCATAAATCTCCTTAATAAGGGTACTACCCCGGTTGACGTAAGTTCTGCAATAGTCAATCCACCTTTAACATCAATCTCTTTCTCTGCTACTACTTCACAAAAACTCAAGTCGGATATCTTTAACCCTGGCATAATACACCTCTAATTACATTCAGTGAAAATTGAAGAATAGGTTATATGAGAGACAATAGCATTACAACCCAATTTTACTATTGTTGGATCCATGCCAAATTCAGGCAAAATTAGGATGTGCAACTTGTGTTGTTGAATAATTTCAGCCCATCTGTCCAGTAGTAAAAAACCTTGAGTAAATTTCATTTCTGTTACTCCCTCTTATTAAGAGGGGAGGGGAATTTAATTATTTGCAGCTTCATATTAAATTGGTATTAACTTTATCAAAAGCAGATTTTTATAAAGTGCCTTAGCAATGTAACGCACCATCCATCCCAGATTCTTGGAAGTATCAAATGTCTTTATTTACCGCTAATTGGTAAAAGACAACTAGAATAAGATTGCGATGAACTCCTAGAGCTAGATGTTGAATAACTGCTAGAACTACCTGAGGAAACACTTACTGAAACGCTTTTACTTATCTCACTTTGGTTTTCAGATACTATAGCTATGCTGCGAGCTACAGCAATAAACTTGCCATCTGATGAGACTGTTTTTTTGACTACAACACGACGAATCATTGTCAAGATTTTAGGGGAGAGATAGTTTATTATGTTGATATAATATCAGAAGAATTGAAAACAACTGAAGTTGAAAATGCTATCATCGAATTACCTTCTGTTAAAACAATACTATGAGATTTAGCATTCCCATTATTGGTTAACATTTCTACTCCACCTGAGCCAGTCTGAGGATTTTCCAGTTTATTAACAATAGTTCCTGGTTCGGAATAGATTAATTTTTTACCATAGTCTTCTAAATCTGGAGGTAAAAGGGGAAGCGCTTGCTCAGTTAAATAGCGATATAAAGGTAAACCTCTAACCAGAAGAAAGCCGCCTGTTATCTCAGCTTCTTCCTCTGCTGCGAGTTCACAATAGCTCAAGTCTGATATCTTTAATCTACTTGTATTATGCTGCATACATGCACTTATTGAAAATTGAAAAAAGATTTTTAAGTAAGTTAATTCTAAAGGGCAAGCCGGAATTTATTGAGATGCCAATCTTGTCTGGTTTATAGGAAGATTTGTTTTTTTAGTTTCTTAAGGACTGCTGATACTGACCCAGATTGACGTACTGCTACTTGAATCAGAGCTTAACTATGTCTTGAAACAGGAAACCACTGTTAGCTCTAGCTATAGAGCATTTAGTGGTTCCTGTAAAAGCAGCCTGACTTTTTAATTGCGATGGTTTGAAATAGTTCTTAGTTAAAGCTTAAGCGTTACTACGAAGCAAGCTTAACCACACCTAGATAGAAGCTATTTAGCATCACGCTGTCTTTGATTGGACATATCAGCCACTAAAATCAGCCACTAAAAGAAATCGAGCCGCTAGAAGAAGAATATTCAGTGGTCTCTGTAAAGGTTTGGCTTGCGGTATCTTTACCGTATGCAGTAGCTTCCGCTGTAGCTGCATTGCCCTTAACATTTACATAAGACTTAAAGTTTTTATTAACATTTATGTACTCGTTGAGATAGATGTTGCTGTATTCGTTAAATTTGAAACCACCAACAACTTCAGTAGAATCAACAACTTCTAAAGCATTCAAATCAGAGATAATCATGAGGTTTCTCCTGAGAATTACAAAATTTATCTTGAGAATTTGTTTTGCAACCAACTTATTTTTTATTGGTTACATTATTACTTTAGCTTAATTTCCAATAAAGTCAATAGTATTTGATATTATTTCTAATAAATATATTTAATGTAAAACATAAAATTTAGCTGATTCTAACAAGTTTATCTAATGATAATTTGTCACTAAATATACGCATTAAAAATCGGGCAATTGTCAATATTTTTATTGCCTATATACAAAAATAATGATTGTTATTTAGATAATAAAGAGTGTTTTTAAAGTAGTTTAAACGCTATAAAAATTTAGCATTAACAGCTAAATTAAATAGAAAATATCTGTTTTGAATAGCTATTAAATATTGACTATAAGCTGTTTTAGAGGCTTTTTATCATGTAAGTAAGTATTTGAATTTATCAATTTGCTGCAAAGTTTTGTCCATCCAAAGAAAGAAAATTTACTTTGGGTGTTAAGCTTGTTTCAGCAATTCTTCAGTTACTGAATCGTTTGTACTTGTGTCAAACGGAGCGATGACAATGTTCGCTGCCTGAACTTGCTGTTTTAACCATTCAGAAAATGATTCTGTAATGATTTGTTCGCGTAATTGCTCATCTAACTGAGGCTGAATGATTTCTTCTACCCAAACTAGATACACTCCTTTGGGTGTAGTAATTGGTTTGATGATTTGAGGTGGTGAAGCAGCAAACACAGCAGCGGCAATATCTGGACGAAAGTCCTTACGGCGCAGGAGTCCTTGATAACCACCAGCACGACGAAGCTCTGGTTCTTGAATGAATTGGCGAGCAATTTCAGCGAAAGTTATTTCACCTTCTTCTAAGGCACAAAACAATTCCAAAGCTAAGTCCCTATTTTCAAAGATGACTTCATAAGTGACGGCAGCATCATAATCTACTCGGCGTTCATAAAAAAACTTCTCCACATAAGGTGAAAATAGATGATGAGCTAATTTTCTGGAAAGAACCTTGTTATAGACTAATTCTTCAAAATCCTTCATAGACAGATGGTGTTTTTCTAACCACATCCAAGTGTCTTTAGCTTTGATGAGTTTCTTTTCTAACCGGAGTTTGTCACCTTCCATTTGCAGTTCTGCGTCCTCAACTTGAATCCCTGCTTCCTGTGCTGCTTGGGTAATAATGTGTCTAGTTGCTATTTCTTCCACAACATCAGGAATTTGGCATGAGAGCTTGATGCTGTGAATGATGTCTGAAACGGAAATGTTTATATTTGGCATAATTACAATTTCTCTTTGAAGAATGTGGTGGGCAATGCCTACGTGTTAAATATCGAAACCTTGTAGGACGTGATTGAACCCTTGTCTCTACATTTCTAACCCTCCTTTTTGAAGTTTCTTGAACGGGTCTAAAACATAGTCGATTATTCTTCGCTGGCGAATAATAACTTCAGCTGTTGCTGTCTGACCAGCAGTTAATGGAATATGTTTCTGTCCGTTTTGAATATGTTGCTGGTTGAGGGCAATTTCTAATTCAAAGTTTTCTATGTTTCCTTGGGGTGTTTGAGTAATTTTGGTGTCGGGAGAAATCCAACTGACTTTGCCTTCGACAATGCCGTATTCTTGGAACGGATAAGCATCAAATTTGACTTTGACTGGCATTCCCTTCTTTAAAAAGCCGCTATCTTGACTTGGCATTTGCGCTTTGAGTACAAAGCCAGCGTTTTTGGGTGCAATTTGAGCAATTCTTTGACCAGGCTGTACAACTGCTCCTGCTTTGGTAACTGGTAGCTCAAAAATCACTCCATCTATTGGCGCCCGCACTACACGCTGCTGTAATTGAAGCTTTAATGAGGTGATTTGGCTTCCTATCTGAGCAATTTGTGATTTGAGTGTCCCATATTGGGCTTCGAGGTCTTTGAGTTGCTGAGTAGTTTTCAGAACTGCTAATTTACCAGCTTGGAGTAAGCTTTGATAGCCGTTTTGCTCCTCAAGTAATCGTAATTTTGCTTGTTTGATATCAGACTCCAACTGATTGACTGTTGTCTGATAGCGGTTTTGTTCTTCAGCTAGACGTAGTTGCGCTTGTTTGATGTCGGATTGGGCTTTTTGGTGAAGTCGCTGACTTTCTTGTTCTTCTTTTTTAAGTTGCTCAACTTGAGTTGGAGAAACCGCACCTTCATTCACCAGTTGACTAAACCGTTGGACTTGTCTAGAGTCTATAGCCAAGCGACCTTGGGCTGATTTTTGGTCATCAAAAGCGGTACTAATCGACTGCTGTGCTTGATTGACTAATGCCTGTTTTTCTAGCTTTTGTAAATTGTAAGTACTTTGTTTTGCATCCAAGTTTTGTTTTGCCTGGTTGACTTGAGACATTTTTTCTAAGGTCTGTGACTGGTTTTGTTGCTCAGTCACCCCAAGAGTCATCCGTAATTGGTTTTTAAGTATGTTAATTTGTGCTAGCTGATTCTGAACTCCAGCAAGTTTTGCTTCTGTTTCTTTTAATTGAGTTCGCAGAATTTCTGAATCTAGTTCTAAAAGTATCTGCCCTGCTCTTACACTATCCCCTTCTTTGACTTTGACAGCTTTGACACTCCCACCTGCTTCGATGTCCAGTTTTTGCGTGGCGCCAATAGGTTCTAAACGTCCTCTGGCGCCTCCTGTCTCGTCAACTTTGGAGAAGGTAGCCCAAGGTAAGCCAAGAAAAGCAAAACCTACCAGCACATAAAGCACACTCCGTGTCCAAACTCTAGGTAAGGCATCTAGTAGTTCTTCTGTGCCGTAATATAAATCGTTTTGATTAGCAATTGCTTGGTTTATTTCAGTATTATTTTCATTGTTATTGTTATACGTGTAACTATTTTGTCTTTCTTCGGCAAGCGTGAATGAAGAATTAATATGTGGATTTGGCATAGTTCTAGTTCCCAAAATATTAAACATGGGATTTATCCTGCAACCCAAGCAAGACTTTTAATAGCACAGGAGAGCGCGCGTCTTTTTTAACCTGCTTGAGCCAGTTGTTGTTCATTTAAGTAGTAATAATGACCTTGTTTGGCGATTAACTCATCATGAGTACCACTTTCTACTAATACACCGTGGTCTAATACCAAGATTAGGTCAGCGCTACGTACTGTAGAAAGGCGGTGAGCAATAATAACGCTAGTGCGTCCCTTCAAAATAGTTTTTAGATTGTTTTGAATAATTCGTTCTGATTCTGAGTCCAGGTGACTAGTAGCTTCATCAAAAAGTAATAAGCGGGGATTTCCCATCAAAGCACGGGCAATAGCGATGCGTTGACGTTGTCCACCAGACAGCATTCCACCACCCTCACCGATTTGAGTTTCATAACCTAGTGGGAGTTGCTGAATGAATTCATCAGCACCTGCTAATTGTGCGGCTTGAATTATTTCTTCAAAAGAAGCATTTGGATAGGCAATGGAGATATTTTCGCGAATGGTGCCACCAAATAAGAAAGTATCTTGATCTACAACACCCACTTGAGAGCGGAGGGAGCGCAAAGATATGCTAGTCACATCATGACCATCAATTAGTACTTTGCCATCTGTCGAAGGATATAAACCTAAAATTAATTTACTTAGTGTTGTTTTTCCAGAACCACTACGTCCTACTAACGCGACCATTTGCTCTGGCTTAATTTCAAAGTTGATATTCTCTAGAACGTTTTTAGGGCTTTCTGGATGATAGCGGAAGGTGACGTTTTGAAAGCGAATTCTTCCTTTGAGTACACCTAAAGTCTTGCGGGGTTTACTGAGCAAGTCTTCTTCTGGTTCTGCCTCTAAGACATCATTGATACGTTCAGTGGAAATAACTATTTCCTGTAATTCATTCCACAACAGTGAAAGTCTTTGAAAAGGACTAAGGACATTACCTACCAACATATTGAAAGCAACTAATTGTCCAATGGTAAGTTCGCCATTAATTACTTGTGTAGCTCCATACCACATTAATCCAGTACTTGTAAAGGTTTCGATAGCACCACTGATTACAGAGAGACGGTTTCCAATTACCTGAGCATTAAAGCCTTTTTTGATCAAATCATTTAACAACTCTTCCCAACGCCAGCGCACGGTTTGTTCAATTGCTAAGGAGCGGACGGTGCGAATTCCAGTCAGGGATTGGATGAGATAGCTGTTTTCTTCGGCGCCAGCGTTAAAAACATCTCTAGAAATGCGGCGCAAAATACTAGTGCTAGCCAGAGCCAAGATAAAAAATGGTGGCACTGTTAACAGTACAAACAAAGTCATGCGCCAGCTATACGAAAGCATCAACCCTAAGTAAACAACCAACGTCAGCATATCCAGAACAATTGACAGCGTTTGACCAGTAAGGAAGCGCTGAATTTTCTGGTTTTCTTGGACGCGCGAGACTATATCCCCGACATAACGTGACTCGAAGTAAGAAAGGGGTAAGCGGAAGGTATGCTTAATAAAACCTACTAGTAAAGCAAGACTAACGCGGTTAGCAGTGTGATCTAGCAAGTATGTTCGTACTCCATTCATGGTGATACGGAACAAACCAAAGACAATCATCCCCAAACCAACGGCATTTAATGTGGCTACGCTGCGTTGCACCAGTACTCGATCTAGCAACAACTGGGTAAATATCGGCGTTACTAGTCCAAATATTTGCATCAGTACTGAAGCTATAAAAATTTCTATCAGTACTTTATGGTGAGGTTTGATTAATTCAAAAAACTTCCAGAATGAAGCACCTTCTTCCCTAGCATTTTTAACTAGCATTGTCGGTTGCAGCAACAAAGCATAGCCAGTCCAACCGGCGGCAAATTCTTGACGAGTTAGGGTGCGCTGTCCAATTGCAGGGTCGCCAACAATTACTTGCTTAGAGGTGATTTCATAAACAACAATAAAATGTTTGCCTTCCCAGTGAGCAATGGCTGGTAGTGATTGTTCTGCTAATTTATCGAGGGTGGCTTTAACTGGACGGCTTGCAAAACCCAAACTTTCAGCAGCAGCAGCGACTGCCCGTAGAGAGGCGCCACTACGACTGACATTAGTCATATCTCGCAAGCGATTAGCACTAAAACGTTTACCCCAATAGTTACCAATCATCACTAAACAAGCGGCGCCGCAATCTGAGGCGCTTTGTTGAGCGTAGAACGGATATTGCCGGGTCATTCGTCCCCACCAATGTCCTATTACTACCTTGGGACTGGGAAAGTAAGGACGCGATTTTTTTGGCTTTTCTTGGGTTTCGTGATAGCTTCGCGGAAAGGGAATTACCTTTTGATTCGATGAGCTAGTATCTCTTATGCTTTCTCTAATATTCTCTGCTGCTGACCTTCTCGTGCGTGGCTGAGGTTGAGAGAAAACAGGTTTTTCGTCGGGCGCCCCAAATTGTGCTAATTCATAACAGCGTTGAAGTGCTGTTTGATAATCGGTATTTTTTAGCACATATACAGTTGCTGGTTGCTCTACGTGCCAATTCCCATGTTTTGGATTGGCATAAATTTTACCTGGCAATAGCTTTGTTCCATTGCTATGAGTCAGGTGCCCAACACGTATCATCAGCATGTTGCAATCTTTCAAGACCAGCTTTGTCTCTGATGTAGTAACATCAAGTCGCTCGAACAGCGATAAAGCTTCAAGCATAGAGGGCGCCAGTGATGGAGAGTTGGGAAAATTCGAGTTTTGACGACACAAAAGCATTAAATCCCAAATTTCTGCTTGTTTATAAAGCTTGTCGCGAACTTCAGGATACTGGTTCATCAACGGCTGCAATACCTCTAAACTGAGGTAGCATACCCTCAAGTTATGGGATGCTCTCGCTGTATACGAATTAAATTCATCTTCACTAAAAAGAGTTGCCTCTCCAAATGATGCTCCTACTGATAAAGTAGTAATTAAGTTCTCAAAATCGTCTAAAAATCTAACTTTACCCGTAAGGATTATACAAATACCGCAAAACGTATCTCTTAACTGCCAGAACTGCTTTAAGGGTGGCAGTTCCTGTATCTGAGCTGCTTGTACACAGCTTTGCAATTCTTTTGGTGTAAGTTCACCTAAGACTTTACTAATTCTCAGACTTAGTTCTTCCTGGGTTTGCATCGTCAAGACCCTCTCAAGTATTGTTGAAATATCAATACAGCAACGCTATAACTACCTGCATAAGCAACCCTGATAACGAAGGCAAACCGCCAAAAAATATTAGACTTGGAACTTGTAGTATTGTGACCTTTCGTGACATAATTCAATATAAGTAGCTATCAACTAAATTTAGGCACGTAAGTTCCTAGCAACTGATAGAATCCTCTGATCAGGCTACAGTTGCGCGCGTTCGCTAGCTATTTAAAGCTAGTTAACTTTTTAGGGGGTATGCGACTTAATTAAGTTGTTTTCCCCTTATGATTGACAGTCTAGGGGGAATTTTCCTAATTAGGCCATGTTCTGATATTTATTGTTTTAGTCTCTCTAACAGCAATTACAGTTTCGCACTGTCATTACAACACTTCGCAGCCACATCAAAAATAAAAGCTTTTCAAATGCCAACCTAGACATTAATCAATAGATTATGAGAACAACTATGACCACACAGTTGGAACTGCGCTAAACCACAAGCAAGTCGTATATCTGTACTTTGTCTATTATGGCAACTGAACTCAATACTACGATAGCCCGAAAAGCAACACTTAGTTATATAAACTCAATAAGTTATGTAAATCGCAAAATGTGTTTGATACGAATCAGGATCGTAGGATCTAACACAGAACAATAAAATAGTGTTTCGCGCTTAGTTTTGAAGCAATCATCAATGAAGTGCTGCCCGTTTACTAACAAATCTTGCTACGCCTAATAATAATTAGTTTTACCATATCTTTAGTTTTGCACCTTGATAAGACTATTCAGTATTTATTATTACACCTTTATAAATCTTGTCAACAAAACCTTAAAATCTTCACCATTTGATCAAAATTAGCTAAAAACTTTACCAAAAAAAAATATATTTTTTGTGTTTTATGATGTAAATATTTTAATCTTTTTGTACTACCAATTATAAAGCACTTAACAGTATATTCACTAAATAAAACACTAAAATTTTATATGCTAAGTATACATATATACATATATTTTTTTTGAGCGTAGTAAGGAAATACAACTATAAGAATCAAATTGATTTCCGAGAATAGAATTTATTAAAGTAATAATCTTTACTAATAGCACTAAAACCATAATCATGTTTATTAAGTATATCTTATCACTAATTATCATATTTTTTTGTATAGCCTAATACATATAATCATATTGGGAAGATGAATTAGTTAAAGTAACTTATGACTTATTCAAAAATTGTTATATCACTATTTAACCAATAAATTAGCGCTAAAATATAATATAATCAAGATTATAATTAGAAGTTTTAAAATTTTTATCAGCCATAATAACATAAAATTGCATCTACCAAAAGTGGTAAAGTTGATTTTTGTAACGAGTGTGGCTGTTGGATGAATTTTAGGTTTTTCCGTGTCACTATATATATGGATGGAAACGCTTGAATGAAAGCAGCATTACAGCCCAAGATAAAACTGTGCAGATAACATTTTTAGGGACAAGTTCCGGAGTACCAACGCGAGCGCGCAATGTTTCGAGTGTAGCCTTGAGATTACCTCAAAGAGCAGAACTGTGGTTATTTGACTGCGGCGAGGGTACGCAGCATCAAATATTAAGGAGTGACTTGAAGGTTAGCCAACTGTCTCGAATATTTATCACCCACATGCACGGAGACCATATATTTGGTTTGATGGGTCTTTTAGCAAGTTGTGGTTTAGCAGGTAACGTTGACCGTGTTGATATTTACGGGCCTGCTGGGTTAAATGAGTATCTCCAAGCTTGTTCGCGTTACTCACACACGCATTTTTCCTATCCGGTGAAAGTTCATGCTGTTCGTCCGGGGGTTGTGTATGAAGATGAGGAATTTAGTGTTATTTGTGGTCAACTAAACCATCGCGTCACTGCATATGGGTATCGTGTTGTTGAAAAAGACCGAGTGGGACGCTTTGATGTGGAAAAAGCTAAAGAACTTGAAATACCTCCTGGTCGTATTTATGGTCAGTTAAAACGTGGTGAAACTGTGACTCTCAACGACGGACGCATAATTAACGGTAGTGATTTATGTGGACCAACCGAGATTGGACGTAAGATTGCTTATTGTACTGATACTGTATTTTGCGATGGCGCCGTAGAACTAGCCCAAGATGCCGATGTGCTTATTCATGAAGCTACTTTTGCTCATCAAGATTCTGACATGGCTTTTCAGCGTTTGCACTCTACAACTACAATGGCTGCACAAACTGCACTCGCATCTGGAACGCATCGTTTAATAATGACTCACTTTAGTCCTCGCTATGCTCCTGGTAATAGCATAGAACTTAAAGATTTACTTTTAGAAGCGCGTGCTATTTTCCCAAATACCGATATGGCACATGATTTTATGACCTATGAAGTACCACGGCGCCGGGAAAAACAATTGGTCGCGTAGAGACGTGACATGTCACGTCTGTACAGTTATTCAAATGGTCGCATGTTGTACTCGGTGGGGTCAAAGCCTCGTGGAAACTTTGTACTGGTATCGTAAATACAATCAATAAAGTTGGCGCCGTAGTATTTTATATAGTGGAGTTTCGCACCTCGAAGGTTTGCTTGTTGAAAGTTGGCGCCACTAATGTTTGCTCGCGTTAAATTTACTTGCGCTAAGTTAGCTAACGATAAATTTGCTCCCCACAGTTTGGTTTTGGCAAGGTTGGCACCCGTCAAGTCCGCTCCCCATAGATTAATTCCAGGTAAATAGGCGCCTATTAACTTGACTTTACTCAAGTTAACACCCGAAAAGTTACGTTCTCCTTTTTCGTAACGGCGTATCAATTCAAGAGCGTCCATAATCAATTATTGCGGGAGCGCTATATAGATTTATTCTTATTTTAGTGGAATTGAGTTATAAAAATGGAACTTTACTTATTTCGTCACGGTATCGCTGAAGAGAAAAGCGAAGATATACAAGATGAAGCGCGCAAGCTGACTAAAGAGGGAAAACACAAAACTGAGAAGGTTGCTAAACGACTGGTTGATCTTGGTTTAAAATTTGACGCGATTATTACAAGTCCTTTAGTACGCGCACACTCTACGGCATCCATACTTATGGAAGCGGGACTTAGTAAAAAGTTGGAAGAATCAGGTTACTTGGCGCCGAATGGGTCATTATCAGGTTGGATAGAAAATTGGTTAGTTCAACAAAAATTTGAGACGGATTATAAGCTGGTGTTGGTTGGACATGAACCAGATTTAAGTAGCTGGGCAGAGCTTTTGGTGTGGGGAGAAGCCAAGGGCAACATAGTCCTTAAAAAAGCGGGTATGATCGGGGTAAAGCTGCCAGAAAACGCTGCTCCCTTGGGTAACAGTCAAATGTTTTGGTTGACACCACCCAAGTACTTCCTCTAACGGAATATTCGACGTTTCAGAAAACAAATCTGTTAGAACGGATACTGTTGTGGTAGTAAGTATTTCTGGTAAGTTAGCAGTCAGCAACTTTTTAACTATTCTGATGGTACTGCCATGATGGTGTGCGAATACAAGCCCGGTTTGGAAGGCATTCCTGCCGCCGAATCTAGTATTAGTTTTGTCGATGGGCAAAAAGGAATTCTTGAATATCGTGGCATCCGAATCGAGGAACTAGCTTCTAAGAGTACATTTTTAGAAACTGCATACCTCTTAATTTGGAACGAACTTCCTACAAAAGAACAAATAGCAGAGTTTGAAGAAGAAATTCGGATGCATCGCCGAATTAAGTACCGTATCCGCGACATGATGAAATCGTTTCCAGAAAGCGGTCACCCAATGGATGCTCTGCAAGCTTCTGCTGCTGCCTTGGGCTTATTTTACTCACGGCGTGATTTGCACAACCCTATATATATTCGTGATGCTGTAGTTCGCCTTCTCGCAACAATCCCGACAATGGTGGCGGCATTTCAGCTGATGCGAAAGGGTAATGACCCAGTACGTCCACACGATGAGCTTGACTATTCGGGCAACTTCTTGTATATGCTAAACGAGAAAATGCCCGACCCCTTAGCCGCGCGCATTTTTGATGTATGCTTAATTCTTCACGCAGAGCATACCATGAATGCTTCTACTTTTAGTGCGAGGGTAACAGCATCAACATTAACTGACCCATACGCTGTAGTTGCGAGTGCCGTTGGTACTTTGGGAGGTCCCTTGCATGGTGGGGCAAACGAAGAAGTTATCCAGATGCTCGAAGAAATTGGCTCGGTTGAAAATGTGCGTCCTTATATTGAGGACTGTATACAACGCAAAGCCAAAATTATGGGGTTTGGGCACCGTGTTTATAAAGTTAAAGACCCGCGCGCGACTATTTTGCAAGATTTAGCCCAGCAGCTATTTGCCAAATTTGGGCATGATAAATACTTTGACATTGCCCAAGAAATGGAACGAGTTGTAGAAGAAAAGTTAGCTCATAAAGGTATTTACCCTAACGTTGACTTTTATTCAGGCTTAGTGTATAGAAAAATGGGAATCCCAACAGACCTATTTACGCCAATTTTTGCAATCGCCCGCGTTGCAGGTTGGCTAGCGCACTGGAAAGAGCAGTTAGAAGAAAACCGAATTTTCCGTCCAACCCAGGTATATAACGGGCGCCACGCCGTCAGTTATACACCCATAGAACAACGGTAAATACCGTAGGGGCGGGTTAACCCATATCCTTCACATTCATAAAAATATGGCTAAACCCGCCCAAAACCGCCCAAAACCGCCCAAAGCCGCCCAAAACCGCCCAAACGGATCCAAATTGCATATCCAAATCAATACCATAAGTAGAAATCGTATTAGTTTTGCGTCGGGCAAAAACCAACCAACGATATACTAAACATGGGGTAAACCTAAAGGGTTGCAAAAAATCTTAAATTTACCTAGCAATTAGATACAATGCTATTGGTAAGTTTATATTACTTTACATAATCAGAAAGTTGTCAGAGACTCAGTATCAATGACTACATAGGGATATGTATCCCTACATGAACGTTGACTTAAAGAGCGGAAAAATGAACTCAGGAATTGATCTGCAAGGAACTTTTATAGATTCCCTAAAACAATTGGGACTACCAGCAGGTACTGCGAAGGCTATTTGGATGCCTTTGCCAATGATTGTAATGCTGATAGGCGCCACTGTTGGGGTATTGGTCTGTGTATGGCTGGAACGAAAAATATCAGCGGCAGCACAACAGCGGATTGGTCCTGAATATATCGGTCCTTTAGGATTACTGGCGCCAGTAGCAGATGGACTGAAACTGGTGTTTAAAGAAGATGTAGTACCAGCATTGGCAGACCCATTGCTGTTTACCCTCGGTCCAATCATTGTTGTATTACCTGTATTTTTGTCCTACCTGATAGTACCGTTTGGACAAAACCTGATAATTACAGATGTTGGAATGGGCGTATTTTTATGGATTGCTTTATCTAGCGTTCAACCAATTGGGTTGTTAATGGCTGGTTACGCATCCAATAACAAATATTCGCTTTTAGGTGGTTTGCGAGCAGCAGCACAATCTATTAGCTACGAAATTCCGCTAGCGCTATCTGTGTTAGCAATTGTGATGATGTCCAATAGTCTTAGCACTATTGATATTGTTAACCAACAATCAGGCTACGGCATTTTAGGTTGGAACGTTTGGCGCCAACCTGTTGGATTCATTATTTTCTGGATAGCAGCTTTGGCTGAGTGTGAACGGATGCCTTTTGACTTACCTGAAGCTGAAGAAGAATTAGTTGCAGGTTATCAAACTGAATATTCGGGAATGAAGTTTGCGCTTTTTTACCTTAGCTCCTACGTTAACCTAGTACTCTCTGCTTTACTTGTATCTGTTTTGTATCTTGGTGGTTGGGACTTTCCTGTTCCTATCAGTTTAATTGCAAGTTGGTTGGGAGTTAGTGTTACTGACCCAGTGTTGCAGGTTGTTGCTGCGACTGTGGGTATAACTATGACTTTACTCAAAGCTTACTTCCTCGTATTCCTTGCTATTTTGCTACGTTGGACTGTTCCACGGGTTCGCATTGACCAACTTCTTGATTTGGGTTGGAAGTTTTTGCTACCTATCGCTTTGGTGAATTTACTGTTGACTGCGGCTTTGAAATTAGCTTTTCCTGTTGCTTTTGGGGGCTAAACAGTCAGGAATTAGAATTCATGAGTCAGAAGGTGGGAGTTAAGGCTCCTAAATTCTGACTCCTGACTCCTGAACTTAAATAAAAAAGAGAGAGAAACTATGCTTAAATTCCTCAAACAAGTTGGCGATTACGCGAAAGAAGCGGTACAAGCTGCGAAATATATTGGTGAAGGGCTTTCTGTCACTTTTGACCACATGCAGCGGCGCCCTGTTACCGTTCAGTATCCTTATGAGAAGTTGATTCCTAGTGAACGGTTTCGCGGTCGTATCCATTTTGAATTTGATAAATGTATTGCTTGCGAAGTCTGTGTACGGGTATGTCCGATTAATTTGCCTGTAGTTGATTGGGAATTTGATAAGGCTACTAAGAAGAAAAAGCTCAATCACTATAGTATTGACTTTGGTGTTTGTATTTTCTGCGGTAATTGTGTTGAATATTGTCCTACTAACTGTTTATCGATGACAGAAGAGTATGAGCTTTCAACTTATGACCGCCACGAGTTGAATTATGATAACGTTGCCCTTGGTCGCTTACCTTATAAGGTTACTGATGACCCAATGGTGACACCTTTACGCGAACTTGTGTACTTGCCCAAGGGTGTCATGGAGCCTCATGGACTTCCTGCTGATGCTCCTCGTCCCGGCGCCCGTCCTCAAGACTTAATCGAACAGGCAGAAAAATAAAGGATAAGTAAAGTGAATTTAGCTTCCGGTGTACAAACTGTTTCGTTCGTTATCCTAGCGCTGATGGTTGTTGGTAGTGCGTTAGGTGTTGTTTTATTTGATAACATCGTCTATTCCGCTTTTTTATTGGGTGGGGTTTTTGCTGGTATTGCTGGCTTGTATTTGTTACTGAATGCTGATTTTGTCGCTGCAGCACAACTACTCGTTTACGTCGGCGCCATCAACGTTTTGATTTTGTTTGCCATTATGTTGGTAAACAAGCGTCAAAATTTTGTTCCTTATCCTACAGCTTGGGTACGCAAAGCACTGACTGCTGTTGTCAGCTTTGGACTATTTGCTCTTCTTAGTACAATGGTTCTGGCAACTCCTTGGTCACTTTCTACACTTGCTCCAGCGCCACAACCCATCATAGTAATTGGCGAACATTTCTTTAGTGACTATTTGTTACCATTTGAACTTGCTTCTGTACTATTGCTAATGGCAATGGTTGGTGCAATTATTCTGGCGCGTCGCGAGTATTTACCAGAAGTTAGTCCTTCAGATTTGCGACAAACAGTTTTGACTTTACCCGAACGTCCGAGAGAATTAGTCTCATCGGTTGAGAATGAACTATCGTAGAAATAATTTATGCAACTTCAGTACTTTTTGATACTTGCCGCAGCACTATTTTGCATCGGTATTTTCGGACTAATTACTAGCCGTAATGCTGTACGAGTGCTAATGTCAATCGAATTACTGCTGAATGCGGTAAACCTGAATTTGATGGCATTTTCTAACTACCTTGACCCAGTAGAAATTAAGGGTCAAGTTTTCACTGTATTCGTAATTACTGTAGCAGCAGCCGAAGCAGCGGTAGGATTAGCTATAGTATTGGCAATTTATCGTAATCGCGATACTGTCGATATGGAGCAGTTTAATCTCCTTAAATGGTAGTACTCGTGTGGATTTAAAGCAGGTAATTATTGCTTATAAAGCGCGTGATGCCCAAAGCAAGCGTTGGGCAGAGATTTGCGCTAAACAACTTGAAAATCGTAACTGCCAAGTCTTGATGGGACCTAGCGGGCCAAAGGATAATCCTTATCCAGTATTTTTGGCTTCCGCAAGTCTTGAGATAGACTTGGCTTTAGTGTTGGGTGGTGACGGTACAGTATTAACAGGCGCCAGACATTTGGCTGCTGCTGGTATCCCGATATTAGGTGTTAATGTTGGGGGACACCTGGGATTTTTAACCGAGTCGGTGGATGAATTCAAAGACACCGAACAAGTTTGGGACAGGTTGCTAGAAGACCGTTATGCAATTCAACGACGTATGATGTTGCAAGCGGCAGTATTTGAGGGACATGGGTCTAATTTGGAACCTGTGACTGAGCGGTATTTATGTTTGAATGAGATGTGCGTCAAACCCGCTTCAGCAGACCGAATGATTACGTCAATTTTAGAAATTGAAATCGACGGTGAGGTTATAGACCAGTATGTTGGAGATGGGTTAATTGTTGCGACTCCCACAGGTTCCACAGGTTATACAGTTTCCGCAAACGGTCCCATCATGCACGACGGTATGGAAGCACTCACCGTTACTCCTATTTGCCCAATGAGTCTCTCAAGTCGTCCAATTGTTTTACCTCCTGGTTCGGTAGTTAGCATTTGGCCCCTAGGAGATTACGATTTGAGTACAAAGCTATGGATGGATGGAGTACTCGCTACTTCTATTTGGCCAGGACATCGCGTCGATATTAGAATGGCTGATTGTCGCGCTAAGTTTATTGTACTGCGAGAGAATAATTCTTATTATCAAACTCTACGCGAAAAGTTACTGTGGGCAGGTACTAGGGTTCGATATAGCAGTACTAATCATACGAATTGATGGTAACGGATGTGGCAACGGATGATGAACGGATGTAACGGATAATTGATTTTATCGAACAAGTCTTTGTTTATAACAAAAACAAATAACTTATCCGTTGCATCCGTGACATCCGTGACATCCGTGACATCCGTGACATCCGTTGCATCCGTTGCAATTAATTCCCAATAGCTAAAGCTTGCTGCCCGCTCGTAGAAGTTGCATAGCCCAAAAATGCTTGTACAGCAGGACTAGCAGGATTTTTATAAACGTAATATAAGGTTCTTTGGTAAGGATAGCTAGATGAATCTGGTGTTAATCCATCAATAGGAACAACTCGCACTGTCTGTTGTTTCGCGACTTGTGCGTATGTGGCATAACTAATTCCATCAGTTCCTAAAGCTTGAAGTAAAGGAGTTGTGGCATCTCTTGGTAGTGTTGTTATGTTTGGCGTTGTACCAAAGTTGGCGCCTTTTAATATTAATTCTTGAAATGATTTATTGGTTCCGCTTATAGCTGGTCGTATTAATCGGTGCTTAATTTTTTAAATAAAGCATAAAGGCACAAAGGATACTAACAAGATTTACGATGCTGCCACTTGCGGAAGTCGGTGCGTGACGCTAAAAGTCTTATAACTACGTTGAAATCTTTTCGTAGCCTGATCGCACCCTACTGCTTTCAAAATTCACTGTATTGGGCGAAAATGACTCATATCATTGAATCGCGCTCTCTTAAATATTTCATCTAAACATCCAAATATATGGTAAAATGTAAAGTATTTGATTTTGCTTCTCATCACCTATTTAAAAGTCTAGTTGAAAATTTAAGTACAGAACTCGCTTATAATTGCTCTGGCGCCTCAAAAGTAATTATTGCTTACCGCGACCCGATAAAGTTTCTTGCTGGTTTCATAGCTGCTGTTAAAGCAAAATGTCAAGTCTTTTTATGTAATCCTGACTGGGGTGACAATGAATGGCGCCAAGTTTTAGATTTAGTACAACCAGATATTATTTGGGGAATAGAGGAAAGAGAAATCCCACTCTCCCACTCTCCCACTCTCCCACTCTCCCACTCTCCCCTGATTATGATTCCCACTGGTGGT
This sequence comes from Calothrix sp. HK-06, assembly GCF_001904745.1. Classification (GTDB taxonomy): domain Bacteria; phylum Cyanobacteriota; class Cyanobacteriia; order Cyanobacteriales; family Nostocaceae; genus Dulcicalothrix. The sequence continues at coordinate 20,445 of NZ_MRCD01000021.1, forward strand.
TCTTCTGGGAAGGTTAAGTTTTGTGTTCATACTTGGGAGACTTTAGTAGCTTCGGTACGTGGGTTTACAGAATATTTTCAAGTTAGCCCAGTTAATTCGCTTTGTTTGTTGCCGTTGTACCATGTCAGCGGGTTGATGCAGTTTGTACGCACGTTTACTACTGGTGGAAAGTTGGCTATTTGCAATTTTAAACAGTTGGTATCGGAGGAAGTGCCTGATATTGACCCTTCTGGTTTTTTTATTTCTTTAGTTCCTACTCAGCTACAACGATTTTTACAAGACTCACAGTTGACTATATGGTTATCTAAGTTTGATACTGTGCTTTTAGGTGGCGCCCCTGCTTGGGACGAGTTGTTGGAGAAAGCTAAATATCACCAAATTAGATTGGCGCCTACTTATGGAATGACGGAAACTGCTTCACAAATTGTTACGTTGAAACCCGATGATTTTTTAAGGGGTAAACGTGGTTGTGGGAAAGTTCTTCCTCACGCACGAGTTTCGATATGTGATGGTAAAGTTTGTGTTGAATCGGAATCTTTGTTTTTGGGTTACTACGGTGATAATGATAATAGTAATAATTTTCAAATAGATGATGTTGGCTATTTTGATGAGCAAGGCTATTTATATATAGTTGGTCGTGATAGTAGTAAAATTATTACTGGTGGTGAGAATGTTTACCCAGAAGAAGTAGAAGCTGCAATTCGAGAAACACAAATGGTAAACGATGTTTGTGTTGTGGGTATAGTCGATAAGTATTGGGGACAAGCTGTTACCGCTGTTTATGTACCTAAGTACTCGAATACTTCAACTTTTGCGATTGAAACTATTCTGAAGTATAGTTTGAGTAAGTATAAGATTCCTAAGTATTGGGTGCCTGTTTCTGTGATACCACGTAATTTACAGGGTAAAGTTAATCGTGATGAAATTTTGAGAGTTGCAGTTGAATGTTTGGGTGAGGTAGGGAAAACGCCTACCCTACGGGAGGTTTAAAATATAGGTACAAATTTATATTCTTGTATCCATTTATTCATTGCATCTGGTAATTGCTTTTTATGCCGAGTTGCTGTATCAATACAAGCATGTCTAGTAAGCGCTTTACTCGCGACTAAATCAGCAATAATTATTTCGTAATCTATCTCAAATTTTTCTTCATTTACTTTTTGTGGTATCAAACGAATTTTTAGTTTGTCACCGCAAGTGATTGGACGAAAAAAGTCTACGTTTGCATGAATGATTGGATATGCAACGGATGGGTTTGTAAAAAATTCTTTGAGAATGATACCCGATGCTTCTAAAGATTCTTCGTAAGCTTCGTGGCAAATTTTTAATACGTTGGCAAAATATAATACACCTGCGGCATCAGTATCTTGAAACCGAACGGTACGATGATATATAAATGGCATTCCTGACTACCCTGCAAAAATCTATTTTAAATAACTTCTTTACCTGTTGTACTCTCATATACTAATCGGTGCCAATAGAAACCAGGTTTCTACAGAAACCAGGTTTCTTAGGTGTAAACATCCGTTGAATTGGGGTTGAGATAAGGATACTGTAAGTCTATACCAGCTTCATTAAAACTATTTTCAATTGCTTGCATCTTTCCTTCGATAGACTTCTCACCTTGTTGCCAGGATTGTAACAAAGTATTAGCTATAATTTGACATCTATTCATGCCAAAGCTTTCATTTTTGGCTAAGTTTTGCTGTGGTTGTTCTGCTACCCCTAGTCCCGGTGCCAAGAATTTTGTGAATAAGGGTATTTCGGGAAGGAAGTATGATTGATGCTGCGAATATACGGTTTGTAATATTTTACGAATTATTAAATAATCTTGCTTTTGAAATTCAAGTATGCATGAGTCATAGCGACCAAAGGCAGCAGGATGACACAGAACATAATAAATAAAAGGAATTTCTTCTTCGTTAAGGGCAATGGTAAGACTATCAATTAATGGAACGGCGCCTGAGAAGGTAATGTTGAAGTATATTCTACTTAATCCGTAATCTTCACTATTGCCATATTCTGCTTGTCCACAATTAGAGACAGCAATATAGTATCCGTTTTGCAAGCGGTTTTTGGGTAGCCATATAGATATATAGTCACCACGTTTAGGTGCTGGAGTATCTTTATAAAGATGATTACTATCAACGTACATAGTTAAACCACCTTTAATTACGGCTAAACTTGCATCTGGTTCGCGTCGTAGTACAGACCAGCCAGAATCATAATAACCGATGCCGTGGTTATGTTCGTGGAGTTGCGCTCTTAATTCTTCATCGATTCCCAGAATTGAATTATTCTCTAAGTTGTGATGCAATGCGTAGATTCCGGTTACACGTGATGGGGGTTTACTCAAGATATTTTGTAGCGATGCGTTGAAATAAATCCCAAAAATGAAGTTACGTAGTAGCAGCGCGTAGTATTTTTGCTGTAATTGAGGTGGGTTACGCTGAAAACGCGCTACCACGTCAGACGAAAGAGCAAACTTTTCAAAGCTAGGATGACGAATACAAAAATTATCTGAGATTTCAATATCACTAGCTATTGCACGTAAGGTATCGACAGAAGAAATAGCAGTTTGTAGCATATGGTTGTTTTGCCCTTTTAACATCCGCGTAAACGAGGTTTTTCGTAGTAAATTCGCAACAGATTTTCATGTTCGCGTTCTGTTACAGTTGGCTTTTCAAGTTTTTGCAGTGGTCTAAGAATTTCTGACTCGTTGACTCCAAACACTGTGTTGATAGACTCGAATGGCATTGTTAACAGTGTTTTGGATGTTAAGAGTATATTGAGTTGGGTGTTATTAAAGCTTTGCTGAGATTTGATATCTTGCTCTAGACTGTTCATTAAAGCTAAACCCGCAAACTGCACTACGCGCGTTATAAAGTTTTTGCGGTATTCCATAATCATTGGAAAGGCGCCTATATAAGCACGGGTCAATGCTAATATCGAAGGTCTGAGTGTTTCAAGCTCAATCAAAGCTAACTGTTGCGATTCTTCTAATTCCAACGTCTCGTCAACAATTATGCTAGATAACCAAATTCGTAGATAATCAGCAATCAAAGTTCCTAAATCGAATGCTGGTTCACCCCATGCCGCAGTTTCCCAATCGATAAACCGTATTAAGCAGTTATCGAGTTTATCCCAACGCGCATGAACGAGAATGTTTTCTAATTTCAAGTCATTGTGCGTCAAACAGCAAGGACTCCATTCACATGCTAAGTCGGCAATAGCTGATTCTAAAATTTCGTAGCGTTGGTTAAGTACATAAAAGTCGAGTGCGGATTGCTCTATTACTCCAAACATCTCTGGTGTGACAAACCCTGCTCCCTGCGCTGGATTAAAAAATTCATAGCGAATTGCCCCATCTGGAGCAGTCGTCATAAAATTACGATATTCACGACGGTTGTATGTACTGCGATGTAGCGCTGCTAAGTTACTACCTATCGTAGCTGCTATCGTTTCGGGGTAAATACCCTTATCCCAATACAAACTGCCTAATTCTTGGTAATCATCAAGATAATTACGAACCAATATTGAATTTTCTTCATCGAAATGCACCACCGTACAGGACAGTGCAGTAATGTTTCTCAACACTGGAAACGCTAGGGTTAACTGGTGCTGAAGAAGTTCGTTAAACAGCGAGTGAGGAATTTCATTATTCAAACCGCGTTCTTGCTTGACTAAGAGCTTTTGTCCTGCTTGGCTAACAACAAAATTACGATTCTTGCAATCTGGCAATTGAGAATCAAATAAAGCTCCATCTTCTAAGCTAAACAGACCAGCAACTTGCAGGTACTGGATAACGTTGTGTGAAGACAGTGAAAAGACCATGTACTAGTTCCTACCTAAATTATTGCAAAACTTAAAAACACAACAGCGAGCAAAATACTAGTTGTAATTGTCACTATCTACTAATATCCGATTTGTGGTAGCAAGACTTGCCAATTTGGCAATAAACCCTTTACTTTTTCTTTAAATAATGCTTATCAAAGCCTTGAAATCTTTAAATAACATCAGAACAATTCGCCAACGAGCGCATGTTCACGAGTTACATTTTTTATTTTGTTCGACTTTCAAGCAATAATAAACATATCTGTAAATTTACCCAACATCTACACAGTACATAAAAACTTAGTTGCATTCCGGATAGGTTCAATGTTTTTATAAGGGAATTTTTAATATGATACTTAAATAGCTTTAAATCCTTATTTAGTAAGCTTTTTAGCCAAATATGATTATGATTCAAGGTGCCATACTGAGGTGTACATTATAATATTTTTTTACAAGTAAAGACTTTTTTGTAACTTTTGTAACAATTTGTTCTGAAGGGATAAAAATATGCTTAATATGATTTTTAAATCAATTTACTAATATTTATAGGTTGGGTTTCAGCCAACCTACAATTTGTGTACACTATATGGAAGCTTTAAAAAGCTGACTTGCGATAACTAGAAGTGTTACAACTCCTAAAACAGTCATTAAACCCGCAGGCATAAATTTACGTGTTTTTTGTAATCTGAAAGCAAAAACTATAACTAAAATAGCCGTAATAACCCCGGCAAAGACGAAACCATAGCTTTGTCCTTGAAGTTGAAGTATACCAGCGATAATTAGTAGTAAGCCACTGATGGCGCCACTAATTAGAGAAATTTTACTTCCAGCTTGCTTGTAGCCAATAATGCCACCAACAATTGATAAAATACCGTAAGTGAACGTGATAATAGTAGCTAAGTTCATTCGTGAATCCTAATGTATGGACAATCAAGCAATCGCCAAAGTGCAATATCTCCAACGTCAAGCAGCTTCTCTTTTAATTTATCAGTCTGTGTTAACAGGAGAAGTCGGAGGCGCCTTTTTAGATTTGCTGCAAGCGATACGTTACAAAGAAGCTGATGCACGCAGTTGTTTGCAAGCTTACGGCAATTACTTTAAGTCGTTGGCAACGCTAAATCAAAATTGGGAAGATTATTTAATTCTCAAAATTTTACGCTCGGATAACCCTTTCTCGAAGTTAGCGCAGCAGCAAGATATAGAAAGTTTACCTTCTTCACTAATTGCCGCTGTGGAACATGACTTACAAATACTCCAAACGCTTTATGAATGTAGTTGTGCAGTGTTAAGTGAGTGGGTGCAGTCTGTTGCCCATCTTCCTGTATCGCCAGTTATATGGTATGTAGAATCAGATAATGTTGAAACCATAGAGACGTTACATGTAACGTCTCTACAACAATTTGAAAACTGGGCAGATGCTACGGAGATGTTAGCTTCTTATTATCGACAATATGGCACAGGATTATTTGCTGAATATGTAGCTCTGCGCTGGCAAGCTAATAACTTTGTTGGTATTCAAAATCCTGACTCAGTTAAAATTAGTGAATTAGTTGGTTATGAGTTACAGTATGAGGCTTTATTAAAGAATACAGAGTTTTTACTAGCAGGAGTTGGCGCCTTACATGTTTTGTTATATGGCAGTCGTGGTTCTGGAAAGTCGTCTTTAGTCAAAGCTTTATTAAACGAGTATTGGGAACGGGGGTTAAGATTGCTCGAAGTCGGAAAATCTGAGTTGAAGGATTTACCTATGATTGTCGAGCAGTTGCGTTCTGTGCCGCTAAAATTTATTGTATTCGTTGATGATTTATCGTTTGAAGATGACGACGATGCTTTTAAAGCTCTCAAAGTCGTATTAGAAGGTAATTTGACAGCGCGTGCTAAGAATGTAGTGGTATATGCTACATCAAATCGGCGCCATCTAATTCGCGAGTATTTTGCTGACCGACCAGCACCACGTGATAACGACGAAGTTCATGCTTGGGATACGATGCAAGAAAAACTATCCTTTAGCGACCGCTTTGGTTTAACTTTGACATTTGAAGGCGCCGACCAAAACACTTATCTTAAAATAGTGAGGCATTTAGCAATGCTAGCTGGAATTAATATCGATGATAAAGATTTACAGTATCAAGCGCTACAGTGGGCAACTCGGCACAATGGACGCTCAGGAAGAACCGCGCGACAGTTTGTCGATTACTTAAAAGCTGATATAACAGTGTTTGGAGAGAAAACTTAAACACGCACTTCAAAGCGTATACACAAGTAAGTATTCCATTTTTTTGCGACATGAAGTAAAGTGTTATACTCACACTTTCCTTATCTCGCTTTTAAGTGCATGTAGAATATATATAAAATCTCGCAGGAGAAATCAATAGTCAATCATATTCATCCTACGACTCGCGCACACAATTAATATGCAGCCAGCAGTGTCAAGCAATCGATTTCTTATAGGTACAATTGCATTTGTTCTCAGTTTTGGGCTGAGTCTTATTTTTAAGTGGAATTTTGGTGAAGCCGTTTTTACCGGAATAATCACCGTAATGGCAACTTATATTGCTGCCTTTTGTGTGGATAAACGGCGCCGAAATTATGAAATGCTGATTCTTGAATCTTGCAGAAAAAGGATTCGCGAACTCGAAGGTGTAGAAGCTAACTTTATTGCCGAAATTAACCAATTAGAAAATCATCGTAATATATTATACAACGAAACTAATCAATTACAGAGTCAAATCAGCGAGCGTCGTAACCAACGCGAAATTCTTAACCGCGAGTTAGGTAGTTTTGTGGGACAGAAAGCCGCACTTGAAACGACTTATAACAGATTGCAGCATGAAATAGAGAATATTGAAAGAAGTAAAATAGAGTTGCATAACTCATTTGCGGCTGAAAAGCGTAAGCAAGATTTGAATGTTAGTGTTTGCCGTGCCGAAATTACACAGTTACAAATACATATAACAGAGCTAAAGAAACAAAAAGAAGAATTTGAAAATAATTTAACTTTATTAGAAAGACTAAAACCACAACTCGAAGAAAAGCTCCATGAACTGCGGGTGCAAATTCAAGAGTTAGAAGTTAAAGAAAATCAGAAAAACAGTATAATATCAGAAAAATCTAACGAACGCAAAACATTAGATTCTAAAATTAAATCTCTTCAAACTAAACTAACCACAAAGCAAGAAGAGTTAAAAACTTTACAAGACCAAATATCATTACTGCAAGACGAACGAAACTTGTTACAAACCCAAGTTTGGGAACTTTTGCAGCAAGCAGAAAAACTTAACCCAGAATATAGTATTGAAGATAATCATAATATATATGATAACGGTGTAGAGCCAGAAGCAGAATTTCCATTTTCCGATTTACTAGGAATTATAGAACCAGTATCAACTCAGAATATCCAATCAGAAAATAATATAGTTGAATTGCCAGCAGAATGGGATAATTTTAGGCGCCAGTTAAATAATCGCGATTTTTTAGTATTAAAAGCTATATTAGAACAAGAAAATCCTAATCCTTCAATTAAACAAATAGCAGAAGAGAATATTACAATGCCAAGCTTGTTAATTGATGCGGTCAACGAGTTGGCGAGTAATACAATTGGTGAGTTGATAATTGAAACCACTTCTGAGTATCCCAAAATATATGTAGAACACATCGAAAATGTTCATATCATAATAAAAGCATATGAAACAGTTGCTACCGAGACACACGTCGCCTAATTATGTTAGAACTATCGTAAAATAAAATAGGGCAGATTTTTAGTAGACCTCTTACCTGTTACAGAATCATGCGAGTCGATAACTATGCTTATAAGTTCGGGTAAGATAAATCCGGCATTTTCTAGAAAATGCCGGATAATTATTCATAAGCGTACTTGCTGCATAATAGAGGTTTCAAATGGCAAAAGTTAAACTCCCAAAAAAAATATCTATTGGCTTGATAAATTCTTTGGGTGCGGGGGTAGTGCCAAGAGAAGGGGTTGAGCATATTGCAGTCGGACGAGAAAAAGAACTTCAAAGTCTTATCCAAAATCTTGATGATATGGCTGAAGGAGTAGCGGCTTTTCGTTTTATTATTGGTAATTACGGTTCAGGTAAAAGCTTTTTGCTGCAACTGCTTAGAAACCGCGCGATGGAACAAGGTTTTGTCGTTGCAGATGCGGACTTATCATCAAGTCGGCGCCTAGCTGGAAGTAATAACGAAGGACTTGCCACTTATCGAGAAATGATGAGTCATCTCTCTACAAAAACTCGTCCTGATGGTGGCGCCTTAGTTTCAATATTAGAAGGTTGGATAAACAAAATTCAGCAAGAAGTCGCTTCAACTTCTGGAATGCGTCCCAATGATGAAGGGTTTGACGACAAAGTAGAAGATAAAATTCGTGAAGTCGTTCAATATATGGAAGACTTAGTTCACGGTTTTGATTTTGGTAGCGTTATTAGTGCATATTGGCGAGGTTACCGTACTGATGACGATAATTTGAAAAATGCAGCACTTCGTTGGTTACGTGGTGAGTTTACTACAAAAATCGAAGCTAAACAAGCTTTGGGTGTACGCGTAATTATTGATGATGAAAGCTGGTACGATTACATTAAACTTTTAGCCAAATTTGTCGCCGAAATTGGTTATAAAGGGTTATTGATAATGCTTGATGAAGCTGTGAATTTGTATCAAATCCCTACAACTGTGACACGTGAGAAAAACTACAATCGTTTATTAGGGATATTTAATGATACGATGCAGTGTAAAGCCGAGCATTTGGGTGTATTAATTGGTGGAACTACAAAATTTTTAGAAGACCCAAATAGGGGGCTGTTTTCTGACTTAGCATGGCGCCGACGTACAAAAGAAAGTCGGTTTGTTGAAGCTGTCGGTGTACAAGAGTTTTTAGGTCCAGTGATTCGTTTAAACCCACTGAGTGAGGATGAGATTTTAAAGCTATTGCAAAAAATCGCTGATATTCATGCATCGAATTATAATAGTACTGCTTTGGGCATACGCGAATGTAAAAGCTTTGTCAAAGAAATAGTCAACCGTTTAGGCGCCGATGCACTATTAACTCCTGGTGAAATAGTTCGTGATTTTATTAGCATTTTAAACATTATGCATCAAAACCCGCATCTAAAGTTTGAAGACATTATTCACAAAGATAACTTTAAACCAACTGTTGCGGGAGTTGATGCACACGAAAGTGATACGGATGTTGCCGAATTTAGTTTGTAATTAATTAACCAACTAATTACTCGTTCATATTGCGATAAGTTGCCACTGCCGAAGGAGAAACACGGTTCAAGTAGCGGAATATCCAATACTTGAAAATAGTGTCTAAAATCACGGGGAATGTTGCGATGAATAAAAATATAAAACTGTGATTTCCCGGCAGTCCCCAGTGACGCGAAATACCTTCTAAAATCACTTCCCAACCGTGTGGGGAGTGGAAACCCACAAAAATATCGGTAAACAGAATAATAATGAATGCTTTGGCACTATCGCTTAAACCGTAGACAATGTGGTCAAAGAAATCTTTTAAAACGCCAATTTCGCGCTTGCTAACCAGTAGGAGCCAAGTAAAAGCAACTACAGATGCCATATCTGAAAACACATTTTTAATTGCGTTAGAACTTTCGACACGATACTCGTCCGCAAGTTCGCGTGCTTCTTCTTGAACCTTTTCTTCCATCTCTGGAGCGGACATTGGTGCTATCAGACCAACTAAGCTTTGAAATTTAATTCTTTCTTCAAATCTTTCGAGTTCTGTTAGTGCCTCTTCTTCCATTTCGGAATTAATGAAAACTCTAACGCTTTCATTGCTACGAAGATGGTCAACTACGGGACCAACAAGGAAGGCTTTTGATAATTGATGTGTTAAAATTGGTACTATAATTAATAATAAAATAAACCGAACCGATATGATGGTGCGACGCTGCGCTTTACGGAAATTTTGAACAACATCTTGTTCTGCTGTTGGGTCTAACTCAACTTGCAAACGACCGATAGTACCTAAAATGGAACGAGGCAAAACTCCAGTTGTATTAGTCTTACCGAGTTTTGGATTAGTAGATTCTCGAATTTCAAGATTTCTTAACCCTGGCTGAGAAAACGCTGTCTCTGTTTGTGCTATATGTGAACCAAAAAGTGCTGGAGGTGCAATTATTTCGTTATCAGTATCAATATTGGTATATTTCGCTGTAATTTCATCAATAATTTTTAACTTCGCTAATACCTGTTCGGGATTAACTAATTCTACCCCATACCTTTGGGCGCCACGAGTATTCGACTCGTTAAAAAAGAAACGGCTAGAATTAAACTCAGTGAGTCTCATTCTCACAAGCCTTAATTGTTTTCTCAATTCGGACTCAAAGTAATCATTTACACTGCTTATTGAAGTTGGGTCAATACTGATTTGATTACCATTAAAATGTTCATCTTCAATTTGCTTGATATGTAAAGCTGCTTGGTAAGCTTCTTCCAAAGAACGCGCAGGTGTTTTTAAATACCACTTATAAAGTGATACTAAGTAAGCATAAACTTTTTGAGAGATACTAAGGTTATTCATTGCAGGCAACTATAAGCGCATTATGAGCGTAATTGATTAACCTAGGAGAGTGCATAGGAGTTATACTAACAGATTGGCAAGGAGACAGTTTGTGATTTTTGATTTGCTCTGGGTAACAGGTCCTAGTCGCAGCGGAAAAACCACTCGCTTAGTCGAGCAGTTTTGCCTTTGGGTGCAAGGCGCCTCTCCCAATAATGAAACATTTTATACTAAAAGCACAAGTAAAAAAAGTAGTATTAATAGCCCAAAGCGTTTATTTATACATCCAAGCGAGCCAGGATTTTTGGTGTTTGCGGCGAATAATGAAAACAGGAGTGAATTAGCAGATAAAATTGTAACAGCTACACAGGGTAAATACCCGATTCGCGTCAAGACACCTTTGACATTTTTTCAGGAAGAAGTAGTATTATTTTTTCCTTTGTTGGTAGAGTTGTTGAATTTAAAAGCACAATTTCCGGTGCGGTTGCGTCCAGAAACCGAGCAAGAGTTAGCGAGAAGGTTATGGCGTCCACATTTGGATGACGAAGTGTTACGACGTGCGGGTGTGAATGAGTATCGTTTTGTGCGTCGAGTAATTGACTTAATGCAGTTAGCAGCAGTGAGTGGGAATAGGTGTGAGGATATAACGAGTTTATTGAGTGAAGGGTTAGGAAATGCGACGAATGTGGAACCCGAATTTTATTCAGAGTTAATTATAGAGTGGCGTGACTGGTGTAGAACGCGAGGTTTTTTGACGTATGGAGTAATAACAGAGCTTTTTTGTCAACATTTATTACCGAATGAAAGTTATCAACGGCGCCTGCGAGATAGGTATCAGGCGATAATAGCAGATGACGTTGGTGATTATCCGGCTGTGGCGCGTGATTTATTTGAGGCGTTGCTTGATAAGGGAGCAGTGGGCGCCTTTAGTTATAATCGTGATAATATAGTGCGGTTAGGGTTAGGCGCCGACCCAGCTTACCTAGAATCTTTAGCCGAACGTTGTCAAGTAGAAACACTGACACCCAAATCGAGTGTAGGTTTAGGTGATACACTCACAACACAAATGGTGGAAATAGTTAGCGAGCCAATGACTTTGCTAAATTTTCCAGATAATATCCAATCAATTCAAACCACATCGCGAGCTTCGTTACTGCGTCAAACAGGCGATACAATAGTCAAAGCAGTTAAACTAAAGCAAGTAGAACCGAAAGACATTGTAATAATTGCACCTGGTTTAGATGCAATTGCGGAATATAGTTTGACATCTATTCTCAGCAAGCAGAATATTCACGTTAACTTATTAAACAACCAGCGACCTTTAATCGCATCACCTTTAATTAGAGCATTACTGACACTAATATCTTTAATCTATCCTGGAAACGGGCGCCTCGTTGACCGAGATGCAGTAGCGGAGATGTTAGTAATATTGAGTCGAGGCAACTTAGCATCTAGAAGTGATAGTGGTGTCACAGAAAGTTTAGACAACAACATACAAGACAACCAACTAGCAACACCTCATTATCCACATATAGACCCAGTACGTGCAGGTTTAATAGCAGACTACTGCTTTGTCCCACATCCCGATGCACCAAACTTATTACCACCAACAAGCTTCGACCGTTGGGATAGGTTAGGTTATGCAGCAACCAGAGCATACGAACAAATATTACAGTGGATAGAAACACAAAGAAGCAGACAACAAGAACGTGTAATACCTAGTCCCATATCATTATTGTACGCAGCCATAGAGAAATTTTTCCTCAACGTTACAAACTTACCCTACGACCAAATCACAACACTGCGGGAATTACTAGAAACAGCACAACACTACTGGGAAATTGATACTAGACTACGAAGTCAAAAAACAGGAGAAGATGGAAGCGGAACACAGCAACTAACCCTACCAGTTTTCAACGCCCCATTCGCAACAAATTCCACAATAGCAGAATTTATTCAACTACTGCGACGTGGAACAATAGTGTCATATCCTTACCCAGTTCGTCCAGTTGGGCCAGCAGCAAACGCAGTCACAATATCAACAATATTCCAGTACCGTTCAAGTCGTAAAGCGCACAAATGGCACTTTTGGCTAGATGCGGGTTCATACTTATGGGCAAAAGGTGGTGCTGCGACATTATACGGCGCCAACTTATTTTTACGCGATAGATTAGGTCAACCTTGGACAGCTGAAGACGAAACCCTCGCAGAAAACCAACGGGTAAAGCGTATTTTAGCCGACTTACTAGCACGTGTATCCGAGCGACTATATCTATGTCACAGTGAACTAGCAGTAAACGGTCAAGAACAACTAGGCCCCTTACTACCCCTAGTCAATGCTTCCCTACCAGTTCCCAATGAAACCTAATAAATTGTCTTGTAATAAATTATCTTGTGGAACGGGCAAGGATGCCCGTTACTATAAAAATTATTAACCCGTAAAAATAATTACTGCGCTTGTACTTCCTTAACCCAACCTAAACTTACTAACTCAGCAATTTGTAACAGTTTTAGAGATTTGTTTGTTTACAGATACGCCCACGTTTGAGTTTACGCTTTCGGGCTGAATTTCTTGCTAAAGCGCTGAGGGCAAGGAGACCAAAGATAGTGCTAGGTTCTGGAATTGAGGTAGTATAGGTGACATTCCAGGAGACAAACTGCTCTAGAGAACTTTGGTTTGTCCGCACCCAGCCATTCACGGGGTCAAAGCCGGTCGGGTCAAAAGCACGGGCTAAGATGGTATAATCCCCTGTTCCATAACCGAAGTCGCGCAAATTAAATTTGTCTTGGTTAGCTGTGGGAATGAGATTACCGTTAACAAACCACTCTAAGTTGATGACGCCTTTATCGATGGGGTTCACAAAAATTTGAGTGGGATTAACCAAAGGCGCCGTATTATCAAGCCAAGAATCGAGTGGATCGACTAAAGCATAAATATCAAGAATGATTTTCTCACGACTAACTGCATCGAACGGTCTGCCTAATGAGCGCATCTTTGAATTATCTGATGGGCGGTAAATTCCGGTATTGTAGTAACGTCCGCCTTCATAAGCACCAATAACTCCAGTACCTGGTTGGTCATAACCTACCCAGCGCGACCACTTGTTACCTGTAGGGTTTGTAGTAACATTTACTTCGCTCGGTTCTCCTCCAATGTAAGGAGTGTCAAACCCACCATATTCATCGGCTAGTTTACTAAAAGAATGACCTATTTCGTGTAAGGCAACTTCTTTCGCTGAGTCGTTTCCACCTGCGTAAACAGCATAAGCACCACCACCACCACCATACAAAGTATCGTTGACAATTACATACTGCATTTCTGCTGTCCACCCAGCACCAGCAAGAGCTGCATCGCGCACTGCATTAGCTTGATAATCATTTATGTAAAGCAAGCGCTCAGTGATTCCATCATAGTAGTAGCTGGCGCCGAGTGCTGTGTTGCGGAAAATATTTTCTACCGGAACATCAGCTCCTGACTCGTTAGAGACCACATCGATTTTATGTATATTGAAATAGTTGCGGTATCGAAAGAATGGGTCGGAGTTCAAGGTGTTAGAGAACTGGTAGTCAAGATAGCCGTTGATGTGATTATTATAAGTTCCACTCGCTAGGTCTGCCTCTGTATATCCATCACCGAGAAAAACAGCATCTACTCGATTCGAGGATGGACCATTATTTCTAATTGTTGTAAACGTTGCGCCAAGAGCTGGTTCTGCAATTGTAGCCAGTAAAAATCCAATTAATAGCTTAAAGAATTTCATTTATATTTCAAAATTTGTTATCACTACACGCAAGCAAATTACTTTAAACAAACTTTAAATTAATGTCATACTGACATAATTACTGTTTGCTCAGTAGTTTTACGGCAAACTCATTATAATATTTATACCTGAAAATATGGCAAAAAAATTATCTTCACCAACTCTTTATAGAATCAGAAAAAAAATTAAATATTTAGATTTGCTTTTATCCGTGTTTACAACTAACATCAACAAGCGCACACGTTGACTGTTCAGTGTTGACAATTTTTTAGCGTGTACATGCTTGAATGGTAAAAGTGAAATTTTGTCATATCAAAGTATGCAGCAAAAAGGCGCCGCGTTAAAGTTTGTAATATTAATTGGGTTTGTGAGTCTATGTGCGGATGCTACTTATGAAGGAGCGCGCAGTATTACAGGAGCTTATTTGCAAGTATTAGGTGCCAGTGGTACGGTAGTAGGTTTAGTTGCAGGGTTTGGTGAGTTAATTGGTTATGGGTTACGTGTATTTATTGGGTATTTAAGTGACCAAAGTAAGAAATATTGGGGTATCACAACACTTGGTTTTATTTTAAATACAGCAGTTGTACCGCTACTTGCATTTGCTGGTAGATGGGAAATAGCTGCTGGTTTGATGATGGCAGAGCGTACAGGTAAAGCAGTTCGTACTCCTCCACGCGATGCTTTGCTGTCGTATGCAGTAAGTCAAGTTGGTAATGGTTTTGGGTTTGGGTTACATGAAGCAATGGATCAAATAGGCGCCGTTATTGGCCCATTATCTGTTGCTGCTGTAGTGTATTTTCAGGGAGCATATAAAAACGGCTTTCTAATTTTAGTAGTTCCTGCTGTTTTAGGGTTGATAATATTATTAGTCGGACAAAGAGTTTATCCAAACCCTCGTGATTTTGAGCCAGGTAATATAACAAACAATGAAGGATTACCGAAAGTTTTTTGGTATTACTTAATAGCTGTAGCAATTTTTGCCGCTGGATATGTGGATTTTCCGTTAATTGCTTATCACTTTCAAAAAAATAATGTTGCTTCAGGACTTACCATTCCATTATTTTATGCTTTAGCAATGGGAGTTGACGCAATCGCAGCACTTTTATTTGGTTATCTTTTTGACTTATTCGGTATTTCTACTTTAGCTATTGCCGCTTTCACATCAGCGTTTTTTGCTCCGTTACTCTTTTTAGATAATACTAATCTAGTTTTACTAGGGGTTATAGTTTGGGGAATAGGAATGGGCGCCCAAGAATCTATAGTAAAAGCAGCAGTAGCTAAAATAGTACCTCCAGACATACGAGCTACAGCATACGGTATATTTAGTACAGGGTATGGGATAGCCTGGTTTTTGGGAAGTGGTTTAATGGGGATTTTATATGATAAATCGATTAATTGGCTAGTAGTTTTTTCGGTTGTGAGTCAACTTATTGCAGTGCCAATGTTTATTTGGATTAAAGCTGAAGATACAAAATTTAGAAACACACGAAATACATATAGATAGTTTCTCTGTGGTAAAAAATTAAACCGCAAAGGACACAAAAGAATATCAAGAGTGCTGAGTGTACTCAGATAGGAAATTATGGACACGCAATTACATTAATTACATTTAGTCCTGATGGTACACTAGCTTGCGGCACCAAAGATGGTACAATTAAATTATGGAATATTAATACATATAGCTGTATCAAAACCTTAAATACAAATTATGGTACAGTATGGTCGCTTGCTTTTAGTTCAAATGGATTAATACTTGCTTGTGGCGCCGATGCTTAAATCCAACTGGTTTAAATGTAACAAGTAGAGCAAATCTTACATTACTTGGCACCATTGAGTAAAAAATGATGGGTTGCAACGGATGCAACGGATGTAACGGATAGTTGATTACCTGAATTTAACCAAAATCTAAAATAATAGAAATATTAAGTTATTGAGAATATTTAGCCAAATGGTTTTAGCTTACCAGGGGGTAAAATATGGCTGTTACTAACCCACAGCCTCAGTTGAAACGTGAGTTAGGAGTATTCGGCGCCACCTTTATGGGTTTGGGGTCAATAGTTGGTACAGGAGTATTTGTTAGTATAGGTATTGCAGCGGGAATTGCAGGCCCTGCGGTAATAGTAGCAATAGCAATAGGCGCCTTAGTAGCAACTTTTAACGGACTCAACAGCGCACAGTTAGCAGCAAGCCATCCGGTGAGCGGTGGTACTTATGAATATGGGTATAAATATCTAACTCCTGCGTTTGGGTTTACAGCAGGTTGGATGTTTTTGGTAGCAAAGACAGCTTCAGCAGCAACAGCAGCTTTAGGTTTCGCTGGATATTTAGTTAATATTCTGGGTTTAAGTTCAACCTTGATTGTTCCAATTGCTTTTATTACTGTGGCAATTATGACCGTAATTGTTCTCAGTGGAGTAAAACGCTCGAATTTAGCAAACACCGTAATAGTATCTGTAACGTTATTATCTTTAGGGTTTTTTATTCTAGTTTGCTTACCGCGTGCAATTACAGAAGGTGCAAGTAATTTATCACCAACATTAAGCGAAGTATCCCTGGCAAATATACTTCAAGCTAGCGCGCTGATGTTTGTAGCTTATACAGGTTATGGACGTATCGCGACAATGGGGGAAGAAGCCAAAAACCCACGGGTAACTATTCCTAGAGCAATGATTGTTTGTTTGTTACTAACCATGTCGCTTTATATAACAGTGGCAGTTGTCGGTATTGGTGCAGTAGGAGTAGATATATTAGGTAGTCAAAACCAACAAATCAAAACGGCGCCATTAGAAGCAGCAGTTCGTAGTGTAGCAGGTAGTGGCGCCAGTGTAGTTTTAGCAATAGGCGCCATGACAGCAATGTTAGGTGTATTGTTAAACTTGATTTTAGGATTATCGCGCGTATGGTTAGCAATGGGGAGACGCTTTGACGCACCCAGATTTTTAGCACGTTTAAATCAACAGCAAACAACACCATACTATGCAGTAATATTAGTAGGCGCCACAATAGCCCTATTAGTATTATTAGGTAACGTAAAAACAACCTGGTCATTTAGTGCATTTAGCGTATTAATATACTACGCAATCACCAACTTTGCAGCATTAAAAGTTTCACCCCAAGAACGCCTATATCCCAAATGGATAGCCATCCTAGGAATCTTATCCTGTTTATTTTTAGCATTCTGGGTAGAATCATCAATTTGGCAAATTGGTATAGCATTAATAATCGCAGGTCTAATTTGGCACAAAGTTAGACGTACCGTAGGGGCGGGTTAACCCATAACCTAACAACAGAAACCAACAATCCACTAAACCCGCCCCGATTTTCAATGTGAGTAACAGGCGCCTGTATATTGAGATAAGGGGCGGGTTTACGTATTGATTGTGTGTATTGATATTTGTTGGTTAACCCGCCCTTACATTGGCGCCATGTATATTGGTATAGGGGCGGGTTTAGGTATTGATTATGTGTATTGAAATTTGTGGGTTAACTCTCTCCTAGCTTTATTAACGCATCTTCTGCCGCTGCTTTTTCGGCTTCTTTTTTATTCTTTCCTCTACCCTTACCATATACCTTACCTTCAACCACTACTTTTGCCAAAAACATTGGTGCATGTGGTAATCCACTCTCATCGACTGTTACATAATTAGGAGGATTTTTAGAAACATTTTGTTGTACCCACTTTTGAAACCGATTCTTTGAATCAACATCAGAACGAGATGTAACAACGCTTTTAGGAACCGAGTCAAAAAGTGGTTCAATAATCTTTTTAAGCGCTTTAGTGTCACAGTCATTATCAAGATAATAGGCGCCAACAACCGCTTCAAAAGTACTACTAAGTAAATTCTCATTATAAAAACCACCTTCTCGGATAGTTCCCTTACCTAAACGCATCCGAAAATCTATACCAACTTCAAGAGCAAACTTAGCCAGTTGCTTTTCATCAACTAACGCCGAACGTCTCCGAGTTAACTCATCCTCACTTTTATCTGGAAAGCGATGAAATAAATATTGCCCGCTAAGAAAGTTTAATATCGCATCACCTAAAAATTCTAACCTTTCGTTATGTTCTCCGGTGCCTGGGTTTTCATGAACATACGAACGATGAGTAAGCGCGTGACGCAGAAGTTTTTCATTACGAAAGTTTAATAATTCATGCATTTGATTCAAAATTTGACCTATATAGAGATACATATCACAACAAAAAACGCTCTATTGCAGCTAAAAGCATCATGCACTAAAGTCGATAGCAATTAAATTTAAGCCAGAAATAATTGATTATCCTTCATGATAATTTTGCCATCATCTACAACAGCATTTATAAACTTACTAAAACGTGAAAACTTATTACCACTTTCTGTACGAATACAGCGACAACCCTGGTATAAAGGGAAACTTTTACGCATTAAACCATCAATATAACTTAGTTTTGTAGATTTATTTTGGCTTAACGCAGTTTGAACAGCCTGAATTAGATACTTAATAGCTTCACAATAATTAAGTTCAGGTGATTCAATTTCAGTAGTAACTTCTAAAGTTAAAGACTCTGCAAACTCTACCATCAGTTGTTGTAAACTATTAAGATAATAAAATTTACTAGCAGACTCTATTAATTCAGCCTTGACATTACCACTTTGAGCAACCACTATAACATGCTTACCTTTTTCCTTCAAAGTTTCAACTAAATCTACAAAGTCTCCATCTCCCGACACAAGAATGATAATATCTGGAGATTGAGATTTACGAATATCTTTGATTAAGTCAAACACTATTTGATTATCCAAAGAATTTTTAAGTGGGCAAGGAACATCTTTGTAAGTGACATTTGGAATTCCTAAGCACTTATTATTACTCAAAGAATTGTAATAAATTTTAGTTTTGAGTAATGTTCCTATTGATTTAGCAAAATTCTGCAATAAACTTACAGTTTTTTCGTCCAACTTGACATTTTGATAGTCACAGTAAATAGAAACAGAAGCTTGCTTTGTGCTTAATGGTGTAACCATGATAAATAAGTCCTCAACATTTTTCGGACAGCACAATATGCCAAGCATTAAAAGTAAAATTAGATATTAAAAAAATTTCATTAAAGGTAGACCTTCTGTGAAATTAGCTAATCTTACATGTACTACTAGTAAATTACAGTCTCAGTTATCGAATTCTAGGCGCCCTGTATAGTGTCGAGTCAACCAGTTCGACAAACGTATAGAATAAAAGTTAAAGCCAATAGCGCTAACTTCATCCCAAACGTTTAGCAAACGGGATGACCAGGCACTACGCAGGATACCCAGAATCCGACAACTGAGACAACAATCAACTTTGAAGCTTATGCTTGAGAATGATTATTTTACTGTCTAATATAGACAATATTCAGACTAATATAAGCTTGTCAATAGTATTTACATAATCTTTATATAATGGAAGGCACCGATTGTAATTTGTATAGATGGGACGGGCAAGATGCCCATCCCACAAGAGTTGTATTTTTTATAGTTCATTTTTACTGTCTTTGATTGCAAGCTCGGAACATTATTAAGCAAGCTCCAACTGTCTTCTAATTTATTGAGGATTATTATTATTATGTAGTGAAGCTTTGGTGTTAAAAATTAGATTTAATTCGATTATCTACAGAATCCTTTGATACACAGTGCTGTAACAAGCGAGAGGTGGAATTAAGCAGGAAAAATTTTGTTTAAATCGATTGATAAATCAGGGAAACAAGGTAGCTTAACGGTTTGACTTGGTAATTCAACACGCTTGTTGCGATAATTATATTTACCTTGATTATCTTGATATGGCTCGCTATAACATTCCAATTGGTTATCAGCTACATTAAATATCCAATAATCAGAAATACCAGCTTCGGCATACAAAGGTAATTTTATATCTTGGTCATAATCTAAGGAAGAGTCGGATACTTCCATCACAAGTAATACATCCTCTGGAGCAGGATGAGCAGAAAAATAGTCATCATAACGGTTTTGAAGTATCGCAAAATCTGGTTCGGGTTCGCTGTTGGGGGGTAAAATAACAGGAGCTTGGCATTGTAAAGTTGCTCTGTTACCTACTAATTTGGGCAGTTCTTTCAATAATTTTCTTAGGCAAGTCTCATGTGCCCTACCTTTTGCCGCCATCTGGATAATTTCTCCTTTAATTAGCTCAATGCGACTATCTTCATGGAAAAAGCCTAGTTCTGCTAATTTGTGGTACTCATTAAGAGTGAAACGTTTAGCCTGAGCAATTGCCATAACTTTTCTCAAGAATGATTGTACTCGTAAATATAACAATTATTTTAAGGGCGTAGGACAGGCTTTGATTCTAGGCGCCCAACGCAATTAATAGTACTAGAGTATTTATTTATCCCATAAACGGAAAAACTTCGCCCCATGCAGTCCACTATTTAAGACAATTTATACCTTCTCAGACTTTTAAAACATCCTCTTAAACAACAGCGCCTTGCATATGCTCTAATTGTTAAGTGAGATGATAAAGACGGCACATATATTGCAGCATAATTAATAAAGCTACATTAGCAAGGTCATTAAATGGAATTAGAAAAATTACTCCAATACATTGATATCGGAGAAGACCAAGAAACTGAGTTTAAGTCTGCTAGTGGGGGTTTACCCAATGATATTTGGGAAACGGTGTCAGCATTTGCAAACACAGATGGTGGCTATATTGTGCTTGGTGTTAGCGAGAACAAAAGTGGGCTGCTCATTACTGGAACCAACAAGCCAAATGTATTGTTAAAAAACTTTTGGAACAATCATAATAATTCGCAAAAACTTAGCTCCCCGATTTGCTCTAATTCAGATGTGCAGGTTTTAGAAGTTGAAGCACAAAATTTGGTGATTATAACTGTCCCTAAAGCGACAAGAACACAGCGCCCTGTGTATATTAATAACAACCCTATGACTGGCACATTCAAACGTAATTTTGAGGGTGATTATCGTTGTACTCCAGAGGAAGTGCGACAAATGTTACGGGATGCTGCTAATCAACCTCAAGATATTCAAATTCTAGAAGGGTTTAATCTTACTGACCTTGACTCCGAAACCCTCAAAGCATTTCGCCAAAGGTTTAGTTCCAGAGAACCAGATCATCCCTGGTTAGGATTTGACGAAAAAAATTTGCTGATTCAATTAGGTGGTTGGAGACACGACCGCACCACCGGACAAGAAGGACTTACAGTAGCAGGTTTACTCATGTTTGGTCGTGAGCGTAGCATTTTAGACGCATTTCCTCATTACCAACTAGATTATCAAGAGCGACTTTCTAAAAACCCAGAAACCCGTTGGACTTATCGCTTAACGCTTGATGGGAAATGGGAAGGAAATCTTTTCAACTTTTACTATCGCGTTTACAGTCGTTTAGTCAACGATATCAATGTCCCATTTCAACTAGATAGTGATGCAGTGAGGAGGGGTGAAACTCATGTACATGAAGCTCTCCGCGAAGCTTTGGTTAATAGCCTCATCCACGCAGACCATCTATCGACTCGTCCAACTATGATTACTAAATTTAAAAATGCTTTTGTATTTTTAAACCCTGGTCGCCTAAGAATTTCTCTTCACCAGCTTTATGATGGTGGAATTAGCGACCCTCGAAACCCCAACCTGCAAAAAATGTTTCAAATGCTTGGCTTAAGCGAAAAAGCTGGCTCAGGTTTTGGAAAAATTCTTCGCGCTTGGAAAGAACAGCAATGGTTTATACCCTTGGTGTCAGAAAAGTTAGATTTAGACATGACATCGGTAACTTTACCAATGGTAAGCCTGATTCCCGAAAATGTAGAGAAGGAGTTAAAAGAAATTGTTGGGGATAACTATTCTGAATTGACGGAGTTAGATCGGGTTATTTTGGTTCTAGCGCACCAATTTGGAGAAATTTGTAATAGTGACATTCAGGTTTTCAGCCGTGAGCATCCCAGAGACATAGGTGAGTGTCTTAAGCGTTTGGTAAATAAGGGTTGGTTAGAACGCTCTGGTCACGGTCGTGGCACGCATTACGCCCTAATCAATAGAGAGCTACCAGATTTACTGTCTTTGGTTCCAAGCTCCGAACATTACAAGAAAAGCTCCGAACATTACGAAGAAAGCTCCGAACATTACGAAGAAAGCCCCGAACATTACGAAGAAAGCTCCGAACATTACAAACGCTTACAAGCTATTGCTATCCCTGTACGTCAGACAGGTCGCACCAGCAAAGAACTTGTTGAGCAGGTGATTTTGGAACTCTGCTCCGAACATTACCTGCAACTCCGAACATTAGCTCAATTATTGGGACGCGAACCAGACAGCATCCGGAATCATTATATCAATCCAATGATAGAACGGGGTTTATTAGAAACGCGATACCCTGGACAACCGAGTCACCCTCAGCAGGCATATAAAACTACATTTCAGCAAGATGGCGAGGTAAGTAAGGCTAAAGAAATCGATAGTAGTATAAATTAATTACTGTAGGCTTCCTTGATTTTGCGTAGAAATCAAACAGATGAAGCTGAGACGCTGGTTAAAAACTTAGTAAAGATGATTGAAGAAAAACGTCTTCATGTTCGAGTTTATACTAAAGGCACTTTACACGCCAAAGCTTATATTTTTGACTATGGTACTGTTTACGATAATAAAGGTAGAGCATTAGAACGTTCAGAAAAAGGCATTGCTATTGTTGGGTCGTCTAATCTTACCCTTTCTGGCATCACTCATAACACCGAACTTAATGTAGTTATTCATGGTAATGATAATCATACCGAATTAACTCATTGGTTTGATGAACTATGGGATGAAGCAGAAGACTTTAATACTGCTTTGATGCAAGAAATGAAACAATCTTGGGCAGGTATACCTGTTCGTCCTTATGATGTTTACATGAAAACTCTCTACAGTTTAGTCAAAGATAGATTAGAGGATACTGCTTCTAAAGAGTTAATTATCGAAGATGAAATTAGTAAGCAGTTGGCAGATTTTCAAAAAGTGGCTGTTAATCATGCTGTACGCAATATTTGCGACTATGACGGCGCCTTTGTTTCAGATGTAGTTGGGTTAGGTAAGAGTTTCATCGGCGCCGCTATTGTGAAAAGATTTGAGCAAACCGAACGCGCGCGTCCTTTAATTATATGTCCGGCGCCACTGATAGAAATGTGGGAACGTTACAACGAAGTATACCAGTTAAATGCTCGTGTACTATCAATGGGAATGTTGAAAGAAGATGAAGGCGATGTAAAAACGTTATTAAATGATTTTAAATATAAAGATAGAGATTTTGTACTAATCGACGAAAGTCATAACCTGCGCAATAATAGCACCCAAAGATATAAAGTTATAGAAGCATTTTTAGGCGCCGGAAAACGTTGTTGCTTTTTAACCGCGACTCCACGTAACAAAACGGCTTGGGACATTTATCATCAATTAAAGTTATTTCATCAAGATGATAAAACCGACTTACCAATAGACCCACCTAATTTAAAAGAGTATTTTCAATTGGTCGAAACAGGTGAGAAGAAATTACCTGAGTTACTTTCTCATATCCTTATTCGTCGTACCCGTAACCATATATTACGCTTTTACGGGTTTGACTCAAAAACTCACCAAAAAGTTGACCCGACAAATTTTAGAGCATATCTAGATGGAACGCGACGTGCTTACGTTATTGTCGGTGGAAAGCATCGCTTTTTCCCCAAGCGTGAATTAGAAACTATCGAGTACAGCATCGAGGACACGTACCAAGGGCTGTATCAAGATTTACGTAAATATATGGGTAAATCTGGTAAACGTAAAAACCAACGTGTCGTAGAGACGTTACATGTAACGTCTCTACATTACGCGCGTTACGGTTTGTGGAATTACGTTTTAAAGGATAAACAAAAACAAGAACCATATAATACCTTACAACGAGCAGGCGCCAATTTACGAGGTTTAATGCGCGTGCTATTATTTAAACGCTTTGAGTCAAGTGTTTATGCATTTCAAGAAACTATCAAAAAACTATTGATAGTCCATGAACGGTTTTTAAAAGCATTATCTCAAGGATTTGTGCCCGCAGGAGAAGAAGCACAACTTCTGCTATCTGAAGATTACAACCAAGCTGAAGAACAAGACTTGATGGACGAACTGCAAAAAGTATCGAATAAATATGACCTAGCTGATTTTGATGCAGAAACATTATACCAGCATATTGAGCATGATATTAAACTATTGCAGAAAGTTTTAGATTTAGTTAAACCAATTACTCCTGATAAAGACGCTAAATTACAGACTTTAATAAAATGGTTATCTAAACCAAACCTTAAAAACAAAAAACGTCTGATTTTTACTCAATACGCCGATACAGCAAAGTATTTATATGATAATTTAAACCCAAATGGCGCCCGCGATGATATTGATGTAATTTATAGCAGCAACAACAAAAACAAATCACAGGTAGTAGGAAGATTTGCGCCTAACGCGAACAAAGAGTATAAATTTAAACCTGGAGAATCAGAATTAAATACCTTAATAGCTACCGATATTTTAGCAGAAGGGTTAAACCTGCAAGATGGTGATTTAATTATTAATTATGACCTACATTGGAACCCAGTTAAACTAATTCAGCGTTTTGGTCGTATTGACCGTATTGGTAGCGATAAAGATGTTATATATGGATATAACTTTTTACCCGAATTAGGTATTGAGCGCAACTTAGGATTAAAACAAAAGCTGAAAAACAGAATTCAAGAAATTCATGATACTATCGGTGAAGACGCTGCCATACTTGATACAACAGAGCAACTCAACGAAGAAGCAATGTACGCTATCTACGAGCAACAAGGTAAGCAGTTGAGTCTCTTTGATGTCGATGATGAAGAGAACTTTTTAGATTTAAACGAAGCTGAAGAAATTCTGAGAAAGTTACAGAAAGAAGACCCTGAAGAGTTTGAACGCATTGCTAATTTACCACATGGTATTCGTACTGCTCAATTTTCCATGCAAAAAGGGACATATGTTTTCTGTGAAGCTTCCGACCCGAACCGTCCTGATATTAAAGGCTACCAACAATTATTCTTATTAAACGACAAAGGAGAAATAATTTCCAGAGATATTCCTCGTATATTAGGCGCCATTAAAGCTACAGATACCACCCCCATATCCAAAATTCTTGTATCTCATAACTCTGCCGTAACGCGCGTCAAACAACAATTTGCTGAAGAAGTAAAACATCGTCAAGCAGAAAGAGAGTTTAACCAACGTTTGACTCAGGGGCAACGGTATATAGTGCGGGAACTAAGAGTATTTTTAAATCACTCGCAGACGAAGAAATAAAAGGTCAAGTCAATATTTTAGAAAAAGCCTTTCGCTTAAGTGTAAACCAAGCAGTCAACCGCGAGTTAAATAAACTACGCCGGGATGGCTTTACTGGTAAAGAATTATTCAACCAGCTAGTACTAATTTACCGTCAGCACAATATGCACGAGCTACAAGATAATAGCTTGCCTACATTATCTCAACCAATTCCCTTTATTATTTGTAGTGAAGGTTTGGTATAGACAACTAAATTTATTAAATGTTGCAAAATTTCTATAGAAGCCCCAAATAATTCGTAAAATCCATATGTTGTAAAGACGCGATTTAATCGCGTCTCTACGGAATATAAAGCAGACCTTAAAAAGTTCCGAGAGGCAATTTCAGTTAAAGGAGAGCCTTTAAGTACTACTATTATTAATTGCACGTCAAGAGGAGCGCTATTGATTTATCTTGATACAAGTATTCTCACTCCTTTATATTGGGTAGAGGCATTTAAAAGTAATATTTATCACACAATCCATAATTTAATCCCCCCAACCCCCCCTGACAAGGGTAGGTTTTTTCTGCCCCAAACCCCAGACACGGGTGACAGGAAGACAAGTAGACAAGGAGGGGGATTTTCTACCTTGTCTACCTTCCATCCTTGTCTACCTTGCCTCTCACGGTTTTCTAGAAAAAAAACCTACCCTTGTGAGCCCAACCCCCCCGCTCCGGAGGAGGGCTAAAATGCTCTTTCCCCTCTTATTAATGAAGGCTAAAAATACTCTTCCCCCTCTTATTAATGAGGGCTAAAATCCCCTCTTGTTCCCCCCTTATTAAGGGGGGCTAGGGGGGATTTTTAATGCTACGGTTTAATTCGATACCTTCCAAACATCCTCTAACACCTCTCTGTGCGTACTCTGCGTCTCTGTGGTAATAATCTTACCAACTCAGCACTCAACACTCAGCACTCATCACTATTCTGATATGCTTAAAGCCGATAAGATAATTATTTAAGCTATGCCAGCGTCTATTCAACCTACTATTACGGCTTTTCCTCTGGCTGCCGTTGTTGGTCAGGAAGCGATTAAACTAGCTTTATTATTAGCAGCAGTTGACCCTGGACTTGGGGGAGTTGCTATTGCAGGTCGTCGCGGTACGGCAAAGTCTGTGATGGCGCGCGCTATTCATGCTTTGTTGCCTCCTATTGAAGTGGTTAAGGGGGGGATAAGTAATTGTGAGCCTGACCGTCCTGAAGAATGGGATGATATTCTTGTGGAACAGGCATCCTGCCTGTTACTCAAGGACGGGCAGGATGCCCGTTCCACAAGAGAGACAAGAGAGACAGTAGAGACAGAGATTATTCCGGCGCCTTTTGTACAGATACCGCTTGGCATTACTGAAGATAGGTTATTAGGTTCTGTTGATGTGGAAGAGTCAGTAAAACAAGGCGCCACCATATTTCAACCTGGTTTACTTGCTGCTGCACATCGGGGAGTTTTATACGTTGATGAAATTAACTTACTTGATGACCAAATAAGTAACCAGCTATTAACTGTATTATCTGAAGGGCGTAACCAAATTGAACGTGAGGGTATTAGCTTTCAGCATCCCTGTAGACCTTTATTTATAGCTACATATAACCCAGAAGAAGGAGACTTGCGTGAACACCTTCTTGACCGTATTGCTATAGTTCTTTCTGCTAGTGGTGTACTTGGTTTAGACCAACGTGTTGAAGCTGTGGAACAAGCTATATCTTACTCGCGTTCGCCTCAAGAGTTTTTACAGCAGTACAGCGAAGATATTGACAGCATTAAAACTCAAATTATTTTGGCGCGCGAGTGGCTCAAAGAAGTTACTATTACCCATGAGCAAATAGCTTATTTAGTTGATGAAGCTGTTCGAGCGCAAGTTCAAGGACACCGCGCAGAATTATTTGCTGTACGAGTAGCTAGGGCAGCAGCAGCTTTAGAAGGACGTAGTAAAGTTACTGCCGAAGATTTAAAACGCGCGGTGGAATTAGTAATAGTGCCAAGAGCAACTGTTATACAAACACCACCCGACGAACCACCACCACCCCCTCCTCCTCCACCACAAAGTCAAGAAGAACCAGAAAATCAAGAAGAGGAACAGGAGGAAAACGAAGACCAGGAAGAAAACGAAGACCAGGAAGAAAACGAAGACCAAGAACCACCTGGTATTCCTGAAGAATTTATCTTTGACCCAGAGGGAGTAATTCTTGATGATAGTGTGTTGTATTTTGCCCAAATGGCACAACGTCAAGGCAAGTCAGGAAGTCGCAATGCGATATTTTCTGATGACCGAGGACGTTATGTTAAACCCATGCTACCTAAAGGTAAAGTAAAACGTATTGCTGTTGATGCTACTTTACGTGCTGCGGCGCCATATCAAAAAGCCCGTAGAGAAAGACAACCAAATCGTAAAGTCGTTGTTGAACAAGGCGATATGCGTTCTAAACGGTTAGTTCGTAAAGCAGGCGCCTTAGTTGTATTTATAGTTGATGCATCTGGTTCAATGGCATTAAACAGAATGCAGTCGGCAAAAGGCGCCGTCATGCAATTACTAACCGAAGCGTATCAAAACCGTGACCAAATATCATTAATACCTTTTAGAGGTGAACAAGCAGAAGTGCTATTACCTCCTACTCGTTCAATAGCACTTGCACGTAATAGATTAGAGAGATTACCTTGTGGTGGTGGTTCCCCATTAGCACATGGATTAACTCAAGCTGTACGTGTAGGGATGAACGCTCAAATGAGTGGAGATATTGGGCAAGTCGTACTAGTGGCAATTACTGATGGTCGTGGTAACATTCCGCTCTCACGTTCATTAGGAGAACCGCAAGACCCAGACCGAAAACCTGATATCAAAGCTGAATTATTAGACATTGCAGCACGAATTCGCACTCTTGGAATGCAGCTTTTAGTAATAGATACCGAAAGTAAATTTGTCTCAACAGGCTTTGCAAAAGAACTAGCTAATGTTTCCGGTGGTAAATATTATCACCTACCTAAAGCTACCGACCAAGCCATCGCCGCAATGACAAAAGGCGCCATTGCCGATTTAAGACGCTAGAATTGATGAATGTCGTAGAGACGTTATATGTAACGTCTCTACAATGTAATGTAATTTATTAACAGCAATTACCTAACAATTTGGTACGACAAGACTACTACCCCTTAAGCGTGGCGCCAATGATGGACCACACAGACCGCCATTTTCGCTATTTCATGCGGCAGATAACAAAAAAAACTCTGCTATATACCGAAATGGTTACAAGCGCAGCAATATTACACGGCGATAAAGAACGTCTTTTAGGATTTTCAACCGAAGAGAAACCCCTAGTTCTCCAAGTCGGTGGCGATAACCCCGTACAACTTGCCGAATGTGCCCGTATCGCATCCGATATGGGGTATGACGAAATTAATTTAAATGTTGGTTGCCCAAGTAGTCGCGTCCAAGATGGTAATTTCGGCGCCTGTTTAATGGCACAACCCCACAAAGTCGCTGACTGTGTAGCAGCAATGATTAATGCTGTAAATATTCCTGTAAGCGTCAAGCATCGTATTGGTGTTGATGATATTGACTCTTACGAGCATATGGCAAACTTTGTTAGTATTATTGCTTCTGCTGGATGCCGTATATTTAATGTTCACGCCCGTAAAGCTTGGTTAAAAGGTTTAAGCCCAAAAGAAAACCGTGATATTCCACCTTTACGTTACTCAGAAGTTCATCGTCTCAAAGCAGAATTTCCACACTTATTTATTGAAATTAACGGCGGATTTTTAAATCTAGAACAGGTTCGCACGCAATTAAAATCAGTTGATGCGGTCATGATTGGACGTGCAGCTTACGATAATCCTTATATATTTGCCGCTGCCGACTCACTAATTTACAGAGAAAATACTCCGGTGCCAACACGTCATCAAATCGTAGAAGCAATGTTTCCCTATATAGATAAATGGGCAGCAAAAGGATTGAAACTAAATAAAATTACCCGTCATATGCTGCAATTATTTGCTGGACAACCAGGTAGTCGCGCGTGGAAACAGCATTTAACAGAATATTCTTGCCGTGAAGGAGCATCATCACAAGTTGTTGCACAAGCACTTGCTTTAGTACCAATTAAACAGCTTGAGGCAATTCATTAGTACTAGAATTTTTGAGATTATTTTTTGCCAAAGAGTCAGCAATTAATCGTAATACCTCAACTTGTTCTTCAGGCGCCGCTTGAACCACCATCGTTCGTAAACTAGCACCTTCGGTCTTTACGCCAAATAACTCACATAAATACCAAGTTCTTGCATCTTGGGGCAGTACTAGGAGTAGAGCAATAAGCTTCGCGGCTCCTAGGTCAGCTTTTCCATGACGAAAGCGCGAAAGAATAACTCTTGAAATGCCAGCATCAGCAGCTACTTTTGTCGCATTCAAATTGAAGCGGTTCATCATTTCGTCGAACAACTGCCAGTGCGATTCAAAATTTTCCTGCGTTATAAAACTTTGCATTTTTTATATTGTATAGTTATCTATACGCTGTATACTAAGCGATACAATAGAAAGTAGCGATATACGGCTAATCCAATCGTACCAAACGATTCACAATTTTGCCTAAATCGTCATTTGACATAAGTGGACAGTTTGAGAGTGTTTGTTAACAACCTCTTGTCCTCTTGCTGCCCCTAACTAAAAGCGGAAGGCGCACAACAGTATTAATCATCGTTGATGACGTCTCCGTATTATTACCGCAAAACTTTTATTCGGCAAGTCAAGAGCGAATCATTATGAATTTGAGGAAGTGTCACTTATGAATACTACATCTACTAAAGATTCCACTAAAAACTCAGTTTCAGCTAAAACGCGCGTTTTCCCAGCCAAAGAGCCAGGAGGTAGATACTGGACT
Organism: Calothrix sp. HK-06; assembly: GCF_001904745.1. Lineage (GTDB taxonomy): Bacteria > Cyanobacteriota > Cyanobacteriia > Cyanobacteriales > Nostocaceae > Dulcicalothrix. The sequence continues at coordinate 50,754 of NZ_MRCD01000021.1, forward strand.
GGAAACAAGATTAGGAAATCCTCAAACACAAATATATCCTCTAGGAAAAATGATGGTGCCGAATCAAGAGAGGATAAACAAGACCTCAATATATCCTCTAGGAAAATTAGTGATACTGAATTCCTAGAGGATAAACAAGACTCAAATATATCCTCTAAGAAAATTAGTGATACTGAATTCCTAGAGGATAAACAAGACTCAAATATATCCTCTAAGAAAATTAGTGATACTGAATTCCTAGAGGATAAACAAGACCTCAATATATCCTCTAGGAAAAAGCGGCGCCTAAAGGGTGACGGTAGTGGATGTATATATTACCGGACTTCTATTAAAAATGGTAAAGAATATCACGAAGCGTACTTTCAGTATGAATTTTGGAAAAAAGGAGACTGCTTATCAAAATCTTCTAGGTATATTCCTAAGAAATTACTAAAGGTAGTTCAAGAGTTAAATCAATGTAAGGCGCCTGTTCGGGAAATTTTGGCAGTTCTAGGAGAAATATTGTAGAGATGCTTTAATTTGAAACCGGGTTTCCTCGTTGAAATCTAGAAACCCGGTTTCTTTCGCGTAAGTCCTACCTTTGTTGAAATCGCATAAAAACGGCGCCAAACAAAATTCCAATTCCATGTGTCCAATAACCTATACTCCATTGATTAACACCGTTAGGTGGAATCTCTAAACTACCTATTCCATAAAATAGTTGTTGAATAAACCACCAAAATAAATAGAAAAAAGCTGGTATTTCTACAGGAATAAATACAACTAGTAAAGGTAACACTGAATCTATTTTAACTTTAGGAAATTTATATATGTATGCTCCTAAGCACGCAGCTACGGCGCCATTAGCTCCAATTAACGGTACTGCTAAATTTGGTTCTCCGAATATTTGTACTACACTCGTTAAGATTCCGGCTGCCAGATAAAGAGTTAAGAAGCGCACTCTCAGGAGTACTTTTTCGAGAGTGCTACCAAATACCCATAAAAACAGCATATTTCCCAATATTTGGGCAAAACTACCGTGTATAAACATTCCTGCTAGTAAGGACGTCGAACGTATTATGATGGCTATGCTTGCTGCTGCATTACCTGATACGGTGCTTCCGATTGCACCTGATATTTGTGCTGGTGCCACTCCCCAAGCATTAATAAAGTATCCTAGTTCTCCTGACAGTTCGAGCTTTAGTTCGTATAAAAATAAAGCGATGTTTAAACCAATTAAGCTCATTGTCGCAAACGGCTTTGCGCGCGTAAACAAGAATACATTATCGCTAACAGGAATCATAAAATTGAGTATGTCAATATTAAAATTAGATGTATCGCATTAATTAAAGCAAATGTTAGGAAGCACACTCGCACTTCGATACCAAATTATTAATAGCCTTGGTGGTGGTGGATTTGGTGAAACCTATGTTGCTTCGGACTCCCAACTCCCTGGTACACCGCAATGTGTAGTTAAAAAACTCAAGCCTCAATCCAATGACCCTGAAACTCTACAAACTGCACGGAGACTATTTGATACTGAGGCACAGGTTTTATACAAGTTAGGTACTCACGAACAAATTCCTCAGTTAAGAGCTTATTTTGAGGAAAATCAAGAGTTTTACCTTGTGCAAGAATTCATTGAAGGTCATGACCTAAGTGTTGAGTTGATACCTGGTAAAGTTTACTCCCAAGAACAAGTTATTTTACTTTTACAAGAAATTTTAGAAATCTTAAAATTTGTTCATCAAAATAAAGTTATTCATCGCGATATAAACCCCCGTAATATCCTCCGTCACAAACACGATAATAAGTTATTTTTAATTGATTTCGGCGCCGTTAAGCAAATTACTACAAATGTTGTAACTTCTCAAAGCCAAAAATTCACTGTCGCTATCGGTACTCCCGGATACATTCCTAGCGAACAAGCACAGGGAAACCCTAGATATAGCAGTGATATTTATGCACTAGGTATTATTGGTATTCAAGCTTTAACAGGTATATCACCCGAACAATTAGAATATGATGAGTCTACTTCAGAAATTATGTGGCGCCATCTAACAACTGTGAGTGATGAGCTTGCAGCAATTCTAGATAAAATGGTACGGTACGATTTTCGCCAACGGTACCAAGATGCTAGTATGGCGCTACAAGGATTTAAAGATTTAAATAAACGCCAATCATCTCAAGCTACAATTGCACTAGCACCCGCGTCTCCAATTGTTCCAGTACAGCAACATATTCAGCCTGTTAATTGTATTAAATTGATTAAGTCTATTAATATAAAAAGCATCGTTACTAAAACTGTAACTGGAATAGCTTTAATCGGTTTTGTGTCAACGGTATATGTGTTTGTTTCAAACGCTGTAAACTCTAATAATTCTGCTGAACTGTATAAACAAGCCAATACCTTATATGAATTGCAGCGTTATAATGATGCTTTAAATACATATCAAAAAGCTGTTGATATTCGCGCTGATTATGGTGATGCTTGGTATGGCAAAGGTAAAGCTTTACATGAACTAAAACGATATAAAGATGCTTTATTAGCATACGATAAAGCTATTCAAATTTCTCCAAATAATAAAGACGCTTGGAGAGGTCGAGGGTTTACTTTAGATAAGTTAAATCGTCAAAGCGAAGCTATTGCTTCATATGATAAAGCATTAACTCTACAACAGAATGATTTTGAGATATGGAACGCTAAAGGTGAGTCTTTAACTGATTTGAAACGTTATGATGATGCAATTAAGGCTTTTGATAAAGCTGTCGAGCTAAAACCAGATTATTATCAATCTTGGTTTAATAAGGGCAAAATACTCCATACTCTCAAACGTTATGATGATGCCCGAAACGCCTATGATAAAACAATCGAACTAAAACCAAGTTACGAAGCAGCTTGGTATAGTAAAGGCAATGCGTTAACAAATTTACAACGTTATCAAGATGCATTTAACGCTTACGATAAAGCCGTACAACTCAAACCAGATTATGCCACTGCGTGGTTTTCCCGAAGCAACACGTTACTAAATTTACGACGATATCCAGAAGCTATTGACTCATTCAACCAAGTTATAAAATACGATCCCAACAACTACCAAGCACTTTTAAGTCGCGGTTGGCTATTACATCAACAGCAACAATATGAACAAGCTGTACAATCTTACGATAAAGCAATAGCAATTAAACGTAACAACTACCAAGTTTGGTTCAATCGCGGCAATTCACTATTTAGCCTTAAACGCTACGAAGATGCAGCAGCATCATACAACCGTGCGATTCGCTATAAACCAGACCATTACGAAAGTTGGTACAGTCGAGGAAACGCATTCTTTAATATGCAGCGTTTTCAAGATGCTATTGCTTCTTATGAACGTGCCATTAAACTAAAACCAGATTACCAGCAAGCAATAAATGCTCTCAAAGCATTGCAAACGCAGCAGCAACAACTTCAACAACCCCAACAACCGCAACAGATAATTAAAAGATAATTAGCTATTAACTATTAACTAGTTAGCTAATAGCTAATTATCTAATATTTACCTCTTGCATAAAATCTCCAGGGTGCAAATCTTGGAGTCTCGTTTGTGAGGCGCCATTAATAAACGAATTGTTTGTACTAGTTTGATTACGAGTTAGGTTTGAAGTTTGTGCAGTAGACATTGCAACTTCTTCTCCAGTCGCAAATCGCTGTTTTTGTGTGTACTCAATCAGCTTTGCTTGCGCTGTTGCGTATACTGAAGTATCTTCGGGTATTTGTTCCAAATATTTAACTGCCGCTTCAAACTCCTGGTTTGTAGCTTTTTTATACGCTTGCTGCAATATATATGCTGCACGCACATGACGTTTTTGAGTATATTCTGCTACCTTTAGCTCTACTACTTGATTAGTACTATTGTTTTTAGGTATTTGATTTAAATAATTTAACGCCTCATTGAAGTCTTTGGCGCCTGCTTTCTCATAAGCTTTAGCTAATAAAGTCTTGCTTTGAACCTCAATATGACGATTCGCTTGTGCAACTAATCTATCAGTTTTGGTTTGCCAGTATAAAATATCTGGAACAATAGGAGCTACTTTTAATACATCCGACCAACGTCCCTCCGAAATAGCGTTTTCGGCAGTTTTATATTGTTCTGCTGCTATTTGCCACTGATGCTGCCATTCTTCTATCGTTGCTTGCGCTTCTGGATAAACGTTAGAAGTTACAGGTATTGATTTTGCTTTCGCAATGGCACCGTTTAAATCCCCTGATTGGAAGTCTTCTGTCGCTTTATATAATGTATCTGTTTCTGATGGCGCCGGAGTATTACTATTAAGCAGCGAGTAAACCCCAAAACCCATCACCAAAGAATTTGCAACTAATCCAACTTTTACACCTGTTAACAATGGTGAAATATTCTTAACACCGTTTTTACCATTAGCTGGGTTTTGCGAATTTACAGTCTCAAGAATTGTATACTCAGCCTCAACTGTATCTGGGTAAATATATTCTGGTATCTGTTGAAGTGCCTGATATACAGATGCTGCTGTTTGAAAACGATTTTTATGGCTGTAACGAATCATTCGACTAATAACCATAGCCAAATAATCGCTCACTTCTGTTTCTTGGGTTCTCCAAATAATTTCATTGCTACGAGGGTCTACTTGTAACTGCAATGGTGTTAAACCTGTCAACGCTTGAATTGCAATCATTCCCAGCGCATAAATATCACTACTAAGCTGTGTCTGACCAATAAATTGCTCAGGAGGAATATATCCTAACGAAGTAACAGGTATCCGATAAATAGGTAGTACCGTATCTGTCCCAAAATCAACTGGCTGAATCGAACCAAAATCTATTAGTACTAGCTTACCATCACTAACGCGACGGATTAAATTTTCTGGCTTAACATCGCAGTGAATAACACCATTGGAGTGAACAAAATCAAGAATTTCTAGAACGTCCATCAAAAACTTAATAACTTCGTTTTCGTTCCAGAAATAACTAAAGTTGTTATTGGTGGGCAATTCTGCCGTCAGCGCATGTCCTTCAATAAACTCTTGAACTAAGTAAAAACGCTCATTCTCCTCAAAACAAGCAATAAGTTCTGGAATTTGGTTATGGTGTCCTAACTGCTTGAGAGTTTCGGTCTCCGTCAAAAACCGTAACCTCAGCGTTTCCAAGTGACTTGGATGAAAATTTGTTACTTTCAGTTGCTTAACAACGCGCTTTGGGTTCTCTGGGTGGTCGATATCTACAGCAATGTATGTCTGTCCAAACACCCCAGCACCTAGGCTTTGTACGATTTGGTAACGTCTATACAGTACTTTACCGAGCATGTGGTGAGTCATGAGTTGGTTACTTAGTCATTCCTTTTTATACTTTCCCAACGTTGTTCCCTAATTCCGGAAACCCTTACAAAATAATGTTATTGAATGCTACTTTATAAAATCAACATAAAAATTCTGGTTATTTCCACGTAAAAATTCATGTTAATTTTATATTTTTTGTTACAAGATACTCGTTGGCGGTTGAGTGTATCAAATGCTGCAACTATTTTTATATACTAGTACTATTTCTAACTCAGTTCATGTGACAGTTTTGTAGATGGCATACCATAAACTCACTTTGAATGCTATTACGTAATTTATTTAAAATCTAGTTAATTGTGATACACTAAATTTAATTGTTGACTTTTACTTACTACTATTTTTGATGTGCTTAAAAATGCTAGCAATGTTACGTGCATCATCTATACCACGATGGTGAGTGCCTTTTAACACTATTCCCAATTTTGATAAGGCGCCTGCCATGCCATACCCTTTTGATACACCAAGATATTCTGAGAACTGCTTTTTTATATTTATATGCTCAGAATTAAATGGATAGATAACTCCATGAAATTCGCAGTCTTGGATAAATTGTTTTCTATCGTATTCTCCCCAAGAGCAAAAAATATAATTAGGAAACTTTGATAACCACTGTTGAAAATTAACTATTGCTTCAGGGAATATAGGCGCCTTTTCGACATCTTCTTGTTTAATAGTCGTGAGTTCTATACAAAATTTTGTTAAACGTGGGTTTCTAACGGGTTTTATAAACTGCTGAAATTCCGCATCTATCTGCCATGTCGAACGGTTAAGCATTACGGCGCCAATTTCAATTATTTCCATTTCATCACGTGGAACGGCGCCATCTTCAGAACAAGTCGCCTCCAAATCAACCACCAAGTAATAAAAACTTCTATCTTTATTTTTAGACATATTGTTTCCTGCTTCAACATTAATTTTTATTATATATTACACATAATACATAATTTAATTAACGAAAAAGGGTATAACACAGCGTTATACCCTCAAATAATATATGTAGTATTTACCCCTTTATTGTTTACCCCTTACCTCTTACCCCTAAGAATTATTGGCACTGATAATTTTTAGAAGGTGTGAATTCAAATCTGATACTTGGCCATTTAACGTACCAAAAAAATCGCTGTCAACTTTGTTAACAACATGGATTGCTGCAACTGCTAGATCATAACCTTCCCTAGTAATCGTTAAAGATTTTGCTCTGGTGTCTTTTGCATCAGTCTCACGCTTGATTAATCCTCGTTGTTCTAAAGCACGTAAAACTTTGGAAGTCATCATAATATCTGCCTTGGCATGAGCAGCTAATTTGGCTTGGGTAACTGTTTGTTGACCTTGACTGAGCCAAATTATTCCCGCTAGCAAAACAAACTGTACGTGGGTTAAACCCAACTTTTTCAATCCAGAATTCATTTTTCGCTGCCAAAGATTTGACACTTGCCACAGTAAAAATCCTGGGCTGTCATCTGGGTTTTCAAACTGAAATACCATTATCTTGTGTGGCGAGTTCAACGGACACTACCTCGATTTTCTATGCAGGTTGGGCACATCTGACCATGAATTAGCTCAAAGTCAGGCTATTGTATTTCAAACAAGCCATATCGGAATACGTAGCCCCAATTACGCTTATTCTTTATGAAATGTAAATTAGGAATCAAAGGTATTATAGTTTTTTGATGCTACGACAATCCAGAGCTTGTGGGAATCCATATTTTACATTTTTATAATCATCTCGATTATTATAATGGTGATTAATAAATAATAAAATACCCTGTTAAAATGCAGGCGCCTATTACTCGCAGTCGTTAAGAATCCGATTTAAAAGCTTTTATCCAGCTATTTTGTATTGCCACGTCAAGTAATATTGCAGCCAATCCAAACAAAAATACGTTCTTTGCTAAAACTACAGCTAAAGGTAAAGCTAATGAGAAAATATTGTTAATATCACTAACCACTGCGAGTTTGGTATCAGCTTGTACTAATCCTCGTACTAAAGCAAATGCCATTACACCTCCAGCTTTAAGCTGGAAGTTATTATCATCACGAATAATATATCTGTAGGTCACTCCAAATAAAAATCCAGAAAACAACACGATAGCAGCACTTAGCCACCAATGTAAATCAAAGGTACTACTAAAGATTGAAAATTTGATTTGTATTAGGTTTATTATCGTAAATGCAAAAATGGCGCCGAAGCTTGCCAGTATTGCTGCTTTTAGGGATTCTAGCCGTTCAGCCATCGTTCCGTGTGTGAAGAGTCGATTAAAGTTATTTAGTTATATTTTTGCTCAAAAAATAATCTACAATCTCCTGTGACTGCTCAAACTGTAATAATTGTGAAGCTGACTGGTTTGATTGTATTTTCTGTAAAGGCGCCTTGTTCATACAACTACCATATCCGGCGTCTTCTAAAATTTCTAAAACACTACCAGGGTATTGATAAAGATTTCTGGTAGTAGTGACTTCTACTGATTCTTGTGCAGTTAGCATTAGTGATTCTAATGCGATTGGTGGCAAAATACGAGTGCTTACATTTAAGAAAAAATCGAAGGTCGTATTTCCTAAGCGAATATGGTCACCGTCTTTTAGCTCAATCGATTTAAATATACGCTCACCATTAACATACGAACCATTTGTACTATTGAAATCAACTAAGTAAAACTTTTGTTTTTCATAGTAAATAGCAGCGTGAGACCGGGATGCATATGAATCAACCAGATGAATACCACTATTTTTATCTCGTCCCAACGTCCAAATACTTTGTGGTTGCCTCAAACAAAGCGTTTGACCCTGACATAAATTAGTAGTCACATGTACACAAGAATTATTTATAACACCCTGCAAGTAAAATGACTTGACTCCTACTGAGCTTGGGTTGAGCGTCTCTAATCCTAGAATTTCATCTAGAAGACTCCCGTGGTGTTCATATAATTTTAGAAACGTTTGATACAGGCACAATCGTCGTTCGAGTTCTGCTTCCACACACTCAAGCATAATTTGGTGAGCCTCTAGTTATAACAACAAATTCTATTTATTAAGAAACCTATCGTTTGGCTGATGACGATTTCTCATCATCTGATTGCACTTGAAAAGTAACATCAGTACTTTTCGGTCAGGTTTTGGTATCTTTTTTACATAACTTAACAATTTGTTAACATAATAAAATTATTTGATAACAATATTATTACAGGGACTTGGTGTTCTATTATATACACTTTTATATTTTTTCTATACAAGCTTGGACGAAAAAAAATCTTAAGAAGTCTTGATCCAATAATGCTTTGAAGCCGATAACAATAAGTTATTCATATAGAGATATGCTTGGAATTTCGATGAATTAATGTATAAAACGCATAAAAATCGAAGCTTGTATACTGTGAGCGGTTGAGAAATAAAATAAATGAAATCGCTGTCTTCCTTCTTCTGTTAGCTAAAAGCGCTCCCGCTTGGCGTATAGAAAGTTAGACTTATTCATTGCTAGGCTTGATTCGGTATAAAAAAATGCAAATATATAAGTACGTATTTGCAATTATTAAATATTAATTAAGTATTTAGGGAGTAATTCTTAAATAATATATGAGAATTATTAAATTTATTTAAATAGAGAAAGTGCGCCGAATTAAGGGGCGCCTGAACAAATCAAGGCTCTTTTATTCGGTAGGCTTAGTATGCTATCAGGAGCTATTAGACCGCAATAATCTGAAACTGTTGATAATTTTCAACAGTTCTTGCATCATTTTTATTGGCTCTGTTGCAGCGCTCACGATTTACTGCAATGAATTTTTATATAAAGCCATTTACAATAAACCGCGTTTACCCGACGGGCGTACCGTCATCCAGTTTGTTTTAGCTAATGCCAGTTGGTCATCTGAAACTTTGGCGCCAGTAAGATTTGCACCACATAAGTTAGCTCCGCGCAGATTGGCATTATTAAGATAAGCATAACTAAGGTCAGCACCACGCAAGTCGGCGCCTTCTAAATCGGCATGACTTAAATAAGCTTTGCTCATGTTGGCATCGCGAAGATTAGCGCGGTTAAGACTGGCTCTGCCAAAATCACTATTATGTAAGTTGGCGCCGCTTAGGTTAGCACGCTCTAATACTCCAGAGTGGAAGCTGGCTCCTGATAAATCAATTCCTACCAAGTTAAGCAAGCTCAGATTGTGAAGTGCAAAATCGCGCCGACCTTTAGTATAAGCGGCTCGTAGCCCTTCAGTATTTAGCTGCCGCGTCACTTGAGATTTAGAACCGAGACTACTGCTAGTATTCATAGTACTCGACGCACTCGATTTAGGTGTAGCTAGTTTATGAGCAGTTGCGCTTGTAGCTTGTGCTACCTTCGCTCGTCTTTCACGAATTGCGGCAGCCACTTGTGCAACACCTGCACTTGAATAACCACCCGAAGAATTATTTAGTAATGCTCCAGAGTCGTCGAAACGACTACCTCGGTCTTTAATACCACTTGCTGGTTGCCTAAGTAAGCTTTGGGCAAGACTATCAAGGTATGGCTCCATTTCTAGCGCGCGTAGTACATCGGGCGATGATTGATAGCGATTACGAACCGACACATCAAGCATTTTCCGCAGTACATCACTAAGGTGGGGGCTAATTTGCACTAAGTGTTCCCACATCATTTCGCCAGTGGTTGGATTGTAATCCAAATCTTTTGGAGATTTGCCAGTTAGTAAGTAAATACAAGTAACACCCAATGCGTAAATATCCGAAGAATATACTGGACGCATTGCCATTTGTTCTGGTGGTGCAAACCCAGGAGTACCAATTGCGTATGCTGTCAATGCGGTTTGTCCAGATTGAAGCGCTGCTGTTTGGCTAACTTGATTTTTAACTGCACCAAAGTCAATTAGTACTAGTCGGCTATCTTGAGCGCGACGTATCAAGTTTGCTGGCTTGATGTCACGATGAATTACCTTTTGCTCGTGGATGTATTGTAGCAATGGTAGTACTTCACTCAGGAATTGTTTTACTCCAGCTTCGCTGAATACTCCTTGGGCTTTGACTTCTTGCTGCAAAGTTGGGCCAGATATGTATTCCTGGACTAAATAAAATTGCTCACGGTCTTCAAAAAAATCTAGCAACCTCGGAACTTGAGGATGGTTGCCAATTTTTCCTAAAGTCATAGCTTCGCGCTCAAACAGTTCGCGTGCCATTTGCAAGACATGAGGTGCGGTTCCTGAAGGACGCAGTTGTTTAATAACACACGTCGGTTCTCCAGGCAAAGATTCATCAAGGGCAATGAATGTTGCACCGAAACCACCTTGACCTAGCGCTTTCTGGACACGATAGCGGTCGCGCAACATCAAGCGCGAGCCACAAGACTGACACCTCTCGCTATAAGCTGGATTCTCTGGATTAGGACAGGTAGGATTTAAGCAGTAGCTCATGCACTGTCAACTCGCTGCACGAAAATGGAATAAAGAGCGTTGAAACCCTTATCTCATTATTAAAGTCGGAAATTTCTTCTACCAGGTGAATTTTGCTGGAAATCCCTTGAAGAGTTCCTAAAGAGTATTCAGTATTTACTTAAAGTAGCAGTAAATACACGCCCGTAATACTTATCCTCCAAGCGGTTAGCTATCAGCTATTAGCTAATGTATTTAAAAATTATTTGTAAACAGTGTATATACGTATTTTAAATTATTAAATAATAAAAAAATAATAAAAAACCCTCGATAAATTTCGAGGGTAACACGATTAATCAGTTATGAAAATTATGAATGTTCACTCTTAGAAACAAAACAATTAATCAAGTTCCTTCATGAACATTACTGGCTCGTTCTCACGGTCGATACCTTTCTCAAAACCACCAGCAGCAGCGCGTGCGCGACCTGCGTGCCATAAGTGACCAATGAGGAAGAAGAATCCTAATACGAAGTGAGAAGTTGACAACCACGCACGAGGAGACACGTAGTTAAAGGAGTTGATTTCAGTAGCAACACCACCTACAGAGTTCAAAGAACCCAGAGGAGCGTGTGTCATGTACTCAGCAGCACGACGTGCTTGCCAAGGCTGAATATCATTCTTGATTTTGTCGAGGTCAAGACCGTTTGGTCCACGTAATGGCTCTAACCAAGGACCTTTAAAGTCCCAGAAGCGCATGGTTTCACCACCAAAGATGATTTCACCAGAAGGTGAGCGCATTAAGTATTTACCAAGACCTGTTGGACCTTGAGCAGAACCAACGTTAGCACCTAAGCGTTGGTCACGAATCAAGAAGGTTAATGCTTGTGCTTGTGAAGCTTCAGGCCCAGTAGGACCGAAGAATTCGCTGGGGTATACGGTATTGTTGTACCAAACCATACAAGAAGCGATGAAGCCCATTAAGGACAACGCGCCTAAGCTATATGATAGGTAAGCTTCACCAGACCAAATGAATGCACGACGTGCCCAAGCAAAAGGTTTAGAGAAGATGTGGAAAATACCACCACCAATACAGAGCAGAGCCACCCAAATGTGACCACCAACAACGTCTTCAAGGTTGTTAACGCTAACAATCCAACCTTCTCCACCGAAGGGTGACTTGAGCAAGTAACCAAAAATTGTCGCTGGGTTCAATGTTGGGTTGGTAATAACGCGAACGTCACCACCACCTGGCGCCCAAGTATCGTACAAACCGCCAAAGAACATAGCCTTCAGCACCAACAACAGCGCACCACAACCAAGAATGATTAAGTGGAACCCGATGATGTTGGTCATCTTGTTCTTGTCTTTCCAGTCGTAACCAAAGAATGAAGAGTATTCTTCTAAGGTTTCAGGACCACGAACAGCGTGATAAATACCGCCAAATCCTAGAACTGCGGAAGAAATTAAGTGGAGTACACCAACTACGAAGTAAGGGAATGTATCAAATACTTCGCCACCTGGACCTACACCCCAACCGAGAGTTGCTAAGTGAGGTAGCAAGATTAAACCTTGCTCGTACATGGGCTTTTCTGGAATAAAGTGCGCGACTTCAAATAAAGTCATGGCACCAGCCCAGAATACTATCAAACCAGAGTGGGCTACATGGGCGCCCAACAGCTTACCAGACAAATTGATTAAACGGGCGTTGCCAGACCACCAAGCGAAACCGGTGGATTCTTGGTCGCGACCACCCAGACTTATTGAACGATTAGAGAGCGTTACCACGCGGTAGTACCTCTTCGGGGAATACAAATTTTTCGTGAGGCTGATCTTGAGGAGCCATCCAAGCGCGGATACCCTCGTTTAGCAAAATGTTCTTGGTATAAAAAGTTTCAAATTCGGGGTCTTCTGCGGCACGTAACTCTTGTGATACGAAGTCGTAAGCACGTAAGTTGAGCGCGAGACCGACGATACCAACTGCACTCATCCACAACCCTGTTACAGGTACGAATAACATGAAGAAGTGCAACCAGCGTTTGTTAGAGAAAGCAATACCGAAAATCTGTGACCAGAAACGGTTTGCAGTCACCATCGAATAAGTTTCTTCTGCTTGAGTTGGGTTGAACGCACGGAACGTGTTCGATGCATCACCATCTTCAAACAAAGTGTTCTCCACAGTAGCACCGTGAATCGCACATAACAGCGCACCACCGAGTACACCCGCTACACCCATCATATGGAAGGGGTTGAGTGTCCAGTTGTGGAAACCTTGCAAGAATAGCAAGAAACGGAAGATTGCTGCTACTCCAAAGCTAGGAGCGAAGAACCATGATGATTGACCCAATGGGTACATCAAGAATACGCTGACGAATACAGCGATAGGCGCACTAAAAGCAATTGCGTTGTAAGGACGAATTCCTACTAAGCGAGCAACTTCAAACTGACGTAGCATAAAGCCAATCAATCCAAAGGCGCCGTGCAATGCCACGAATGCCCACAAACCACCCAATTGACACCAACGGGTAAAATCGCCTTGTGCTTCCGGTCCCCATAACAGTAACAATGAGTGACCCATTGCGTCTGCTGGAGTTGAAACAGCTACTGTCAAGAAGTTACAACCTTCTAAGTAGCTAGATGCTAATCCGTGAGTGTACCACGAGGTGACGAAGGTTGTGCCGGTTAGCCAACCGCCGAGTGCTAGGAAAGCACAGGGAAACAGTAAAATCCCCGACCAGCCTACAAACACAAAACGGTCACGCTTCAACCAGTCGTCGAGTACGTCAAACCACCCACGACTTCTGGGGGCGCGTCCTACTGCGATGGTCATTTCCTGTATAATCCTCTTAATTTACTAAAATTGCGACGTTTTAATACAGCTCACAAAACAGAAGGAATAAACATACTTCTTCACGTTTTGTAACTGCCCATGAGGAATTAACGTTTGTTTTTGACGTTCTCAGCTACTTCAAAAGTTACCAAGATTTATGAGAAGCCAACTAGCATGTCGCTCTAAGACTCCCACGGTGTCGTCACAACCGCACCAAACCGCAGCTTAAAAAGTCATGCGTGTTTTCTTAACCAATCTTAACTTACCACATTGTTCGCCTTTATGCCTCACTTTCACTTGTAAATCAGGGATAAAACGCAAACACCCACTACTAATATCAATATCAGAAAATTAACAATTTGACACATGTTTTCTCAGAAAACTTAAAATTTACGTTTCTTCACGGAGTCACGCGGCGCCAGCCAAACAATACCCGAACAATTACGCACACAAACACAAGCGCACGGCTGAAGTGAGCTAATATGGGCAGTATTGAGATAATCGAGATAACAGGTAATAGCGGCGGTGGTAACATGACAGCTTCAACAACAATAAATAAAGGTGAATCGCCCAACGGCGATAACTCCGCTTCAAACGTTTTGAATCAAAAAGTTCTGGGTTCTCGTCGATTTAGCAATTACTGGTGGGCTATTGTTGTTACTTCTGGTGCAACAGGGTTCTTACTGGCTGGATTGTCAAGTTATCTTAAAGTAAATTTACTTCCCGTCACGGATGCCACCCAATTAATCTTCATCCCCCAAGGCATCGTAATGGGGCTATATGGTATAGCTGGTTTACTTCTATCGCTTTACCTTTGGCTGGCAATTTTATGGGATATCGGTGGCGGTTATAACGAATTTAATCGCGAGACGAATAAAATTAAAATTTTTCGTTGGGGTTTTCCTGGTAAAAACCGCAAAATCGAGATTGACTTTTCGACCCAAGATGTACAATCAGTGCGCGTTGAAATTAAAGAGGGTCTAAACCCCCGTCGTGCGCTGTATTTGCGCGTCAAGGGTCGTCGAGACATTCCTTTAACACGAGTTGGGCAACCAATTCCATTAAAAGATTTGGAAGTTGAAGGCGCCAAACTAGCTCGATTTTTAGATGTGTCCGTAGAAGGTCTTTAAAAATAATTAGATTTTAGATGAACCCATCTAAAATCTAACTAAAATCTAAAATTTTGATTAAGATACTCAAGTTGAGAGTAAAACTGGTGAAGGTGTGAAAATTCCTAAGTTTTTGATAGCACTTGTAGTTGTAGGAGCTTTAGTTTTGGGTGGATGTACGACACCACAAGCAAGTACTAGTAGCGACTCAACTGCAACGGCAGTCGAAGCAAAAACCACAGCGACGACAGCTACAACAACAGAGACGGCAACTCAAACAACCTCTGTATCTCAAAATAATAGTGAAATTCCTCTTATGAACGATTTACCACAACTCGAAGGAAAGGCAACCGTAGTGATGACCGTTAAAGGTTCACCCATCACTATTGAAGTTGACGGCACAAATGCTCCAATTTCAGCTGGAAATTTTGTTGATTTAGTTCAAAGAGGTGTTTACAATGGCTTATCTTTCCACCGGGTTGTACGCAGTCCTCAGCCATTTGTAGTTCAAGGTGGAGACCCCCAAAGTAAAGACACTAACTTCCCAGCAAACAGGTTGGGTTCAGGTGGCTTTATCGATAAAAATACTGGTAGTGAACGGCGTATCCCCTTAGAAATTAAACCCAAAGGTTCAGATGCTCCTATCTACGGTAAAACTTTCCAAGAAGCAAGAATTAGCCAACCCCCTTTACTTACTCATAAGTTAGGCGCCGTTGCAATGGCACGTTCCCAAATGCCCAACTCCGCTTCTTCACAGTTCTACTTTGCTTTAGCAGACCTCGAATTTCTCGATGGTTCGTATGCTGTATTTGGTTACGTTACCGACGGTATGGATATCGTTGACAAAATTCAGCAAGGTGACCGCATTGACGATGCAAAAGTCACACAAGGTGCTGAAAACCTCAAAAATGGCGGAAAGTAGGGTGTGTGACGCTACAAAAAATCTTAAATAAAGCAATTGATCTGGTAGCGTCACGCACCTTATAAGTTAGTCTTGGTGCTTTTAATTCTATGAATTCGGTTGTTGTAACTGGTATTGGTTTAATTTCAGCGATAGGTGAAAACTTGGAAGCAAGCTGGCAAAGTCTTATTGCTGGAAAAACAGGAATTAGTTTACGACAACCATTTTCAGAACTTGCACCACGTCCTTTGGCGATGATTGGTACACAACCAGTTGAGTTACAAGCTTTAACTCAACTGGTTGTTTTTTCTGCACTCCAAGATGCCGGTTTGGCGCCACAAAAACTTGACTGTGGTGTGGTTATTGGTTCTAGTCGTGCATATCAAGCAACATGGGAAAAAATGGCGCCTAATGTGTGGAATGTGGGTCATAAATCTAATAACAAAACTCAATGGGGAAATAATTGGCTTAATAGTCTACCCCATATGAACGCTATCTCAGTTGCTCGATTAATCGGCGCCACTGGTATAGTTTTAGCCCCAATGGCTGCATGTGCAACGGGAATAATTGCTCTTATTCAAGCCGCATCACTTATTCAAACTGGTCAATGTCTACGTGTAATTGCAGGGGCAATGGAAGCACCAATTACACCAATGACTATTAATGGGTTCTCACAAATGGGTGCTTTAGCAAAAACTGGAGCATACCCATTTGATAAACATCGCGAAGGTTTGGCTTTAGGTGAAGGTGGAGCGGTATTTGTTTTAGAGTCAGAACAGTTAGCGAAACAGAGAAACGCAAGAATTTATGGTAAATTTCTTGGCTTTGCATCAACTGCTGACGCTTATCATCCTAACTCCCCAGACCCCGAAGGAAAAATGGCGACTTTTGCAATCAAACAATGTTTACAACGCAGCAATTTGTACCCCCACGACATCGACTACATTCATGCCCACGGCACCGCTACAATACTTAACGATGAAGTCGAAAGTCGTATTATCAAGCATGTTTTTACACATTACCCATACGTCAGTTCAACTAAAGGCGCCACAGGTCATACAATTGGCGCCAGTGGTGCTTTAGGTGTGGCATTCTCGCTACTCGCATTAAAAAATCAAATACTCCCACCATGCGTGGGTTTGCACGAAACAGACTTTGACTTAAATTTAGTTACCGAAGCCCACGTAAGTAGAATCAAAACAGCAATGTGCTTAAGTTTTGGGTTTGGTGGAACTAACGCAGTAATTACTCTAGGAAATTAATAGAAATTGACAACTAATGGTTGTCGAATTTTTTTGAAATTTTTATTTATAAATTTTCCCAACAAAATATAAAATATTTTTTCATGAGAGAATTTTAATAATAAGAAAAAATTAATGGAATACTCAGAATATCTTATACATCGACAATGGATGAATCACGCTTTACAATTAGCTCAATCTGCGGGTGGCGCAGGTGATATTCCTGTAGGGGCAGTGATAATTAACTCCAACGGGGAATTAATTGCAGAAGGTGAGAACAGAAAAGAACGCGACCAAGATCCAACTGCCCACGCGGAAATAGTCGCATTGAGGGCAGCATCCAGTTCGTTAAAAACTTGGCGCCTACATGAATGTATTCTCTACGTCACCCTTGAGCCTTGCCCGATGTGTGCTGGAGCAATTGTACATTCCCGTGTGGGACTTGTTGTATATGGAGTGGATGATGCTAAAACTGGCGCGTTGCGAACAGTTCTAAACATCCCTGATAGTGCGGCTTCCAATCATCGATTAAGTGTCATTGGAGGCATTCTGGAATCTGATTGCCGTAACATTCTACAAACCTGGTTTGCAAATCGACGACATTCAACTTCGTAAGGGGACAGAGTTAAAACTGTCCAGCTGGTGTCACAAAAATGAGGGAAGAAAATTTACGGTGTATCTAATCAGATTTTTTATCACATCTTACCCGACAATCCGTCTGCCACCACTATGACCGAATTTCACTGCCCAAAGGATAAAAGCCACTACAATTTAGCCCCTAGTGCTGCTAATCCAATTGCATTTACCAATATCTCGCGCGTCTCTCCAATTTTGGCTCCTTTGGCGTATCTGTTAGGGCGCTATTTGCTTTTACCTTTGTTTTTTGGCCATATTTCCGTCACTGGACAACAATACATCCCTAAAGAAGGTCCAGTAATTCTTGCCCCCACTCATCGGTCAAGGTGGGATGCATTATTCGTTCCCTATGCAGCAGGACGTTGCGTAACAGGACGCGACTTGCGATTTATGGTGACTATAACTGAATGCCAAGGATTGCAAGGATGGTTTATTAAACATTTAGGAGGGTTCCCAGTTAATCTCAAACACCCTTCAGTTACTACGCTTCGTCACGCAGTCGATTTACTCGTTCGTGGTGAAACGCTAGTTATTTTTCCTGAAGGTGGTATTCGTAAAGGTAAACTTCACCCTCTAAAACCTGGAATTGCCCGTCTAGCCCTAAGTGCAGAATCTAATCATGCCCCCTTGGGAGTAAAAATAGTTCCTATAAGTATAGATTACAGTCGAACTAACCCAACTTGGGGTACAAACGTCAGTATCAACATTGGTAAACCAATTAAAGTTGCTGATTATTTAGGCTCGAACACAAAACTTGGTGCCAAAATGCTTACGGCAGATTTAGCGTCTTCGTTACAACAACTCAGTCAATCCGCAGTTCGCAGTTCGCAATTCGCAATTCACAATTATGTTTCTTAAGTTCCTAATTTTAGCTCCCAGTTATTAAGGGTTCCCACATCTTGCAGCGCGTAGTCAATAACCCAAAGGAACCATCGACCTATGGAAGGTGTATCGATTAATTGAGTTAATGCAGGCGCCGAACTTCGAGTATAATTCGCGTTTAACTCCTGACGACGACCTAAAGTTCGGCTTTGTAATAAAACCCGTTGATTGTTTGGCGATATTAAATAAATTTCTAAATCACCCAAAAAATCATGGGTAATACTAATACTTACCTCAATATTCTTCACCAAACTAGAGTCCGTAATTACTATTAAGCTTTTCACCCCCTGTCGGTCGTTGTCAGGAATTGTTAATCGATTTTGATTTTTTCCCGTAACTTCTCTTACCGCTTTATTCGCACTTGCTGATTGCTGTGCTGCTCTTACAGCATTGCGCGCCGAAACTTTCCCATATCCAAACCACTCGGAATGACCGTTGACATCATAGCTACCAGCACGCATTCCCAGTTGTGGGTCAGGGTCTTTATCTACAATTTTATCCGCCGTCTCTTGTAATATTTTCTTAACCTGCTGCGCGCTAAGTAAAGGGTTCACCGACAAAACTAGTGCGGCAACACCTGCAACAACTGGGGTGGCACTCGATGTTCCTCCAAAATCACTTGTGAAATCAGCCGTATCGTATCCTGCTGCTCCTAACTGGTCAGTTGTAAGTACTCCTAATCCAGGTAATGCAGCAGCGATAGGTGGTGTTGTATATACATACCCTGTGGTTTGAAACCACATTCCTGGGGGTGCATTATTGCTTGGAGCGCAAACAGAAATGGCTTTTCCCCAATTGCTATAAGCTGCTTTTTTACCTAAACTGGTCGTTGCTGCAACGGCAATAACATCAGGATGTATAGCGAAACCACTGAGCCACTTAGTATCTCCAAATACAACATTTCTAATCCAGTTTTTTTCATTCAATGTGCCATCAATGGGGCGATTAGCATTCCCAGCAGCAAATAAAATCACACAACCTTTACCATTGCGACCTTTTGTTGCTGCGCGTGTAATTGCTGCACGTTGCCGTAATGATAAAGGAAAGTAAACAGCAGAGGCGCCCCAACTGCAAGAAATTACACTTGCTCCTTTTTCTACTGCCCAATCAAAAATTTGTTCAATAGACTCATCATCTAGAAAACCAGTAGTACGAATTGGCATTAAAGCACAACCAGGCGCCACTCCCACAATACCCGTTCCATTTTCAGATGCAACAGCCACACCCGCACAAGCCGTTCCATGACTATTTGCGCTTCCATCTGGTAGCGGTAAAAAATTATTATCCTTCAAATTTCTCGGTGCCACAACTTTTCCAGCACCTTGAAAATCGGGGTGGTTCAAATCGAAAGAATCATCGACAACAGCTACTACAACCGAACGGACACCGCGTGTAACATCCCAAGCTTGTTCAGCAAAAATATGTGCCCCTTCTTTTAATTGACTGCCACCACTATTATTGAGATACCATTGCTGTGGATAAAGGGTATCACGAGGTCTATAGTGCGGTTCAGTACGGATAATAACATTTGCTTCAGCCACTAAAACTTCGGGTAGAGACTGTAATCGATTTGTAATTTTAATTGGGTTTTCAGTAGCACCTTTACCAACCAAAAATACAAACGTGTTAGGCAATCCCTCTACGGGTTTATCTTGAATTAAATTTAAAGTTGCAGCAATTGTCTTGATTAAAGCTGCATCAATAGAGGGTGCAAATTGAACTGTAATTTGGTCTCCTAAATAAACAAGTGTGCCAGGATTATTCTCAACTTCGTAAACATGACTGGCAAAATCTACACTCGACGAGTTGCGTGCTTGTTGCATCGCCGTATCTAACTGTGCTGACGGAACTGTAAATACTTCAAGGTTTGCACCAGGTATAGTACGGCGCCAGTTACCCCAGCTAACCTGAGATAAATCTTGAGTTGACAAATTACGACTAAGACGAACAGTAAAGCGGTCATTAACTTTTTGTAGTGCTAACTCTTCACCACCACGCTGAAGAATCATCCCCAAGCTACTTGCAGGCACACCAGAATTTAATTGCGAATCGTTAGAATTTACGTTTTGAGTCATAAAGCTACTAAAAAAGTGCAATATTGCTTACGGGAACATGGTTCAATTAATTGTGAGTCTAAATAAAAGAAACCGTTGTATGTAGCTTTGCTTTGTCAAAAAGCAAAACAGAGTTAATATACCCGAAGTTCTAATTTTTCTAAACCAATAATTTTATTAAGTTGTTCCACGAAAATATACTCATGAAAGAAGCTGCAACTGTCACGAGGGTTCGCTTCACTTGTTTATCGTTGATAGCAGCCCTTAGCCTGTTATCACCAATTCACGCACAAGCGCAAACGCTGACACCAAACTCCAACCAAGCACAACCTATTGACCCCAACGACCCATCGAACCTGCGTCCATCAGGTCAAACCAGCAGTGTTTTGAGCATGGAAGGTGGCAAACGATTGATGTCAGAAGCTGAAGGTGCCGTTTCTTCCCAAAACTATGATAGTGCAGTTAAGAAACTTCAAGAAGCGCGCGTTGTTTTCAACCAGCTATCCAACTTCTACCAAGAACTCACCGCTAGTTTTTCTGGCATAGATAACCGTATCGCTGACGAACAGCGTAAGAAAGCACTTGAAAGCGCCCAAATGCGCGACCAAGCTACTTATCAACTAGCACTTGTACACCGCGCTCAAAACAAGCCTGAACTTGCTGTCCCACTGCTCGTACAAATTGTTAAAAGCCAAAACCCTACGCGAGAATTAGGTAAAAAATCTTACCAGCAACTTTTTGAACTTGGATTTGTCAATGCTCCATTCCCACGTGGCAGCAACACCTCCTCCAAATAACTGGCAACGGATAATAAACGGATGTAACGGATAATTGATTCAATTGATTTATAAAATACAAAGCCATGTTTGTAACCAATAACCCATCCGTTACATCCGTTGTATCCGTTGCAAACTACTCTTTTTAATACAAATATATTATATAAAGAGACGCGACATGTCACGTCTCTACAAGTTCAATCAAACAAGTTCAATCAAACAAGCAGCAATAATTTTGTTAATAATAGATAATGACGTTTTGAGCAACTACAAGCGCGATGATAAGTCCCTCTCAAGTTGAGGCAATGATTCAGGCAGCACTTCCTGATGCCCAAATTAATGTTCAAAGTCAAGATGGCGAGCATTTTGATGTGACAGTTGTCTCATCGCAGTTTGCAAATAAGGGATTAGTACAGCAACACCAGTTAGTATATCGTGCTGTACAGCAGGCTATGTCTAGTGAGGCAATACACGCCTTAGCACTCAAAACATACACCCCTGAGTCTTGGCAAACAACTTCGCAAAGCTAATTTAAACAAATTAAGGAAAAACCATGACACCAGAATTACAGCAGCGTATCGACAACCTGATTAAGCAAAATAAAATCATGGTATTCATGAAAGGCAACAAGCTAATGCCTCAGTGCGGTTTCTCAAACAACGTAGTCCAAATACTCAATACTCTTGGCGTCCCTTTTGAAACAATAGACGTTTTGAGTGATGCTGATATTCGTCAAGGTATAAAAGAATTCTCAGCTTGGCCTACAATCCCTCAAGTTTACATTAACGGAGAGTTCGTAGGTGGTTCTGATATCCTGATTGAACTTTACCAAAAAGGTGAATTACAGCAGATGGTGGAAGTTGCATTAGCTTCTTAATTATGTAGTAGTTTCCTTTTAAACCACAAATAACCCCAGCCACTTAAGCAAGAATCTATAGATAGATTATTATCTGGCTGGGGTTATTAAATTAGAACAAAATTAGGGATATTCCTAAAATTTCACACCGTTGCTACTATTGACAAAGGCAGATGATGTGCTACAATCATCTGCGTTGATGTACTATTGGTTAATGTCTCGGTCAAAAGCGCATTAACCCTTTGTTACATCTAATAGTAATCGTGTTCTGGCTCAGGCTGCGTCATTGTCATTGCAAAATTAGATACATCATATAAGTAGCGAGTGGCTTCCTCCTCTAAGCGATGAATCAAGTAAGGTTCAATTGCATTACTGTGTCGCAATGAGGCTAGATAGCCATCCAAATACATCCGCATATCGTCCGTCCGATAGCCGCGATTCCATAACTCGACGAAGGCATCGGTTATTCTTTGATAAAAGCGGATGGTCTGTGTGTCTTGGAGCATAGCTGCTTTAGAAATCTGTTTGGAATGAGAATTGTAAAATATTCAAGCTAAAAAGTGAAGTACTGAAACCATTTTGACATCAATTCATAGCTAATATATCTCCCTCAGAGAACACTTACCATAAGCTACAGTCTATTCCCATCCTATTCCAGAAGTATGGGAACAGACATGAGTGCAAAGTTATTTTTATTATTATGCATGGAAAATCGTTTCTTGCATCGATAATATTATGGAATAATTGTAACTTTTTTTCTGGGCGGTTAACGTGGTTAATATGTATCCAGCAGCTAAATGCGTAAGCTTTGGTGTTAAAAACAACGTTCGCTGCGCCATATTGAGCCATAATTGTCCAATTTCACCCACAAGAGCCGAGAATGAGCCTGGTAGTGTCACAAAAATTTAACAATTGAGATAAATCCCTGTGTTGGCAAGGGATTGATACATAACTTAACGCTAATTTTAGGCAGTTATTATTGAATAATTTACAACTGAAGTAACAACGGTTACAAAACCTTTATACAAGGCTTTGATACCTTGAAACTCTATAGACGCGCTAGGGGTCTTGCCACTGTGGGTTCGGTATGTATCGAAATTGTTGAGGGGAATCCGCACTTGAGGTCTTTGCTAGGTTGGCATTTGCAACAGCTTGACTATCGAGTGCATCAAGCTGCGAGTATTTATCAGGCTAGAGAAGTTTTTCTCAGCCACCAGCCAACGCTAATTATTCTCGATGCTGATTTATCTGATGGTGATGGTATGGAATTTTGTCGCTGGCTAACTCGTCAGCAGCAACCGTTAATTCTAATGCTTTCTGCCCGTAGTGCTGAAGGTGATGTCGTCGCAGGTCTTAAAGCCGGCGCCGATGATTACTTATCCAAACCGTTTGGAATGCAAGAATTTCTTGCACGCACCGAAGCTTTGATTCGTCGCAAGCGCACTCCTGTGGCGCCTGCATATTTAGACTACGGGTCACTGCAAATCGATTTAGTCCAGCGTCGAGTCCGCTTTCAGGGAGAATTCATTGACTTAACACCCCAAGAGTTTAGCTTGCTGTATGTTTTAGCACAAGCTAGCGGTGTACCACTAAGTCGCTCTGAATTACTACGTCGTGCATGGCCCGATGCCATCGACAATCCCCGTACCATTGACACACACGTATTATCACTGAGGAAAAAAGTTGAACTCGACCCACGTCAGCCAAGTTTAATTCAAACAATCCGCAACGTAGGGTATAGATTTAATATGGAATTATTGAATACGAGTTTGACGAATTCACACTCCAAAGTAGCAAAAGAGCGCTCTTTCCCAGTCCAAGCATCAACAGTAAGTGTACCCAGGTAATAAATTAAAATAAACTACTTTCTTAAATAAAATCATCTTCAGCTTCGGCTTGAATAATAGATGCTTTTAGTAGTTCCCAGTTTATATCGCAAGCGCGTTGATTTGAAATCAGGCGCCCTTGTGATAAATGAATAACGTTGTCACAACTCGAAGCAATATCGAGTTGATGATTAACGATTAAAACAGTTGTATCTACTAACCTTTTAAAGGTTTGTAATAATCTTTGTGTATTGCCAATATCTAAATTAGAAGTTGGTTCATCGAGCAATAAAACTTTGGGTTGAATAGCCAAAGCACGAGCGATAGCGACTAACTGTCTTTGACCGTAAGAAAGCTGTACCTCAGTTCTTCCCAACCAATCATCAGGTATTTGTAGCAATTCAACCCATTGACTTACACGTTGAGTAATTTCAACTTTAGGTAAACCACGCAAAACCAAAGGGTAAGACAAAGCATCTTTTACCGTCATACCCAATAACCTCGACTCTTGGGGTACTAACACTACCTCAGAGCGTAACTTTTGTACAGGTATTAGAGAATAATCTTGATTTTCAAAATAAATTTTACCGCTAGTTGGTTCACTCAAACGATTTAATAAACGTAGTAAAAATGTCTTACCTGCACCAGTTGCCCCAACAATTGCAACGCGGGCCCCTGTAGATACCTCAAATGAAATATCTTTAAGAATAGAGTACCCAGGTAGATTCTCTTTAGTGTTAACGTTTAACTTTGTATTTAAGCTAACTTGTTCAAGCTTGAGTATAGTTTGCATTTTGATGCTCGTTGTAGTAAGCACGCTCGTGTGCTTATCCTAAAAATTAATTTAAATAGTAATTCTTTTTACCACAGAGTCACAGTAGAAACGCTCTTGAACCGGAGCGTCTGTACGGAGAGAGGAGAGTAGGAGAGATTTACAATTGGCGCCATTTCCCCAGCAGATTTTACATTAGAAATTGCTTCTTCCTCGGTTTTACCTACGACGGTCAAATTTGGTATTCCTAGTACTGATGCTACAAAGTGCTGCCCAGATTCATTTTGCACAAAAACTTGATATTGCATTCTACAACTTTTCCTTGGTTAACGAACGTTTTAAAACGAACCACAAAGTACACAAAGGCACAAAGAAGAGGTTTTTTTGACCTATATTCAAATATTGGGCGCCTTATTTTTCCTTCTCTGTGTTCTCTGTGAGTTTGTGGTAAAAATAACTACTTACACTGCATAGACGAGATGCCTATGCTACAACGGTTGTTCTAAAGCGGTTGTGATTGTCCAAGCGTCTACTAATAGTAATAGCGTTGTAAATCCTAATAAAATAGCGTACATCCAAGGTTGTGCGAGCGGATACACGTTTTTTGTATCAATGCCAGTTTTTTCTTGTACTAGTTTTACCAAACGCGCGAAACCAGCTACCCGCATTGGCAATAAATAAGCTTTATCTTCTTTACTAAGAAAATAATAAACCAAACCACCTTGACCAGTAGTACGGGGTTTTAATTCTTTGACTTGTGACCACGGTAACGACCATCCTTTGCGGAAAAAGCGTGGAACCCAATTAGGGTATGTTACTTGAATTGATTCGTCGTCAACAATAACTCGTTCGCACAATACTGCGTACAAACCTACTAAACCAATACTGATTCCTACCCATAGTAATACAGGAGGTGTTGGCGCCTTAGTAGCTTGGGCCAAAAAAGGTAAAGGAACCGTCAGTGATACGTATAAGGACAAAAGAGTAATTCTAATTAAGGGTGATAGGCGAAAAATCGTTGTTTGTACACTTGTGGAGTTAGTTGTCGTCATAATCAAAGTTGCTTCTAAGTCGCTGCTCTATATATATATCGTAACGACTTTGCCATCACTGCCTATTGATTCTGAGTTTTTTATGGCTTAAGCAAAACTTTATTCGTGATTTTAAATACTTAAATTTAAGCAAAATCACATAAGTAACTAAATACTATTTATATTTTACTGTTAGAAAATAAAAATCTTCTTAAACTACTGTCTATGTCTTGATTTTAGCTATTTAGATGGAAGTGATATATTCATTATATAAACATTATGAAGACGTAATATATTACGTCTCTACATGCAGGTAATTTATCAACATTTATTAAAAATAATATCAAGATTAGCTATTTTTACACAAGTAGGCGCCTTTTGATAAATCAGGGTTATTCCGCAGGTTTCGGGCATTATAGCGAGCTTATAGTCGAAAAACACACTCCAGAGTAGTAGGAATGGTTTTTCGATTATTAATGACTTCTTTGAGTTGCATTGCATTAACAAGTTGTATTGCAATTGCAGTCAGAGTACCACAAAGTTCTTCTAACCCAGAATCGGCTAGTAAAATTCAGCTTTCCGCAGAAAATACCAGTAAGACTAATGTTACATCTGCTGCTATCGATTCTTCAAAGAGAGTGTCATCTGATACTAGTAATGAAAAATCGAATAAAGGCAATAATAAGTCTCAGAAAATCTCAACTGGGCCTGCCTTTGCTGCAAATGGTAACTACATGACTCTAACGCGGACAGAAGCAACTAATAATTTGGGAAACCCAATTTATACATTGACTTTGTACGCAAACGGACAACAGGTTGATGTTTTCAAGACTGTATCTGGACGCGCGCACACGCAAAATAAAGACCGCAACCGTTCAGGAACAGAGGCGCCATTACCCAATGGTGAGTACAGAGTTGCAACGTCAACTAAAAGGGGAACAATTGCGGAAGCAGGAAAGCTTTTTCTGCCGATATATCCAAATTTCCGAACTGGTCGAACAGCGCTGGGTATTCATGTAGACCCATCATTCGAGCAAAACAATGGCGAGGACGGTACATCTGGATGCATTGGACTAACTAGCCAAGAAGATTTAAGCAAGGTACTCGAATACGTTCGTACTTACCGACCAAAATTACTCGAAGTCAATATCTAATTAGCCAAAAGGTCACGAAAACCCTCCTAACTCTCAAGAGTGTGAGAACTTTTCAACAGTGTGTGTAAACCAATCGTTTAGATTTTTAATTTTTTAACAAACCATTTGTTTAATCAGGAGTTTCAAATCATGCTTAAAGCTTTGATTGCGAGTGCATTAATTCTAACTGCGGCTGTACCAGCAATAGCACAGCAAGTCGGCCCTGGAGTTGGCGGTGGATATGAAGCCTACGTTTGTACTAACGACGTTGGTGGTCGTTTGTCGCTACGTAGTGGGCCTGGACAAGGTAACCGCGTGCTGACACAAATTCCCGCAGGCAATGGAATTCGCGTTTTGGAAAGCACACAAGGTAGAGATGGTTTTACCTGGATGAAAGTTTCTTACGGTCGTAGAGTTGGGTGGGTTCGTTCTGACTTCGTTTGTGTTAATTAGAAAATCTCTAAATAAATGCCCAGTTTCTTCATTGGAACTGGGTTTCTTTAACTTTATAAAACTATGGTTTCTAAATTAATAATAGGCGCCTTAATATTGACAGCAGCATTACCAGCAAGTGCGGGAATGGGACCGGGAATGGGACGTACTACAAGCTTTGCATCACGCATCCAAGGTTCAGCAACAGTATGTACTAACCGTGACACTGGTAGTTTGTTTCTACGTACTGGCCCCGGACAAAATTATGAGCAAATTCGAGAAATTCCCAATGGTGAAGAAGTTTCATTAAAGGGCGGGGAATATGCCCAAGATAGTAAATGGTGGTGGCATGTTTCCTATAAGGGTAAACTTGGCTGGGCGCCTGCTAGTTTTTTGTGTGATGACTCTCGTTAGGGTAAATATTTTTGTACTACATCCCAACCAGTTATAGAAACCCAAACAAAGCCAACAAATAAAATAAAATTGGTACCTATATGTAAAGGTCTTGCCCAATTACGATTGGCGCTAATTTGAGTTGCACTAAAAGCAGAAATTAATACTAAAAACACTACTATTAGTCCAGCAACTAAGTGCGAAGAATGTCCAAGCGTTCCAAAGTGTCCTAGTGTGCCAACTATACCAATTGCTAAAAGTAATAGCACAAGTGCTACCATACAGGCGCCCATTACATAATGAAATAAACGCATACCCCCTGCTTTATCAGTAAATATATTACTAAAAGCATTGCTAAATGGGGAGTTTTGTGCTGTGCGAGTGTAAAACATCCACGCACCCGATACTGCCAGGAAAAAATAAGCCATTACAGATAACCCCATTGACCAAGCAGCTATTTTCCACAACCAAATAAACGAAGGCAAATTCATGTGCAAGGGCGGGTTAACTAAAATGTTTCACTACTTACCAGGATATAACTGAACACGCCCATACTAAATAAAATAGGGTTGCTTAAGGATAGCAACCCATAATTTTTGAAAATCATTTTTAAAACAACTTGATGCTAAACAAGCGCTTTTAAAGGTTTTGTTGTTTCTCCAGGTTTTGTTAAAATTTGTGGTACATTTGTTTTATTATTGATAGTGCCATCAACAGGTTGTGAGTCACTGCCATCAACTGTGTCTTCAACAGAAAGACTATTACATGAAATGTTATCCGATAAAATAGCGCTTGCCATCATTCCGGTGTGAATTTCTAAGTGAGCTTCACGTGGCGCCTCAAAAACTAGTCTTTGTCCAGGAAAGACAACTCTTTCAAAGTACCAGTTCGGAACGTCGCTAATGCGTGCCACTTGCATTTTACTAGTGGCATTGACGTAGCAGCAGAGAATTTTTCCAGGCTGCTCAGGTGGTAAGGAGTCTAATATTTGAGCCATAATCGCGCTCGATGCTTTACGCCACAATTTTACATTACACCTGTCAAGCTAACACTGGGTGATCCCCACATGCTGTAACTGTGAATACCAACTTAAATTTTCTACGACATATCTACCTAAAGACATGCATTACACGTAAAGACTTGTCTTGGTGGAAGTATATTTATGAAATTTTCGTAAAAATATATGCCTTTTCCGCAATTATACACTATATGTTACAGATTTTTAACCAACGTAAAAATCACTTTCAATACACTGAATTTACCTATTTCAAGCATTGAGTGTAGCAAGTATTGAGTCACGATTAGTTCTAATGTCTCTGGGTGTAGCAGTAAGCGCGACTGTACCTAACTTTCATTGGTTGATGTACGCAGCAATCAGGATTAATAATCGGCGCCGGGTCGATTAGTCAATTAAGATAGAACTATGCGACATAAATCAAAATATATTTACACTTTTATATAAGATTACCCACTTTACCTTCATTACCCACGGCAAGATGGAAGTTAAAACCCAGCAGCATACATCTGAGCGAATACTTTACGTTCGCCTTCCTTGTAACCCCATCTTCCCCATTGGGGTTGTTTATCTATCAGACCACGTTCACAAGCAGTTTCCCAATATCGAACAGCGGATTTTTGACTTGGGTACTGTACCACCTTTGGATTACACCTCTGCCTTAGACCGCTGTATTGATGAATTTAAACCGACTTTGCTCGTGTTTTCATGGCGGGATATTCAAATTTATGCTCCAGTTGGTGGACGTGGTGGCAACCCACTCCAAAACGCCTTTGAATTTTACTATGCTAAAAATCCATTTATAAAATTACGCGGCGCCTTGGGTGGTTTACGAATTTTTATCGCTTACTACGTCGAGTTATGGCGTAACCTCGGACTCGTTAAGCGCGGGTTAAAGCGCGCACAGCGATATCACACCCAAGCTAGAGCTATGGTTGGTGGTGGCGCCGTTAGTGTATTTTATGAGCAACTTAATAGAAGTCTACCCAAAGGCACAATTGTTTCAGTTGGTGAAGGTGAAACACTGCTGAGTAAATTATTAAGCGGTGGAGAATTCCGCTCAGAGAGATGTTACGTTGTTGGAGAACAGGCGCCTAGAAACCGTTTAATTCACGAACAACCAACTCCACTCGAAAAAACAGCCTGCAATTACGACTATATAGAAACTATTTGGCCTGAGTTTAACTACTACTTGTCAGAGAAAGACTTTTATATAGGTGTTCAAACTAAACGCGGTTGTCCACATAACTGCTGTTATTGCGTGTACACCGTGGTCGAAGGTAAACAAGTACGTATCAACCCAGCAGACGAAGTAGTCGCTGAAATGCGTCAGCTATATAACAGAGGAGTTCGTAACTTCTGGTTTACCGATGCCCAATTTATTCCTGCACGTAAATTTATTGATGATGCTATCGAGTTATTACAGAAAATCGTAGATTCTGGAATGACTGATATAAATTGGGCAGCATACATTCGTGCGGATAATGTTACACCGGAATTATCTGACTTAATGGTCAAGACCGGGATGAACTATTTTGAAATCGGTATAACTAGTGGTTCCCAAGAACTCGTGCGGAAAATGCGAATGGGTTATAACCTACGTACAGTTCTACAAAACTGTCGCGATTTAAAAGCTGCTGGCTTCAATGACCTAGTATCCGTCAACTACTCATTCAACGTTATTGACGAGCGTCCCGAAACAATTCGTCAAACCATTGCATATCATCGTGAACTCGAAAGAATATTTGGCGCCGATAAAGTCGAACCCGCTATATTCTTTATTGGTTTACAACCTCATACCCACCTAGAAGAATATGCTTTCAAAGAAAATATTCTTCAACCAGGTTACGACCCTATGAGCTTAATGCCGTGGACAGCCAAAAAACTACTATGGAACCCTGAACCGCTTGGTTCCTTCTTCGGTGAAGTTTGCTTACAAGCTTGGAACCGTAACCCCAACGACTTTGGACGCGAAGTTATGAAAATTCTAGAAGAACGTTTAGGATGTGCCCCTCTAGAAGAAGCACTCTCGGCGCCTATCGAAAACAAACAAAAACAACTAGTAGGTGTTTAATCCTAAATGTAGAGACGTGATTTATCACGTCTCCATTAGTCTATTTTGAATGAATTGTTTGCTGTCTACAAGAAACAATTCATTATGAATATGAAGCACTAAAGTGCTTAGTACAAGTATCAAAATTAATTACATGCAATAGCAGTAGGCTCAGTATATATAATATTGTTTCATCAGTGAAGAACGTTTATAGTTATCTATATACATCCCAGGCGCCCCTATAAAGGTTATTTTTATTACCACCATGCTCGAAGGCTCTATTTTACAAAAACTTGAAGCGAATCATCGTCATAGTAAACGACCGATACGATTCGGTGTGTATTTTAAAAACACCTTAGTTTCGCTATGTCATGCTCTAGAAGACCATATATTAAACGATAAGAGCAAACCCCTGGTAATTACGGCTTTCCAACAGGGTAAGTGGTACCTGCAAGAAGCTGAACGATATGCAGATATTACCAAAAACGCTGGACATGTTGTAATTATGGCGGCGCCTTCGGGTGGATGGGCAGAACATTCCACCAGCCAACTACCTAATCTTGACTTAGTAGAACTCGACACCAAAGACCCAGTGTCAGAAGAATGGCACTTAATTATTCTTTCTCCTAAATACACAGCAATGGTTCTTTGTCAAGAACTTTCTGAGTCAGATTATGGAGTAGCAGGAGTTCCTCAAAACGATTTAGAGCGGAAATTTTACGGGTTGTGGACATTAGAGCCAGAATTAGTCAAAGAAACTGTTGAGGTAGCAATTTCCCATATAAATAGCTATAACCCCGAACTCGGACAAAAGTTATTTGAATATCAAAACGCAATTCAGACACACCAAGCTACACCCGAAGATTTAAATGCAGTTGTCTCGCGCGTCGTTGACTATTTACAAACAGGGCAGAAAAATACCAAAGTACAACTTCTAGACAATAACTTGGTGTCCAACGAAATCCAAGCATTTCTACGGATGGCGCAAATAATGGATGCTGCGGATATTACAAACCCAATGGCAGCATCCGAAGTTGTGGCACTCGCTGAAACAATGGGGCAATTACTCGATTTACCAGCATGGCAAATTAAGCGTTTGCGTCTTGCTGCTTTATTACATCGTATCGACCCATTACAACGTGCAGAAAGTCTTTTAACAACAAGCTTTCATCGCTACCAAGAAGACGCACCAAGTAGTCCCCTGACTTGCCCACTAGTACCCGGTGCCCAAGTATTACGAACAATGCCAAGGTTACGTGCCATAGCCCAAATTATTGCCCATCAAACCGAATGGTGGAATGGTACTGGTGAACCAGCGGGTTTGATAGGGGATGAAATTCCTTTAGAATCAAGAATTCTGGCTTTATTGTCAGACTTTCAGTTGAGAATAAATCATAAAAAATCTATTGATGGTATAAATACGCAAGAGATATTTGCTCAAGCATTAGAAGAATGTAGGCAGCAACAATCAACACGGTTTGACCCAAAATTAATTGAAGCTCTAACTTTACTAGTTATGGGTTTACAACAAGGACTCGAAATACCTTTATTGGCACCAAAAACTAGTGCTGGCATGTGGTTGCTCGATTCTCGTTTAGAAAGTGAAAATAAAGCAAGCCAAGAAATAATTTCTCGTATGTAAATCGCAGATGAATATAGAAGCAATTCGTAACGGCACACTCAAAAATGTTGCAGGTAGTGATTTAGAAGACGAGGATTTATCTAATCTAGATTTAACGCGCATTTCTTTAATGGGTGCCACCTTAGTAGGAGTTAACTTTCAAAATTCTAAACTTGAAGGTGGGCACTTAGAGGGAGCAAATTTAATGGGTGCCAACCTCAAGCAAACCGACTTACGGGCAAACTTAATGGGTGCCAATTTAATGCAAGCCGATTTAACAGGTGCTGACTTGCGTGGTAGCAATTTACGCGGTGCAAATTTAATGAGTGCTAAACTCACCGATGTATCACTTGCAGGTGCATTTCTAAGTGGTGCCAACCTCATGAACGTCAACCTACAAGGGGTAGACCTACGTGGTGCAGATTTGCGCGGTGTAAACCTTACAGGCGCCAACCTAAAAGGTGCAGACGTAAGCCGTGCAGATTTACAAGGCGCTAATTTAAACGAAGCCAACCTCGAAGAAGCAGACCTACGCGGAGCAAACCTAGCAGGAGCAAACCTAACCGGCGCCAACTTACTTTGTGCCGAACTCGAAGGCACCAATCTAAACGGCGCCAACCTAGATAAAGCCTGCCTTACCGGAACATTAGCCCAAAAATAAATTTGGCAACGGATATAACGGATGTAACGGATGAGTTGTTGACTGCGAACAAATTCTTGCTCTATAAAATTAGCTATCCGTTACATCCGTTCATCATTAATCTTCCCTCTATGTACTCTGTGCCTCTGTGGTAAATATCGGCAAGAGAACATTTCAATTTGCTAAAAGTCAAAAATATTACATAGTTATATACGAATAATCACTCAAATATTTTGTGTAACCTTGTGCCAAGCTAGGTGTATATTTAATATCTGTATATCATGGCACCTGTTTACAAGCAATTACTACTTAAAATATTTCAGCTAGGGATAACAGGATTTATAGCTGCTACTGTTCCCCTGACGACTTTATCATCTATACTTGCCAATACCCCTATCTCATTTGAAACTAAAGCCCAAGACCTAGGTCGAAAAATTCCCCGTTACCGCATACCAGCAAGATTTTATAACGGTTCGCAGTTCTCTGAAGGTTTGGCGCCTGTTCGTATTGGTAAGAAGTACGGTTTTATCAACAAAAGCGGTAGACTCGTTATTCAAGCTAATTTTGAAGAGGTGTTAGATTTTTCTGAAGGTTTGGCAGCAGTCAAGCTGGACTCTAAATGGGGTTATATAAATAGAGAAGGTAGATTTAGGATTTTACCGCAACTTGAGGAGCCTGATTTTTTTAGTGATGGAC
The DNA here is from genome assembly GCF_001904745.1 of Calothrix sp. HK-06. Taxonomy (GTDB): domain Bacteria; phylum Cyanobacteriota; class Cyanobacteriia; order Cyanobacteriales; family Nostocaceae; genus Dulcicalothrix. The sequence continues at coordinate 84,334 of NZ_MRCD01000021.1, forward strand.
TTGTGTCTGTTAAAATTGGCGATAAGTACGGATTTATTAATCGGCAGGGTAAAGTTGTTATTCAACCGCAGTTCGCTGAAGTTACCTCTGGGTTTGAGGGTGGTTTAGCTGCTGTTAAGTTAGATGAAAAATACGGTTATATAAATAAACAGGGTCAATTTGCAATTCCCGCGCAGTTTGAAGGCGCCTTTTTATTCAAAAATGGTTTAGCTGCGGTAAAATCTGGTGGGAAGTGGGGATTTATTAATAAGAGCGGTAAGTTTGTCATTCAACCACAGTTTGATGAGGCAAATTTCTTTCGAGATGAACTAACACCTGTAAAGATGGGTGAAAAATATGGTTTTATTAATAAACAGGGTAAGTTTGTAATTGCTGCAAAGTTTGATGGCGCCTCTGAGTTTAGAGATGATTTAGCAAAAATTAAATTTGGCGATAAATATGGTTATATAAACCGTGAAGGTAAAATTATTATAGAACCGACGTTTGAAGATGCTACTGCTTTTAGTGAAGGGTTAGCTCAAGTTAAAGTCGGCGCCAAATGGGGTTATATCAATAAAGGTGGTCAATTAGTTATTGAACCACAGTTTGATGAGGTTCGCCGCTTTTCTGAAGGAGTGGCGAATGTTTGTGTCAGTGGGAAATGTGGTTTTATTCGTAATCCTTTGTGATTATTATTCCTGATGCAATTTAATCTGTGCTGCGGCGGGTTTAGGTGCGGGTTTAGTTGTATTGTAATGAATTTGAGGATTTAGGTTAACCCGCCCCTACGATACATTCGTAACGCTAATACAAATAAAAAACTTAATCCGATTATTCCTGCTAGGGGATTATCGTTTACTCCTGTTACCCATACTGGCACGGCGCCTGTATATGTAATTAATTTTCCGACATTAATAACGTACCATCCCCAAATTAACCCAGCATGAATACCTATTGCTAATCCTAAACGTCCGTTACAACTGCGTTTTGCCCATATACATATTAATGCTAGGAGTAATAAACCTAAAAATTGTGGTGATGTACGAATTATTTCTGGTATCGGTTTTATAAAGTGTGATACGGGAAATATTATTGCAACTGCCCAAAGTACCACGTTTTGTTTATAGTCGCGTTCTAATTCGTTGTATAAAAAACCACGAAAGAATAATTCCTCTGCTATTCCTGTTCCAAATGCTGTAGGTATGGCTTCAATAATAAATCTCAATACTCCAGAATTTGCTTGGCGCCATTCTAACCAACCTAATATTCCTTGCACAAGGAATAATAACTCAATACTTATTAACCCTATCGCCAAACCCCGCAATAGCTCAAATCCGTTTTTTTTGGAAAACTCTAAACCTACATGTTTATATATTCTTGGCTGTTGATGTACTTTTTTACCCCAATACGGCAAAAATATAAAAAATTCCATTGCTAATAGCCCCATTGTTAAAATAGTAACTAAATTAGCATCGCCTACTAGTAAGTATATTGGCGCCGCAACAGGTAGCCAAACTATTGCCAAACATACCAAAAACCCAGTAATTCGCACTGGGGCTGAATATTTAGCTAACCAACTTATATTAATTTTCATGCCTCTCTTGTGGAACAGGCATCGCTGCCTGTCCCTTGACTACTCATCTGGCTCTATAGTACTAGTCAACCCATGACCTTTTAAAGTTTCACAATAAAACTCGGCGTGTTCTAACGCGCAGGTGATGACCAAAGCAAGACCGTTGGTGTGTGCTTCCATCATTATGCTAACAGCTTGCGGTTGTGTGAGACCCGGTACTGTAGTTATGAGCGATTGCACTACGTGTTCCATTGAGTTGAAATCGTCGTTGTGAAGCAAGACGCGGTATCGAGGCGCCAGCTTCCGGGTAGTTGAAGGTTTTTCAATGGTTTCTACTGACACAGTTCTAAGAATCGTTTATTCAAATACTACAAATGAGACTCTATATGGAGAAAGCTTAACACTTGTTTACCTATTTTAGCGTAACGAGATAGCGAATGCTCTCAAAGCTTGAAATTATTACGCCTATGGAGTGATATGCACGATATAATGGTAATCGTCAATACGAAAGTGCTTTTGACTGATATTTTGGCATACGTAACTAGGTAGGTATGAATAAGAACCTAGATTTTCAAACAGGACAAATTTTATTTTTGCAATCCGGTCAAGAGCGCTTATATACTGAACTCATTCAAATTGTGAAAGAGCGTCAGCTATGCTGGGTACGTCCTTTGTTGCTCGCTGACTTTGATATAGAACCTCCATTAGTTACCGATTTACGTTCGAGTTCCGATTTACTTTGGTCAATAAATTTATTTCAACCCGCTTTGGATGTTGAGGTGATTTCCTTTTTCAGTGAAATTTTTGCTAAAGAATCCCAGCTAAACCTCGAAATAACTGCAAAACAACGACTTCATAGTTTTATTCAACGCCTCTGGAATCAACATGATTCTCCAAGCTGATATTACATTATTAAATTTATAAATCAAAATTAAAAATCAAAAATATAAATTAATTTAATATTAAAACAAATAATTTAAAAACCCTTCACAAATAGCGTGAAGGGTTTCGTTTTTGGTTATCCATGACACTCATATTGACTTACACAACTATTTAGTAGCTAGCTACCAACTTAATTCGACCCGCATCCATCTCAGCCATAAGCAATTCTAATGCTTCATAATCTACATCCGAAATATAACCCATCTCTGTTAATTCATAATTAATCTCGTTTTCTATCTCCGGGGTGAGTTTTTTTATATTCAAAGCTTGTTCTACCAATTGACGAATCGCGTACTTCGTTCTCATTTTCGCACATTCCTAATTATTATGTTAGTTATTATCCCAGGTACGGGTTTGTATAAAAAGTGATATAGGTGTATGCCCATCTGTGATTAAAATCACAACAGGCGCCAAGAGTCATTTTCAGGTTCATATGTAATTATCAAGTGTGGTATTTTATTAAAGGCTCATCTGTCTTAAGAGTGAAATATTTGTTTTTTACGCTTGACGCTTTGCTTGAAGCTTAGTTCATAAAGCTTAATGAATGAATTTCATTATCATAACTAATGACTTGCTCTATACAGCATTAAATAAAGGTTAAAGTCAAGTAAATAAACTCCGCTGTGTAAAATTTAATCAATAATTTTCTGATAAAAGTATAATTAAATACAGAATTCTTTCAGGTTTTGGTAATCTTTAAGCGTTGGGGGTTACTAAATAAAGATTCAGCAAAGAGATGTAATACGAATGGTCGATGCGGTGAGAAAAGGTTTATGGTCAAATACATCTATCTTTAAAGTTTGAGTGCTTTAAATTAGGTAATAAGGATTTAAATATGCAAGCAGTACTTAGTAATCGTAAATTGTCTGTAATTCGTCCCCAAGGTAGCTTGAACGCAGCTAATGCTCTAGAGTTTGAACGCGATTTAACAGCAGCTTTGAGACAAGACGAATATGGTGCCATGCTGGTTAACCTAGCATCAGTTGAGTCGATGGATAGCGCAGGGTTGATGGCTTTAGTTTCTGCCCTCAAGGTTGCTCAAGCTACCAATAAACGATTCAGCATTTGTTGTGTATCTCCCGCATTACGTATTATTTTTGAATTAACTCAGCTTGATGGTGTATTTGAAATATTGGCAGACGAAACTGCATTGACAAGCGTGTAATTCCTTGTAGGATTAAGTAAATGCTTTTGTCCAATCGCAGCTTGCCCTGCACCAAATACACCAACGCCCAGTTACTAGGATTATATTTGAGATATCTCGAAAACCCTAATAAATGCTATGTTGGAGGTGGTATAGCTGTAAATTAAAGTACGAGTAAGATAGCATAACGTGGCTTTCGCAGTACAAGAATTAATAACTTCGGATATTCTTAAACCAGCCCGATACCTAGGTAACGAGTTGGGAGCAATACACAAACCCTGGCATTCAGCCAATGTTCGCTTTTGTCTCACCTATCCAGAAATCTATGAAGTTGGCGCCTCAAATTTAGGACATATTATCCTATACAACATTCTGAACGCCCAACCTCGCATCCTTTGCGACCGCGCTTATTTACCAGCACCAGACTTAGCAGCAAAACTGCGTCAAACCCAAACGCCGTTGTTTGCTGTCGAGTCTAAACGGTCGCTCGTTGATTTTGATATTCTTGGTTTTAGTCTTAGTTACGAACTAGGCGCCACGAATATTCTCGAAATGCTTGACTTGGCAGGTATACCTCTGACTTCAAGCGAACGAGATAATACCCATTACCCAATAATTTTTGCTGGTGGACAAACCGCAACGTCGAATCCGGAACCATATACGGATTTCTTTGATTTTATTGCCCTTGGCGATGGCGAAGAACTGTTACCCGAAATTGGCATGGTTTTGGAAGAAGGCAAAGCGCAAAGTCTCAATCGTGAAGAATTATTACTAGACCTTGCTCAAATACCTGGTGTATACGTACCCAGATTTTATGAGCAAGCAGAGTCAGGTTCGGTACGTGCTTTAAGTCCAGATGTGCCGACACGAATTTTACGCCGAGTTGCTACCCCAATTCCTGCGTATTCAATTGGACTTGTACCCTACGTTGAAACTGTTCACGACCGTTTAACTATCGAAATTCGTCGTGGCTGTACAAGGGGATGTCGATTTTGTCAACCAGGAATGCTTACCCGTCCTGCGCGCGATGTTGAACCATCGAAGGTAGTAGAAGCGATTGAAAAGGGGATGCGCTTCACAGGTTATAATGAATTTTCTTTACTATCACTAAGCTGTTCTGATTATCTTTCTTTGCCCGCAGTTGGGATGGAAATAAAAAACCGCTTAAAGGATGAAAATATCTCGCTTTCTTTACCAAGCCAACGGGTAGACAGGTTTGATGAAAATATCGCTAATATACTGGGTGGAACTCGGCAAAGTGGTTTAACTTTTGCCCCAGAAGCTGGCACTCAGCGAATGCGTGATATCGTTAATAAAGGTCTCACCAACGAAGAACTTTTACGTGGCATCAAAACAGCTTGGGAAAAAGGCTGGGATAAAATTAAGCTTTATTTTATGATTGGCTTACCAGGCGAAACTGATGCCGATGTAGTTGGTATCGTTGAAACTGTCGCTTGGCTACAACGCGAGTGTCGAGGTAAAGGTAGAAAGCCTATACAGTTCAACTTAACTATTTCTAACTTCACTCCTAAACCTCATACCCCATTTCAATGGCATTCAGTTGCAACCGCTGAATTTGAGCGTAAGCAAAAACTTTTACGTCAAGAATTTCGTCGTTTGCGCGGTATAAAAGTAAATTATACTGATGTTCGCCTCTCTGCTATGGAAGATTTTATTGGTAGAGGAGACCGTAGCTTAGCTAAAGTTTTATTACGAGCATGGCAATTAGGCGCCGGTATGGACTCATGGTACGACAGTGTAGAACGTGCATTTGGTGCCTGGAGTCAAGCAATTACTGAAGCCAATTTGTCTTGGAAGTATCGCCAAGTCGAAAATGGTGAATGGAATGTAATGGAATGTCAAAATTCTGATACACTTCTGAATGTTCCTTTCCCTTGGGACCATATCGATACTGGTATCGATAAAAAATGGTTGGTTGAGGATTTACAGCGTGCAATGGAAGCTGCTACAGTTCCAGACTGTTCTTTTGCAGAATGTTCTCATTGTGGCGTTTGCAGTACCGACTTTGGTCATAATATAGTAATCAAACCTGTAGAATGCCCAACTTTTGATGGACAATTTGTTCCCAATACAAACAAAGTGCAACGTTTGCGGCTTTGGTTTGGTAAAGTTGGGAATATGGCATTGGTTAGTCATTTAGATTTAATGCGTCTTTTTGACCGTGTGGTTCGTCGAGCTTGTTTACCAGTTGCATTTACTGGTGGTTTTCATCCTTTACCTCGAATTTCTCTCGCTAGTGCTTTACCATTAGGCGCCACTAGCAATGGTGAAATCGTTGATTTTGAATTAACGCAACCTGTAGATGTAGAGGATTTTAAAACTAAACTCTCTTCCGTACTGCCCAGTGATATACCTATATATAAAGTCGTTGAAATCGAATTAAAGACGCCTGCTGCTGCTGCTCTATTACAAACTGCTGAGTATTTAATTACTGTGGCAACCGAAAAGGATATATCCTTTTCAACTTTGAGTGAAGCACTTAACGCAATTAAGTCAAGAGCAGAAATTTGGTACGAACAAACAACCAAGTCAGGCAAACAGCAACAAATTAATTTACGCGAACGCTTGTTAGATTTGGAACTAATTGATACAAGCCTCGGTGATAATGTCGCCACTTTGCGATATGTTGGTAGTTGTCGTAACGATGGTATGCTGTTGCGTCCTGAACATGTTCTGTTTATGCTAGAGCAAGTTACTAGTGACGAATATCAATTACAGCACATTCATCGTCTTGGTCTTGGCTTGCAATAGTGGTACTACTACTAAATTAATTTGAAAGAATTGATTTTTGACAAGGTTGCGTTAGAATGATATGAAGAGGAATTTTCTGGCGCTGCATGTGAGAACCGCTGATTGGTTACCCTGATATCAGGGCAGCTTGCGTTATATGAACTTGGAGTGTTTATCGCGCGGATTTTTTCCAGACAAAGTTGTGTAAAGAGCAAAAACACTCAAGTACCGCGAGTAGAAACGCGAATCAGTTTTCCTAATCGTAGGCTCCGTCAGAAATTTCTAGCTATCTTTTTTAATGCAGTCGCAAGCGTAGGCGCCCTCCGAACGGTTACTTCGACACTTTACGTTATCGAAGTGCAGACTCTATTACATTTTGTAACGAGTTTTGTAAATTGAGCAACATAACTATTAAGTTGCTTTTAACTTTAGCTTTCGGCTCAAAGATTTTTGCTTTTCGCACGACTGTATCGAGCAGAACTTTTAGAAGAATGTAATCATGTAGATGAAGCATTGTATCAAAATTGACTCCTGACGAATGATTTTTATTGCTTAATTTATGTCAGCCGTTCTGGAACGTTTATTCTTAATATAAGGGCGATACTCCTACTCTTGCTTACGATGAAAGTGACCTCATAATGAACGAGGAGTGTGGAGTTCGTCATTCCGATAATTCCTTTAATGTATAGCGATACGAGCTTGAATAAAGCAGTATAAATTACAAGTAGTTCAGACCGTTTTCGTTTAAGTTATCGGCTGATTGACCTCCAGAATTTGTGCTGCGGTTTTTTTGAGGAAATTGAATGCCAAAACAAATTATTATAGCCGAGCAGCATCAAATAGCTGCTGTCTTTTCTGAAGACCAGATACAAGAGCTTGTTGTTGCTACAGGACATCACCAAATTGGTGATATTTACTTAGGTGTTGTAGAAAATGTATTACCTGGTATTGACGCAGCTTTTGTCAATATTGGTGACCCCGAACGAAATGGATTTATTCACGTTACAGATTTGGGCCCGTTACGATTAAAGCGGGCAGCCTCAGCAATTACTGAGTTGTTGACACCACAGCAGAAAGTCTTGGTGCAGGTAATGAAAGAACCTACAGGCACCAAAGGACCACGTTTAACAGGAAATATTACACTTCCTGGTCGTTATGTAGTATTGATGCCTTATGGTAGAGGCGTAAATTTATCGCGTCGTATCCGTAACGAAAACGAGCGTAATCGCTTGCGGGCACTAGCAATTTTAATCAAACCTGCGGGAATGGGTTTGTTAGTTCGTACCGAAGCTGAAGGCAAACCAGAAGAAGCAATAATCGAAGATTTAGAAGCACTACAAAAACAGTGGGAAGCTATTCAGCTTGAAGCTGGGGGCACGCGCGCTCCTGCTTTGCTTAATCGCGATGATGACTTCATTCAACGTGTGCTTCGCGATATGTACGGCGCCGATGTCAATCGTATTGTCGTTGACTCGAGTACCGGATTAAAACGAGTTAAGCAATATTTACAAAACTGGAGTGGAGGTCAAACTCCTCAAGGTTTATTAATTGACCATCACCGCGACCGAACCGCCATTTTAGAATACTTCCGTGTTAATGCGGCGGTTAAAGAAGCTCTTCGACCAAGAGTTGATTTACCTTCAGGTGGCTATGTAATTATTGAGCCAACCGAAGCATTAACAGTTATAGACGTAAACTCTGGCTCGTTCACGCGTTCAGCGACTGCTCGCGAAACCGTATTATGGACGAATTGCGAAGCTGCAACCGAAATCGCTCGTCAATTACGCTTACGTAATATTGCTGGTGTAATTGTAGTAGATTTCATTGATATGGAATCACGGCGTGACCAGCTTCAAGTTCTTGAACACTTTAATAAAGCACTAAAAGCTGATAAAGCGCGCCCGCAAATAGCTCAATTAACCGAGTTAGGCTTAGTTGAACTAACACGTAAACGTCAGGGTCAAAACGTATACGAATTATTTGGACATACTTGTCCGACTTGTGGTGGTTTAGGGCATATTGTGCAGTTACCAGGAGACAGCGAACCACGCATAGCACCACCTGCACCAACGGAAGTACCCGACCGTTTTGTGGCATCAACACCAATTCGAGAAACGCGAATGCCAGCGGCAAGAGTCGCTGAACCTAGAGACAGCTACGAAGCATTTTCTGAATCATCGTTCGAGCAAGAATCAGAATATGGTTCTGTAGGTTTAAATCATCCTAGCTATCACGAAATTGGCGATAAAAATCGTCGTGTCAGGCGCCGTCAGCGAATTGGTGTGCCAGGAGCAAATGGTACTTCGGAACCGCGTATGCCAAGTAGTCCCGTGTCATATACAGCTGACTCAGACATGGACATCGAACCAGATGGAGAAATGGACAATAATCCTGGACTTCCATCACCAATGAATTCAAAACCTCATTGGGCAGAGCGAGGTGAGCGTAAGATATCGAAGCTTGACCCGATTAAGCCAGTAGTCGAACCGCCAGAAATTGTCTCGGTCGAAATGAGTCCTGATGAGCAGGATGTTTATGCGTTGATGGGAGTTTCACCATTAATACGTCTCAACCGCGAAGTTAAAAATCAAAAATCGGTAATTGTCAACGTTACCTTACCTGGACAAGTACCCTCAACATCTAATTATGAAGTTGAGGCGCCGACAACAACTTCTACAACACCTTTACCTAGACCCAGAGTTGAGCGTGTTGAGCGTGTTGAGCGTATTCAACCAATTGATCACTCACCAGAACCTTGGGGTGAACCAGTAGTTGAACCAGTCTCTACACCTGCTCCAATACCAAGGAAAGTGGTGCCACCAATACAATCTGCACCATCTGTACCATCTGTACAACCTGTACAACCGCCACCAGTACAAACCGCTCAACCTAGTTACAACGATGAATCAGCGAGCGAAATTACTACCCGTCGTCGCCGCCGTCGTTCTTCTGCAACAGATAGTGACTCAGATTATTAGCAGCGAATAATTAATTTGGCGAAATATTTTATGGTAACGCGACTCGACACAACAAATTCATTACCTAATGGTATTAGCTGGCTAGAATTATCTATGCCTGAAAGCGAAATTACACAAGCAGGTGTTGATGAAGTTGGTCGAGGCGCCTTATTTGGCCCAGTCGTGGCAGCAGCTGTAATATTACCAAACAGTGCTTTGCCACAATTAGTTACGAATCAAATCAATGACAGTAAAAAATTGTCGCTTAGTAAAAGAAAGGTACTAGCACAACAAATTTGTGCTGTTTGTACCGATTGGAAAATTGGTTATGCAACAAGTGCTGAAATTGACCAATTAAATATATTACAGGCATCTTTACTTGCCATGAAGCGGGCTGTACTCAAACTTTCGGTCCAGCCTGATATGTGTTTGATTGATGGTAATCAGATGGTACTCGGTTTACCTATGCCACAACAAACTATTATTAAAGGTGATTCTACATCTATCGCTATTGCTGCTGCCAGCATCGTTGCAAAAGTATGGCGCGATGATTTAATACTGCGACTCGCTACTAAATATCCAATGTATGATTTAATACATAACAAAGGTTATGGTAGTCGGCGGCATTTACTTGCGTTACAAGAATATGGCGCCTCGCGTTTGCATCGCAAATCTTTCTCACCTTGCCAATTGCAATTACAATTACAATTATTCGATATTTAATATCGGTAATTCATTGGGTAAAATTAATAGGTTTTGTTCTGGTAATTTTAGCCAATTAGAGTAATCAGCAAGTAGCTGATGTAACAATCTTTGTTTAACAGTTAGTAACACGCTTTTTAATAAACTATTACCAGTTGTCTCTAAAATAGGTTTAGGAGTAAAGCAAAATGGGGGTGGAAAGTCTACTTCTACCTGCAAATCTGCTCGTCCTATCAGTCTAGTGCAATATTTAAGTTGTTCTGGCACCAAAAATCCTTGCAGTGAGAGTGTAAAACGCTGGTTAATATACTCAAAACCAAGAATTTCACAAGCGACAGATTGAACCCTAATAGTACCATTTGATTCAGCCCACACTCTCATGTCTACGGTAGGTTGAACACTAAGTGACATAAAAGTTAAAGGACGCATTCTTAAACGAAATACTTCTTCTGAAATTTGTTGAATGCGGGTTGGGTCTACCAAGGCATTAACTAAGCGTCGAGGTTGACGTAGGTAATGTTGAATGGGTATAGGCTGCTCTGGAACAGCAATTTCAACTGATTGAGAAGCAGTAAACTTAGTAGCCATGAGCTTTTTTATACCTTATTTGATAATTATAATATTTTTTCCTGAGATAATTTGGTGCCTGTGCAAACGCAAATATTCTTTACATTAAAAAACAATCTGCTTGAATATTCATCGACTTCGGGGTATATAAATTTAAAAACCTAGAAACCTGGTTTCTTTATGGCTAACTTGTAATGAAAATAATCATTTTGGGTAGAAACCGGGTTTCTTAAAGCATATTGTAGTTTATCAGACATTTTAGTCGAATGAGTGTAAATTAAGTTTGCAGTATAGGTAGTTAATATGAATTTATCGATAGCGCATTTAGGACCTCCAGGAAACTATAGCGAACAAGCTGCGCTTTTTTATGTGAATTGGCTAGCTAAAATGCAGTCAAAACAAGCAGTTTTATGTCCTTGTTCTAGCATTGCACAAACTTTAAAAGCCGTTGCCCATAAGAGTGCGATGTTAGCTGTTGTACCTGCGGAAAATTCGATTGAAGGCAGCGTGACGATGACAATGGATGCGATGTGGCAACTTGATAGCTTACACATCCAGTTAGCTTTGGTGATGCCGATTGTTCATGTGCTAATATCTTGTGCATCAAGTTTGGACAGTATTAGAACTGTCTACTCGCACCCACAAGCTTTAGCACAATGCCAAGCATGGTTAGAACGTTTTCTTCCTGATGTACAGTTAATTGCTACTAATTCAACTACCGAAACATTAGAAAAACTCGAAACTGAAGAAGGCGCCGCAACAATTTCTTCACAGCGTGCGGCGCAGTTATATAATTTACCAATACTAGCTGCTGGTATAAATGACCACCCTGATAACTGCACTCGCTTTTGGGTTGTAAGTCTTGGTAGTACTCAAAACTTAGGTCAAGATTTGAATCAAGATTTGAATCAAGATTTACAACCTATTACGAATAAGCGACATACATCTTTGGCGTTTAGCTTAAGAGCAAATATACCTGGAGCGTTGGTTAAAGCTCTACAAATATTTGCTCAACTAAATATAAACTTAAGTCGTGTTGAGTCACGTCCTACCAAGCGCTCATTAGGCGAATATCTATTCTTTATTGACTTGGAAGCTGACATTCAAGATGAGCGGATGCAAGCTGCACTTAAAGAACTATCAACTTATACCGAAGTTCTAAAGATATTTGGCAGTTATAATGTTTTGTCTACTAGGGAGATGTAGCAAGTCAATTGCCAATTAGAGTTACAGTTTTTGGTTGAATGTGTCTTTTAGAACAGTACGGGCAGCTAGATGATTTCTAGTTGTGGTCAAAATTTCAGCTTCGCGTTCTAAACGTGCGGCTGTATCTAGCATTTCTAGAAGTGATTGCTGCTCGTGTGGAACTCCGTGGAGATTGTGCGCTACCCAGTAAGATAGCTCGACAGGTAAGTCGGGCAAATCTTCGGGAAGTTCAATGTTTTGGTCGGTTAATTTTGCAGATAAACGGACGACATCGCGTAAAAGATGTTCGACATCTGTGGCTATTGGCTGCAAATCACGAGAAGGCGCCTCGTCTTGAACCCATTCGACCAAACCAACTCGATAAGGTTTTTCGCGAACATATTCAAGAACTCGGAAGCGTTGCTGCCCTAAAGTTACCATTTTCATTCGGTCATCAGGCAAACGCTGATAGTGAATTATTTCCGCACAACAGCCAACATTGGCAATTTTGCCTTGATTTGGGTCTACCATCAGTACGCCAAACCGACGGTCGCCTTCCAAAATCGTGTTCATCATGATTCGGTAGCGATACTCGAAAATGTGTAGTGGTAAGGGTCTGGTGGGGAACAAGACTACTTCTGGTAACGGGAACAAAGGCAGTTCACGAACCGCAATTTTAGATGAAGATGACATTGTTTTTTGGTATAAATTTACTCTTTAACTGTTAAAACTTTCGCTCTTCCCGTATTCTTTCTTAAATATTATCACCTTGTTTTGCGGCAAGTAAAAAGCCCCTGAGAAATATTCCTCAAGGGCTAGTAAATAATTACACAAAATTTATGCTTAGATATTACAATTTAACTTCAATATCAACACCGGATGGCAAGTCTAACTTCATCAGCGCGTCGATTGTTTTGGACGAAGGTTGATAAATATCGATAATTCGGCGATGCGTCCGGGTTTCAAAGTGTTCACGAGAGTCTTTGTCAACGTGAGGTGAGCGCAATACACAGTAAATTTTACGTTTCGTTGGCAGAGGAATTGGGCCAATTGCTGTAGCGTTAGTGCGGTTTGCGGTGTCTACTATCTTCTCGCAAGAGGTATCAAGTAAGCGGCGGTCAAAAGCTTGCAAGCGAATTCTGATTTTTTGCTGTTGTAGCGTTGCCATTTTCGGTTTTCCTGGTTCTGTTTATTTCGCAAGGGCGGGTTTAGAAATATGTTTTGTAAGGGTGGGCTAGGAAATATTTAATTTACCTTTAGGATATTTGTAAACCCACCCCTACGACGATATCTGTAAACCCGCCCTTACTTTTGGACTTTTGTGGGCATAAAAAGAGCAGAGACGTATTATATCATCTCCGCTCGGATTTTAATTAGAAGCGCAAGGTATTATTTAACAATTTTGGAAACAACACCTGCACCGATGGTACGACCACCTTCACGAATTGCGAAGCGCATTCCTTGCTCAATTGCGATTGGGCTGATTAGCTTCACTGTCATTTTGATACGGTCTCCAGGCATTACCATTTCTGCTGCACTACCGTCATCTGAGGTAAATGCTTCGATGGTTCCTGTTACGTCGGTTGTACGTACATAGAACTGAGGACGATATCCTGCGAAGAAAGGTGTTTTACGACCGCCTTCTTTTTCGGTTAATACGTAAACTTCACCTTCAAAGTCAGTATGAGGTGTAATGGAACCGGGCTTTGCCAATACCATTCCGCGCTCAATATCTTCTTTCTTTAAACCACGTAGTAGTAGACCTGCGTTGTCTCCAGCCATACCTTCTTCGAGACTCTTCTTGAACATCTCGATACCAGTTACTGTGGTGGCGCGAGTATTTTTAATACCTACTAACTCTACGTTGTCGCCTACTTTTACTTTTCCACGCTCAATACGTCCGGTAGCTACTGTACCACGACCTGAGATTGAAAATACGTCTTCCACCGCCATCAAGAAAGGCTTGTCAATATCACGTTCGGGAGTTGGAATGTAGGAATCTACAGCATCCATAAGTTCGTAGATTTTATCTACCCACTTATCTTCTCCACGCTGTGTTTTAGGCGCCGAGGTCATTTTTTCAAGTGCTTGTAGACCGGAACCCTTGACGATGGGAATATCATCACCTGGGAAGTCGTAGCTAGAAAGAAGTTCGCGAACTTCTAATTCTACGAGTTCAAGTAGTTCTTCGTCATCTACCATATCTTCTTTGTTCATGAAGACAACCAAGCTTGGTACACCCACCTGCTTCGCTAACAAAATGTGTTCGCGAGTTTGGGGCATTGGACCGTCTGCTGCTGATACTACTAAGATGGCGCCATCCATTTGAGCAGCACCAGTAATCATGTTCTTCACATAGTCAGCGTGACCTGGACAGTCCACGTGAGCGTAGTGACGATTTGCGGTTTCATATTCTACGTGAGCGGTGTTAATTGTAATACCACGCGCTCTTTCTTCAGGAGCAGCATCGATTTGGTCGTATGCTTTAGCTACGGCATTACCAGAAGCCGCAAGGGTCATGGTAATAGCTGCTGTTAATGTGGTTTTACCGTGGTCAACGTGACCAATGGTACCGATATTGACGTGTGGTTTATTCCGTTCAAACTTTGCGCGTGCCATGAATACTCGTTTCCTTTTCTAGTTATGCGTTCCCTTTGCTTTTGCGATAATTGCCTCAGCAACGTTGCGAGGCACTTCTTCGTAATGGCTAAATTCCATCGAGAAGATACCACGTCCTTGGGTCTTCGAGCGAATGTCAGTAGCATAGCCAAACATTTCTGCCAAGGGAACCTTAGCAGTTACTTTCGCAAGACCAGCTTCTGACCCCATACCTTCGATTTGCCCGCGACGAGAGTTAAGGTCTCCCATTACATCACCAAGGAAGTTTTCGGGAACTTCGACTTCAACTTTCATCAACGGTTCTAACAGTACAGGCGAAGCTTTCATTACAGCTTCCTTCATCGCCATACTTCCGGCGATTTTAAAAGCCATTTCTGAAGAGTCTACATCATGGTACGACCCATCAATCAATGTTGCTTTAACATCAATTAGCGGGTACCCAGCTAATATACCAGACTCAGTACTTTCCTTCATTCCAGCTTCAGCAGGGCCTATGTACTCTTTCGGTACAGTACCACCGACTATTTTAGAGACAAATTCAAATCCACTTCCAGGCTCACCTGGTTCAAGGTTAATAACTACGTGACCGTACTGACCTTTACCACCGCTCTGACGAATAAATTTTCCTTCGACTCTATTAACAGGCTTACGAATTGTTTCGCGATAAGCTACTTGCGGCGCCCCGACGTTTGCTTCCACTTTAAATTCGCGTAGCATCCGGTCAACCAGAATTTCTAGGTGTAATTCACCCATCCCAGCAATCACGGTTTGGTTGGTTTCTTGGTCAACACTAACCCTAAAAGTTGGGTCTTCTTCTGATAGCGACTGCAAAGCTTTTGATAGCTTATCCATATCGTTCTTGGTCTTGGGTTCTACCGCAACCGAGATCACAGGCTCTGGAATATATAAAGATTCTAATATTACTGGTGAATTCTCGTCCGTTATTGTATCGCCAGTTAATGTATCTTTTAATCCTAAAGCTGCTCCTAAATCGCCCGCCCGCAATTCGTCTACATCTTGCCGCTCGTCTGCCTTTAATATCACTAATCGCGATATTCTTTCTTTCTTGTTTTTAGTAGCATTTAATACATAACTACCTTTTTTCAAGATTCCTGAATAAACACGCACAAAGGTTAGGCGCCCGTATGGGTCAGCCATAATTTTAAACGCAAGAGCAGACAACGGCTCTGAGTCATCGGCATGACGTTCAACGGCTTCACCTGATAGTAGTGTTCCTTGAATAGCTGGAACTTCTGGAGGTGATGGCAAATAATCTACAACTGCATCGAGCAGTAACTGTACACCTTTGTTTTTGAAGGCAGAACCACATAACATCGGTATTATCGTACCAGCCACAGTGCCTTTTCGCAAAGCTGTAGTAATTTCTTCTTCCGTTAGTTCTTCACCATCGAAGTACTTCGCCATTAATTGGTCGCTGGTCTCGGAAACTGCTTCAATCAATTTTGTTCGATATTCAGCAGCTAATTCCTGCATATCTGCGGGAATATCTTGTTCTTGAATATCAGTACCTTTATCGTTGGTATAGATGTAAGCACGCATCTTAACCAAATCAACTAATCCCAAAAATTCGCTTTCAGCTCCTATTGGTAACTGAATGGGAATAGCATTCGCACGTAAACGGTCGCGCACTTGCTCGTAAACACGATAAAAGTTGGCGCCTGTGCGATCCATTTTATTGATAAATACAATCCGAGGTACTTTGTAGCGGTCAGCTTGGCGCCATACGGTTTCCGTTTGTGGTTGAACACCACCAACTGAACACAAAACCGTAATTACACCATCAAGTACCCGCATCGAACGCTCAACTTCAATAGTGAAGTCTACGTGACCCGGAGTGTCAATAATATTAATTTGATGATCTTTCCAACTTGTACTAATTGCTGCGGCTGTAATCGTAATACCGCGTTCCCGTTCCTGTTCCATCCAGTCGGTGACAGCAGTACCTTCGTGAACCTCACCAATTTTATGAATAATCCCAGAGTAAAATAATATTCTCTCTGTTGTTGTTGTTTTGCCCGCGTCTATATGCGCCGCAATCCCTATATTGCGTACCTTTTCTAGCGGGATAGTACGTGCCACAGGAGCCTCCTAGAGTTTTCGCCTCATATATCTTGTATATTACACTTTGTTAAGTTTATATCCCTTACGGAAAACCGCCACATTATAAACAAATTCCCGATATATCGCAGTACTTAAACACGATATATCGGCTCTTGCCTTTTGACGAGTAGACAAATAATGTCTATCCTCAGATAGAGGTTTAAACGTCTAATTTAATAACGATAGTGCGCGAAAGCTTTGTTAGCGTCTGCCATACGATGAGTTTCTTCGCGCTTTTTGATTGCGCTTCCTGTTTCGTTTGCAGCATCCATTAATTCGTTAGCCAATCTAGCAGCCATTGTTCGACCGGGACGCGCTCTAGAATATTGTACTAACCAGCGTAAAGCTAGGGTTGTACCACGTTCATTACGAACTTCCATTGGTACTTGATAAGTTGCACCACCGACACGACGCGCTTTTACTTCCACAAGTGGTGTTGCGTTGCGTACTGCTTTCTCAAATACTTCGAGAGGGTCGGCGCCTGTGCGGTCGCCAATCGTTTTCATTGCATCATAAACAATGCGTGCTGCTAGTGATTTTTTGCCGTGACGCATTATCCGGCGAATAATCATACTAACTAACCGACTATTAAATACAGAATCAGGCGGAACAGGGCGCCTTTGAATAACACCACGACGAGACATTGACTTTACCCTTAAATAAAACCTTCAACACGAATACAATTCATAGCTACTTAAACAAGTGAAAATTTCACTATTAGCGCTTCAAATTCTCAGTTCTCACTACATATAGGTAGCGACGCTGATTTCAAACTGTCTTTCCTGAAAGACAGACAAAGCGACATTATAATACAATTTATGCAGAAATTAAACTGTGTGATGCCTGTATCAAACTACCTAGGTCAGTCAAACTGCGCCCAGGACTGCTTTTGCTTTACTAATTTAACAAACAATAAAGCAATTTGACCATGATACAGTCGAATCTTTAAGTGAAGGCGCCAGTTGAACGACCAGCTCCAATAGCGATAAAACAAACCCCAAATAGCAAATCTGAGAGGCAAAAGTCAAATTTATCAACCTGCCCGCTCAGACTGCTGGGTAAAAGAAAAGGCATTCTCTTCGGTTCATTTAAGCAATGCGAGCGTTCGATTTCCCTTAAGGATAAATTCAGCAATTTAAATTTCAAGCTTAATGAATAGCTTGAAAACGCATTGCTTACCTCAATTACTTAGCAGCAGCTTTTGGACGCTTAGTTCCGTACTTGGAGCGACCTTGCTTACGGTCTTTGACTCCTGCTGTATCTAATGTGCCGCGAATGATGTGATATCTCACACCTGGTAAGTCTTTAACCCGACCACCACGAATCATGACAACTGAGTGTTCTTGTAAGTTGTGCCCAATTCCTGGAATGTACGCTGTAACCTCAAAACCAGAGGTTAAACGTACCCGTGCG
>NZ_MRCD01000209.1 GCF_001904745.1 Calothrix sp. HK-06
CGCGGGTGGAGATATGACGAAAAAGACGGGTTATATCATGAGGTAAACGCAACTTGATTTATGAACGTACAAGTTACTATTTTGATTGACAGCCAACCGAATGAAAATAATTTATTCCTGGTTACACCTATGAACCTAATGAAATAGCGAAAAGTTTGCGCGTCCGGGTTTCCCGGCGCAAAACTTTTCAAGACACAGCAATTCCAGAACTGATAAAAGTATTAGATATTTCTGGCTGTATTGTTACG
The DNA here is from genome assembly GCF_001904745.1 of Calothrix sp. HK-06. Lineage (GTDB taxonomy): Bacteria > Cyanobacteriota > Cyanobacteriia > Cyanobacteriales > Nostocaceae > Dulcicalothrix. The sequence goes on from NZ_MRCD01000209.1 coordinate 249, forward strand.
ATTGATGCAATCGGTTGTCAGAAAGAAATAGTTAAAACTATAACGAAACAAGAAGGAGATTTTGGAGTTAATTTCGCTCCTTATTAAGTAGAAAGCGCATAGGATAAAAGAGCGATTACTTGTTGTTAAATATACTATTTATCAGGGCAAATTTTTTACAGGTGCCCGTGGCTGGGGCATGGCCATGCCATACCCTTCGCCTTTATTTGTTTGTTGATTTATTTATAGTAGTTATGTATTGATATAAGTTATTGTTTAATGATGATTTAATTAAATTTTGATATAGTTAAATAGTTGATAATGAATGATAGCTATATTTAAATAGAATCGGCACCACTGTTTGACCGCTATTCCTTACCCACAGCCATTTAAGATGCGTTTGCCCTGGGGTAATGATAAAGATACCTTGATGCAAATGCATTATAGCTGGATTATTGAGTTAGCAGAAATCGATAGATTTTTGAACAAGCGTTCGGCATCAGATTTAAAAAAGTCTCTCTCTGTCAGAGAAGATAAATTCCGCCTTCCCTATGGCGCCGGAATTGAAACTTTTAAACGTAAATTTGTGACATGCGGAACCACCAATCAGGATGAGTTTTTAACAGACCCCACAGGAAATAGACGTTATTGGGTGGTTGAAGTCAAAACCAAAATAGATATTGATTGGGTTAAAGAACACCGTTCAGAAATTTGGGCAGCCGCAGTACATCTTTACCATCAGGGCACACATGGTATCTGAATGATGAAGAAAGAGCAAGGCACGCGGAATTAATGAAGCCTTTCGAGATTAGTGATACCTGGGAAGATTACATTGAACCGTACATAGCTGTGAGAAAAGAAGTAACAGTTGCCGACATTCTCCACAACTGTCTGTTTATAGAACCCTCTTTACGATTACCAATAAAATTCCGTCCTCCCAGTCCTTTGTAATCCACAATCCAGAATTCGGGTATGCCCATTTCCTCGTAGTCAGCAAATTTTTTGTAATAGTGGCATTGAGATAAATTTAAGTCACTGAAGTAAAGGAAAAGCAGTCAAAGAATCGGGGGAAAATAAAGTCGATTGTAATGTAAAGTGATTGTGAGAATGCACTTTCGGGCTTTCGCCCGCTCTTGAGCGAGGTTAATGAGTATGCCTAAAGCGAAGAAATCAGAAAACGTCGAAAATGGGATTTATGTTCTGGATGTGTTTTTAATTGACGGCCCAATAACAGAGGAATTTATTACTGAAAATCCAGTGATATCTCGAACCATCGAGATTAAAGGCAGCAATACCCTCTCAGAGCTTCATAAAATTATCTTTAAGGCATTCGACCGCAATGAACTCGCATATGTACGAATTTCAAGTGGGAGGTCGTGGACCACAAGACCCAAATGCAAAACGGTATGGCTTGAAACAAGCATTTTCGTCGAGTGAGGCGCCTTTTTTGGATGTGTCTAGCACCCCGATTGCTTCTCTGGGATTATCTATTGATGATGCTTTTGGTTACTGGTTCGATTTTGGTGATGATTGGTGGCATCAAATTAATGTAACCAATATTATAGACAAGACTCAATCGGGCAAGTACCCCAAAGTTACTGGGGCTAGCCCTCCTCAATACGCAGATTTTGATTAACAAAAACGGGCGTTGCTGATTCGCGGGACGATTTCGCCTGTATAGCAACGCCCGTTTAATTAGGGTTCTGATATTTTGTGTAGTATATTTTCAGCTTGTAACAGCATCTTCCAGTTATCTTTAGAAATATAATATAACGTTTCTTGGTGTTTTTTAAAATTTTTAAGACGAAAAACCCAATAAATTATGTGTCCTGTTGTACTATCATAAAATTCTCCTTTTTTCTCCCAACCAAGAAATTTTTTTGGAGATATAATTTTATATGTATAAGAGTTTAATTGAGATTCATTGGAGTTTATTATTTATAATTTCAAGCTGCTCATCAAGACGCTTGCATTCTAATTGAGTCCGTTCAATTTGTTTTTCTAACTTAAAACAAACAGCTTCATCCGTCTCAATCGCTATAGTATTTCTTAAACGTCCTAGTTTTTCATTGAATAAGTCATATTGTTGCTGTAATCCTTGTAAACTTTCACTAATGTCGCGCACTTCCCGGTCTAATTGCAGGGAAGTTGTACCTTTAGGATTTGCTGCCAGAATCAGAATGGTTTTAATCGGGGCATTATTAATACTCATAGTGGAGACTAGAGGCATTTTTGCTCAAGCTATAACCGTAAGAATTTATTATTTAATAGCTTAAAGTATATTTAGTTACCTTTGGCATAGACATTAAAACTGTTGAATATGGTTTTCCCATCGGGATGCCAACAGAAGCGTCCAATGGGTGATGGTTTATACGAAGCACGTACTAATTTACCACAAGGTCGCACAGGAGCGCGCGAATTTTTATCGCTGTCTAAAACGCAAGCAATAAGAGTGGTGGTTGCCTACCGCAATCACCTTTTTGAGCAGGGTTTGGCGCCAGCGACGATTAACCGTAGAATTAGCGCGATTAAGTCTTTGGTGGAAATGGGGCAGATATTTGGCATCTGCGATTATGACCTGGAAGTTATTAAAAATGAGAAAGTTAGACCAGTACGGGATACTAAGGGGATTGATGTTCCGGAGGTGATGCGCGCTATTTGAGGCAATCGATACTTCGACTCTGGCGGGTAAGCGCGATTATTCCCTGACTGCGGTTGCTTTGGAGTAATGCCCTGCGGCGCGCGGAGATTTCCAGTTTGGATGTGAAAAATTTTAAGTATGCCAGTTGTCAAATTGAGGTAAGCGGTAAGGGGCGCAATGGGGAACGGGAGTTGGTGACAATCTCTCAAAAAACTGCTGTTTCAATTTTTGATTGGTTGCAAGCGTCTAACGCTGCTGATAAACCCAACGAACCAATTTTTATTTCCCTCGACCCAGTACGGTTTGGTAATAGGTTAAGTGGGGAAGCGATACGTTTAATTGTTGTCAAATATTGTAAATTGGCGGGAATTGAAAAGCTTCGGAGTCCCCACGCCCGTAAGGCATAGCGCTATTACTGAGGCGTTGAACCAAAATAATGGTAATATTCGCGCTACTCAAAAGTTAAGTCGCCATTCCGACCCCCGAACTGTGATTATTTATGATGATAACCGCGTTGAAAAGCAAGGCGCCTTAACGCTCGCAGCTTGATGATTTGATTTAATAGATATTCATAATTATGTGTTTCTTAGCTGAGATGGGCAAACATCATGTTCTGGGTCCCACCATAATAGAGTCATAACACCTTGATCTAAAATTCCCCAAACCCTCTGCTTACCTGTAAGACGTAGAGACACAAGTTGGTCTAAATCATCTTGCTTGGTTTCACGTAAACGTGTTTGAGCTTCTGTGCATAAATCTTGGACATTTACTGAATGGTTGAATTTTTTACCTTCCACAAGAATTTCTGACCAGGTCATGCTCTCAAAATTGGCAAGCTTATCCTTAATATAAAGAAGCGTCCTAGCATCTAAGTTATGCCAACCGTAGGGGTCAACCATTTCTATTTTAGAAACACGCCATGAAGGATTCATTTTATTATAACTATCTGGAGACGAAACTATTTTTGCTTGCCTGGTTGGAGAAGGCGTTACTTTTATCTTTGGCTGTTTCTTTTTGCTCATACAAGATTAAATTCAAGAAAATTACAAACTGCTGTAGTATTCTGCCATCGCAGCATGAGTAATTTCTCTGTCACCACGTTCTCTAGGTGCTAACCCTTTGCGAGCATTTATCCAAGGGTCTTCTGTGTGTGTTAAATCACTTAACCACTGTGAAGAATGTTTACCGTAAAAGCCAATTACTTCATCAATAGTTTCGCGTTGAGTTTGGGTAAGGTTACTAGAATTTCCTTCTCTTAACTGTGAAACTTCAAATTCACCTTGATGACTATTATATAACTCTGGTATTACGGGTCCATTCGCCCACGCTTCAACCCTTTCAGAAAAAAGAGGTTTATCATCCCACACAAGAGACCATGCTTGGGAGTAATAAACAAGCTTTTGAAGCTTCATTGCTGGTAAAGCTCCCATTTTTTCTAAAATATAAGCAGCTACATCATAAACGTTCGCCATAGTTACCACCCTATTTTTATCTTTTCGCCACTATAAAGGCACACCGAAACACAACTTATAAATTTTTACCTTTCTTGTATTGCTCTATGGCTGATGCAATCAAGTTTCGTGTGAAATTGCTGGTACTTCTATCTTCTTTAGTAGCAAGGGTTTCAAGCTCACTGAAAAGCTCTTGAGACACATATACTACTAATCGTTTATCGTTACCCTTCGAGTCTCTCACCATTTTGTCTACATGTACTACTTAGGTTTTGAATTCCTCCTCAAGTTTATCTTAACCAGGCACATAATAACGTTTTACTATGCACATACTGTGTACATATTGTACCACTGATTTTAGTGGCACATACTGTGACTATTTTATTGTCATACTGTGCATAATAAGTGTACATTAATAATTGATAATCGTTACCGAGCGTGCAATTAAATACCTTGTGGAGTGGGGCAAACGGCTTGAGTTGTGTCAGTTTGTTTATGATTCGGCTGTAATTAAAAAGGAGAAGGTTAAACCTTACCGCGACACCACCGGGGTGGATGTTGATACTTATAATCAAGTATTTGACGTAATTGATATCAGTACACCCAGAGGCAAGCGTGACTATGCTTTGTTTCTATTATTGTGGACTAATGTACTAAGACGCGGCGAAATTGCCAAGCTTTTGGTTGGGGATTTTGACTTGAATAGCTCTAAACTGAGAGTGTTTGGTAAGGGTAAGGGTGTTGATTTTGAATGGATTGATGTGCCGGCGCCTACAGCAGAAGCTATTCAGGATTGGCTTGATTGCCGTGGTAAGCTTAAACCAGATGACCCTCTGTTTATCGCTTTAGATTTCCACTATTGCGGGCATCAGCTAACAGGTGATGGAGTTTACAATATTGTTACCAGAACTTGCGCGCGCGCGGAGATCAAAAAGCGCATGACTCCTCACAAAATCCGTCACAGCGGCATTACTGACAGCCTTGAAATTTCTAATGGGGACTACCGCAAAGTGCAAAGCCTTAGTCGCCATGCTGACCCTAGAACTGTGATGATTTACGACGATAACCGCTTTCCAGTACCAGGCGGAAATTAGCCGCAAGCTCGCTGAACGTGTGGGTAAGCGCAAGTCTTTATAAATGTAACGCGCTTTTCTGAGGTTCGGAGCGTCGTATATACAGGCAAAGCTCAATGGCAGTGGCGCCGCTTGCTCCCCGTTACGCAAGTAACACGGTATATTGTTGGCGCTCTTCTTCAGCGTTGCAGCAAAATGCTATAAATCCGCTATGATGTAACCACAGTGCGCGTAGAGTGGTTGATTTAAGTTATGGCAACCGCAAAACCAACAATTAATTTTGACAATCCTCCAAAAAGCTTACCTTTTTTGGAGTCAATTTGCTGGCAAACAGCAGACGTATATCGGTTTACACCTGAAGAAATGCTGAGTCGTTATGAACGTGGTTGGCGATATCGCGACATGTTCAATAATCTTGAGGGTGAAGAACTATATTTTCTTAGAGAACTCGCCAAACATTATAAATCATGGTTGATGGCTGATTTATGAATTTTAGAATAGACCATCATAATAAAATTTTGACAGTATTACATTGCTTAAATAGCGATGTGCTTGAAAATGGTTTTGCTTACTTTGGGGGCGGAAGCGTTCTTGCTTTGGATTTTGACGAATATAGATGGAGTAGAGACATAGATTTTATTTCCGAAGTTGGTACAGAAGGTTACAAATATTTACGTACATTAGTGTTTGATAATGGATATGAAGCATTATTTAGTGACTTAAGTAAAATCCAAATAGGACGCATTACTACTGACCAATACGGAATTCGGATAAATATAGTTGTTAATGACACGCCGATTAAAACTGAAATTATTGCCGAAAATCGTTTTCAACTAGACTCACCAAGATACCCTAGCTGGTCGCCTGTTCCGTGTTTAAGTTTAAACGATTGTTTTACATCTAAACTATTAGCAAATTCTGACCGATACATCGATAAATCTATAGAGTCCAGAGATTTAATTGATTTGGCTGTTCTCAGATTACAATCTCCAATTCCTCAATCAGCAATTGATAAAGCTGAAAAAGCTTATGAAGTTATACGACCTTTAAAAAGGGCAATCGAACTCTTTCAAGAAAAACCTGAATATAGACAAAAATGCTATCAGGGATTACAAGTAAATCAAAATTGGATACCTAAAATTATCGATGGTATTGACTTACTTGCTGACTATTTTGGCTTACCTAATACCCAGAGGGTTTTTAAAGAACAACACGATATATTTACTGATTAAGATAAATTGCGCGCACTGGCAATTTTTTTGACAGTGTGGGGTGTATTGTTTTTATTGGAGATTACCATGACTGAAACAACCCGTCCTTTTACTCCCGATTGGGTATCTCAAGAACGGTGATATAGCGTTTCCCAGCCAAATGAGGTATAATAAAAATTAAGGCAGTGCATCTCA
>NZ_MRCD01000210.1 GCF_001904745.1 Calothrix sp. HK-06
ATGTTATTAGCACGGTGCAGCATCCACGCTAATGCTATTTGACTCGATTTAACACCCCGTTGATGGGCAATTTCTGCAAGCGTTCCTTCTGCATCAGCTAGTGGCGCCCCATGTTTTAAAGGATTTGCTCCTAAAGGACTATAGGGAATAAATGCAATCCCGTATTTGGTGCAATAATCAAGCACATCTTCGCCACTGCGTTCTGCCAAATTCAAGCGGTTTTGCACCGAAGCAATACTAACGATGTCGCGCGCTGCTTCAATTTGCTCAATGGTCACGTTGGATAATCCAATGTGACGTATCTTACCTTCTTTTTGCAAATCTGCTAGCATCCCCACTGACTCAACAAATGGCACTTTTGGGTCTGGGCGATGCAGTTGGTATAAATCAATGGATTCAACTTTCAGCCGTTGCAAGCTAGCTTCACAACCACGACGCAAGTTTTCCGGTCTGCCATCAGCTCGAATATTATCTGGCGCTGTTTTGATAATGCCGCCTTTTGTAGCAATAACTACACCCTGTTTGTAAGGATAAAGGGCGCCAGCAATGAGTTCTTCGTTGAAAGCAGGACCGTAAGCCTCGGCAGTATCAATAAAGCTTACACCTAGTTCTACTGCACGGCGCAAGAGTTTTTCACCGCCTTCCCAGTCATGATAAGGACCAAAATTTCCCGGTTGTCCTGTCAACCGCATTGCACCATAACCCAAGCGGTTAACAGTTAAGTCACCTCCAATATTGAAAGTAGGAAATGTTGGAGCGTTAGTTTGTACAGTATTGTCAGTCATAGGGCTGTTTGCTATTTATTGTGAACTGAGAGATTTATTAATTCCGCACTTCAAGATGTAGCGTTGCTCTTTCAAGAATATTACTAATAATCTTTCTTAATTAAGTATTAATATTTATGTTTTTTGCTGATTTATGATTTTTATTTAACCTCCGTTAAGCAAATCTTGGAAATATATATGTATTATATGATGAAGTGCGGAATGTGGGTTTGAATAACCTTTTCGACATAAGAGGTGCCGTTTGGGCAGTAGATTAGATAGAAGATGTAAGAGGAAAACAAGCTATATTCTGGGAGCCTAATAGTAAAGAATTGCTGGAAGCTTTCACTTTGGCATCTCAACAGATTGCAAAGTTTTTAAATACAAATGAATTAATTTAAAATGGCGCCAGTTACATCTAAAGCGCCAGTCCAGTAGAAGCTATTGACAAATAAAACATACTATGGATGAAAACTGCTCACCCTTTTAAAGCGACTTAATTAATTCATATGCACTGCTAAAACTCATGGTTTTGTGTATACATAGTATGTTTAATTCGTCAATGCCTTCTACTGGACTGGCGCTTTAGCGCTTGTTACATAAAATAGCTATATATTCATAGTTAATGCATCACTTTTATTATTTAAATTTCTAATAGTAATCATCATTTTTCGCGCAAAAAAAGATACATTAGTTTTGCCCAAAAAACAACTAACTTTGGGAGTATTGCTACTTAAAAATTTAAGTTTTATATTTTGATCAACATACGAAAAGTAATGTTTAACCGTATAAAAATTATTAATTTATGTACTGATTGCAATTAATTAAGCGCACAAGTTACATAGATTAATTAGGAACTAATTTTACTCCCCACACAAGTTACCGTACATAAATTTTTTTGATGAATATCAATTTTTCTAGCTAAATGCAGGAATGATGTGTAAAGCTCAATTATAACTTTACTCCCATTTGAATTATCAAGATCTTCAAGTCTTATATTTGAAGAATAAGAGGTTGTTTGAAAAGTATAAAAATTTATATAAAACCCCTCTCCAAACCTCTCCCCGCTTGGGGGAGAGGCTTTAAAAACCCTATTTTCTCGTTCTCCTTCCCTCGTAGGGAAGGGGTTAGGGGTTAGGGGTTAGGTTTTTGGTTAATATTGATACTTTTAAAACATCCTTTAAGGTTATGTTGGCAATTCAACTTACTTTGCTCATGAGTTCATGAAGCAGAAATCCTAATTGCAACACTGCAAATCCTTAATTAAAGGGTTAATAAATCTGTGTGGGCAAGTAATTCTCAAACAAATATCCAAGGCAAGAAGGATTGTAATAATGGAACTGGCGAACAAAATAGCCTTAATTACCGGAGGTAGTTCAGGTATAGGTAGAGAGACTGCTAAACTCTTTGCTCTTGAAGGTGCTAAGGTAGCAATCGCTGACATTGATGCTGTTGGTGGTCTATCAGTCCTTAATGAAATTAAAGAGAGTGGTGGAAACGCAATGTTTCATCAAATAGATGTTACTTGTGAAAGCGAGGTTATAAATTGGATTACAGATGTTGTTAACCAATGGCAAGGTATAGATATTTTGGTTGCCAACGCGGGAATTTTAGCTATTGGTACTGTTGAGCAAGCAACAGAACTAGATTGGGATAGGGTTTTAGCAGTTAATATTAAGGGCTATGCTTTTTGCGCTAAACATGTTGCCGTACATATACGTCAACGCGGTGGTGGTGCCATTGTTAACGTCGCATCTATGGCTTCTTTTATTGCCTTTCCAGCATTTGCCTTATATAACACGACCAAAGGAGCGGTTCTACAATTAACCAAAAGTTTAGCCTGTGATCTGGCGCCTGACAATATTAGAGTTAACTGTGTCTGCCCAGGTGCAATCGATACATTACAAACACAACAGTTCGCTGAATCACAAGGTTTGAAAAAAGAAGATGTCATTGCTCAAATTGCTCAAAAAGTACCATTAAAGCGTGTTGGACATGCGCGAGAAGTTGCTCATGCAATTGTCTTCCTTGCTTCCGAAAAAGCTTCATACATTACAGCAACACCACTTTTGATAGATGGGGGTTACACTGCTAACTAAGCTTAAAAAACATAAACAATCTAGCAGCTAATAATTCGTAATTATGTCGCCAAGATAAATACACTTGTATTTGTCTTAAATTTTGTGCGGTAATGAGTATTTCTAGAAGAAATAAACACGGAAATAATTTACTGCGTGTAATTTGGTGTGTAATGTTTTTGTACTAATGTTCGTATTTTCAAAAAATGTGAGGAGTCTATATGAAAGAAGTTCTTGAGTTGATAGAGAAGAAAAAGCAAGAATTTGCTCAGTTGCCTTTGTTCAAGTACATGCAAGATACTAGTATCGAACCCCGTTTAAGACTTGCTTGGGCACCGTGTGCTGCTCCATTTATTATGAGTTTTGGCGACTTAAATAAATTTGTGCTTCGAGAAGAGCCTACTAACGAAATTATTCAAACAATAATTAATCGTCATACATATGAAGATGAACGTCATTGGATATGGTTTGTCAAAGATATAGAGACACTAGAACTAGATGAGTTACTTACATTTAGCGACACTTTAAGATTTTTGTGGGGAAAAGAAGCAGAAATCCCACGTTGGCTGACTTATGAACTGTGTCGATATATATTTCAAGGAAATATCATCCAAAAGCTAGTTGTAGTAGAGGCAATAGAAGCTACCGGAAACGTCATGTTTTCTATAGCTGCTAAAATTGGACAAGAAATTAAATCAATCCACAAAAAAAACTGCTTATATTTTTCTGATTTTCATTTAGCAGTAGAAACTGGTCATGCAACAGGCTCGGAGCATATAGAAAAAGTTCTTACTCAAATTGAATTGACAGAAAAAGAGAAATTAGAAGCTTTTGTATTAGTGGAAGAAGTGTTTGAAATTTTTACCAAAATGCTAGATTCTTTTCTTGTATATGCAATTCAATATAGAAAAGAACAATCATTAAAAGTTGTTCATAATTGTCCAACTCCTATGTATTGTTGATACATCTAGGTAATTGGAAGCATAAAAACAGGACAAAATATGTCTAAACATCAAACCACAAATACAAAGAAAGTATTTGTGGTTTGTAATGATTCAAACCATAAGTATTTGAGTGAAGTTATGAAAATCAAAAAAGTATGTGTGATTGGAGCAGGTATTAGTGGTTTAGTAACTGCTAAGACTTTTATTGAAGAAGGTTACGATGTTACAGTATATGAAAAACTCGGTGCCATTGGGGGAGTTTGGGAGAAATCCCGGCGTTATCCCGACATAATTACACAAACACCAGGGAGAATATATGCATATCCTGACTATCCTTTACCTGATTGTTATCCGGAGTGGCCTACTGGAGAACAAGTAAATGCCTACCTCGAATCTTATGCCAATCATTTTGATCTATTAAAGCATATCAAGTTTAATACTAAAGTAATTGCAGTAAATGCAATTGATAATAATGGGCAATTTGGATGGAAAGTAACTACTTGTACATTGGAAGAAAACACAACTATAAAACACTTTGATTTTGTAGCAATTTGTAACGGTGTTAACCATATTCCCAATATTCCACTAGTACCGGGTATTGATGTCTTTAAAAAAAGTGGTGGTACTGTGTTGCATACTACACAAGTGAACTCAACTACTCAACTGCAAGGGAAAAATGTATTAGTAGTAGGTATAGGAAAATCTGCGTGTGATATTGCCATGCTAGCTGCTGAACATGCTAGAGACTGTAATCTTGTTTACCGCAAACCTGATTGGAAAATACCAAGATTTTTCTTTGGATTCATCAATTTTAAATTTTTACTATTTACGAGATTTGCAGAAGCAATGTCTCCAAAACGCAAACCAAATGCTCTACAAAAGTGGCTACACTCCAAAGGAAAGTCATTAGTAAACGCATTTTGGCGCCTAAATGAAGCAATTTTACGGTATAGTTTTAAACTAGATGCTTGTGGCATGATACCAGAAAAGCCGCTTGTAGAATCTTTAATTGCTAGTATTAGCATTGCTCCTAAAAACTTTTACAAATACATTCGTAACCGAAAAATACGTACATATCAAACATCAGTTACACAGTTTGTAGAAGATGGTGTTGAATTAGCATCTGGTGAAAAGTTGAAAATTGATGTTGTGGTTTTTGGTACTGGCTTCCAACAAGCTTTACCTTTCCTTGAAGAAAAATATCGGTGCCAATGTCTAGATAATGAGGGTTATTTTCATTTATACCGTAATTTAATTCACCCAAATATTCCAAATCTTGGTTTTGTTGGTTATAACGCTGGGTTATCTGCAAACTTGACTAGCGATATTGGTGCCAGGTGGTTAGTAGAAGTAGTTAAAGGCAATATTAATTTACCAACAACTGAGCAAATAATTACTGAAATGGAAAGAGATTTAGAATGGCGTAAAAGTCAAGGATATGCCGCGTATGGAGGTACTTGTTTATTTACTTCTACTTTTCATTATTTAGATACTTTATTGCATGACATGGGGTTAAGCGCACGTCAAACTGGTTCTATTACAGCAATCATGCAGCCATTAAATACTTCATTTTATAAAAATTTACGTGCAGAACTACAATCTTTACAACATTCTGATGTCAAAATAAATATGATATTAAAAGAAGGCATCTATATTTAGTTTTATAACTAACGGCGCTGTTGCAATAACACGAACAATTGGCGCCACTCAACCGTTAATTTCTTCGCGCTACGTCGAAAATCCAAGACATCACTGAATTATCCTGATTCCAAAAGCCTAACCGTTTACTTATAGCCTCTGCTTCAGCTTTGATGTATTGTTGCTTCGTGGCGCCACATACATCTAGGTATTGACGACAAACTACTGCTTGCCCATCTTTTACGATCTATAAATTAACAGGCTCATATCTTGCACCTGGAAATTTGAATGTCAAAACCGGAACTAAGTATAAGGGGAGTCAAGCGTTGAACGCTAAGTAAAATAAGCGACATAAGGAGTTTGGGAAATATTGATTCAAGAGCAGTTTGTGCAGTTTCGCCCCAATCAGGCGCCTATAATATACTTCGTGTCAGTACTAAGTCTATAATATATAACGAGCCTAGATACCCGGCGCCTTCACTAATTTTGTTTGCGTAAGTACAAAATTTAACGGACTCGGATATTATTGTTTTTTCGCCTTCACCAAAAAATTTCTCATTACATTTTTAACTTCACGGGGAGGTAACGGCTCATTGTAGCGTCCAAAATTGGCGCCTTCATCACCTGCTTGGGTGACAAGAGCTTGCCAGCCATAGTGGGATAGCAACTATAAAGGAGTATCGCATCCAAAGCGGAAATAACTTTTGAAAGGTTCAAACTCTAAACTTTTGACGCTAATTAGATCAGCTCCAAGCTCACTGCCATTCGTTGATAAATCAGAGACTGATTTAAGCAGAGCATGAACTTGTGCTTCTGATAAATACATAAGTAAACCCTCAATCAACCAAACTGATGGAGATTTAGGACAATACCCTTCACTGAGCAACTTTTCTTCCCAGCACTGGGTAAGGTCGCAAGCGATCAGGTGATGTTCGCAAAAAATGTTTGTGTTTTTGAGGAGAGCAGCCTTATAAGCCAGCACCTCTGGATAATCGAGTTCATATACTTTAACTTCTTTCATCCAGGGTAAACGGTAGGCACAACTATCTAACCCAGATGCCAGAATAACAACTTGGCGCGCAGTAGTTAGAGAAAGGAAATCATCAAAAAAACGAGTCCGAACAGCACCATAAACTTGATCTTGCTTCTTGAGCTTTCTATGAAGCACTATCAAAAAAGAGAGGGAGAACGAGAACCCCCATGTTTTTAAACTGGGGATGAAGTTCGACGCAACAGGTTTTAACCTGTTGT
>NZ_MRCD01000211.1 GCF_001904745.1 Calothrix sp. HK-06
AAAGTATGAGATTGATATTCGTTACAATAATGGTGATGTAATTCACGCGATGTTTCAAGATAAAGCTGAAGCAATTAAATTTTTGATGACTTTTGCTTAAATGCTTTGCAATAATTGCATCAAATTTTTATCTTTTGATAAATAAGCTTAATTAGTAAGAATTATTCCCCTAGGAGAACCATATCTTTTTGCAATTGCTTCCACGATTTTACAATTTGATCGAATCTTCTTATCATACTCATCAGTCCCATAGTCTTCATCATCATACCTGCTGGATAATGCTGGTAGAATCGACCCAACCGTTTCTAAAGACTCTGCAATTGCTAACATCATGTTTGTCAAGCTTGGAAACCATAGCTTGTCATTATTTGCGTCTTCTCGTTGCAGCACAGGGGAGTTTCGGTCGGGGTAAGCGAACCAACAATGACTAGCAAACCATTTTCATACGAAACAAATGGAAGGCACTTTGGGTCATAAATATCCGCGTCTCTAGGAGAATAATATTTCTCAGCTTCCTCAATGGACAGAAAGTGAATCAAGTCGTCAGCTTTTTCTAGTAGCCCTTCTAATGAGCATTTATAAGTTGAACTGTCGTTGTAAGAACCGTCCCAATCATCGGGATGCCTGTCTCCTGTAGGCGCCCCTGCCCATTGATAAAACTCATAAGCTTCATCTGATAGCCGAAATGGAAAAAAACTAAGCCGTCTTTCAACCTCTTCTAAGCTCATGCCCTTTTTATTGAAACGAAAACCACTTGCGACCGTTATTCTTTCAAGTGCTTCAGTTAAGCTAGACATTTCATTCACACCTTCATAAATTGTGACATATTAACATTTTCTACTGAACTTCTACGCACATCACAGGAGTTTTTTAGCATCTAAGATTTATTAGCAAAATAATTAGAGAAAATTAATTGAGTTTGAATAACTACCATACGCATACTTTGTTTACATTAGTATATCAATTTATAAAATTTTACAATTTATAAAATTTTACTTTACTAAAAATTTATATTTTTTTACTGATTGACATTTCTACTAAGCTTCAAATATTATCCTAAATACAGAAATAACTATATAGCGATATACAAAGATCGGCTTATGGCAAAGGGAGACCATATCTACGTTGATCTTAATGAACTACCAACTGCATATCATCATGGGATTGACTGCGGCGATGGTACAGTTATTCATTATCAAGGAAAATTTAACTACAAAATTATCAATAAGGTTCGTAAAGAAGAATTCGCAAAGGGAAAAAAAATTTATGTTAAAGAGTATGGGAAATGCGATGCGCCAGAAATTGTAATTAGCAGAGCAGAGAGCAGGTTATATGAAAAATCTTATAACCTTTATGATAACAATTGCGAGCATTTTGCACATTGGTGCAAGACAGGTGAACATAGAAGTGAACAAGTATGTGTAGCTAATGCCCGTCTCGGCGCTAGTACAGTAGGTATTGGGACAAGAATTGCCACTAAAGTTGCAACCAAAGCTGTGACTTATACAGCAAAAAAATCTTTAAATCCAATAGCAAAAACTTTGGTAAATGTGGGGCTTAAAAAAGCGCCAAGTGGAGCAGGTCGTATAGCTGGTGGAGTTGCTAGTATTGGAGGTTTAGTAGTAGGGGTGGCAACTGATATGGTTGTTGAAAAAATGTATGAGGACAACGAATATTTACCTCAAGATGAGCGTCAAGCCAGGGAAAATGCTAGGCAAGCTGGACAAGTTGGCTCATTAGTTGGAGGATTTGCAGGCGCCGCAGCTGCTGCGATGATTGGAGGTAGTACAGCAGTTGCTGCTGCGGTTGCTGCTCCTGCTGTATTGGGAATAGTTGCAGCCTTGGGAGCATATCACTGGCTCAGAGAAGATTAAAGAATTTTTTTTCAATACCAAAAGTTAGTATTATCATGTTTCCTTGGCGCCTAATATCGCGACTGAATGCCTTCATTGAGATAACGCTGTTTTTAAGGTATCTCATATCTAGAAAAAGAAAGAATTATGCGAGATGTTAAATAAGCTGGAGGAATTATAAATTGCACTAGCTGAGGTGCCGAATATATTTTTTATTTGATTGAATGGAATAAATCTAATTATCCTTCTTGTGGGATGGGTATCCCTGCCCGTCTATAATAAAAGTGGCGTTGCTGATTTGATGTATGAAGACTACTTTGCGCTACGTTCAAACCCTTGTAGAGACGCGATTAATCGCGTCTCTACATTTGAATTCATACCTTGGTTCAGCAACGCCATAAAAGTTATGCCTACCCGTCCCACTTCCTATTACACAAAGGCGGGCAAGGATGCCCGCTCCACAAGAGAAGCAGAAAAATACTATTTACACGAATCTGTTAGTGAGATCATCGTGCTTACTTATTTTAGACAAAGCTCCACAGGAGAAAACATTTTATCTGATTGAATTAAATGTATTAAGATGGTGCGTAACTGCATTGAGATTTTTCGTTTTGTTTATGGTTTGTTAATGCAGTTACGCACCCTACTTGTAATAATTGTGACTGAAAAGCCTACTGATTACGCTGCTATTCTCCGTGCGGCTAACCAAGAAATTAATGAACCTCCTGAATGGTTGGCGCCTTCAAAGTTTGTCTATTCTCCTGAGTATGGTGTGGGAGAGGTGATGGCTGTTTTAGGTAGGCGTTTAATTGTTAAGTTTATTGAAGAGGTTAACCCGACTCAGTTTGATAATTGGGAAGATGTTGTTGAGAAGGGGTTGATTAAGGAAAGCGGCGCCAGTTTAGGAAGTAACTCAGATATTTCTGATATTGGTGGTGATGTTGCGGCAATTGGTGAGGAGATTGATAAGATTCCTAATGTTGCTTTTCAGTCTGTTGCGCGTGATTTTGCGACGACTATTACTAGAGTGAATATTCAATCTGGTGTTGGTGGTAGTATTCACCCGATACCTGAAGATTTACCGTCAAATTTACATTTGGGTTTGCAGAATATTTGTGTAAATACAGTTTATTCGCATCAGTTGGAGGCTTTGGCGAAGCTACGGGCGGGTTATGATTTGACTATTACTACTCCGACTGCTTCGGGTAAGACGCTTTGTTATAATTTGCCGATTATTGAAGCTTGTATTAAACAACCTGATACTAGGGCATTATATATTTTTCCACTCAAGGCTTTGGCGCTTGACCAGATGCGGAAGTTACAAATGTTAGTGAAAGCTATTCCAAACCACCGCATTAAAATTGCTTTGATGACGGGGGATACTCCTAGGGATGAAAGACAGCAGTTGTTTATTCCTTATCCTCCTAATGTTTTGGCGGTGAGTCCCGATTTACTTCATCATTATCTATATAATATACGGCGCCCACAAGAAGGTGAAGGTTGGCGCCTATTTTTGAGACAATTACGATATGTGGTTATTGATGAGTCACATACTTATATTGGTGCTTTCGGCGCCCATTTTGCTAACTTGATGCGAAGATTACGGTTAGCTGTTGATGCTGTTGGTGGTAATTCACATAAGTTGCAGTTCATTTGTTCGAGTGCGACAATTGGTAATCCTCAAGAAATGGCGTTGAGATTTAGCGGTAGGACGCAACAACCAAACAGGTCACATTTAATTAGAGAAAGTGGTGCTGATAGTGCAGGGCGTACTTTATTATGTCTCGAACCAAGTAGTGCTGCGAATGTTGAAGCTAGTAAAATGATTATTTCCTGGTTACAGCATAACTTGAGCGGGATTGTTTTTTGTAACTCGCGTGCTGCTGTGAAAGGTTTATTAGGATTAATTCAACGGGAAACTCAACGTACCGGATGCGGACATTTAGCGAACCAGGTAGCTTTATTTTATAGCTCGCTGATTGGAGAGAGGCGCCGGGAAATTATTTCTAAGTTACAGTCGGGGCAAATAAAAGTCATTATTTCTACATCTAGTTTGGAAGCTGGAATTGATTTACCTGAACTTGATTGTTGTTTAATCCGTGGTTTCCCTGGTAGCTTAATGTCATTTTGGCAACGAGTAGGAAGAGCAGGACGTAAGCAGCATGGGTTAGTAATATATTTACCGTTGGCACAAAATCCGATTGATGTATATTACGCTAAGAATCCTCAGCAGCTTTTATCAGGAGATGTTGAGTGTAGTGCGTTTAATCCTGATTATCCAACTATATTGGGTAAGCATTTGGAATGTGGGTGTATAGAAAGTGCTTTAGCATTAAGAGAAATTAATCACCGTTTTGGCCATGTCGCTGGTACAATAGCAGATTCTTTACTACAGCAAAATAAACTTTACTTGAGTAATGGGGGTAAGTTATGGGGTCGCGGTTATCCACATAAAGAGGTAAATTTAAGGAGTGCTGCCAATACTTCGATTAATTTAATTGATAAACATTCAGGAGATATTCTTGAAAAAATGTCGCTTGAAGTAGCGTATCGCGAAGTATTTCCCCAAGCAATTTATTTTGTTCAAGATGAAAACGGTGATATTATCGCTTACCGTAGCGAAAGTTTGAATGTGGAGAAAGGAGAAGCGCAGCTTGCATATCTAGGTAAAGAAACAACTTTATATACAGAAGCAGAATCTGAATTAGATATAGTACCTTTATCTACACTCGCACAGCCCAAAATAATCAATACCAATATTAATGATGGTAGAATTAGATTAACACTTGCTTGGGGAGAAATTACTACCAGCGTTACAGGATACCGTTTAATGAAGCGTATATACGGTAAAACCTGTAAAAATCAACAATGTGCAAACTTTAAAAAATCCCTTGAAGGAAACTCTTGCCCTAAATGTCGGCGCATAATTTATGCAGCAGAAGTTATAACACTGCAAGATGAAATTGTATTTGAAACACCATTAGTTACCAAATATCAGGCGCCATGTGTATTAATAGACTTGAACGAAGGAGTTAAAAAAGCACTTCGTGAACAAATGTCTACATTAAAACAAGAAATAATCCAAAAATACGGGAATAGTATTCCTGAAATATACCAACCATTATGGACAGGCGCCTCCGATTTTATCGCACTTCATAGTTTGCAACATCAAATTATTAAAGCCGTTCCGTTGGTAGTATTATCATCGAGCCTAGATGTAGATGGCATCGTTATAGAAAAAGAAGGCAGAACATACAACTACTTTTATGATACATGCGAAGGAGGAAACGGCGCCACAGAAGCAATATTTCACGACCTAAGTAAATTTGCCGCAAAAGCATATGCACTAGCATCTGGATGTGACTGCGAAACTGGATGTCCTAGATGCTTACACGCATCAGGATGTCCGCAGCATAACGAACCATTAAACAAAGACCTAGGACTGTTTCTATTAGAAGCAATCTTTAATATTTAACCTGAAAATTGTCATTAAGTACCAACAGGCTAAAATCACCTTTCCAACCTTTAAGGTGTATCTTCCAACTTTACCAATCAGCAAGAAATGCTTGATTGATTGAGAAATTGATTACTAAATAGAACTAATGTATACATCCACCAACACCCGCAGTTAGGAACAAGCGCGCGTTGCCCTTCCAACAGAGAAGCAATCCCCGGAACTTTGGGGTTGTTTACAGAGAACCCGAAAGCAGCAATGTTCAGCGATGCATTATCCAGATTAGGGAAATTAGGAATGATATTATTACGAGTACGATATATTACTGAATGTTAATTTTACTTTCAAAAAATTAAATAAAGAATTTATCGTAATAGTAGCACTTAATTATTTTTTAATGTAAAAATAATTTTCACCTATTGACAAAGTATCTAGGTATACATGATATTGGTATTTATGAAATTTCAGGCTAAATGAAACATGAAAAGTAAAAAATGAAGTTTTGTTATGTCATTTATCAACGCTCGTAAGAAGTTCGGGGCTACGTCGTAAAAAAGAAATTTCTTCAAACTTATTCATATAGGGGTTTGAAACCACATCCCCGCGCTCATTGCCCGAAAACGGGCAGTGTAAGTATCTCCAAGAAGAAAGCTCCTTCTTTCTTCTAGAAAGCAGCTTTTATAGTTAAGTACTTAATTAGTTATAATTAACCTCTATTATAGGGAGTTAATAGGGAGTTAATTATTTTTAATAACTTATTGATAAGCGATTTGTTATAATCAAGTAATAATTTAATTACTGATTATAAATATTTAAAATTAATATGAATGTATGCATGGAATCTCTGGTGCCTATACTAATGTTCTGAATTTGGTTTAAAAATGCCAGTAAAAGGTTTCTATTTTGTTAGGTTATTAAAATTTACCCGTTTCCTATTTCCTTCCTACAAAATAAATTTAGCAATTAAACCTGATTTTGTATGGATTTATTAACATGAAAAATACTTGTCG
>NZ_MRCD01000212.1 GCF_001904745.1 Calothrix sp. HK-06
TTGGTCGCAAGCTCAATTTCTCAGCACTGTACCCAAAACTTGAGCTTTTAGATGCGAAAGGCTTTATTAAAGCTGAAGAAGGTGAAGATGCCCCTCAGAAAGGAACAAATGCTCGACGCAAATACTTTAAAATCACTGGTGCTGGATCTCAAGTTCTCAGTGATTGGGAATCTGCATATGCAGCAGTTGGTAATTATGAACTTCAAGGAGCTTCGTAAATGTCCAAGCGAGAGAAGCAATTTAAGCCATCGAGACCATCGAACCCATCAAGACAATTGGAGCGATTGAAAAAAATACGCGAGCAATCGAAGCGCTTGGATACAATAAATAAGTACTTAGAAAACAAAGTATATCAATTGGAGCAATTGGAGGAAATATGGAAGCAATCAGCGGTATTGAAGGAAATACAGAAGGAATCGGAGGATATACAGAAGGAGTCGGAGGAAATAGAGAAGCGATTGGAGCAATTAATTCGTGACTCCAATTTTCCAGAACATTTAATCAGCAAAATCTCAAATTTTTTGGAGCATATTGCACCGCATAATTGGCAGAAGTCTTCGTTTTATTTTCATGACCTTGTAGAAGACCATCGCGAAAACCTTATCCCAAGCTATAAAGAACATGGATGCGAGTGGATTGCTCATTTTATTACTTGTTGGCGATTACTTTTCTTCTTATGGCATTTTGGATTAAGCTCGCTGCGTATCGCAATCACTACTCGTCGTTCAAAACTTTAATTGCCCGAATAAATATAGGAGTGTTCACGTTAGCGCACCAATACTTCTTAACTAATCAAAACCTTACTATTTCCTGTTAACGCAGAAAACAGCATAAGTAAGTAGTAACACGCAGAATATTGTGTATAAATTAAATGTATTGCGTAAGTAAGTGGCAGCAGGTATTATTGTTAATATAAGCTTGGTGCCCTTTGAGGGACTGGCATCCCTCAAAGGTCGTTAAAGCTTGTTGTCGCTCAATGATTGAACTGGCATTCAATCAAATTTAACAACGTAAATTAGGTATACAAACAATGAAAATATCAAATCACAGCGACTCTGACAGAGGCGCAGCTTCTCATATTGTAATCAACTCCGTCTCAAATTATCAAGAGAGGGAGATTACAAAGAAGAAAAAACCTTTGAACTGGAGAAAGCTACTTCTAGTGGTAAAGGATGTCGGGGCTATAGTGTTGGTGTTAGTTCAAATATTAAGAGAACTCGGACTAATGTAGAAATATAAGATTTACAACTCCGAGTTCCTAAGAACTTGGGGTTGTATTCTTCACATAATGTTGCTTGCAAACAGATTATTTAAAATTAAACCTGGATAACACTGATTCAATCTCGGTCAAAGCCTACTCGATAGCCTCTAACTGCTTGCGGTTATTGAAAATTTTGTAAGCTTCTTCAGCTTCTGGTTCCATGCCTAAACCTGTATTTGACCATACTCGCCCAATGTTTCGATAATTAGTAAATTCCGGGTTTTTACCTCGCTTTAAAGGTCGCGCTCTTAGTTTGGAGCTATGTTTAAATACTGACTCGTTGGACGTAGCTAAAACCGAAGTTGGAAGAAGGATTTAGCGCAAAACTTACCATGCACAAACTGGTTTCCTCTTATAGATGAGACTGTCTTGGTACAGGAGTGTTAAAATCAGCACAACTATTAAAGGCGCAAATTCACGGACTGATAGTAGTCCAAATTTACTTAATAAATAATTATATCTTGATTAGCTTGGAGCAAATCATGGTATATATATACTCACTTATAATCGAGAAAACTAACTTTTCAGAATATTTATGTAGCAATCAATACTATCTTTATGTGATAAATACAACATACTTTTACGGGTAACAATTGCTCTATGAGATATAACATCGAGGAATCAACTTACAAAGAATGGCTTTACTTGAAGCAGAAGGCTGACTCTGAGCGTAAAAAATTTGAAATAGAACAATGTTATGGTATTGATTATAATACCTACTTGGCTATTAAAAATCAGAAAAAAACTCCGATTGATTACGAAAAATTCCAAGCAAGGCCAACTAAATATAAAGGTCAGTATTTTCGTTCAAAGCTAGAAGCTACATGGGCAGCTTTTTTTGAGCAAGCTATGGAAAAATGGGAGTATGAACCAAAAGATGCTCTTGACCATTTTCTCGGATGGCGACCGGATTTCAAGATATGGATACACAATGAGCCTATTTATTGTGAAGTTAAACCTTTATGGCTTAGTACTTTACCTGATTGGGTAGCAACTAAAATTTGTTCTGCTGAGTCAGCACGAGTTGGACAAGGGGATAATTCTATTAAGTTAGCAATTTTAGGAAATGCAGTACCGATAGGTATAGAAGGAAGACCTAGTTTAGGTTATATTTCTCTAAAAAAAAGAGATAATCAAAGAGACTGGCTACCTTTTACTGTTGTAAACCAAGCTGTAATAAATCAAATGTGGAAGCGTGCTGAGGAGATTGTTACTTTAAAGCCTGGTTTAACTCATATTAATGATTGTTTGACAAGTTTGTTTGTACCACCATGTGAAAATCTTTTAACATAGGTAAATGCAGATGTTGTAGCAAATAGACTAGGCATTTAAATTACTCCTGCATAAATGCACCAGTGTCCTAGCATTGGTAATTGTGGTTTATATATAAAAATGGAATTACTGCCATCAATGTCAGTCGATTTATTTTTTTGATAAACGGTGTGATTTTATTGGGATTGGGGGGGTTGAGATTAAAATTGAAAACTGATTTAAATACCCTGCACATCACTGGCTTGTTTATATAGAAATTGGAGTTGATGTGCAGGGAATTGGTTAAGAGTCGAGAGTTGGGGGTTGAGAGTTGGGTGAGCTAAAATTCTGGCATTGCCTAAAAGGGCTTGTAGAGCGACGAATATCCATGAAAAATCATGCACACCACTTGGCTATTTATATAAATAGCCAAGTGGTGTGCAGTATTTATACTTATAATAGTGGTTGGATAGAAATCGAGAAGTGGCGCCTTCCCTCAGTTATGCCTGCTGCTTTAATTCGGACTTAAACTTTTCTCAATTGTAGAAATTTTAACAGCATAATTAATGATGTCTTGCCCAGTACGGACATTTTTGGCTTCTGCATTATTTAATCCCACGATGTAAGGCTGACCACCAATTACTGCGATAATTGGTCCACCTGATGAACCCGCAGCAGTTGCACAATCATGTAAAAGCAAACCTTGTTGTTCGCCAACTATGCTACATCCAGACTCGTAACTAGCAGTCCATCCTTTACCTGCACTAAAATATCTTTGATATTTTTGGGTAGGAAAATCACTAGAATAGCCAACAAAAAACAAAGCTTTTTTATTTTTAACAAGTGTTGGAGTTGGTACATTCTTCCATCCCAAATAGCCATATTTACGACCAAGAGGCTGGTTAATTTTTACAAGTGCCCAGTCTGTTGGTGGAATACCTTTCTCTTGCTTAAAATTTGTACCATAAATCACCTCTTCAACTTCTGCGACATCTTCATACTTTCCATCGATAGTATTAGGCATAAACTCGATTTTCTTGCTTAATTCTCCGGTTTCTGGGTTGAGAACACAGTGAGCATTCGTTAAAACTATATTCTCAGCAATTAAAGTACCTGTACAATAATAACCTTGTTCGTCAGATGCAGTTCCTTTGATTCTACCTATTGCTGACCACGGGTATTTATGGCTAGTCATTGGAATACGGTTATCGATACCCCTAGGAATACCTCTTGTACCTTCATCTGGTTTCACAGAAGTTTCTAAAGCTGGGGGTGTATAAGGCTTGCCACTTGAATTGAACCGAAGTTGCCGAGCTTGTTCAGAACTAATAAACTTAGGAGTGATATTTTGTTTGGTTTGTGCTTTTACTGACGCCCCCAAAGTTGCTAGGCTCAAAATTCCAGCTAATAACAGAAATTGCTTACTCATAGTAGATAATACTCCATTGGTTTAGATATTCAAGTTTGGAAAAGCTGTTTTTATCTATTATTGATATTGTTTATTTCCAGTCTCCTTGTAAAGTAAACGGCGCCCAATAATATGGATTTTTCCATTCATTACTATTCCACAACTGTAATTGTGCTTCTCGTAAAGCAACTGTGGGAAGCTTTCCAGCTAAAACTGCTTTATAAAATATGGGCATTAGTTTTGACGTACCTTCATCACTAACTTGCCATAAGGAAACAACCGCGCGCTTCGACCCTGCATACATTAATCCTCGCGTCAACCCTACTAATCCTTCACCTTTAACGTCTTTACCCAAACCTGTTTCACATGCGCTTAATACGACTAATTCGGCGCTTAAATCTAAGTTAAAGATGTCACCTAAGCGTAAATAACCTTTATCAACTGGCTTACCTTGTTTATCCACTTGTGATAAAGCAATACCTGATAACTCAGGATTTGTAGTATCAACAATTCCATGAGTAGCAAACAATAGGAAGCGATATTTTTTAAGTTCTGGGTTAGTTACAAAATTGTAATTGGCATCGAAATCATAAGCATGGATGGCTTCTTGGGGTGATACAAGTTTGAGAATTTCGTCTGCTTCCGCGCGTGTTTCTTTTAAACGTGCCATTCCATCACGTTTAATATTTTTTAATGCTCGTTGTAAACTTGAACGGTCGAGATTTAATTCAGGAGCAAGGGCAGGTTCTTTGCCTGTAAGTCTTATGTCGTTGGCTTCAAATACTGGGTCAGCAAGTACTGCAAGGGTTTTAGGCGCCTTTATTCCATTATTGAATCGTTGTCGTTGAGTCGCTATGGCTGTAACAGAAGGTAAGTTGACGATTTCATGGTTAACCATTAAGGGTTGATAGGAAGGTGCCTTTATTGTAGGGTCAGCGAGTGCAGCGAAGGGAATGGTTTGTAAGGAAGAGTCTGCTACTATAGCTAACCGTTTTTTACCTAATTGGTTTGCTACAGGCGCCAATATCATTTGGCTAAGTTTGGTTAACTTGGCAGCTTTGGCTGGGTGATTTACGGGGAGAGAGTCTGTGATGGTGCCTCGAAAACCTTCTGCTACCAATTCAATTTCTGAGTTTTTTGGCAATTCGTATGTTTGGAAAGAATTGCGTGTAACAGTCCACATATAACTTCTATCTTCACCCAAGGAGTATTGTAGTAGTAGGGTATCTTTATCAAGTTGTTGTTGAATTTGTTTTAATTGCAAAGGTTGCGGATATTGAATTGCAGCATACTGTGGGTTAGTAGTACGAATTTTATCAACTAGCTCACGATATTGGTTAAGAAGGTTTTCGTTTTCCTGCTTTAACTTTTCAAGTCTTGCTTTATCGTTTGATACTGATAGCTGCTGCATTTGTTTTTGTAGTGCTTCGATTTTACCCAATATCTGCTGTTCAGATGCTAGTAACTTCTGGTCAACGCCTTTACGAATCGAGGCGTTTGCTTCGGTTAGTAGCTCCACTAAGGAACGCGCGCGCGCTCGTTCGCTGATATTAAAGGCAGTTGTATCGTATCCCTGATTGGGATATTTTTTGTTCAGTTCCATCAATAAGTCTATGTAGAACTGATAATAGTCCTGCACTGTAGAAAAATAAGTACTTTGTAAGTCTTTATTAGTATATGTTTTACGTAGGCTTTCAATGATTTTTATAGCTGCTTGAATTTGTTTCAGAGACTCTTCTAAGTTACCTCTGTTGCGTTCTAAGTAAGCTATATTCCAAAGGATACCAGCTTGCGTTGCTTTGTCCTCTACTTCTATTGTTAAAGAAAGAGATTGATTATAAAATTTAAGCGCTTGTTGCTTGTCTCCAAGTGAGTCGTGAACTGAACCAATATTATTAAGAGTGGTAGCTTGCCCTGCTTTGTCCCCTACTTCTATTGCTAAAGAAAGAGATTGATTATAAAATTTGAGCGCTTGTTGCTTGTCTGCGAGTGAGTCGTAAAGATAACCGATATTGTTAAGGGTAGTGGCTTGTCCTGCTTTGTCCCCTACTTCTATTCTTAAAGGAAGAGATTGATTATAAAATTTGAGTGCTTGTTGCTTGTCTTCGAGTGAGTCGTAAACTGCACCGATATTACTAAGGGTAGTGGCTTGTCCTGCTTTGTCCCCTACTTCTATTGCTAAAGGAAGAGATTGATTATAAAATTTGAGCGCTTGTTGTTTGTCTCCGAGCGAGGAGTAAACATAACCGATATTAATAAGGGTAGTAGCTTGCCCTGCTTTGTCCCCTACTTCTATTCTTAAAGGAAGAGATTGATTATAAAATTTGAG
>NZ_MRCD01000213.1 GCF_001904745.1 Calothrix sp. HK-06
TCACTCGGAGACAAGCAACAAGCACTCAAATTTTATAATCAATCTTTTCCTTTAAAAATAGAAGTAGGGGACAAAGAAGGGCAAGCTATTATCCTTAGTAATATCGGTGCTGTTTACAACGACCTTGGAGACAAGCAACAAGCACTCAAATTTTATAATCAATCTCTTTCTTTATCAATAGAAGTAGGGGACAAAGCACAGCAAGCTACTACCCTTAGTAATATCGGATTAGTTTACGACGAACTTGGAGACAAGCAACAAGCCCTCAAATTTTATAATCAATCTCTTCCTTTAAGAATAAAAGTAGGGGACGAAGCAGGGCAAGCTACTATCCTTAATAATATCGGTAGAGTTTACTCATATTTAGGAGACAAGGAACAAGCGCTCAAATTTTATAATCAATCTCTTCGTTTAAAAATAGAATTAGGGGACGAAGCAGGACAAGCAAAAACCCTTAACGATATCGGATTAGTTTACTCTGATTTAGGAGAAAAGCAACAAGCGCTCAAATTTTATAATCAATCTCTTTCTTTATCAATAGAAGTAGGGGACAAAGCACAGCAAGCTACTACCCTTAATAATATCGGTTCAGTTTACTCCTCACTTGGAGACAATCAACAAGCCGTCAAATTTTATAATCAATCTCTTCCTTTAACAATAGAAGTAGGGGACAAAGCAGGGCAAGCAAAAACCCTTAATAATATCGGTAGACTTTACTCTGATTTAGGAGACAAGCAACAAGCTCTCAAATTTTTTAATCAATCTCTACCTTTATCAGTAGAAGCAGGGGACAAAGCAGGGCAAGCTACCATCCTTAATAATATCGGTGGAGTTTACTCTGATTTAGGAGACAAGCAACAAGCTCTCAAATTTTATAATCAATCTCTACCTTTATCAGTAGAAGTAGACGACAAAGCACTGCAAGCTAATACTTTATTGAGTGTTGCTGTATTAGAGCATGATAGAGGTAACTTAGAAGCATCTCTTAAACAGATTCAAGCAGCCATAGAAATTATAGAAAACTTACGTAAAACATACACTGATAAAGACTTAAGAATTATCTATTTTGCTTCAGTACAAAATTATTATGAACTGTACATTAATTTGTTAATGCAACTAGAAAAAAAATATCCTCATCAAGGATATGATGCCCTAGCTCTTAATGCCAGCGAGCGTTCGCACGCGCGAACGCTAGTAGATTTATTAAAAGAAGCAATTCGTAAAGGTGTTGACCCTAAATTATTTGCAGAAGAACAACTTCTACTTGGTAAAATTGATGCTGTTCAAAAGAGATTGCAAGAACCATCAATATCTAACGATGAAGCAAGACTTGAAAAATTCAAACAGGAAAATGAAAACCTTCTTAACCAATACCGCGAGCTAGTTGATAAAATTCGTACAACTAGCTCACAATATGCTGATATTAAATATCCTGAACCTTTAAACTTAAAACAAATTCAGCAGCAACTTGATAAAGACACACTGTTACTAGAATATTCTTTAGGCGCAGACCACAGTTATCTTTGGGCTGTTACACCCGATTCTCTGTATACATATGAACTGTCTAAAAGTTCAGAAATTGAATTCGCAGCAAAAGATTTTAACAATACTATTGCAGATTCATTGTCTGTAAGCGAACCAGCTAAAGCGCGCAAGTTAATTAAACTTAGTCAAATGATATTGGCACCTGTCGCAGACAAATTAGGCAAAAAACGGTTAGCTATTGTTGCTGACGGCACCTTACAAACTATACCTTTTACAGCACTGGCAGACCCAACCAATAAGATTTATCAACCATTAATGGTCAACCATGAAATCGTCAATTTACCTTCTGTTACAGCTATTGCGACTCAACGACAACGACTTAATAATGGTTACAAGGCACCTAAGACCCTTGCAGTACTAGCTGACCCAGTATTTGAAGCGTCCGACTCTAGACTTACAGGCAAAGAACCTACTTATAATGTTTCTGAATTCAATTTAAACCGTTCTAGCTTGCAGCGAGCATCAAAAAATCTCAAGCGTAATGGTTTGGAGCGTTTAATAGGTACGCGCACAGAAGCTGAAGAAATTCTCAAATTTGTACCAGCACAAGAGACTATACATGCTTATGATTTTGATGCTAATTACAATTTTGTAACTAACCCAGAACTTAAACAATATCGGTTCTTACTATTTGCGACTCATGGATTTGTTGATACTATAAATCCTGAGTTTTCAGGAATCGTCCTATCGCAGTTTGATAAACAAGGTAAATCCATTGATAGAGGTTATTTACGCTTAGGTGACATCTTTAACTTAGATTTAGGCGCCGAATTAGTCGTATTAAGCGCGTGTGAAACTGGTTTGGGTAAAAATGTTAAGGGTGAAGGATTAGTAGGATTAACTAGAGGATTAATGTATGCAGGTTCAAAGCGCGTGGTAGTTTCCTTATGGTCAATTGATGATAAAGGTACATCTAAATTGATGCCTATATTTTATAAAGCAGTTTTAACTGGAAAGCTTCCCACAGTTGCTTTACGAGAAGCACAATTACAATTGTGGCAGAGTCAAGAGTGGCAAAGTCCTTATTATTGGGCAGCTTTTACCTTACAAGGAGATTGGAAATAAATAACATTAATAATAGATAAAAACAGCTTTTCCAAACTTAAATATCTAAACCAATGGAGTATTATTTACTATGAGTAAGCAATTTCTGTTATTAGCTGGAATTTTGAGCCTAGCAACTTTAGGGGTATCAGTAAAAGCACAAACCAAACAAAATATTACTCCTAAGTTTATTAGTTCTGAACAAGCTCGCCAACTTGGGTTCAATTCAAATGGTAAGCCTTATATACCACCAACTTTAGGTACTTCTGTTAAACCAGATGAAGGTACAAGAGGTATTCTAGGTCCCGATAACCGCGTTCCAATGAGTAGCCGCAAATATCCTTGGTCAACAATAGGTAGAATCAAAGGAACTACATCTGACGAACAAGGTTATTATTGTACAGGTACTTTAATTGCTGAGAATATAGTTTTAACAAATGCTCATTGTGTTATTAACCCAGAAACCGGAGAACTGAGTAAAAAAATTGAGTTTATGCCTAATACTATTGATGGCAAATATGAAGATATTGCAGAAGTTGAAGAGGTTGTTTCTGGTACAGATTTTAAGCAAGATAAAGGTGTTTCATCAAAAGACTGGGCACTTGTAAAAATTAACCAGCCTCTTGGTCGTAAATATGGCTATTTGCCAAGTAAACCTATACCAACTCCAACACTTGTTAAAAATAAAAAAGCTTTGTTTTTTGTTGGCTATTCTAGTGATTTTCCTACCCAAAAATATCAAAGATATTTCAGTGCAGGTAAAGGATGGACTGCTAGTTACGAGTCTAAATGTAGCATAGTTGGCGAACAACAAGATTTGCTTTTACATGATTGTGCAACTGCTGCGGGTTCATCAGGTGGACCAATTATCGCAGTAATTGGTGGTCAGCCTTACATCGTGGGATTAAATAATGCAGAAGCCAAAAATGTCCGTACTGGGCAAGACATCATTAATTATGCTGTTAAAATTTCTACAATTGAGAAAAGCCTAAGTCCGAATTAAAGCAGCAGGCATAACTTAGGGAAGGCACCGCTTCTCGATTCCTACCCAACCACTATAAGCATAAATACTGCACACCACTTTCCTATTTATATAAATAGCCAAGTGGTGTGCATTATTTTTCATGGATATTGAATGTATAAGTTACTTGCTGTAGTGGATTGTCAGCAGATAAATAAATGTTGCAAAGACTGTTGTACCGAGCGACGGGGGTGGGTGTAAAATAATAGACGGCGGCGGGTACAGTCAAATGCCATCAAGTACCCGGTGTTAAGTGTCCTCAATGCGTACAGTGAGTCAAGGACTGAGCGGGTAACTGTCCCCGCGAAAGCGCACTACAAAAGCGCGAACGGTTACAACCATCAAGGCGGTTGAGTCAAGCAACTGGCATCGTTAAAAAACCCTTGAGACTTTAGCAGTTAGGGGCAACATCAAAAACATAACACCAAAGTGGTGTTATTTTGGCTTGCTGTCAAATTACCTCAAAAAAGTCACTAAATAGCAAGTCTGTTGTCTTGTCTATACAGAATTAATAACAGGCGCCTTCCTCTAATTAGTACTAAACATGTACTAATAAGATTATCCACAGTGATGGACATGGATTTTTGGAGTTATGAATAGGCGCCAGTCCATCAGTGAGGTTACAAAGCGCTTGTAAAGGTTATGCCAACTGCGACACCTGAAAGTATAACTAGCTAACACCGACACGGCGCCATGTCGGCATGTCGGCATGATGCTTTTTTTAGCTACAGATGCAAAACTCAGCCGATAATCGAAGGATTCCACACATTTTTTTGTAATTTTGACCCCTAAAAGTTCATTCTCAATAATTATCGATTATTCTCATTAAACTGTTATATCAGTACAGAATTGGTAGCCACTATAAAATGATACGCACTTTTTGCTATCTCAGTGGTAGTCACCACTTATTTGCCTCTACAACGCACGATACCCCACAAATGATATTTTCCATCCAACCGATGATTATCGACCGCATTGTAGCCAATTGTGACGGCAGTTTTAAACCACCAATCGGTAGCCAACTTCGGCATTACTCTTAATTGGGGAATTTCTTTTTTATTAGTAATTTCTTTTTATATATCTTATATATACAGGGGGTGACTACCTCCTAATACGTAAATTACGTATACTTAGTAATTTGATATTTTTCTTAATAGTCAATAGTTATAGTGGTGGCACTAAATTTTAGGGACTGGCGCCAGTCCGCGCGCTTGTGAAGGTTATGCTATTGACGACACAGTAAAACATAACTACTCAAATCACTAACTACGAATATTACGGCGGCGCCGACACCAGATGATATCAGCGATACTATCGATACGTAAGTTGAGGCAACACCTCAACCCAATCTAAGGCGCCAACTCCGAACATTACCGCGCTAGGTGCAAACATTAACGGCGCCAACAACTAAACATACTGGCAACTAGTTACGCAGTGCCATAACCTGTTATAACAGCGTAACCAAATACATATCCTTCAAAACAAGGGCAAAGGTGATATTACTAAAGTTATTACTTTATTTGGTGATGTATGTAATGAGTAGGAGGTGAACTCTAGTCTCGGACTATAGGTGTAAATACATTTTTAGCTGCGGCACCGCAGTTATGCACAAAGGTGCCGTCAAAACCTGCTCCCACCAGTCCACCTGTTATCGGCACTATTTGCATTAGATTAATAAACCCTTTTTCTCCAGCTTTGGTAATTAGCCGAAAACCGATTTTTTTATTGATTTCTATTAAGACTTTGCCCGGTACTTGGCTAATTAAAGATTTGGTAACTTTGGTTCCTAGGTTAACGCCAATGGTTCTGATAACCTCCGTAGCCGACTCGCCCAGCAGAGTTAAAAGCACAAAAGTGCGTACTTGGTCAGACTGAATATCGTACCCTCGAAGAATGGCTATAGCCGCCGAGGCGTTAGCCGCTAAAACGTAGGACGAGGCGAAACTGGCGGAAATGGTAAAAGGCAAAGTGGCTAGACCACCCAGACCAGTGACAAAACCTGTACCCGCAGCGTAAGTGGTTCTCCAGGCAATGATAGAATCTATAGCTTTTTCTTTGTCATTTCCGCAGGCTTCTAAATGGTCTTGGGCAACCTTTTGGGCGCAAGGCAGGACTCCCAAACCCTGGATTCCCACACTTACCAGCCAATTTAGAAACATCTGAATCGAATCGTTACTATCACAAGCGTTCACTACCACACTCAAAAATTTTTGTTAAAGGATTACTCATTGTAGAAAAAATGTTACTTAGCCTTCCAGGGTATCCTTACTGCATTCAGCGTAAATCTTTAATAAAGAAAAGGGCGAGGGCTGTAATTTCAGTTCGAGCAAAATATAAACCACAGTACCAGAAAAATTAGATGACTAAGTTATTTTGCTTAAATTAGCTGTCCTTACTTATTTTTAGCTACGAGTGATTGTAGTTATTTAGATGCCTATAATACAGATAATACAGATATTGACCAATTTACGCACCCCACGCCCCTAAGAATTGGCGCCACCTTACCACTCCACTACCCTAAGCACTGGCGCCACCCCTTCCCGTCGTCCACTAGGTTATGCTAGTCCACCCCGCACAACAGCATAACCTGAGAGAATTTG
>NZ_MRCD01000214.1 GCF_001904745.1 Calothrix sp. HK-06
CATTCTATTCAAAAATTATTAATAATAGGAAAAACCGGAGAGTGACAGAAGAGGGTTACAGCGTTTTGCATTTATATGAAGTACACCCCTCCCCCGCTACGCGACCGCGACCCCTCCCCGTTGCGGGGAGGGGTAGGGGAGAGGTTTATTCTGTACTTCATTTAATTTAAATCTGCTGTATGTATGCATGAAAGCGAACAGCGAGTGCTGCAAGCTTTCAAATAAACACAATAGGCGTTTTTAGCAGAAAACGTACTGAATTCATAAGAAAGCTTCGTATGATTTGCATCCTCAACATTCGCAGTTTTACTATAAAGATGCTGTTGAGTACGCACCTGTAATATCTGCAAAATCAGTCATCCTCTATAATAAAGTTGCTTTGACTTTGACCTGAAATGTAGGCGCCGTATAGTTTATAATTATTACAATTAGTTTAAAAAATTAAAAATTTCAATAATGTGGAGTAGTTTTAATGGAATTAATAAACAAATTATTAATTATTTTTACAGTTTGTAGTGTTAGTTTTGTAGGCAATTTTGAAAAAGTTTTAGCAGCAACTCTGAATGCAATTTCCGAATCTGCTGTTGTAAATCAGAATAATAATAATGAAGTGCTATTTACAATAAATTTTAATAGAACGCCAAATTTTTTATTAACTGATGAATTTGGGCGCCAAGCTGATTCATTCCAATACTTTATCGAAGCCGATGGAGAATTTCCAATATGGAGAGGCTCTCCGTACTATAGCGAACTAGATGCTATTGTTAGAGGAGAAGAAATTCATGTTTCAGGAAATATCCGATTTCGTAAAGCTTTACCAAGTTCTAGTGACCCCAATTCTGGAGGATGGGGAGATATTTTAGGTTCAGTCCCGTATACTTTAAACGGAAATACTGTATCATTCTCGGCGCCTCCACAACTATTTGGCGATTCAGACGGCTTTTTTAGCTATGGGTTGCTGTGGACTGAGTTTGGTGGAAGTGGTGGTTTTATAAAAAATAAATCTTTATCTAGTAAGGAGGTTCACGAACCTGCTTCAATGCTTGGTATATTAACTTTTGCAGCTTTTAGTGCAAGTTTATTAATAAAACAGAAACAAACAACAAACAACGTTCGTTAATATTAGCTGCCGAAATAATTTAACTACTGTCTATCTTTTACATAACATACTGGTTCCTCACCACCAGGTCTAAAGTAAGCCGACTTGGCGCCACAACTATTCTCCCGCTTATCTACATCATATGGACATTGGCAACTGCCACTAATATGTAAAATTATCGATGTAAACAGGCACCAGTAAAATTAATAATTTGCAGCTACAACAACAATATATGGTTATATAGTTGTATTTTATTATTCTTCTTGTAATAATTACATTCATTCATTTATCACGTTTATAGTAATATTCAGTACATATAGAAAATAATAATTTACTTAATATAATTAAATTTTTCTAGCAACAACCATATGCTTGTGTTTAATTTTACCAACTATTAAAGCTAGGGCTGCTAATTTTACTTTTAACCCAACTGTTACGTTTGAAGTTCGAGATGGGTTTTCTCCTGGAAATTTTGATGGTCAAGGAGACGCAGATGCCGTTTTTCCTGATAATTTTGATACAGTAGTGCTTAGTACTTTTGGGGAGAACAGCGAAAATGCCGAGTTTAACCTTAGTGGATTTTCTATACCTATCGAAGAGACAATTACAAATGCGACTTACCAGGCGACAGTCCTACCAAACCTAACATTTGGTTTAGAGTTATGAATGATGTATGGCTAGGGTGAGACTACACGAACAAAACCTGCCGGGGACAGGCTAACTAAGAGTACTTATTGTTTCGTTGTGCTTCTTTTAGGAAGATGGATGATTGGCGCCGCTTCAATCAGAGATAATAGTTGAGAGAGCGCGTTTTGGATTTTGGATATAGTTAAATAAATGATAGAAAGTAAAAAACAAGATTCTTCAAAAGAAGAATATTTGATAAATATAAATAGTTAATAAACAGTTTGTTCACATCCGTTTACTATGAAGAAATTTTCCAAGCGCATAACAGGGTATCAACACAATCCTCAACATAATCGAGCAACTCCTCTGGTGGTAACGTAACCTCAAGACCAAGTTGATACTTCACAAGTAGAGAACCCTGGCAGATGGCAATGAGTTGTTCAGCTGCGCGTTCGGGGTTCGGAATGGAGAGTGTCTGTGTTGCTGACGCTTGCCGCAAGAACTCAGCCAGCTTTGCATAAATAATTGCTGGACCCGCTTGGAAAAATTCGTGTATTAGTTGTGGATGACGAGGCGCCACACTCATTAAAAGCCGATTAAATTGAATTACCTCTGGGCGTGTAATAAATTCGAGAAATGCCATCCCAAACGTAACAAGGGTGTTTCGTAAATCGTTGATGCTTTCAAGCGGTAATTGTGTTAAAGGGCTGCTAAGTTCTCGACTTTCTCGCTCGACGACTGCTTTGAATAAGGTCTCTTTATCATTAAAGTGATTATATACAGTCATTTTAGATACGCCTGCACCAGCTGCTACGCCTTCGATAGTCACTGCATCGAATCCTCTTTCAAAAAAATGATTTCGCGCTGTATCAAGAATTGCTGTTTGCTTAAATTGATTCTTCGGTCGTCCCAATGATGCAGCCTGCTTTGATTCTTCACTACGCTGCATATTGGATATGCTTCGTCTCACCTGTCTTACTCCGTAAATTTTATAACCCATACTTATCTAGAATATCTTTACTGGACGCTACCGTATAGATATAATCTTTACTGGACGCTACCGTATAGTTAAGTTATACAAGGAGTAAGTTAAGTGATTTTAGTGACTACACCAACGAGTAAAGTTGGCTGCGCCTTGGTACGCAAGCTAGTGGAACAAGGTGTTTCAGTTCGTGCAGGGGCACACAATATCGAGAAGGCAAGACAACTTTTTCCTTCTGTGGAAATTGCCGAGTTGAATTTTAATAATGCCAAGAGTGTAGAAACAGCATTGCAAGGAGTAAAAGGACTCTACCTGGCTCCACCACGTGAAGACTTCCCAGTGGAACCAATGAAGCAAACGGTGAAACTGGCAGAATCCGCAGGGGTGCAGCGTATTGTGCTTTTATCAGCAATGGGGATTGAGGATATGGATACCAACATTCGTTGTATTGAGCAAAGTGTAGAAGCATCAGGAATAGACTTTACACATTTACGCATCAATGTTCTCTTGCAAAACTACAGTACGGGAAGTGCTGAAGCTATCCGACAGCAGGGAATTTTTGTTGAACCATTAGATAGTGAACGAACTAGTTTTGTGGATGCGCGTGATGTTGCTGCTGTCGCAGCTGCTGCTTTGATTGAGGAAGGACACGCGCGACAAGTTTATACACTAACGGGCGCCAAAGCATATAATCGGGCTGAGGTTGCTGAAGCTATTTCTGCTGTGACGGGACGAACCGTTCGTTACCAGCCAATGACCGAAGCAGAATTTCGCTCACTTGTAAAAAATCTAGGGTGGGCTGACGACTTCATTAAAATGATGCTGGGCTTTTATGAAACTCACATTCGCTCTGGAAATTCAGCAATTGTCACAGACACTATAGAGCAAGTGCTAGGGCGACAACCAATTACACTTACACAATTTGCTAACGACCATCGCGACGTATGGCTGTAGCACTATAAGTTGCGAAGGTATTTAAAAAGTAATAATCCTCACAATACAAAAAACTTTAAAGAAGCATTTATCTAATTTGCATAGTTTCCGGACAATAATAAGAGTTTGGAATTTTTGTCTTGATGATTAGATTTGTTATCAGCAGAAGGATTTTGATTTAAATTGTTGGTATTTAAGTAATTTTGAACTATTTTAGGTTTCTCAGGTGATGAATTAAGTGGAGAGTTCTAAAGAAACTACAAACGGGGTTATCCTTCTCACGATAATATTGCCGTGACTTATTGGGTGTCCGCCCTTGTACATATATTGTGCAAGCCATGAGCGCTTCATTTTTTATAGCAGCCAAAAGTGCTGCACTGACTGCCACATACTTGTTGAGTCGAGCGCAACTCAAGCATAGACAGTTTGGTAAACATCCCGTTCATACTATTGTTCTGGTGGCCAAAATTGAGAGCAAATCAAAGCCATTCAGCCAATGAGGAACCTAACGGCGATGACGGTAAATCCCAATACATCGGACAACCTTCTATAACCAAAGGTGGTTTCAGACGCTGTGCCGCCCCCCACGCGGTAGCTTCGATGGCTGGAGCGAGATCATGCCTATTCTCCGCCTCAATCTTTGCAGCAAGACCATTTTCAACCGGATAACAAGCCAGTAAAGCTGCTGTTCTGGCAAGCGAAGCCCGTACTTCCATACCTTGGCCGCTCGTCACACGCCTAATTAAGCCTCGTATCGCTGCGGCTGCAAGCAAATACCCCGTTGCATGATCAAGAGCCTGCACGGGCAAAGGAAATGGGCAGTTTTTATTTGCTTTGACCATCCCGGTATGTGCAATACCGCTTGACATCTGTACCAGGCTATCAAATCCCCTACGCAATTTCCATGGCCCGTTCCAGCCATAAGCATTGAGTGAAATATCAACCAGCCCAGGACGCAACTTTTGTCTTTCTTCACTGTCAAGACCAAGATGTGCCAGTGCGCCAGTTCGGTATCCATGAATAATGACATCAGCATCACCCAAAAGTTTTTTCAGTGTGGCCATACCGTTGGCACTCTTTAGATCAAGTCGGGCACAGCGCTTGCCTAATACCACTTCCGGCACAACACCTGGTTCTTCCCATCCTATGGGATCAATACGCAATACTTGCGCCCCATAACTGGCAAGAAACCGTGTGGCAACGGGGCCAGCAAGAACTCTGGTCAGGTCAAGTACACGTATGCCTTCTAAAGGCCGCCCTGCCGGAATTAGCCAGTTTGGCATATGAGCGGAATCCGTAGCAGAAATGTGCATAAGCGGCTCAGAGGCTACCGCTCGCCCCTGAGCGTGCATGCTCCAATCTTCTGCTGATCTCATAACGGCGGCACAACCGTTTGCAGAAACTATTGCATCTTCAAGCTCATTTGCTTGCAAACTCGCAACAACCTTCGTTACGGCTTCCCTATCTTCTGAACAACCAAGCACTTGCAGTGCAGCACGGCGATGGTGCGGTGCATTGGTGTGCAATCTTATCCAGTTGTCACTTGCCTTATAATCACCGGCCACAGCATCCCATTGCGGAGGCAACTGCCACCCTATTGGACGTAACGATCTAGAAAACCACATGGATGCAAGCCGTCGATCCACCTGAATTAGCGGCATCTTGCCACTGCGTATGGCAATAAATTCGGCAACCGCCATTCCAGCAGATGCAAGGGATGCTATCGCCAAATCGGTAACAGCATAGACCGATGCCAGATCACCAATACCAGATACATTGAGAATATTCATTGCGGCAAGCGACCCGCCAAATGCTTCCTGGATTTCTGCTATGATAGTTTTATACCTGGCCATAATGTACCATTGATCTGTGAGTTTAATTCTTCTATGAGGTTCAGTAATATCTCTAGGGTTTGACTCAGTGATTAGTCTGCAATCCTTGAGGGGTCAATGGTTTGCAGCAGATCAGATACAGAGGAGTCAGGGGGTGATTTTTGTCGTCATGTGCCATATTCTATGACGTTTTGTACACCTTGCTCGCCTTTTTATTTTTTTGGCTACCCCGGATTATTGAGCCGATACGATTTTTTGCCATAATGGAACTATACTGTAGAACCCCAAATGCCAAAAGACTTGCAAGTTATTTAATCCACGTTCCTTAGCAGTAGAAGACAACTAATATCATTACGAGTACATCGCCATACTGGCGTTGAGCCAGAATATTTGTATTATTTCTTATCCTTATTTAAATACTGGACTTTAGACTAAAGCACGCGACCGCTTCGCGGTCGCGGCGCCAAAAAAGCT
>NZ_MRCD01000215.1 GCF_001904745.1 Calothrix sp. HK-06
GAGAGCTATGAGGCTTATTGAGTCTATGTTGTAGGCGCCTTTGTCACCCCTTCAGCTAGAACCGAACAAGAAGATAAAAGATATAATAAGTTTTTACAGTATTTTTTTAAGGGTTGGCTAAGACCAGATTTATTCCCTACTCGATATTTTCGCACTAGCGAGTGGTTTGAATATTTTAAATCAATTTCTTACAAATATAATTCTCAAAAAATAACAGGCGCAGTTTACTATAGCTCTGATTTATTTGAAAAATATCATATGCAAAATGTACAAAATATAAGAATAGGGAGTTTATTATCATGAGTAAAAATGGAATAGCTACTAATAAAAAAGTATTAGATTTATTTAATATGATGAAAAGTGGTAGCTTGATACTGGCTCCATCTTTTCAAAGAAAACTTGTATGGAATGATGCACACAAAGAAAAATTTATAGAAACAATTTTACTGAAATTACCTTTTCCAGAGATATATTTGGCTGATGGGGAAATTGACCTCGATACTCAAACATCAAAAACACTTGTAGTTGATGGGCAACAAAGATTAAGTACCATTTATCAATATGTTACTGCATCTCCCGAGTTTACTATCAAAAATATTAATCGATTTGAACACTTATCTACACAAGAAAAGACTAATTTTTTTGATTACACAGTAGTTGTTAGAGATTTAGGAAGAATTCCAGAAACCGAAATTCGTGAGGTTTTTAAGAGAATTAATTCTGTACAGTACGCACTTAATGCAATAGAAATTAGTAATTCATTATATGAAGGAGAGTTCATAACAACAGCTAAAGATATTCTAGAAAATAATGCACTGTTCAAGGGATTAGAGGTATTTAGCGAAGGTGAGTTTTCTCGAATGAAAGACTTGGAATATGTTTTACTAATAATGTCAACAATTGAAGAAGGAGGTTATTTTACTAGTGATAAGGAAGTAAAAACTTATGTTGAAAAGTACAACAACGAGTATTTAGCAAAACAGGAGATGATGAACAATTTTAATGAAGTATCACAACTAATTATTGCTTGTAATCTTCCTCCTGACAGTTTATGGATTAAAAAGTCTAGTTTATTTACTTTAATTGTTGAATTAATGAAAGTTAAAATTAAGTATGGTTTTCTACCTCAACAAAAAACTTTAGGTAATGCATTGCAGTCTCTAGAGGAAGAACTTTTTAACAACAGAAAAGAAGATGTATCTATAAACATGTACGCTCAGTATTATTATTATACTCATCAAGGGACTGCTAGCAGAAAAGGGCGTAATGTTCGTGGTCAGCTTATCAATAGAGTAGTTGAAGCCAATATGAATGCAAACTAGTATTTTATTAGAACATCAAAATATACATAATATAACACACTTATATGAATAGTTTGTTAAGTAATTCTTATAACAAGTAATTACTTTAACACCGTTTATAATTAATCTCATTCTATTTCATATTAGCATTGTCCAAACAATCTCTTACCTAATTTTATAAGTATAATAAGCAACTTTAACTACACAGTTAATATATTTTTATTTTATAAATAAAATTTATTATTCAACGATTGCTAACACAGTTTTCATCGAAATAAACAGCAATAAATCATTATCTTCAAAAGCGATAAAACCATATTTTAAATAAAACGCTTTTGCTTGTTCATTAATAGCATCAACAGTAATTAAAAATAAACCAATTTCAGATGAAACTTTCAAATCTTTCTCTCAAATCATAACGCTCTTTTATCATAACAAGAGCAACTGGCGCCACCTCCTGCAATGATGTGTTGGGTTCCGCTTCGACTCCACCCAACCTACTATGTTCAGTTGAAAATCTGTCACATACTTTAAACTAGTATCTTAGTTGTTCGTAGTATCTTGCTACTTGTAACAACGGTGTAAATCTACCATTCTAGGATTTAAACTGGAAGTAACAACCTCAGTAAGTTTAGAGGTGCTGCAACATGGTACGACAAGTTACAGACATTGATGCCGCCGACTTGGTTATTTACCCAGAAACCGACGGTGAGCCAATGGCACAAAATACGCTACAGTTTATTTGGATTGTAATCATTAAAGAAGGTTTAGAAATACTTTTTGCTGACTACCCTGACGTATTCATTGCCGGAGACTTGTTTTGGTATCCAATTGCAGGTGATACTGATACAAAATATGCACCTGACACAATGGTGGTATTTGGCAGACCTAAAGGTCATAGAAGCTCGTATGTACAAGCGGATGAAGGTAATATAGCACCACAGGTAATATTTGAAATTTTGTCACCTGGTAACAAGAAACAAGAAATGGATGACAAATTCGACTTTTACCAAAAATACGGCGCCGAGGAGTACTATGTATATGACCCACATAAAAATCTATTAAAAGGCTGGTTGCGGTCAAAGAAAACATTGAAACCAA
Organism: Calothrix sp. HK-06; assembly: GCF_001904745.1. Taxonomy (GTDB): domain Bacteria; phylum Cyanobacteriota; class Cyanobacteriia; order Cyanobacteriales; family Nostocaceae; genus Dulcicalothrix. The sequence goes on from NZ_MRCD01000215.1 coordinate 2,403, forward strand.
TCAACAACATAAATAACTGGGTAAGTCCACGTTTGCAAATTAAATTTGTGTTGACACCAACAACACTCGATATTTACCGTCCAGACGGTCGCAAGTTTACAACTCCCGTAGAACTCGACGAATTATATAGATTTGAACAACAACGTGCGGATGCTGAACAACAGCGTGCGGATGCTGAACGACAGGCAAGATTAAATGCAGTACCTCAATTGTTACGAACAGGAATGAGTATTGAACAAGTTGCACAAATTCTTTCGTTAACAGTGCAAGAAGTTGAAAGTTTAAACCCCAATTAGAAATTAGTGGGGTTCCAAAAATTGAATAATATGAAGTTATATTTAGTAGCGAAACAACTGACAAAGTTAGACAGATGTTACATAACGCCGCTAAACCAGTAAAATCAATTTCTGTAGATGTTTTTGCTTTCAACTAAGTAATGCGTATTATTTTGCTTTTGAGTAACAGCTTTATAATATAATTAAAGCAATAAAGAAAAAATCTGTATGAAAACTCTTAGGTTTACAATTATTGTTTGTGAAGAGGATGACATGTACATAGCTAAATGCCCAGAAGTGGGTACAGTAGATCAAGGAGAAACTATCGAGCAGGCAATAGCTGGTGTTAAAGAAGCAACCCGGCTATATCTAGAGGAACTTTATTTTAATAACTAAAGGTATATAGCTAAGTAATGTAGCTAAATATAAATACTTATGAACACTTTAACAGAAATCGAAGCTGCAATTAAAAACTTACCAGAAGATGATGCCCGTCAACTTGCTGCATGGCTTCAAGCATATTTAAATGATATGTGGGATGAGCAAATAAAGGTAGACTTTATGTCAGGTAAGTTAGACAAATTGATAGCTAAAGCAGAAGCGGATATAGCAGCAAATCGTATTAAAGGTTTAGATGAAGTCCTTAACGACGATTGATTTCTGGCAAGCTTACTCAGCGCTACCTAAAAATATAAAAGGGCAAGCGAAAAAAGCTTATCGCATTTGGCAAGAAAACCAACAGCACCCCTCACTGCATTTCAAAAAGGTGGGGAAAAATCTTTGGTCTGCGCGTGTAACAGATGATTATCGTGCGCTAGCCCTAAAAAAGGGAGATGATTATTACTGGTTTTGGATTGGTTCCCATAATGAATATGATGCTCTGTTAAATTAACATTAACTAACATTCACTTATGAAGAGCGTTCAAAAATTTGATTGTAGGTTGGTGCCCCTTTATATAGAACGGGCAAGGATGCCCATTCCACAAAATAGTTCCATCACATCCGTTACATCCGTTACATCCGTTGCCAACTTTACCTTTTCATCAACACAGAAACAGGCGCCAAATCCCATCCTTGAACAAAAGTATCATTGTTATACTTAATTTGTTCAACTTTTTGCAATTTACTACGCTTAGTATACATATAAATCAAAGCACAAGGTTTAAAATTATTCTCTGATAGTTCTTCTTTTACAGATGAAGCATTAAAAACGTTGACGTGACGTATTGTATATTCATTTCCTGGATATTGCTGCATTATCATCCACAATGGATATTCCCAGGTATCTTGCCCCATCATTAAACCAATTTTGTAACATTGGTTTGAATTTAAAAATTCAACTGCTTGTATATAAGGTTGTTGAAGTTTCGGTCTATTTTTAAAATATTGCTCAACGCGCGGAGTTTGAAAAATATTATTGCTATCGATAACTGGTTTATAACGATTAAAAAATACCCAAGGAAGTGATGATAAAATTAATATGATAGCAATGGAATGAATTACTTTTTTAGGAAGATTAGATAATACTAAACCTAAAAAGGGGGTTGATAATACGAAAAATGGTAAATGTAATCTTGCGTTCCAAGGTTGCCATTTGACTAAATAGCAAAAAACACAAAAGGTCGCACAAACAGTTAATAAGTAAGAACCTGCTTGTTTTGGAAACTTTAGTTTTAACTGGTTGCGGAAAATAAATATGACAATACAAGTTATAATTAATAATAAGTGTAACAAATTTCCGGCACCGTTTTCTTCTCCTGAAAAGCCAATAGGTGTAGCGATATGTAAAGCTAGGTTTCTCAATATATTAGGAATCATCACATTTACACTAAGAATCTCATTTGCATAATCACCAGGTTCACCTAAAGGGGAGTTAAAAACAAAGAAATTACGTAAATAATGATTTATATTAATTACCAAAGCAAATGTTGCTACAAATAAGGCAGGTTTCCATACTGAAAAGCGTAGATACTTGATTTGCGATAACGTTACCCAAATTGAAAACGGCAAAATATAAAAGTAAGCTGTTCCTTTGGTTAAAATGCACAACCCTAAACTACAACCAAACAAAAGGTATGTACCCCAAGTGGTATTTTTGCCTTTATCGATGATAATTAAACTATAACAAGCAAGGCAAACTAACCAAAATGCTTCAACATAATCATTTTGTGTACTCGATGCTTGTAATATTCCCATTGGCATTGTCGCTGCTGCAACCGTGGCAAATGTCTGTCCTAGTGAGTTTGCTCCTAGTTGCTCTGCTATTAATGATACTCCTATCAAACACCCAATCATGCTTAACCACTGTACTGAGTTAGCAAAGTAGTCTCCCCCACTTAAAAGTTGAAAGTGCATGATTAGATATTCAGACCAGGGATTTTGGTATAGCTGTGGTGTGTAGCTTACTGGATAATGCGCTACACTAGAGTTTTGTATCCAATGTACTACACGTGGCATGTGGTAGTCCATTGAGTTCCAATTATTTGGTGGCGCCACTAAGCCAATTAAACCTGTCGATACTATAATTAACCCAACACCACTTAACAATAGAGTTGATAATTTGAATTGTTTAAGATTTATAACCCTTGAATTTTGACTCGTTATTTGAAAATAAAACACTATTATCACAACATCAATCACCAACCAAGTGCTAAAAAGTGATTCAAATCTAATTAAATTAAACCAGCTTAATGACTCTGTAATAGCTGTGACGATTAAACCCAAAATTACAGTAGATGATATTATAGATATAGCCCAATTGTTTCGATTATTTGAACTGTAGAAAATACAGTATAAAAAGGTTAAAGCAATGATAGGTAATATTAAAAGCATTGATTTAACTGATTAATTACTCCAGTCTCTATGTATATTACCTGAGTTTTTCACCAGTCAAATCAAAATCCAAAAATAAATCAAAATCACCTAAACTTCCAATACCGCAGTATCATAAGAGACGGTGCTTATATATACTGGTTATCTCAAATGGATTTTATTACAGCTTTAGGTTTAGTAGCTGCAACACTGACAACTTTCGCGTTTTTGCCGCAGCTTCTAAAAATATGGCAAACGAAGTCAGCTAAAGATGTTTCGTTTGTAATGCTGATTTTTTTCAATACTGGAGTTTTACTGTGGTTAATATACGGACTTTATCTGTCTGCTTTGCCCATTATCTTAGCTAACGGTATAACTTTGTTTTTCAACGTTATTATCTTAGTGCTTAAGATAAAATATAAATAAATGTATAATTTAAAATTATAAATCTAAAATT
>NZ_MRCD01000216.1 GCF_001904745.1 Calothrix sp. HK-06
CAGAAATGTTGAATGCTGATACAAAACTTTACATTTGGATGTATATTAATACTATAAGGGTGCTATTGTATCAACATAGCATGATATTTTGCATCCAATGAATATAGCTTATTTCTTTATTCATACAGGCTTGCAAGTAGCGGATTTTATCTATTAATTTATTACCCCATTGTTTAGGAATATCTATTAATTGGACAATTAAATAAGCAATAAGACATGCATAGATTTGTATAGTGATACCATTGACATTTTTAGTGATAAGTCTATCAAGTTTTAGATGCATCTTTAAAAACTTCCATAATAATTCAACACCCCAACGGCATTTATAAATTTCCATTACTTCTCCATTTGAAACTTGAGCTTCATCATCAAAAGGTAAATTAGTAACTAAGCGATACTCTGTCTTAGTCTCTACATCACAGAAGTTAACAACTCTATAAAGTCCTGAATTTTTACTGGTACCGACTTTAACTAATCCTGTTTGCTCATCAAACTCCAGCTTCCAACTATTACTTATCCTCAAAACAAAAAATTTATTCTCATCACTTAATTGTTGAATAAATTTTAACCCAGCAAACCCTCTATCCATTACCCCAACGCCATTATCTGGTAGATTTGACATTATTGGTGAACCATGTTTGTAATCATGTCCTTGACCAAAAATAATCAGGTTATCTTCAGGTGTACCAGTAACTAAATTCAAAGAACTAAACAATTTTACCTGATGATATCCTAATACCCAAAGTAATTTACTAGTCAAAGTAATTATTGTTGAATCTATTGGACAAATGATATAATTTTTGAAAGAACCATTTTGTTTTTTCTGGTTAATTATTTGGTTTAGTTTTTGATAAATCTCAATGAAGGGAGTTTGACTTCTATGCAAGTTAGCTTTAGAGAAAGTAGATATATCACATTCATATCCTGTGTTATTTAGGCGTTTAAATAAATCTCGCATACTCGTTAAGCTTTTATCTAGAGTAAAGCCTAACCAGTAAGACACAAATAATTGAGTATTCAGAACTGGGTAATCATTTTTAGGTAAGGACTCCAGTATCTCATTGACAATTTTTGGGAAGGAATATATAATCACAAGCAAATATTGTTTTTTGATTTTCTAGCTCAAAACTACCATAATTTGAGCTATTTTTATTGAGTTTTTATTAACATTCAACATTTCTGNAGCTACAGGTAGTGCTGGTAATATTGATATTACTACTGGGTCATTAACAATGATTGGTAATACTGAACTTAGTACTAGTACTTTTGGAAAAGGCAATGCGGGTGGTGTCACAATTAACGCCCGTGATGCTGTAGCTATTAATGATGGTGGGGTTTTTAGCAATGTACAAGCAGGTGCTAATGGCAATGGTGGTGATATCAATATTAATGCAAGGTCATTGTCTTTAACTAATGGAGGTCAGATAAATGCTTTTGTGCGTGAAGCTGATGATAGTAAACCTGGTGGAGTTGGAGATGCGGGTGATATAATTATTAAAGTCAATGATGAATTTAAAATTGATGGTTCTAGTGGCAAATTCACTGGTGTTTTCAATGATTTAGGAAGCGGAGCTACAGGTAATGCTGGTAATATCGACATTACTACCGGGTCATTAACAATGATTGGTAATACTGAACTTAGTACTAGTACCTCTGGTAAAGGAAATGGAGGTAGTATAACGATTGATGCTCGTGAAGCTGTAACTATTAATGATGGCAATGTTGTCAGCATAGTCGGAGCAAGTGCTAACGGTAATAGTGGTAATATCAATATTAATGCAAGGTCATTGTCTTTAACTAATGGAGGTCAGATAAATGCTTTTGTGCGTGAAGCTGATGATAGTAAACCTGGTGGAGTTGGAGATGCGGGTGATGTAATTATTAAAGTCAATGATGAATTTAAGATTGATGGTTCTAGTGGTAAATTAACTGGTATTTTCAACAATTTAGATAGTGGAACTACAGGTAGTGCTGGTAAAATCGACATTACTACCGGGTCATTGTTGATGACGGGTAATGCAAGGCTAAATAGCAGTACCTTTGGAAAAGGGAATGCGGGTGGTGTCACAATTAACGCTCGTGATGCTGTAACTTTTGATAGTGGTGACGTTTTTAGCACAGTAGAAGCAGGTGCTGTGGGTAATGGTGGTGATATCAAAATTACAGCAGGTTCACTGTCTTTAACTAATGGAGGTGAAATAGGTGCTTTTGTGGGTCTAGCTTCTGATGGCAAACCTGGTGGAGTTGGAGATGCAGGTGATGTAATTATTAAAGTCAATGATGAATTTAAGATTGATGGTTCTAGTGGTAAATTCACTGGTATTGTCAATAATTTAGGAAGCGGAGCTACAGGTAATGCTGGTAATATCGATATTACTACTGGGTCATTGTTGATAACGGGTAATGCTCTAGTCATTACCAATACTTTTGGACAAGGGAATGCAGGTAGTATAACAATTAATGCCCGTGATGCTGTGTCAATGATGAGTAATGCGGGCTTAAGTACTGGTAATTATGGAAATGGAAATGCGGGTAATATAAATATGGGAGCGAAACAAATATCTTTGTCTTCTAACGCTTTTATTGAATCTCAAAGTGTAAGTGCAAGTAAAGCAGGTAATATTACAATTACTTCTAGTGGAACCTTAAGTGCAAATGATAGCATCATTACTACATCTGCTTTTCAATCTTCTGGTGGTGCAATTTCTATCAAAGCTGCTAATATTCGCCTGTTTGGTGATAGTGATATTACAACTAATGTAGAGAACGGCGCCGGGGATGGTGGTGATATTACTCTTACTGCTAACTCTATTATTGCCCTCGGTGATAGTGATATCGTAGCGTTTGCTAGAGATGGGCAAGGTGGTGATATAAGTTTGAAAACGCCTGCGTTTTTTGGTCAAAATTATAAAGCTGCTCCTAGAGGTACTAAACCTAGCACTTTGCAAGGGAATAGCCGTGTTGATATTAATGCTAGCGGCGCCGTTTCTGGTACGATTAGCTTACCAGATACTAGTTTTATCCAAAATAGTCTTTCAGAATTACCAGAAAATGTCATAGATACTGGAAACTTAATTGCTAATAGTTGTATCGCGCGTGCTAATACTCAGCAACAAGGTACTTTTATTATTACTGGTTCCGGCGCCTTACCTTCTCGTCCCGGAGATGCTTTAATGTCGCAATATACTTTTGGTTCTATACGTACAAATAATGTTTCTGCTTCTAGTCGGCGCCCTTGGCAGAAAGGCGACCCAATTATAGAACCACACGGTGCATATCGTCTACATAAAGGGCGCCTTGTTTTGAGTCGGGAGTGTGATTGATATGTTTAAGTTTTTTATTTATTTGTAGTACAAAATGCTGTGTTCTTTGATAATAATTTTTAAATAAAAAAATTTTAATACCCATGATTAGTAATTTCCCTAGGAGGGACATGAATGTGTAATTGGTTTTGGAAGTTAGGTTTGATGGGTGCTTTAAGTGTGGTGTTGCAGGCGCCTGTATTAACTGTATCTAAGCAAGCAAATGCACAAGTTACGTCTGATAGTACTTTAGGAGGAGAAAGTTCTGTAATTGTACCGGATGTAACGATTCGTGATTTACCGAGTGAGCGTGTTGATGGGGGAGCTATTCGTGGCGCCAATCTTTTCCACAGTTTTCAGGAATTTAACGTCGGGGAAGGAAGGGGAGTTTATTTTAGTAATCCTTCAGCAGTTGAAAACATTTTTAGTCGAGTCACAGGAGCAAACAGTTCAAATATTTTAGGCAGACTAGGTGTACTAGGTAATGCAAATTTATATTTGATGAATCCTAATGGTATTGTTTTTGGTCAAAATGCCAGTCTGGATGTTGAAGGGTCTTTTGTGGCAACAACAGCAAACGCGATTAAGTTTGGTAATACAGGATTATTTAGTGCATCTGAACCAGCATCAAGTAATTTACTCAGTATTAATCCATCTGCACTTTTTTATAATGTTCTTAACAACGCAGAAATTGTTAACCGTTCTCAGAATGGGCTAAATGTTAATGAGGGGCAAAGTTTATTGTTGGTAGGGGGTAAAGTCAAGCTAGAAAATGGAGTTATCAAAGCTCCTGGTGGTCGCGTCGAGTTAGGAGGTCTAAACTCTCCAGGAGATATTGCAATTAGTCAAAATAGTAATAATTTAGGTTTGAGTTTTCCTAGTGGTGTAGATAAAGCAGATGTATCACTAACGAATGCATCTGAGGTAAATGTACGTTCTAATGGTAACGGAAGCATTGCAGTTAATGCAAAAGATGTAGATATTTCTTCAAGAAGTGCGCTTCGAGGTGGGATAAATTCAGGGTCAGAATTTGTTGGTGCTGTTGCGGGGGATATTACACTTAATGCAACTGGAATAATTAAGGTCGAACAACAAGGAAGCATTATTGAAAATATTGTAGGCGCCGAAGCTATTGGCAATGGGGGTAATGTTAATGTTAATACGGGTTCATTGTTAGTAACGGGTAATGCTGAACTTGGTACTATAACCTTTGGAAAAGGGAATGCAGGTAATGTAACCATTGATGCGAGTGAAGCAGTAACTATTAATGATGGTTATGTTTTTAGCAATGTCAGAGCAGGTGGTGTAGGCAATGGTGGTGATATCAATATTAATGCAAGGTCATTGTCTTTAACTAATGGAGGTCAGGTAAATGCTTTTGTGCGTGCTGCTTCTAATGATAAACCTGCTGGAGTAGGAAAGGCTGGAAATACAATTATTAAAGTCAATGATGAATTTAAAATTGATGGTTCTAATGGCAAATTCACTGGTGTTTTCAATAACTTAGAAAGCGGAGCTACAGGTAGTTCTGGTAATATCGACATTACTACTGGGTCATTGTTGATGACGGGTGATGTCAGGTTAGTTGCCAGTACCTTTGGAAAAGGGAATGCAGGTGGTGTAACAATTAAGGCTAGTGAAGCTATAAATATTGATAGTGGTTACATTTTTAGCAGGGTACAAGAAGGTGCTGAGGGTACTGGTGGTGAAATTAAAATTACGGCGCCTAAAGTTTCTTTAGTAAATGATGCTCAAGTCAGTACAAGTACTTATGGAAAAGGGAATGCAGGTAGTATAACGATTGATGCGAGTGAAGCTGTGACTTTTGATAGTGGTGACGTTTTTAGCACAGTAGAAGCAGGTGCTGTGGGTAATGGTGGTGATATCAAAATTACAGCAGGTTCACTGTCTTTAACTAATGGAGGTCAGATAAATGCTTTTGTGCGTGGTGTTTCTGATGGCAAACCTGCTGGAGTTGGAAATGCTGGTAGTACGATTATCAAAGTTAGCGATGCACTTACAATTTCTGGTTCTAGTGGCAAACGCAGTGGTATTTTCAATTATTTAGATAGTGGAACTACAGGTAATGCTGGTAATATCGACATTACTACTGGGTCATTGTTGATGACGGGTGATGTCAGGTTAGTTGCCAGTACCTTTGGAAAAGGGAATGCAGGTGGTGTAATAATTAATGCTACTGAAGCTATAAATATTGACTTCGGTGATATTTTTAGCAGGGTACAAGAAGGTGCTGAGGGTAGTGGTGGTGAAATTAAAATTACGGCGCCTAAAGTTTCTTTAGTAAATGATGCTCAA
>NZ_MRCD01000217.1 GCF_001904745.1 Calothrix sp. HK-06
GGGGTTATCTATAGATATGTTTAATTGAGGTATTGTAAAAGGTAACTTTTGATTATTTTGTCCAGCTAAAGTTACTTCGTTTTCATAGCTGACCAGAACGTCTCCTTCACCTTTCTGGAAGAATAAGTCACTTGCTTCACGAGCATCTTTTGTCAAACCAGACGTATTTTTATAAACTCTTGTGACAAAATCGAGTGCTTTTGCTTCGTCACCACCTGCTTGAGTGACAGAACCCCACAATCCTAAAAACTCCCATATTGCAATACCCGAAGTTTTGGGATTTGCTGCTATTAGTTTTACATCATCTTTTGCCAAATCTTCCCACGAGTTAATGCCTTTAGGGTTTCCATCACGAGTCACAATTGCTGCCACTGACCTTGTGACAATACCATTACGAGGCGCCCTAGTTTCCCAAGCTTTTTTGATTAAACCCGCTTGCTGAATTTTATTCACATCCAAAGGAAGCGCTAAATGAACAATATCAGCTTCTTTTGACCCGTCAATAACAGCAGCAGCTTGGGCGCCACTTCCACCATAACTAGTTTCAAAAGTCACGTTCTGATTATGTTCCTTTTTCCACTTCTCGACAAACTTAGGAATAATTTGGTCGTGGGCAGCTTGGGTAACAGAGAACGAAACGAGCCTCAATTTGACATCCGAATTACTTGCTGAACTACTTCCACAAGCAGCTAGCGCGATACTTAAAGCGACACCAACCACAAATAGACTTACCAATTTTAAATAGCTATTTGAGAGGCGCCTTAAACCCCAGCTTTTTACCGTTGATTTTAATGAGATTATCTGTAGACTTTTCACTTGTAAAAGAGGTATAAAAAGTTTTGACTCACTCATAGTAGCCTCGTGAATAATACTTTCTGTAGCTTGGGTAACTGCTACAACTCTACCGATATGTCGTAGATTATAAGTATAATAAGGTTTATCCACTCATAATGCAAGTGTTACGTCTATAGTTAACATTTTGTAATAGATGCAAATTGTCACTTACAGCAGATTGCATGTTTATGAAATACACGTAGAGAGGTTACGTGCAACGTCTCTAAAAAATTTTACCTATTACTTCCCTATTACTTATGATTCACTACTCCCTTACTATATATTCTTTCCCAAAATAAACTTCGCAAGAATTCAGGATTTCAAATAAATTATGTCGAATCTTGACTGCTAAATTGCTAGAAAAGCAAATAATTTACTATTTATATTCAATTCTATATATTATAATCTTCTTTCTTTAGATAGACATTATATCAGCTTATCTTTAAACTTATTTTTTAGTACCTTTTGTATGAGACATCTATCTAAAGGAAGACAATACATACTAAATATTAGATGAAAAAATATGATTTGACAATGAAAACTGCTGTAATTTCTTTCTTTAGACATACTAATAACACAGAGCTTTAACGTTAATAATAGATATGGATCAATTTATTATTAAGTCAACTCGAGAGGGACGTAGAATTATGTTGTTACAGAGAGACTACTTTCATGCGCGCACAGTAAAAGACGTTTAAATTATGCTCAAATGTTAGAAAAATCGTTTAAATTGTTGTCTGTGAATCTTTTTGCTTTCTTCAAAAAGAAAAATCGCTGTACAAACTAATTCGTACTTGTTATAAAAATTACTTTTTGACTCAGTATTGGTTATTTATGATTCCTTTAGTGTAGGTTGATCTAACAAAATTGCATTGCTCCCAAGTTGTACTACATGTTATATATAATACATCAATGCAATTGATGAGTTTTTACTATGTAGGTCACGTATCAAGTTCCAAACTTAAAAACGCAGTAAACTACTGTTTGCCTATCCAGTTAACGTATTATAATATGAATTACAAGCTAAAAAGTGAATTACAAACAGCCTATCTGGGTCTTAACACTCACTGCAATTTCACACAGTCTCCCTTCTGACTTCTTTCACTTCCTGTATTTACGTGTGCTAAACAGTAGATGCAGGAGGTGAATCTCCTTATTTAATTTGACTCTTCACACTTTGGGTACGATAAATTATGCGGTTACAAGAAGCGACTACACTGAATTCGTTAGACACCCGTCCGACAGTAGCAATAGGTCATGTTCAACTACTGGTAAGCGATGTTTCAACAGCTACAAATTTCTTTATCAAATTAGGTTTGCGATATATTCACCAATCAGAAGATATTGCTATGTTAGAACTCAGAGGTGGAACTCACCTAATATTGAAGCAAACAAAAAAATATATTATGACTGCTGGCACAAAGGCGCCGTTCGATTTGATGGTAGATAATATAATAGCAACTAGGAGCGCTTGTGTAAGTAACGGTATATATCCTTCTCCAATTGAAAATGATCAAGTCCACCAATGGTTTGTTATCAGTGGCCCTGATGGATATTTAATTACAATTATTTCTTCTCACACAAGTGGAAGAACCGTTTAAAAAGTTATAGTGCGGATGTAACGGATAAATCACCCGTTACATCCATTTTATCCGTTGCCAAGGGCGTTTTCTAAATCTGTTTGTAAATCAAGTTTATGTTCGATACCAACAGATAAACGTACCAAGTTATCTTTAATTCCTCGTTTCAGACGTTCTGCTTCTGGAATGGCACCATGAGTCATTTTAACAGGATAGCATAGTAACGATTCGACACCGCCTAAACTTTCTGCAAGTAAGAATAGTTTAATGCGAGAGACAAATTTTTCAACTGTTGCAAAACCACCTTTGAGTTCTAAGCTAATCATGCCACCAAAACCTGACATTTGAGTTTTGGCTAGTTGATGCTGTGGGTGGTTTGGTAAACCTGGATAGTAAATACGTTCGATTTGAGGATGGTTTTGTAAAAAATTCGCCAAATATAAAGCATTGGTTTCGTGTTCGCGCATTCGTACTGCTAATGTTTTTATTCCTCGCAGTACTAAATAACTATCAAAGGGACTAGGAACGGCACCGATAGCGTTTTGATAAAATTTGAGTTGACTATATATTTCTTCGTTTGAGGTGATAACTGCACCACCGATAATATCACTATGTCCTCCTAGATATTTTGTGGTACTGTGAACTACAATATCCTGGTATTTGCGAGATACTAAGCTTTTGTAATAAATTGGTTGCTTGGCTTAAAGTATCGTAAGGACTCACAGAAATAAGCGATGGAAAATCTTTTTGTAATAAAATTTCACCGACTTTAATTGATTTAACTGTTTTACCTTCCCAGAAACCGTTTTCTTGCATCCAAACATCAGAATAAATTTTGTTTATGTAATTTCTACCTGTATCTGGTAACAAAACTACTATATATTTAGGCTCAGTTAGTCTGGATGCATACTTTAACGCTGCTGCTAATGCTGTACCACAGGAACCTCCAACTAATAAACCTTCTTCTCTTGCTAATCTTCTTGCTGTATTAAATGATTCTTTATCGCTCACACGAATCATTTCATCGACTATCTGACGGTTAAAGGTTTTGGGAATAAAATCCTCGCCAATACCTTCTACTTTATAAGATTTGGGTGAATCTCCCGATAAAATAGAGCCTTCCGGGTCGGCGCCTACAATTACTATATTAGGATTTTGTTCTTTGAGATATTTGGCGACACCAGATATAGTCCCTCCAGTTCCCATTCCAGCTACAAACACATCTATTTTACCTTGTCTCGAATTCCAAATTTCTGGCCCCGTTGTTAAATAATGCGCTAGCGGGTTATTGGGATTTTCAAATTGATGTGGACGAAAGGCGCCTGGTATTTCTTTGGCTAGTCTTTCTGCTACACCATTATAACTTTCGGGTGAGTCTGGAGGAACATTTGTTGGAGTAATTACAACTTCGGCGCCGTAAGCTTTGAGTAAATTGATTTTATCTTGACTCATCTTATCAGGCAGTACAAATATACAACGATATTTTTTAACTGCACTAATTAAAGCTAGCCCAACACCTGTGTTACCAGCAGTCGCTTCAATAATAGTACCACCAGGTTTTAAGGCACCTTCTTTTTCTGCGGCTTCAATCATAGCCAGTGCAATTCTATCTTTTGTGCTGCCACCAGGATTCAGAAATTCTGCTTTGACGTAAATAGGTGATAGAACATCTTGAGTAACTTTATTCAGACGAATTAATGGTGTTCTACCAACTGCTTCTAAAATATTGTTGTAAAGCATAATATTAAAGGTTTTGTAATTGTTGGGGCAGGTTAACAAATACCCTAAAACTGAATTCAAAATCTTGCTAAACCCGCCCCTTTAATAAGCGTGTACCAGCAGCAGCTAAAGTTTCTGGCTTTTTACTGAAGCAAAAACGAATAAATTTGTTACCAGCTTCTTTGTTAGCGAAAAAACTCGAGCCAGGAACGACTGCTACACCAACATCTTTAATTAGATACTTAGTAAATTCCACATCGCTGTTGTAACCAAAGCTAGAAATATCTGCAAAAACGTAATAAGCTCCTTTTGGAATAAAGTAAGGAATTCCAGTTTTATCTAAAATATCAAGTATAGTGTTGCGCTTCTCTATATATAGCTTCGCTAAGTCTTCGTAATAACTCACTGGAAAATTCATCGCCGTTACCCCTGCTCTTTGTAATGGTGCAGGCGCCCCAACAGTAAGAAAATCATGGACTTTACGAATTGCCCCAGTTAATTCTGGGTTTGCCAAAATATAACCGACACGCCAACCTGTGACACTGTAAGTTTTGCTCATACCATTGATAGTGATGGTTCGCTCAAACATTCCTGGTAAAGTCGCCATTGCAATATGTTGCGTTCCATCATAAAGAATGTGTTCATATATCTCATCAGTGAACGCTAACACATCCCATTTTTGACACAGTTGAGCTATTAATGTTAGTTCTTCGCGCGTGAATACTTTTCCTGTAGGGTTATGGGGAGTATTGATAATTATCGCTTTGGTATTTTCATTAAAACTATTACGCAGTTCTTGCTCATCGAACGTCCACTCCGGAGGATGCAGCGATACATATCGGACTTTGGCGCCTGCTAATACTGCATCGGGACCATAGTTTTCATAATACGGTTCAAATACAATTACCTCATCACCCGGATTTACAGTTGCCAGCATAACCGCTGCCATAGCTTCTGTTGAACCACAAGTAACTGTAATATGCCGTTCCGGATCAATATCTAGACCTAAATACCAGCGAACTTTTTCTGCTATTGCTTGACGAAAGGGTTTATCTCCCCAAGTAATCGCATACTGATTAACATCTTCTTCTATCGCTTCACAAGCTGCCCGCTTCAACTCAACAGGGCAGGAAAAATCAGGGAAACCCTGCGCTAAATTCACGGCACCGTATTGCAATGCCACCCTCGTCATTTCTCGTATCACCGACTCGGTAAATTGACTAGCTTTATGCGAAACGTAATTTTTACCTACTGTAACCACCCTTGTGCCTCCGTCTACTAATTTTCTACGGTAACTTGCCCGGCAAACCGTATTATATGTAAGTATGACATATATTTTATAGATAGATTTTAATTTCTTTTGTAACTAAAAGAGTGATAATACTGTAAATCTGTAGAGGCTTAGTACTTTTTGTTAAAACTGCTTGCACTGAGGATTTGAATGTGTAATAATTTAATTTTGGCACAAAATTCGGTATGTC
>NZ_MRCD01000218.1 GCF_001904745.1 Calothrix sp. HK-06
ACAAATGATTTTTCTCGTCTAGTCTGCTTTCCTCAGCACAAATTTACCAAAATTATCTCTCAAATTTGAAAGGCTTGTTTGAATGCGTTGTATGAAGTGGGATTTAAAAAATATACTCCAAAGTATAATTACAGACTGGCGCCAGTTCTTGTCCAAATGCTTGCTGGTGACAGCTTGTTTGTATTGTTTGATTATTCAACCAGCCCAAGCAGGTATTAATGATGACAGGTTCGACGGGAACATTTTTGTTGTGTACGCAGGCAATGGTTCATTGGTTCCACCCAGAGAAAACCTCCCC
This sequence comes from Calothrix sp. HK-06, assembly GCF_001904745.1. Taxonomy (GTDB): domain Bacteria; phylum Cyanobacteriota; class Cyanobacteriia; order Cyanobacteriales; family Nostocaceae; genus Dulcicalothrix. The sequence goes on from NZ_MRCD01000218.1 coordinate 299, forward strand.
ACCGCACTCAAAGAACATAAACCAGTATTTATGATGTTCTACATCGATGACAGCAAGGACTGTAAACAGTATGCAATTACTACAGACCGGGTACAAGAATTTTATGGGCGCCCAGCTGAAATTATCCCCGTAAATGTCGATCTGATTCCGCAAAAAGATAAATATGAACCAACCGAGCCAGGTTACTACTACTCTGGCAAAGTACCTCAAGTTGTAGTATTTAATACTGAAGGCAAGGTTGTTTTGAATAAAACTGGTCAAGTGCCATTTGAAGAAATCGACGATAAATTCCGAGAAATCTTTGATTTATTACCACGTACCGAATCAGCAGAACTAAAGCGTCGTTCGTTCAACGAGTTCAGTAGTGAGTTAGCTAAGTAACATAGTAGGTGGGCTTTAGAAGCCTGCCTCAAAGTTTGGTGTTATTGAATACTGCAATTACTGTCCATTAAAGTGATAATAAAAATAACTCTTGTACGGGCGGGTTAACCAAAATTTTCGATTATTTACCAGGATATAAGTAAACCCGCCCCTACGCGCCTCATAACTCATAACTTATAACTCGTAGGTTTCCTGATGTCAGTTTACACTACAGAGAAATTAATCGAAATTTTGCACTCTGAACGTCAAGCTTGTTTAAAAGGACAACGCTTAAAGTTAGATGTGACTGTATCGGGTAGTCCTGTACTTGACCAGTTTATCCGTTCAGAAGGGTTACAAAAATTCACTGCTTATCAAGATTTTAAAGCCGCAATTCATCAATATCAACGCGATAATAATGTATCGGGAATTGTTTGGCGCTCCTGTACAGTAAAAAGTATAAGTTTTAAATATCCTGAAGTTGACGCTCAGTTAGTGGCATTACCAGAAGATATTGAAATACTTAAAAATGCAAAAAGCTCAATATGGAAGTTTTGGCAGCAAGCAACAGTTGACATGGATTTATTTTTGAGCGTCAACCACGGCAAACTACACCAGTTAATTACAAAAGAAGACTGCGCGCGCATACAAGAGCGTACTGAATGGGCAGGTCTATTAGTGTACGAAAAATCTAACTTTTTAGAAATAGTTTTACAGTTAGGATGGGGTAAACCCGAAGAAGCTTGTTATAAAAGAGGCTTCCCCGCATCAGGTAGTGAGTACATTCACGCAGTTAACCCAGGTCAACACCCAATTACTTAATAAACCAAAGTATATTAATTTTTTGTATAAACTTTTGTATAAACTCTTGTGGAACAGGCATCCTGCCTGTTCCTTCCATTGTAATATATAATATAATTCCTTTTTTACCACTGAGACACACAGTACACAGAGTAAGAATTTAGATTAACCACAAAGAACACAAAAGGCACAAAGGAAGAAAAGAAGAGGTTTTTCAACTCCAGTTAAAAATTAATTAAATTAAAAATAAAATCAAATGGATTACAGCTTTGAAAAAATTAAGACAATTGTTCTGGAGCTACCAGAAAAAGAACAACTAATACTGATGAACCTTATAGAAGAAAAACTGGAAACAAAAGCCTTAATGAAACTGGCAGAAACAGGGTTTCAAGAATGGAACGACCCAGAAGAAGATATTTATAACGATTATATTGAAACCAAAATGCAAATGTAGAGACGCGATTAATTGCGTCTCTACAACGTGAAAAGTATGGTAATCAATGAATATCCTATTGGACAAGAGTTGACAGCAGTATCAATTACACAAGATAAAGAATTCAAAAGTGATGAGCTTTGTTTAGATGAAATACAATTCATCTTTAAAGATACAGCTATTACATTAACGCCAATCATTGATACTGACGAAATTCAAATAAATAAAGAAAATAACCTTAATTTTTCTGCGATTGATACTCCTGTTTGGTGCAAGGACTTTCTAGGTAAAAAGCTTATGACTCTGTGGGTATGCGAAAATAACCAAGGGTATCAAGACCAAGTTATTTTCGATGAGTGAAAATCTACGCCCCAGTATATCCTTTGTCGCTGAAGCTTCTGTTATTAAAGCGTTTCGACAAGAAGCAGTGCGTGTAGTTAGTGCTACAAATGTACATTCCCATACTGAGGTATCGCATAAACCTGTACCAACCAATAGAATCTAAGGCAAAATGTATATATATAGCATTGCTACCTTTACATGAGTTATTGCCTGAACCCCCGTTGTCCAAAACCAGAAAATACAAGTGACGTTAAATTTTGTTTGAGTTGTGGCGCCAAGTTACTGCTCAAAGAAAGGTATCGTGCAGTAAAGCCAATTGGGCAAGGTGGTTTCGGCAGGACTTTCTTAGCTGTCGATGAAGACAAACCCTCTAGACCCCAATGTGTAATTAAGCAATTTTACCCGCAAGCACAAGGAACAAGCACGGTGCAAAAAGCTGTGGAGTTGTTCAACCAAGAAGCAATGCGTCTCGATGAGTTGGGTGAGCATCCACAAATTCCTGATTTATTAGCTTACTTCACTCAGGAAGATAGGCAATATTTGGTGCAAGAATTTATAGACGGATATAACTTAGCACAAGAGTTAGTGCGTAGTGGCGCCTACAGCCAATCACAAATTCGTTATCTCCTCGATGATTTATTGCCAGTGCTGCAATTTTGTCACGCACGTCACGTTATCCACCGCGATATCAAGCCTGAAAATATTATCCGGCGCCGTGGCTTACCTGGACGTTCGACTGTAATTAGCGAAAATAACCCTGGTAATTTGTTTTTGGTAGACTTCGGCGCCTCAAAAGTTGCTACAAATGAAGATGTCAACAAAACAGGAACCAGTATTGGTTCTCCTGAATATGTCGCGCCAGAACAAATTCGCGGTAGAGCCTTATTTGCCAGCGATATATATAGTCTAGGCGTGACTTGTATACACCTACTAACCGGAAAATCTCCTTTTGATTTACATGATATCCATAACGACACTTGGATATGGCGCCAGTATTTAAAGTCATCAGTCAGTAACGACTTAGCAAGTGTCCTCGATAAAATGATTGAAACAATCCCCGCACGACGTTACCAATCAGTTTCGGAAGTGTTACAAGATTTACATAAATCGGCGCCAAACACCAATTATCAGCCAGTAATTAAACCTACAGCTACCAATACCAACAGCCAACCAGTAGTAAACAACACATCACCAACGAACAATCATTTAATACCAACAGCGGCTCCAAGTCAAATAGATACAGAATTAGAAGAAATAAAGACAATGTTTCTTAACGGCAGCAAACCTAAGAATAATTCTCAATCTCAACCGCAAACAGGGGCGCCAGCGAGTAAAAGCAAAATCGATGAAGAACTAGAAGAAATTCGCAGCAAGTTTTTAGGAAATAATCCATAGAAATTGATCCCCCCTAGGGGATCAACTCATTTAAATCTATTTCTTAGACTCAGTAATAGGTACCCATTCGGTGTGGAACGTACCAGCTTTGTCAATACGCTGATAAGTGTGGGCGCCGAAGTAGTCGCGTTGTGCCTGAGTGAGGTTTTGGGGCAATCTGTCGCGACGGTAGCTATCGAAGTAGTCAAGCGAAGCGCTGAACGCAGGAACAGGAATACCCAGTTGTGCAGCGGTCATGATAACTTCGCGCCAAGCAGCTTGTCTATCAAGAATGGTTTGTTTAAATTCTGGTGCTAACAATAAGTTTGCCAAAGACGCATTTTCATCGTATGCGTGTTTGATTTTATTTAAGAAGCCAGCACGAATAATACAACCACCTTTCCAAATTCGCGCTAACTCGCCTAATTGTAAATTCCAGTTATAGGTAGTAGAAGCGGTACCTAATAATGCCATACCTTGCGCGTAAGAACAAATCTTCGAGCAGTACAGCGCATCACGGACTTTATTAACAAACGCTTTCACATCTGAGCCATATTTACCAGAAGGGCCAGTAAGTTGCTTCGATGCTGCAATACGCTCGTCACGGATAGATGACATAATCCGCGCATTTACTGCTGCAACAATAGTTGGAATGGCTACACCTAATTCCAATGCAGTTTGTACAGTCCAACGTCCTGTTCCCTTTTGCCCTGCTGCGTCAACAATTAACTCAACGAGGGGTTTCTTGGTATCAGGGTCGATGTATGGGAAAATGTTAGAGGTTATCTCAATTAAGAATGAATTGAGTTCGTCGGTAGTATTCCACTCTGTAAAGACTTGATGAAGCTGAGTGTGGTCTAAACCAGCGACGTTTTTGAGCAAGTCGTATGCTTCTGCAATTAGCTGCATATCACCATACTCAATACCGTTGTGAACCATTTTGACGTAGTGGCCAGAACCACCAGGACCAATATAGGTTACACAAGGGCCATCATCAACTTGAGCCGCAACTTTTGTAAAAATAGGGGACAAGTATTGATAAGAACTATCAGTTCCTCCGGGCATTAACGAAGGACCATTAAGGGCGCCTTCTTCACCACCACTCACACCCATACCGATGTAGCGTAAACCAGTAGGTTCTAATTCGCGGGTGCGTCGGTCGGTATCTTCAAACCAAGAGTTACCACCATCAATGATGATATCGCCTTCATCAAGCAAGGGTTTGAGTTGCTCAATAACCGCATCAACAGGTTTGCCGGCTTGTACCATCACTAAAATACGACGGGGACGTTCTAGGGCGCCGACAAATTCCTTCAAATCAAAAGCCGCTTTGACGTTCCGACCTCCAGCGCGCTTCGCCATGAAGGCATCAGTTTTTTCTCTCGAACGGTTGTAAACCGCAATTGGGAAGCCGTTACGTTCTACGTTAAGCGCGATATTCTCGCCCATAACAGCTAGACCAATCACACCAAAGCTTTGCAATGTCATAATCCTATTGGCTAATTGCTGTTCCTTTCATTCTTTAGGGTAGTCCGAGAATTTCGCTTCTCCCCTAAAGAAGACATTAAGAGTTATAGCGCAGAGTAAAAATACATTGCCAACACACATAAAATATTTAAATTTGTATCTAGGTAAACTTTCTCTTGCAAAAATCCCTAAATTGACATAAATGTAGTGCTGAGTGCTGAGTGCTGAGTGAGAAGAGGTTAAGTAATAACAGATATTTATTTTGTATTCATGCGCTTATAATGACAACTTGACACTCTAAAAACTGTTTAACTAATAAGTAAATATTATCAAATTATAAAAAATTATACTCAGCACTCAGCACTCAGCACTCAGCACTCATTACTTTTTACA
>NZ_MRCD01000022.1 GCF_001904745.1 Calothrix sp. HK-06
ACAATCAATATAAAATAAATAAAAATATAATGTCTTAACAACTTCATGAAAAATTATCGTTTCATATTTGCTATTAACGGTATATTTTTACTCCTAGTAGTTCTATCTACAGTCTGTGCTAAATTATTAAATCTACCCACAGAAGGATTATTTTCTCCACCAGAAAGTCCCCAATATCCGACTGATGGATTATTTACATATACATTTCAATTATTATGTTGTATTCCACCAGTAGTTTGCGCTTTCAGTTTTGCCCTCTTAAAAAAGATTCGTCCAAAAAATCCCAACAATAATTTTATTTTATATTCAGCCTTATTAATGTTAGGCTTCTTAATCAATGAAAAATATAGAATTCATATCACACTCGTCTATGCTGGTATCCCAAAGCTTACAACTATCACCATTTACGCTCTAATCGCCTTCTGCTACGGCAAAGCATTCTGGAAAATAATAAAATCAACACCTTATCCTTTACTCTTAACTAGCATTGTTCTATTATCAATAGCTATTTTAATCGACTCACTACATCTAACAACCATTTCCACCTTCTCAGAAGGTATACCCAAGCTATTTAGTGGAATAAACGCCGCACTTTATTTCTGGCTCATTTGTTACAAAGAAGTGATATACTCACTTTCCAAAAATACTTAAAAAAGGCACCACATCAACTGTAGGTTGGGTGAAGGCTTTGCGTAACCCAACCTACAACAACCTTAACCAGTACATAAACTTAAACATATCAGTATTTAAATTAACAGCTTTTCAATGGTAGATACAGGAGTTAATAACCAAAGTAGTTCAGATAGAAATATTTGGACAAAATACTACTTTAGACAGATTGATTTTTACAATTTATTTCCTATGTAACTCCTGATGGTTATAAACACTATCTATCACCTCTAAAAAATATTTATGGATTCATCCAATATTCGGTTTTCACAATTTAACGCTTCCCTCAACCGTAACAACGAAGGTGATTTAATACAAGATTTATCAACACCCAATAATGCCCAAGCCAAAGCTGTTGCTGAAATCATCCAACGCAACAACCCCGACATCTTACTTATCAATGAATTTGACTACGTTGCTTCTGACCCGCTTGCACCAGTTAAACTGCTTCAAAATAATTATCTTTCGGTAAGCCAAAACGGCGCCACTCCAGTTAACTACCCTTACGTTTACATTGCCCCTTCCAACACTGGTATAGCTTCTGGGTTTGACCTCAATAATAACGGTAGCGTTGTCACTACACCAGGTGCCCCAGGATATGGTGATGATGCATACGGGTTTGGTAACTTCCCCGGTCAATTTGGCATGTTGCTGTTATCAAAATACCCTATAGATACAGCAAATATCCGCACTTTTCAAAACTTCTTGTGGAAGGATATGCCAAACTCTCTTCTTTCCACCATCGCAACTCCTGGTTCTTCCACACCTTGGTACTCTCCCGAAGAACAAGCAGCTTTGCGTCTTTCTTCAAAAAGTCATTGGGATATACCTATCCAAATAAACGGTGAAACTGTTCACGCTTTAGTAAGTCATCCTACACCACCTACATTTGATGGTGCCGAAGACCGCAACGGCAAACGCAACCATGACGAAATTCGTTTTTGGTCAGATTATATCACCCCTGGTCAAGGTAACTATATATATGATGATGGCGGTAATAAAGGCGGTTTGAATGCAGGGTCACAATTTGTCATCATGGGAGATCAAAACGCTGACCCTAACGATGGCGATAGCTTTGATAATGCCATCCTACAAATTCTTAACAACCCGCGCGTTAACACTAATTTTATCCCTACCAGTGCAGGTGGACCACAACAAGCAGAATTACAAGGTGGCGCCAACCGTACACAAAAAGGCAACCCAGCTTTCGACACAGCAGATTTTTCTGATACTGCTCCAGGAAATCTTCGCACCGACTACGTTTTGCCTTCGAGTAATCTCACTATAAATAATAGTGCAGTTTACTGGCCTCTCAACACAGACCCAGGATTCTCCGCAGTCGGTACATTTAACTCTAGCTTACCTGGAGGTTTTCCCAGTTCCGACCATCGTTTAGTATGGGCAGACCTTCAAGTTTCCCCTTCAACAAATGGTGCAACAATTCCGAATATTGGTTTTGAGGGACAAACTATAATTCCTACAGACTTTATTCCTGACGGTGCCGCAGGTACAGTTAATGGTAAGCAAACACCATTAGGTGGTTTATCGGGTGTTACCTACGATGCTGTTAATAACCGCTACTATGCTATTTCTGATGACCGTTCACAATTTGGTCCCGCGCGCTTCTATACTTTTACAACCAACCCCAATACTATCTCTACTACTGGCACCACTTTTACAAACGCAACGCCTATCAAAGATGCTAGCGGTAACTTCTACGCAGAATTAAGTCTTGACCCAGAAGGTATTGCCCTTACTAACAAAGATACAGTTTTCATTTCCTCAGAAGGAGAAGTCAACCCAAGTGCAGGACGTGTAACTAACCCGTTTGTTAACGAATACTCTTTAACCACAGGACAGTTTATTCGGTCACTGCCAGTACCTAAAAAATTCCTTCCCGTCGTCCAAGATACAAACAATAACGGTAACATTGATGCGGGTGATACTCAAACAGCAGGTGTTCGCAACAACTTAGCGTTTGAAAGTTTAACTATTACCCCAGACCAAAAATTCCTGTACACTGCTACCGAAAACGCATTGTTCCAAGATGGTGCTGTTGCTACAACTACTAATGGAACTCGTTCACGCATTATTCAATACAACCTCGTCACCGGGCAACCTGAAAAAGAATACTTATATAATACCGAAGCTGTAGCGGCACCCTCAAATCCAACCACAGCATTTAATACCAATGGCTTAGTAGATTTACTAGCATTGGATAATCGTGGTACATTACTTGCCTTGGAACGTTCCTTCTCGACAGGCGCTCCAGGTACAGGTAATACTATTAAACTGTACGAAATCACTCTGCAAGGTGCCAATGACATTAGTACAATTGATTCGCTAGATAATCTGAGCAGTGATAAACTAGCAGCAATAAAACCTGTTGAAAAACGCTTGCTATTAAACCTTGATGACCTCAAGTTACCTACTGGACTCGATAACGTTGAAGGTTTGGCATTTGGTGAAAAACTTGCCGACGGGCGCCAATCTATTGTATTAGTTAGCGATAATAACTTTAGTGGTACACAATTTACCCAAGTTTTAGCATTAGGCGCCGACTTAGTACCCACTGTTATCCCAACCGTCGAAACTCGTCCTGACTTAATAGATGATTCAAATTTACCATTTAGCCAGCGCGCGGATGCTGATGACCCTGCCATCTACGTAAATTCCACAGATAGTCAAAAAAGCTTGGTGCTTACAAGCGTTAAAAATGGAGGTCTACGAGTTTATGATTTATCTGGAAATTTACTACAAGAAATAAATCCAGGCAATATCCGGTACAACAACGTAGACTTACAGTATGGCTTTAAGTTAGGTGATAAATCTGTAGATATAGCCGTTGCTTCTGACCGCAATAACGACAAATTAGTTATTTTCCAAATTGACCCCAACGCTACTACACCAGGTCAATATCTAAAAGATATTACCGATAGCAGTATAGGTACTTTATTCCAAGCAGAACCCTTTGAGGCGCCATACTCAGCATCTACACGAAGTGCATATGGTTTAGCTTTATATCGCAGTCCTAAAACTGATGATTATTACGCCTTTGTTAACCGCAGAACAACTGGAGATGTTGCTCAGTATAAACTAATTGATAAAGGTAACGGCAAAATAGGCGCCGAGAGAGTAAGAGAATTTACTTTACCTTCACCAACAGGTGAACGTTCTCCCCAAACCGAGGGTATGGTAGCAGACCAAGAACTTGGCTATCTATATATCGGGCAAGAAGATGTTGGTATTTGGAAGTTCCAGGCAGAACCAGATGGTGGTAAAACTGGTACTTTAGTCGATAAAGTTAAAGCTTTAGGTGGTGAACGTCTCACCGATGATGTTGAAGGATTAACTATTTACTACAGTAAAGATGGAACTGGTTATTTATTAGTATCCAGCCAAGGAGATAATACCTTTGCAGCTTACACCCGTGAAGGTAATAATGGCTTCTTGGGTAGATTTGCTGTTGGTAACAATGGGGCAATAGATAGCGTCCAAGAATCTGACGGCGCCGATGTTATTAATGTACCATTAGGTCCCGACTTCCCATTTGGTTTGTTTGTCACCCAAGATGGAAATAACCTACCTGCAAAAATAGTTGACGGTGAAAACGTTAGCTCTAACTTTAAATTTGTACCTTGGGAAAATATTGCTAATGCATTGCCTGGTGGATTAAAAATTGACACAACAAGTTATGACCCCCGTCCATCTGGTATTCGTGGCACAAATGCTGATGATACTTTATTCGGCGCCAATAACGACGATAAAATCTATGGCTTTGGTGGCAACAACACTATTTATGGGGGTGAAGGTAATAACTGGATATTTGCTGGCAACGGTAATAATAACCTTTATGCAGGCGCCGGAAACGATTACTTCAATGCAGGCAACGGCAATAATACCTTCTATGCAGGAGAAGGCAACAACAGTGTTTTTGCTGGTAACGGAAATAATGTTGTATACACAGGCGCCGGAAATGATTTTATTAGCTTAGGCAGCGGTAACAACCTAATATATGCAGGAGAAGGAAATAACTCCATAACTTCTTCGGGAATAGACACCATCTACACAGGTAGCGGTAAAGACACCTTCAAACTCGATAAAGGTACAGGTGAAGCTACTATATACGGATTTGGCGCCAGTGACACAATTAGTTTAGGCAGTGGCTTTAAATTTAATGACATAACCATCAGTCAATTAGGTGGAGACACACAACTTCGCATTACCAGCAGTAACGACTTACTCGCAACACTAAAATGGGTACAGTCCAACACAATTAATAGCATAACTTTCACATAGTATTCTACGTTTCACTATGTAGCACAGGTTTTTTACCTGTGCTATTTTGTTTATGTCTTACTGATGCGTTATAAAGTATTATTTTTTACTCATTAGTCACCAAGATTAAGTTATATCAACCTGATTCTAAGAACGCTAAAATTTATTATTATAATTACATCAATCTTTAGGATTAATTTTTGTCGGGTGCTGCACATACGTGATGATATTTAACAATAAATATATTTAAATATCTAAAACGTTCCACTTTCTTGACAAAGAAGATAAAATATGCAAGTTAGTATTAAGCAAGAATCATTACAACATAGCATTTTGCGTCTAATTGGAAAAACAGACGATTTAGAAGAGATTTTGACGGCAACAGTAAGAGAGCTTCGTTCATTTTTGGCAACTGATAGAGTTAAAATTTATAAATTTCATCCAGATGGTAGCGGTCAAGTCATTGCAGAATCTATAGACGATAGTAAGTTGCCTTCACTACTTGGGCTGAATTTTCCAGCAGATGATATTCCACCGGAAGCTAGAGAGCTATTTATTAAATTACAGGTGTGTTCAATAGTAAATGTCGATACGAAGGTTATTGGTCATAGTTCGCCATCTGACCCCGAAAATACTGAATTTTTGGCATCTGCTATTCATTATCGTCCTGTAGACCCTTGCCATGTTGAATATTTAACAGCAATGGGGGTTAAGTCTTCTGTTGTAGTGCCAATAATGCATGGCGAACATTTTTGGGGGTTGTTGGTATCTCACCATGCAATGGCTCGTTCTGTTTCAGAGTCAGAAATAGAAGCCCTACAGATGGTTGTTGCTAACTTGTCACTTGCAATTTCGCGCAATTTGCTAGTCTTACAATTACGTGAAAAAGAGGCAAGAGAAGTTATAAGTCAAAAAATTTCCATGATTCTCGAAGAGCAAGTTAGCAGAAATTATTATAAAGCATTAACAGAAATGGTTGTTGCCTTTAATGGTTCTGGAGGTAGACTTTGCTTGCAAAATGAATATGTGCAATTTTCAGATGCTTCTGTTAAAAGTTTTGCAGATTCTTTAATAGCAGGAAACGAAGAAATAAAGGTGTATGTTTATGGTGAGCAACCCATAATACCAAACCAGGCAAAGTATCAATTAATGGAGCAATATCATGTCTGGCACTCACATTACGAGTCTGGTAAATGGGATGTTTGGGCAATAACAGATATTTATAAAGTTCCTGAGTTGCGGACTCTACAAGTTACGTTTCGACCAACTAAAATTCGTAGCATTTTGATGATACCATTGCACTATCGTCAAAAGTTGTTAGGATATTTAAGTATTTTTAGCGATGAATTGGAAACAGTAACGCATTGGGCAGGAGAATTTGACCCAGATGAACGACAATTTTATCCTCGTCAATCGTTTCAAGTTTGGCAAGAGTCAAAAAAAGCACAACCAAGGTTATGGAAAGTCGAGGAAATTGAATTAGCGAAAGAGTTGGGTCAAAAATTTGCTTTGGCAATCTATGAAAATCAAATATACCAACAAATAGAGCAAATCAATCCTAGCTTGAGCGCTTCAGTGCAAGCAGACCGACTGAAGTTAGAACAACAGCATCAACAACAAGCACTTTTGGAGGTGGTTACCAAAATTCGCGACTCTCTCGACCTGGAGACAATTTTTCAAACGACTACCAAAGAGGTTTGCCAATTAATACAAGCAGACCGCGTTAGCGTTTATCGTTTTGATGCAGATTGGGGTGGAGAATTTGTGGGTGATTTTGAAGCGATTAGTCCAGAATGGTCAAATTCATCTAAATTAGGTGTCGGTACTATTTGGAATGATACTTATTTGCAACAAACCCAAGGTGGACGTTACCGTGCAAACGAAACATTTGTAGCAAATGACATCTATCAAATGGGGTTTGTAAACTGCCATGTTGAGCTTTTGCAACACTTTCAAATTAGAGCGTTTGCAATAGCACCGATTTTTGTCCAACAGAAACTCTGGGGTTTGCTAGCAGCTTACCAACACTTACAACCTCGTAATTGGCATGTATCTGATACTCAGTTTTTAACTCAAACAGCAGCGCAACTAGGGGTTGCATTGCAACAAGCAGAGTTACTAGCACAAACAAAACAACAAACAATTGAGTTACAAAAAGCAGCAAAACAACAGCAATTATTGTTTGATGTTGTAAGTAAAATTCGCGAATCCCTTGATATAGAATCTATTTTTCAGGCAACTACTAAAGGACTTTGCCAATTACTACAAACCGAACGTGTTAGCGTTTATCATTTTCACTCAGATTGGGGTGGTCACTTTGTTGCAGATTTTGGAGCAGTGAGTCCAGAATGCTCAAATACATCCAAACTAGGTGTCGGTACTATTTGGAATGATACTTATTTGCAACAAACCCAAGGTGGACGCTACCGTGCAAACGAAACATTTGTGGTAAATGACATTTATCAAATGGGATTTGCTGACTGTCATATCGAAATTTTAGAGCAGTTTCAGATTAAAGCATTTGCAATTGCACCCATTTTTGTCCAACAGAAACTCTGGGGTTTGCTAGCAGCTTACCAACACTCGCAACCTCGTCATTGGCATGTATCTGATATTCAGTTTTTAATTCAAACAGCAGCGCAACTGGGGGTAGCACTGCAACAAGCTCAGTTACTCGTAACAACAAAACAGCAAGCGATTGACTTGCAAAAAGTAGTAAATGAGTTAACCACATCTGAAGAACAAAAACAATTTTTGTTTAGAATTATTCACAAAATGCGCCAATCTTTAGAAATACTCTAGCATGTGTAAAGCTTACCTTAATTGTAGGGTGGGGCACTGCCCACCTTACCTTTAAAAGCAGCGCAGTACATTCCGGTCAGTTTGCTTGTTCAGGCGCCTTCATTGTCTCAGTATTTTCAGTAGTTTTGCTTGGTTCTTGTGTTGGCGCCGCTTCTGTATTTGGTTGAGTTTCTAAAGTTCTAGCCCTGTGCAGTCTGGTGTAAACTTATTTAGCTTTAGGTTTAAGTGACAACAACATTTCTACCTGGCTTGAACTTTTATCAGGGCTAGTAGCAGTCATGCTAACTCCGCGAATCGAAGATAAAAAAGCCTTTGACTGTGGGTCTATAGCATTGGCGCCAGTTGCAAATTTATCTACCAATACCATTGTTTTATCCATATCAAGGTAGAAGTAACCACCATTGGGTTTTTGCAACGAACTAGTAATTGTTTTAAAAGAATCATCACTTTCAAGTGATTTACCATTTTGTGTTGTTAGCACATCCGCTATCGGAGAACCAAGTGCTACAAATACGGTATCTTGGTCAAGCCAACCATGCGCGACTACCGCACCTTGGTTAGGAACATTCCATTCAGTAACTTCCTTACCACCAACATTGCGCTGCTTAACACTGACATTTTGAGTTTTGACAAGACTATCAAGTTTAGCAAACATTGATTTAGCAGTCTTATCATCTTTAGTGTCGAATACTAAGGCGCCACCAAAACCAGTTTGTGCGAGTAATCCTTTATTAGAAGGAATTGCAGCTAATGCAAATTCGCCATCCATCCAAGCAAACACTTCTTTATCTAAGTCAATATTTGCATATTTAGTGTAGGTACGTGCGGCGCCTAAAGCTGTTTGAAGTTCAGGAAAATCTTTTGATTGGTTAAGCATTGCATCCCACCAACGGTTTACACCTTGCCCATTTATTAAAGCAAGGGTTTCCGCAGGTAATATAGAAACAATTTTGGAATTTGTTGGCTCGTATTGATATAGATTTAACTTAGGGTCAAGATTCGCAGTTGCCTTCATCCGTATACCAGCGTCGTCAATTCCAAACCCTACCACCATTGATTTGACTTGTTTGAGTGAATCTAAAGCTTTTGGTGGAATTTTTGCTAGTTCTGGGTCAGATTTTATAAATGAATCAATCATTCCTGCATAGTCAGGAATATAAAATTGAGCAACAGTGTTTTTTAAATCGGCGCCTTTACTCAAAATTGTGCTAGCACCCTGTTTAGTTAGAAGCGATGGTTCACCTTTAAATGTATCAATAGCTTGTTCAACAGAACGTTTACTTGTACCATACACCACATAATTATTATCTAAAATGGCAGTATATGAGGGGGTATTTTGTTTAGTATCAGGTTTTGTTTGACTGATTGATTCAGTAATTTTTAAGCCTTTATATTCAATTTCTGTAGTTTTTACCCTTTTATCAACTTTCTTAGTAAAATTTAAAGCTGCAATTTTATCTTTAATGCCAATAACCATTAAAAGTTCAGGTTCGGGTTTATTAGAGGCTCTTGCTTGTGCTGGTTTCACCGGACTTGGTGGTAACACAGCAAACATAATTCCACCTACCCAAGGCTTAATATCCTTCTCGTAAGAATATCCCTCTTTCTCGGCACTTTTATTAAACTCCTCTAAACTTTTAGCAAACAACCTTTGTGTTTCAGGAGTACCAAACTGTTCAATTTTTGCCCAAGCTTTAGGGTCAGTCGTAATATAACCCGCCATAACTGCCTCATCCGGGATTATTTTGGCACTAGCTAAGGCCCCAGAAGCATCACCAGATGGTCCCTTGAGTAAAAAAGTATATGCGGCGAAGGCGCCTGCTGCTACAACTGCTGTACCAATTGCAGCAACTACATATTTTGATTTTCCAGCCACTTTTATTAATCCATGCTATTTCCCTAAATTCTCAGCTAATTTTTTTAAGACAACATTGTAAAATTTTCGGATATATTTCTCATGTCAATATATTTGCTGAATTTTCATGAGTTTCCTAGTAATATTACTTAGAAAAATTAAAGAATTGATAAAGCAAAATTGTCGAACAGGCATCTTTAACTGTTCAATATTAAATAATAAGTTGGCCGTAGAGTTGCTTAAGCTTGAACCAGTACCTTTTTAGTCAGTTGGTTCCAGCAGAAAGGTTAATTCAAGGGTTGTGACCCCCAAGACCCTTGAGAAGGGGGCTTTAAAGTTATTTAAGTTTTCTGTTTCTGTCTATAGACAGAGTTTAAAAACTTGCAAATAAAAAGTAAAATATGTAAATATTTAAATATGTGAAACCTATGTCTTGGATTTATATCGCTATTGCTAGTTTATTTGAAATCGGATGGGCAATTACTCTTAAATACTCCGAAGGTTTTACTAAGATTGTTCCTAGTATTACTACTATAATCTCGATGATATTAAGTTTTTGGTTTCTCTCGATGGGACTTCGGACTTTACCTGTTGGTACTGCTTATACAGTTTGGACAGGTTTAGGCGCCGTAGGTACGGTTATATTAGGTGTAATTGTATTTAAAGAACCTATTGAGATACGTCGCTTTTTTTGTATTGGTTTAATTCTTGCAGGAGTTATAGGGCTCAAGCTTGCTTCACCGCAGTAGTGACGCTGATGGCATATCCTAACGCATCAAAGCTCAAAAAGATTTGCTATGGATGTAAAAACTTTATAATTACTTATTGTATTTATAAACATATAAGCATAAAATAATACACTTAGTTTACTAAAATAAATTATTATACATGAAGTCATAGAAATTATTTATGAAATCTTCAATAATCTACGATGCATCACTTAAATTTATGATTTCAGTAGATTTTTCGCTGTGATAGCAATACGAAAACTATCCCGGTTCACACATTATTCATTTAAGTTTAAAGTTTTTATGTATTTTATTGTACATATGTTGAAAACAATCGCAAATTCACTTATTTTTTAAATAATTAAATTATTCCCGAAGTGAGCCTGTTTAATGTTTTTACAAGTCCTCATTCCCCGTATTAAAAAACAATTTACTTTTTTGATAAATAAAATCCAAGCAAAAATCAAGCACGAGAAATGCTTCCGAGTCGTTTCCCTAAAATCACAGGGAGCTTCTCAGGGTAATGTACTAGTGTCTTACCGAATCGAACCATTCTTTCTAAAACCAAATGAACCTGTCCCTAATGACCATACTTGGCACTGGGAATGTCGGCAAATCGTCTTAACCTTTTTAGAGCTTGGTTACTGCGTAGACGTTATTCAGTTTCACAATCATAAATTTGTTCCTAAAAAAGACTACGCTTTTTTTATTGATATTCGTCATCGCTTAGAATCGCTCACTCCCTTACTTAACAAAGATTGTATTAAAATACTACATAGTGATACAGCACATATTCTTTACCATAACGCCGCTGAGTTAAATCGACTACTTTCCTTACAACAGAGAAAGGGAATCACTCTCAAAGCGATGAGGTATGAAGCAATCAATAATGCAATTGAATATGCTGATTGTGGAATCGTTTTAGGAAATGAGTTTACAGTTAATAGTTTCAGCTACGCCAAAAAACCAATATACCGTGTGCCAATTTCCGCTCCACAGGTTTATCCTTGGCCAGCAAAAAAAGATTTTGAAGCTGTCCGCAAGACTTTTCTCTGGTTTGGTAGCGGTGGACTAGTTCACAAGGGTTTAGATTTAGTATTGGATGCTTTTGCTGATATGCCAGATTACAATTTAATTGTTTGTGGTCCCATCAGTAAGGAAAAAGATTTTGAAGCTGCTTTTTATACAGAGCTATATCGCACGCCAAATATAAAGACTATTGGTTGGGTTGATATTAGTAGTGAGAAATTCTTAGAAATAGCGAATAGCTGTTTGGGAATTATTTATCCTTCTTGCTCTGAAGGTGGTGGTGGCTGTGTAATTACTTGTATGCACGCTGGTTTGATACCAATTGTTAGTTATGAATCTAGCGTAGACGTGCATGAAGATTGTGGAGTTATTCTAAAAGAATCTTCGGTTGCGGAAATTAAAGATTCGATTCGCACAGTAGCGAATCTCCCTAGCTCTCAACTTCAAATAATGGCAAGAAATGCTTGGGAATTTGCCAGAAAGAATCATACTAGAGAAAATTTTGCATCTTCATACCGCAACACTATTGAGACTATTATTGCCACTCATTCCAAAAAACCAGTATTTAAGGACGTATGGGAATCAGAGAAATTGTTACTCAATCAAAAGTAAACATTGGCGCCTTTATTCGCTCAATCAGCTCTACTATATTATATCGTTGGATATTATATTTTAAGAGCCAGCCAATAGTAGTCAGTCAAAAACCAGCAATGGTGTTTTCTCCTCACCAAGATGATGAAACACTAGGTTGTGGTGGTTTAATTGCTCTCAAACGTTTACAAGGAGTACCTGTAGAAATAGTTTTTCTAACTGACGGCAGGTATGGTAGACCCAACTGGATATCAGAGGAAACAATTACGGATATTCGTTATTCTGAAGCTGTGAATGCCCTTGATATCTTAGGTGTCGGTAGCTCACAAGCTTATTTCCTCAATCACCTTGATGGTTCGTTGCAAAACTTATCGAACGAGCAGCGTCAAGAAATTGTTGATAAGTTAGTGCAACATTTACAGTCTTTTATGCCAGAGGAAGTTTACGTTCCTCATCGTAAAGATGGACATCCAGACCATGAAGCTACTCACAGTTTGGTTACAGAAGCTATCGCTAAGTCGCAACTAAAAGTAGAGTTACAAGAATATCCGATTTGGATGCTTTGGCAAAATCCATTATCATCCAATCTCAAACAAGAAGATTTTACTCATGTATACCGATTGCCTATCGCTAATGTCAACGAGCGAAAAACTAAAGCAATCCAAAATTACCGCTCTCAGCTTCCTGGTATACCTAGGGGACTAATAGGACGTTTCTTTTTGCCACATGAGATTTTCTTCAAAAATTAACTTAAATAATTAAGAATGAAAAATATTCTGAATTATTTTTCATCTTGTGGGGTGGGCATCCTTGCCCGCCCTTTGTATTGGGACTATTAGGGTTCTAGAGACGCCCATTCCACAAGAGTATCTTATAAAGTAGATAATTAGAAAACTTATAATATTTCTACTTGCATGAACCGTAAGCGTATACTCGCATTTATTGTTGCACTACTACTAATTGCTACTTCGTGGTGGAATGTAATGGCAGCGCAAACTTCTCTAACAATTCGCCATATCCAACGCGCGGGTGTACCTTTACTATACATGGCGCCACAATTACAAAACAACCAAAAAGTACCAGGTGTTCTTATTGCTCATGGTTATGCTGGTTCCAAACAATTAATGCTGGGTTACGCTTACACGTTCGCACATGCTGGCTATGCTGTAATGTTATGGGATTTTGATAGCCATGCAGCAAATACCCAGCCATTACAACAAGATTCATTATCTTCAAATTTAAATGTTGCTTATACAGTATTAATTGAACAGCCAGAAGTAGATAAATCACGTCTAGCAACTCTTGGTCATTCAATGGGAAGCGGCGCCGTTATGTCTGCTGCTATAGATAATGCTAGTAACTACGCTGCCACTATTGCCGTCTCACCCACAGGCGCCAGACCTACAAAAAATGTACCTCGTAATCTTCAACTGCAAGCGGGTAGTTGGGAAGGTAGATTTATTGCGAATGCACAACGTTTATTGCAAACAGCAGGTGGAGAAAATCGGAATTTTGCAGATGGAAAAGCAAGGAATTTAATAATCATTCCCAATGCTGAACATATAACAATACTGTTTCGTACACGTAGTCATGAAGCTGCGAAAAACTGGCTTGATGCGACTTTTGGTGTGCAGCGTCAAAGTAATTATATAGATAATCGTATTATTTGGTATTTTGTACAGTTGGTAGGTTGGTTAGTCGCACTTGGCGCCATCACCCCTATTTTTAATATTAGCTTGAATGAAAAAAGCCCAAAAATTGTTGATTGGGCAGGTTTATTAGCGGCGCCGTTTTTCGCGAGTGGTGCGTTGATGCTGTTCAATAACTTTGGTAATATCGATAGCTTGGGTGGAGTGTTGGTTGGTGGAGCAGTCAGTATTTGGTATGCTGTAGCTGGTATAACTTGGCTGCTTATTATGGCACGTTTACCAAGACTGAGAATACAGGCATTTTTTGCTGGAATTGCTCTATTTGCCCTACTATGGATAGCTTTTGGCGCAATGGCACAGGTCGTTTGGTTACAATGGTTGTTGGCGCCTGTAAGGTTACAATTATTTCCTATTCTCGCAATTAGTTGTTTTCCTTGGTTTTTAGCATCGGGAATAACGCAGCAACATCTCACGTTTGGAAAACGAGTTTTATGGTGGTTAGGACAAAGCATAGTATTAATAGGTGGATTTATTTTGGTGCTTTACCTCTTGCCTCAACTTGGTTTTATTGCATTATTACTGCCTGTTTTTCCTGTGTTGGTGGCTATATTTTCTTTCACAGCTAGCGTGCTGAACGAGCCTTGGAGTTATGCTATTGGTAATACCTTGTTTTTTGGATGGGCACTTGCTGCAACTTTTCCTTTAGCCAGTTAAAGTATAATGTGCAAGTGTTAATTTATAAAGCTGGATTAACAAAATGATACCAGCAGATGGTCAAAATCTCCCTATTTGCGAAACCCAAGTGACACCAGAATGGCTGACCCTGGAATCTATTCAGTACGTAGCTGAATGTATCAATGATTGCGAAAATGCCCAAATGCTAGCAGAATTAAGACATATCTTTCCACGCCAAGTTCTAACTGAGGCATCACGATATGTCAAACCACACCAACGTCAAAATATACGACTGTGGCTCACAGAACTTAATAAGTAAAATAAAAGCAAAGAAACCGGGTTTCAAACCACAAACCCGGTTTCTAAGAATTTGGCGCCATTTATTTTTATTTATTTTTGGAATTTCACCAGTTGGAGCAGATTTTGAAGCTTGAAATCATTCCAGTTTAACGAGGCTGAAGTTTCTATAATTAAATCTCCTTGTTTAACATTAGTTATTAAAGCAGAACCATTTTTAAGATTATGGAAAAGAGCATCTACAAGCTGTGATTGATTTCGTGGTAGAGTATAATAAACTATATTATTTTCAAGTCTAACCCCTTTTGGTAAAGCTCCGTTAGGAATTTTTCCTCCTAAAAATGTATTCCAACCAGCGATAAGATAACGATATACTAAAGAGTCTGTATAAAAAGATGGTGGTTTAAGTAAGCGCAATGTTCCTTCAAAAGTATCTTCGTGAAGAGTAATTTTCTCTGGAGTAAAATGTAATTGTACTTTAACTTTATTATTCTCCATTATCGCAATGAAGCCCTCTTCAACATCTGGTTGTAAGCTTTTTAACTGCTCAACTCTAGATTGTGCTTGTTCACAGAGAAGTAAAACTGTTTTTTTCTTTAAAGTTAATTGCTTTGCTTCTGAGTTAAATATAATATATTCCTCAAAAGTCGCTCTGATTTTATTAAATATGCCCATGTTTCTTTAAATCAGCAATACTAAGTTTTATATTATACAGTATAAATGAAATTAAAGAGAAATCGTTAGTATAAATACGTAGATTCAAAGCTTATTTTAAACTTTTGATTAATAAATACCTTCCATGAGTCAGACCCAAAAATCACGCACTAGATAGAGGCATCAGGCACCTGTAATTATTTATTGTCGTCAATAATACTATTAAGCGTTACATGAACAAGGCTACTATTACTACTCAACCACTACAAGATTTCGCCCTGGCTCAATCGCTTTGCCCTACCATTACTCAAACTCTCACGCGCGCTGTGGAAATTGCTGACTTTTCTGCAGCAAACGCAGCTAATGTAGATGTAAATGGCGCCTTCCCACAACGCGAGTTTGAATTAATAGCGAATAACGGTTTACTCGCAGCACCGTTGCAGCGAGAATTAGGAGGGTGGGGTGCTGGCTTTGATGCTTCTGTAACTTATGAAACGTTAATGTTGCTCAAGCATATTGGACGCGGTAATTTAGCAGTGGGTCGAGTTTACGAAGGACATGTTAATGCACTGCAATTAATTCAAACTTTGGGCAGTAATGAACAAATACAAATGTATGCTTCAGATGCCCGCAATGGTAAAATATTTGGTGTATGGAATGCTGAAGCCAACGATGGTGTAAAAGTAATTCCGCTTGATAACGGTAAATATAAACTTGAAGGCTCTAAAACATTTTGTTCTGGCGCCGGCTTTGTAGAAAGACCATTTGTAAACGGTGCCTTACCAGATGGAACTTGGCAGATGTGTATTGTCCCAATGGAAGAAGTTGCCACAGTTAGTGACCCTTGTTGGTGGCAACCAAATGGAATGCGCGCAACTGCTAGTTATAAAATAGATTTTACTGGAGTTGAATTAGAACAAAGTTCATTAATTGCGAACCCAGGAGATTATTACCGTCAACCTTGGCTATCTGCGGGAGTTGTACGTTTTGCCGCTGTTCAACTAGGTGGCGCCGAAGCGTTGTTTAACTTAACACGCGAGTACCTTCAAAAATTGGACTATACAAACGACCCATACCAACAAGAGCGTGTGGCAAGAATGGCAATGGCAGTTGAAAGCGGGAATCTATGGTTAAAAGGTGCCGCACAGGTAATAGAAAACTATGCTCCAATTTTTGGCGGTTATCCAACACAACCACATCCGAAAGTGGATCAGTTGGTCGCCTACGCCAACATGGTACGAAGTACAATTGAACAAATCTGTATTGATGTAATTCAGATGTGTACACGTTCGGTTGGTACTCGTGGTTTACTACCACCGCATCAAATGGAACGGGTAATAAGAGATTTAACGCTGTACCTGCGTCAACCAGCATTTGATGCAGCAGTTTCCAGCGTTGGACAATATTCATTAAGTCAAAACAATCCTGCTCATTCATTGTGGTATGAGTAACCAAGTCCTTGAAGTATCACCCCTAGCAAATCCTTATGTCTTACCTATAAAGACAATAGAGGAAATTGCCGCAAGTCCAGCATTAATTGTTGCACCTCATCCAGATGATGAGACATTAGGTTGTGGAGGCGCCATTGCTTTATTACGTGCCCTAAATTGCGATGTGCGCGTATTAATAGTTAGCGATGGTACCTTATCGCATCCTAATTCTATAAAATATCCGGCGCCAGAACTAAAAGCCTTACGGGAAAATGAAACACTAACAGCTTTACATTTGCTAGGAGTGGAAAAAAAATCTGTAACGTTCTTAGGTTTACAAGATGGTTCAGTATCGAAACAGTATAAAAATATAACTGATACTTGTCGTGTGTATTTAGCGGGGTTAAAACCGCAAATTATATTTTTACCCTGGCGCCAAGACCCCCATCCAGACCATCGCGCGACTTGGAATTTAATTCATGACGCAACTAATGTACTTAAAAAACCACGTGTAATTGAATATCCTATCTGGGACTGGGACCCATCTCAACGGGGATTTATGGGTGAAGTACAGTGCTGGCGCCTAGATACAAGTAAAATGCTGACATTAAAAGAAAAAGCAATAACAGCTTACCGTTCCCAAACCACAAACTTAATTGACGACGACCCCGAAGCATTTATTCTCACACCCGAAATGCTCTGCAACTTCACCCACCCTTGGGAAATGTATATAGAAGTAACCAGTTAGCAACGGATGTAACGGATGTAACAGATGATCTATCCTGTACATCCGTTCTATCCGTTGCCAGTCTTATTCCCTAATTAAATATGAAACTGATAATATTTGATATTGACGGAACGTTAACCAAAACCAACCATGTAGACACAGAGTGCTTCGTCCAAGCTTTTAAAGATGTATTTGAAATCACCCAAATAAATACAAGCTGGAGTACGTATGGACACACTACAGACTCTGGTATCACCTTACAAATATTCCATGAAAAATTTGACCGGGCGCCATCTCTTGACGACTTATCAAAACTTCAGCATCGGTTTGTTGAATTATTAAACCAACGTTATTCAACAAATCCAGACATGTTTGCAGAGATACCTGGTGCATATGTAATATTACAGAAAATATTCTCATTGCCAGATTGGAAAATAGCACTTGCAACAGGAGGATGGCGCCGTTCTGCTTTAATGAAGTTACAGGCAGCAGGTTTAGACGTTACACAATTTCCAATCGCGACTGCTGATGATAGTTACTCGCGCGAAGTAATTGTCACAACAGCAATAGAAAGAGCAAAAAAAGCATATAATCAACAAAAATTTGAGAAAATCGTTTGTGTAGGTGATGGTATTTGGGATGTACTAACAGCTATACAACTACAATTACCTTTTGTAGGCGCCACAAATTTTTTAGATATTGAAGCATTCTTTGATGCCTTAAATACAGCTACTGTTCCCAAACCCCATAAACCCGAAGAAGTACAAAAAAATTCCCTGCCACCAAGTTATTTTGAAACTCTATATACTACTAACCCTGACCCTTGGAAGTTTGAAACAAGTGAATATGAAGCTAAAAAATATACTAACACTATTAATGCCCTAGCTAAACCGCGTTATCAATCCGCATTAGAAATAGGCGGTTCTATTGGAATATTAACCGAAAAACTGGCGCTTTACTGTGATTCATTACTATCAGTAGAAGTATCAAAAATAGCACAAGAACAAGCACGCGCACGCTGTAAAAAACTACCCCAAGTCCGTTTTGAACTCATGCGGGTACCAGAACAATTTCCTCAAGAAACCTTTGATTTAATTTTAATCTCAGAAGTTGGTTACTACTGGTGTCGTGAAGATTTACAGAAAGCACAAACCGCAATTTTAAACAATCTCATTAAAGGAGGAAATTTACTGCTGGTACACTGGACAGAATACGCACGCGATTACCCTTTAAATGGTGATGAAGTGCATGACTCGTTCTTAGAATTGGCGCCAACCCAGTTACAACACCTCAAAGGTCAACGCGAAGAACAATATCGACTAGATTTATTTGAACGAGTGTAATGTCAAAATATGTTCACAAAATGTCATTCTGAGCGCAGCGTAAACGGAGTTTTCCCGCAGGGTAGAATCTATAATTTCGATATAATTATAGATTTTTAAACTTTATTGCGACCCGCATAGGAATGCAATTCCTATGCTAACAGCGAAAGTCCTCTATAAGAGAACTAAATAAAAATAACTAGCTAGAACTCCCAATTGGTACTTGGGGGTTAAGTTCTTCCACTGACTCTGGAATATGGACTTAATTTTATTTAATTTTTAGAAATTTCCACTTCTGTGTTTGATTATCCCAGGACAGTGTGTAGCTTAAAGAAATAGGCATAGTGTTACCTGCCTTCATATTATAGGTAAGACGAGTATTCACTACAGCATTATTAGAATTGGTTTCTATTACGTTTACCTGCTGCACATCAATTGATTTAACTGTTTTCCACCAACCCGCGAAGGATGCATATCCGTTTGGATGTACTTTTGTATCTTCCTGCAATGCTTTAGGTAATCTATCCCATGCAAATTCATAGTTACCGCTGTTAATATCATTATAGTAATTCACTACTTCGGTTTTTGGGGATGGTAAGGAAGTATTGGGACTTGTTTGAGTGTTACTCAACTTGGTTTCCTGCTGTACAGAATTTGGTAGGGGTAATGATGTTATTGCTGTTTGATTAGTCGTAGTACTTTGAGAAGCTTGAGTTTGCTTAGGAGAATTTGGTAGGGGTGATGATGTTATTGCTGTTTGATTAGTCGTAGTGCTTTGAGAAGCTTGAGTTTCATCACTAGTTTTTGGTAGGGGTGATGATGTTATTGCTGTTTGATTAGTCGTAGTGCTTTGAGAAGCTTGAGTTTCATCACTAGTTTTTGGTAGGGGTGATGGTATTATTGCTGTTTTATTAGTCGTAGTATTTTGAGAAGCTTGAGTTTCATCACTAGTTTTTGGAGTGTTTAATGCTGGTAATAGGGTATCTTGAGAGGGTTGAGGGTTTTTTGTTGAATCTAATTGGCTTGGTGGTTGTTGTACTACTGTCTGTGGGGTTTTTGTTAGCATCATGCTGGCAATAACATAAGTACTAATTAAGGCGCCTGCACTCAAGATACCTACAATAATAGGATTTATTCCCTTTGATTTATTGATAGAAGCATAAATAGGATTCGGTTGAACTACTGCTGTATTTACTAATGTTTGCTCCGGTAAGTGTACGTAACCATTTTGTAATGCTTCCAGCATTTCTTTTGCAGTCGCAAAGCGCTCCCGTGGATGATAAGATATTGCTTTATCAACTACAAATTTAAGTGTAGGACTAACATTAAAAGCATGATGATGCCAAATAATTTCGCCTGTGCGAGAATCTGTTTCTAATTCTTCTGGGTATTTACCAGTTAGTAAATAAATTGCAGTAATACCTAAACTATATAAGTCACTAGAAAAAACTGGTCTACCCATTGCCTGTTCACTTGGCATATATCCAGGTGTACCAATCACTATTGTACTTGTTGGTTTACCTTGAGAATTAACAGATGTTCCCATAACTTCCCTTACCGCACCAAAATCAATCAGCACTGGTAAACCATCTTTATATCGCAAAATAATATTATCAGGTTTAATATCTCGGTGAATAATGCGATTTGAATGGATATAGTCAAGTAATTGCAATAAGCGTAATAATATTTCTCTAACAATACTTTCACTTATAATTCCTTGTTTTGATACTTTATTTGCTAGGGTTTCGCCATCAATATATTCTTGAACTAAATAAAATAAGCCATTCAATTGGAAGTAAGCATATAAATTCGGAATTTGATTGTGCTTGCCACCTAGCTCTTCTAATATTGCTGCTTCACGTTGAAAGCGCTCTTGAACTAGCTGATAAATTTGAGGATTATTTTGAATTGGTTTTAATTGTTTAATTACGCAAGAGCGATTTGAAGGCATTTGAATATCTTCTGCGAGGAAAGTTTCACCAAATCCTCCAGTTGCTAATGTTCTTTTTATTTGATAGCGATTGTTAAGTAACATATTTTATAAAGTTTTTAGTTTTAATGCTCATACAGTTCTATTTAATTACTATAGCTTGACGAAAGCAATTAACCATAACAGTCGTGACAATATATTTAGTATAATTTTAATTAAATAATTGTTACTAAAACTTTTAATCGCGCTGTCACTTATATAACTGCCGTATACCAGTCATTATTAATAAGCAAATCATTAACTACTGCCTTATTCTCAAATATTAGCATAAATTCAACCTCAGTGTTTGTCAAGCTAAAGTAGTGATTTAATTTACAATTATTTGTACGCAGAAATTTATTCTACATTTAAGCAGTAATTATATCAAGTCAGGATGATTAGTTATAATACAATTCGTTCGCGTAGGTTGGGTGAAAGCTTATAGTAGTGAAACCGAAATTAAATAAATTATAAGTATTTAACCAAACATGATATTACTTATTAGAGGAATTAACAACGGTAAGCGAGGACGTTCGACACCGCGATTTTTAGCATCTTGATATTTTTGCAATGTTACCCAAGCATAAGTCTATCTGCAGTTCCCTTAATTAAATCAAATTCTAAACCAGATTTTTCAGCGATATCCAACAAAGAATTCTCACCATCTGACATATTCAATACTCACAACATTACTAGCTCGCGCTTTTTCGTGCCCGTTTGCCCACCAATGGCGCCAATTACAGGTATTGTATTAAAATGAGCTAAATTTCTCTGTTAAAAGTTTTGTTTCCTACGGGAAAAAAAGTATAGTAGTGCAATTTAGAAACTTTTTTTTTGGTAAAATTATAGGTTGGAAAAACCCAACCTACTTATTTAAATTTTACCATTCGACTTGGCTGAAGCAGAATGCAGACAAAATTAAAAAAGGAGTTCCAGGAAGTAGGGGAAGGATGACACCCACTACCCCAACAACTAAACTAATTGACCCTACTGTTATTAGTACTGCGTTTTTAACTGTTCTCAATGGGCGCCTGACGAGAAAAATTGAGCCGAATAAATGTATCAATGGCAAAGTAAAACAAAACGTACCAAGGAATCAACTCAAATTGCAGTCCATAATTCATTAATTGGAAAGTACCCAACCAAGCTAACCCAAAGGGTAATATGAATCGTAAATCAATAATACCGTTGGTTGTTCGTTTTAGTCGTGTATTCAAATCATAAACAGCTTCGAGCAAATCTATACTTTCTCGTGATTCACCACCAATTGATACAAGCTCACTGGTGCCTGTAACATTGGCAAAAACTACGCCTAAATCTCGCATAACATCCTTGATATCTTCAAGTTTGCCTTGGTGATGTTCGTGATTAACAAGAATACTACCTGTTTTGACGTTGTACTCAACGTTATGAACACCATCCGACTGTTGTAAACTACTAACAACACGTTTCATATCATGCTCGTTACGATGATTTACAGGAACTCTGAATCGCGTCCGTCCAGGTGTGCTGCTTACTACCTTTGTATGTTTCTTTGTGGACATAATTTCTCTTAATTATGAGTTGACTGGACGAGACGGTAAGATGAACATAAGAGCTTGACGTAGTTTTTTTGTCATCAATTTCGTACCATTGAGCGCGCGCTCCCAAAAGTCAGTTTTGAACTGTCCCTTATATTTAATTTATATTTAATCATATTTTTATTGGCTGATGTTAAACAGCCTCATTCTTAAATATGTATTTGTAAATACTTCCTACTACTTCCCCCCTTAAGGCATAATTCTTACATTTTTGCAAGTCGTGGATAAAGCGATTGATATCGTACCCAAGCCTCTTCTAGGAGCTGATCAACTGGTTGGGGAGTTGCAGCAAGCGTTGGTGTGGCTGCCAGTTTGCTCGTGTCATTAGCATCTATGTATACGCCAACTCCTATACCCGCTAGTAGAGCAGCACCACGCGCGGAAGCGGCGGCAACTGTAGTTGTGTAGAGGGGTATTTTTAATACATCAGTCAGTAATTGTTGCCAAAGCATTTCTACCGTTCCACCACCTGCTAATCGCAGTTGTGTCGCTTTTACACCTGTTGCCTCAAGTGCCTCAAAACCTTGTCGTAAAGCAAAAGCAACTCCCTCTAAAGCCGCGCGCATCAAGTGCGCTTGGGTGTGATGAAGCCCAAGCCCCACCCAGGCGCCGCGTATATTGGGGTCAAGGTGTGGAGTTCGCTCACCTGTGAGGTAAGGCAAAAATGTCAAGCCTTCACATCCAGGGGGAACAGAAAACGCTTTACTATAGACTTGTTGCCAACTCAAGCCAAGGATACCTCGCACCCACTCAAGGGCTAACCCAGCATTTTGCATTGCTGCCAGGGTGTACCACCCGTTAGGTACGGCAGATCGATATAGATGTGTACGACCATGAGGATCCATAATTGGCTGGGAGCGGGGTGTAATAATTTGGGCGCCTGTGCCGATGGTTAGTTGAACCAAACCGGGTTGTAGTAGTCCGTTACCAAGTGCTGCTGCCGCCGTATCCGCAGCACCAGCGATAACGGGTAAGCCAACTTTTAAGGCAAGATGCTCTGAAGCAATAGCCGTCAGGTGACCTGCGATTGCACTAGAGGGGATAATTTTTGGCAGCCAATCACAACGTAGATTCAGCGCTCTTATTGCATCCTTTGCCCAATTGTCCGACACAACATCGTAAAGCAAAGTGCCACTAGCATCACATGGTTCGGTTGCAACTTCTCCAGTTAGCCGTAACCGTAGCCAATCTTTTGGCTGAAGTACCCAACGCGCTTCGGTATAGACAGTAGGTTCGTGTTCTCGTAGCCACAGCAAGGTTGAGCCAGCCATTCCTGCTGTAATCGGATTGCCCAATCGTTTTAGAATAGTGGCATCGAGGTCATGATAAGCACTAAGTATGGTACTACTACGAGTATCTGCCCAAAGGATAGCAGGACGCAAAGGCTGACCTGACTCCGAACCGAGGACAACACCATGCATCTGCCCTGAAAGTCCTATCGCTTGTACTTGAGCGGTGTGATTTCCCACTGCCTTCCTGACAGCTTTACCAACCGCTAACCACCAATCGGATGGCGCTGACTCAGCCCATCCTGGGTAAGGTGCATGAACACAATAGGAGCTTGAGGCTTCACCTATAGTGGTTCCGTCGGTTCCTAGGAGCAATACCTTAGCAGAGCCTGTTCCTAAATCTATGCCAAGCAGCATTACAGCAATCCTCACATGAGCTATCTTAAAAGTTGCACCAGTGTTTCTTTTGCACCGAACTCGTGTAAACGGAGCAAATGGTCAGTAACAGTCTCAACGAAACGTGGCGCCTCTACTAAATCTCCAAAAATTTTAGAAATATTGAGCAACGATCTGGGGTCTAATCCACTACCGGACGCGCGTTGAGTAAGAATATCTGCTAATGGGTCATCAATGACTATAGGTTATCCTTGCTGATCATGACTACTAAGGTATCTACACCAAGC
This sequence comes from Calothrix sp. HK-06, assembly GCF_001904745.1. Classification (GTDB taxonomy): domain Bacteria; phylum Cyanobacteriota; class Cyanobacteriia; order Cyanobacteriales; family Nostocaceae; genus Dulcicalothrix. The sequence goes on from NZ_MRCD01000022.1 coordinate 24,168, forward strand.
AGCAACCGTCAAACTAAGGTAATCTATGGCGCCTCCTTGTTTTAGTTTATCGCGGAGCGACCCCAAAACAAACTTAGGAATTTTGGCTGACCCACCCAGGCACAGACGCGGCAGTTGATCGCAAATTTTGGGATTAGAAAACCGTTCAATTAAAGTCTTTTTATAATTGTTTAAATCAATTCCAGGAACAGGTTGGAGCGTCGGTGTCACCTCATCCAGCCAACTTGACTTTCGCATCAAGCTGTAAAAAATTGTAGAGACAAATATATATTTCTGGGAGCGAACTTTTTACTCATTCTTCAGATAGAAGTTGGGGCTATCGCTTAGTAATTATTGTTATGAGTTTGATTAGTTGGATAATCTTTACTATGATTCGTCGGATGCCAGGGGAAAGCTTCAGGGGCAATTTACCACCACTGACTCAGTTTGAAGCCACATTACAAGATTCTATGAGGCATCATGTCGAAAAATTTGCCAGTGATATTGGAGAACGTAACTATCAGCACTATAGAAATTTGGCTTCTTCGGCAGATTTTCTTGATAGTTCCTTTGCTGAAGCTGGTTATTTGGTTAAACGACAGAGATACACAATTGATAACCAAACTTACTATAATCTTGAAGTTGAAATTCCTGGTACTGGCCAACCAGATGAAATTGTGATTATTGGCGGGCATTATGATTCGGTATATAACAGTCCTGGAGCAAATGATAATGGTACTGGCGCCGCTGCCACTTTAGAACTTGCTCGTTTGTTCGCTGGTAAAAAACCTGCCCGCACGCTACGTTTTGTAGAGTTTGTTAATGAAGAGCCACCTTTTTTCTTTTCAGAAAATATGAGAAGTTTGGTCTATGCCAAAAGCTGCAAACACCGCAATGAAAAAATTGTTGCTATGCTTAGTCTTGAAACATTGGGCTACTACTCTGATAAAATTGGCTCTCAAAAATATCCCGCTCCCCTTGATGGTGTCTACCCTTTACAGGGAAATTTCATCGCCTTTATTGGTAATGTTGCTTCCGGCGCCCTCGTTAGAGATGTTGTTGCTTCATTCCGCAGCCATACTCAATTTCCGTCAAAAGCTGCTGCTCTCCCTGGTGAGATTTCTGGCGTTAGCTGGTCTGACCCATGGTCATTCTGGCAGCAGGGATATCCAGGAATTATGGTTACAGACACCGCGCCCTTCCGCTACCTTACTACCATACTCAGCAAGATACTCCTGACAAAGTTGACTACGAGCGTTTGGCGCGAGTTGTTGCTGGCTTAGAGCGTGTGATTACCAACCTTAGTGGAGGTGTTACTAACTAACAATTAATACTCAGTAGACCAAAACTTTCACCTTACGGTAACGGTAAAGGTTCGCGCTTTTCGCCAAGCAAGCAGTCGTACTCCTCTTTAACCGTCTTGAAACACTCACACACAAAGGCTTCTAGCCCTTGCAGGTCGATAATTTCAACATTGCCGCGATGGTAGCGAATCAGACCCTTCTCCTGAAGTTTTTGGGCTGTTTGGGTAACGCCAGAACGGCGCACACCTAGCATATCTGCAATAAATTCCTGAGTCAGCTTGAAATTATTCTTGTCAATGCGGTCTATTCAAGTAGCCCCTTTTCCACGAATTGACTTGCTTTTAAATCGCAGTACGCTCATTTATTTTATGGAAGAGGCTCAAATCCGGGTATTAGTTCGCTTTCATTTCAGTTTGACTCATAAGGGATTTGTGGTACTAGGGCAGGCAGATAACCTGAGCGCTCATCCTCACAATTCGCTTTTCACGCCTGTTTCACAAGGCGCCAGAGTTTTTACAAAAGTGCCTGATGCCCATCGAGATGCACACTTGTTATCGATTGCCTTTTGTTGAAAAGGCGCCTTCCAAAGCAATGGAAGTATGCCTTCATGCCTATACTTTAATTTTTGTACTATTTAGTATATATGGACTACTAGTCTAGAAGTATTAAAGCACACAAATTTGCTTAATAAAAGAATAACTCTTAAGTAAGATTATTTTGATTTATCTTTTCATTATTATAAGTGATTAAATTGGTGTAAACAAGTACAAATATGTTTATTGTAATAGTCCGTTCAGGAATTGTCAAAAATTCCCAAATGTAGATATGGCCTTATCCAGTGTTCTACATTTGGGAATTTTACGTTGGGTTACGCTGATAGCTATACAACCATTCCAAAAGCTAAAAAAGTTGATTTCTATTATCAACTTTCTTTTTTTGGCTAGAGTCAAATGATTCCTTTATATAAGATTTTCTGCTGTTTAATATGTCTAATAACCAAGGTGACGACTTTTTAACAGAAGTAACTTCTCTTCCCATTCACGAAATATCGCAAGATGTGGTAGTAATGGAGACCGTAGTTCCTGTAACTTCAAAACTACCTTTGAAAATTTCTAAGCCGGAAATTCGGACAAGTCTCAAAGCGTTAACTGTCGAAAGCATCTTTGCTACTATTTTTTATAGTATTATCGGCGGCGCCTTGCTGACTAATTTCTTGTTAGAGCAAGGTGCAGATTGTGTGCAAATTGGTCTGCTTGCTTCTATTCCTCAACTGGTGAATCTAGTCCAACCGTTGGGAGCATACTTGTTAGAGCGATTTACTAGCTTCCGCTGGTATACTTTAATCATTTTTGCTTCGTCGCGATTAATGTGGCTGATTCTTTTACCACTGATTTGGTTAGTTAGTTCGTCTCAAATTACAGGCTGTCAAGTAGTGCAGTTGACGTTGGGAGTTGTCTGGATTACTAATATTATTGAAGCTTTTGGTCGCGCTCCCTGGTCAGGCTGGACAGCTATATTAGTACCACGACAGTTACGGGGACGGTACTTTGGTTTTCGTAACAGTCTTTTAAGCTTAACAGGTCTTATTTGTGTGCCATTGTTAGGTTTTACTGTATCAGCTTGGCCTGGTGGAACAGCTCAAGGTTTCGGCGCCGTACTGACATTAGGAATTGTGCTTGGTGTTATCAGTCTGTTAAGTCAATTCTTGATGAAAGATGTCAACCCACAGTTATTAAAAGCGACGGATGGCGATACTTCATCGCAACGGAAGAAAATAGATACTACCGTTTTGAAAGATGGCAATTATTTGAAGTTTGTCTTCTACCTAGCTATATGGTGCTTTGCTGTAAATGTCAGCGCTCCTTTCTTTAACCTCTATATGCTTGATAACTTACATATCGATATTAGTGTAGTTACAATTTATAACGGTCTAGCAGGGGCTGCTAACATGCTGATGCTCCCACTTTGGGGTAAAGTAGCCGACCGAATCGGCAACCGTCCGCTCCTATTATTGGTAGGAATTTTGGTGGCAGTCACACCTCTATTGTGGCTCTTTACTGGAAAGCATGAAATGACTATGTGGGTATTGTTTCCTTTGTTGCATGTGCTTCATGGTGCAACCTGGGCAGCGATTGATTTATGTACTAACAATCTCATTATGGGAGTGGCGCCGCTACAGCATCAGTCCTCTTATTTTGGGCTTTCGGGCGCCGTTGCTGGTTTGACTGGAGCAGCGGGAATTACTGCTGGCAGCTTTCTTGCAACGGGAGTTGGTGCTAGTGGTTTGTTAGTGCTATTCGCTATCTCCGGCGTTTTACGACTAGTTGCACTCCTGCCCTTAATGTTTGTTGAGGAACAGCGTTCTATGTCTTTAGGTCACCTCATGGAATTTTTATTTCCTTACACCAAAAGAGTAGAGCAATGGCTAGCAAACGATTCACTGCACTCTTAACGGTAAGAGTGCTACGTCAACCCCAAAGTCTCCTGCCTGCTTTGCCTTTGAGTTGTTCGTGAGTATCGTATAACAAGATAGGAATATCTAAATTTTCAGGACACTTGGGTAAACATTCTCCACATTCTGTACATTTGTCTGCTTTCATTCCTGGGAACCAGTGCCCAGCGTTTTCAAACATGCCGTAGCGATATTGTCCGTAATCAGTCATATCATACGCTACGGCTAAGTTTCTTAATCGCAATACTTCGGGTATGTTAATGTTTTCTGGACATGGTAAACAAGCATAGCATTGACTACATTTGTCGGCGCCTAAACTCAAAGAAAGCTGCAAATCTAAACGCTGTAACACCTCAATTTCTTTTTGTGTCAGCTCATGAGTACTCTCAGCAATACGCAACGGTTCGATTAACTCTTCTGAAGTTGCAGGGCCTACACTTAATGTTGTAATCCGAGCATCGCTAAGTAAAAAACGGTAATTTAGTTCTAATGCAGTAAAAGGTTGACAAATTTCTTGGAGTTTTTGCGGCGCCGTATATAATTTCCCGCCTTTGTCAGCAGGTGAGATAATAAACACGCCCATGTCTTTCTTTACTGCACGCTCAATAGCTGCTGCGTGACGTTGAAAAAAATAGTAATAATGTATATTGACAAATTCAAATAAGTCTGTATCTATAGCGGCAAGAATTAGTTCGAGCGAACCGTGGGTAGAAAAGCCAACATGCCGAATGTGACCATCAGCAATAGCTTCTTGTACCGCTTGCATACAACCGTCTTCAGCTTTTACCCAGTCAAGGTGTTCCCAAGTATTTAAACCATGAATACCTAAACAGTCTAAATAATCAAGATTTAACCGTTCTAAAGATTCGTTAATGTACCGACGCATCGAAGTCGCATCTGGTGTGGGTGGGATTTTGGTGGTGATATAAACTTGGTCGCGAGATACTGACCCAGAAGCAATAGCACCACCGAGATGCTCCTCACTACTACCGTAACCCCTGGCTGTTTCAATATGATTTATTCCCAACTCCACCGCTTTCAAGATAATCTGCTGCGCGATTTCCTTTGAACCCAAGTAGCGCATAGTCCCTAAAGAGAAGACAGACAAACTGAGATTAGTTTTCCCAAAGCGTCGGTATTGCATTTTTAAAAGTTATGAGTTAAGAGTTATGAGTTAGGAGTTATGAGCTATCAATTATAACTTTACTTTCTACTCAGCACTCAGCACTCAGCAAGAGCGCACTTCTAACTATTACTTCCGAAGCGTTTGATTAAATCTTCGGGTCGAAGGTTAGAGACGAAATCGCGGAAAGCTTGCTGTTCAGCTTCGTCGGCATCTCGGTCTACGGGTATTGATGCATCAGCGACTACTTCCTCCATCACCCAAATAGGCGCATTTGTACGGAGAGCCACAGCAATTGCATCGCTTGGACGCGCGTCGATTTCTTTACGGGTTTCCCCTTGTTGCAAGATTAAAGACGCATAAAAAGTGTCTTTTTGCAGCGAGTGAATAATAACCTTTTCTAGCGTCATATTCAATGCTTCAATAATACTGACTATTAAATCGTGCGTTAAGGGTCGAGGAGGTTTCTGGTTCTCCAACGGCGCCATAATTGCTCGCGCTTGTTCCTGACCAATGTAAATGGGCAAAGCACGACGGTCTGTACTATCCTTGAGGAGTACTATTGGGCTGCGGGTGATGGCATCTAATGCTATACCAGCGACTTTCATTTCAATCATCTGTCAAGCCTCTACAATCCTTTGAGCGCTTCGTGAAGTATGTAACAAATCATACCCATTTATAGGAATGATTAAGGTGAACGTAAACATAAGCTTTTACTCGCTATAATTGCTTCTATTAAACTCCCTATTTGATGTAAATACCAGAGTAAGTCTAGTTAGTTTAGTTTGACAATAATCTACTTACCCAAGTATGCCTTGAATTCTTTGTTCATGTATTGATAACCGTATACAAAATCGCGTTAGAAATTATACTTAAACAATTGAGCGCAACGCGATATTTACTAGTTTATAGCAGCTAGAATTCATAGTAAATCAAGTAAGAATCAAGAAAAGCCGTGTTTACAGGATTAATTCAAGCGTTAGGAACGATTAAGCCCCTAGGGGGGGATTTTTGGAAGATTTCATTTATCAGCCATTCGTTAGATGTTATTTTACAAGATTTAGCATATGGCGATAGTGTAGCAGTTGATGGGGTCTGTTTGACAGTAGAGAAAATATCAAATGATGGATTTGTGGCAACTGCTTCACCTGAAACGCTCTTGAGAACAACTTTGGGTACTATGTCAACGCAAAACCAATATGTTAACCTTGAAGCTTCCCTAAAAGTTGGTAGTAAAATTGGCGGTCACTTTGTGATGGGACATGTGGATGGTGTCGGGCAATTATTAGAGTCCCGGCAAACTGCTACTTCCTGGGAAATGACTTTTCAGGCGCCAAGTTCCATAGCTAGGTATATAGTGCCTAAAGGAAGTATTGCTATAAATGGTATTAGTTTGACTGTTGCTGAGTATGATAGTGAGGCAATGCAGTTTAAAGTCGCTGTTATTCCAATAACCTACAAAGAAACCAATTTAAGCCAATTGGCGCCTGGTAGTCCAGTAAATCTCGAAGGTGATATTCTGGGCAAATACGTCGAAAAATTCTTGATTTCAGGTAGAAATACCCACAATGAAACCGAAAACGCCGACGATTATAACATTACGTCAGCGTTTCTAGCAGAAAATGGATATTCATAACAAAAATGTAGAGACGCTAGGAACATCGCGTCTCTACGACCGCAATTTTTACTGTTGATTTTGAGGTACCTGTGCGGTACGTATGGACTGCATTAATTGCGTAAGAGCGTATTGTAAGTGTATACCTGGGTCTGTCGCTACCCAACCTTCGGGTGTAAGCTGACGGACTTCAAAGTGTAGGTGGGGGCCCGTTGAAGCTCCTGTGCTGCCAACTAAACCAATGACTGTACCTTGTTGTACCCATTGACCTGGTTGCACGAAGAGTTGCGACATATGCCCGTAAAGTGTTTGTACGGCGCCGTTATGGTTAAGAACAGCAGTCAAACCGTAACCACCAACAAAGTCAGCGACTTCAACTTGACCTGTAAAAGCGGCAATAACTGGTGTACCCATTGCAGCACCTAAGTCTGTACCAGAGTGGAATCTACTCTGCCCTGTAATTGGATGATTCCGCCAACCAAATATCGAGGTGATAGACGCTGGTATTGACAGAGGGAATATTAATCCGTTGGTGTTGTAAGCAATTGTGGAACCCGAATAAGGTACGCGGGGCAAAGTTGATTCTAATGGAATATTATATGCAACTCTGCTATCACGCGGTGCCATGTTTACTGCGTTAACAGGTGGTGGTAGTGCCGCTCCATCTTGTGTGGGGGCGCCACCTAATGGTATCGGTGATGGAGCAAAATTATTTGGGGAAGGAATAAATCGATTTGGATGGTAAGTACTTTTGTTTGATGAAATTGCAGCGCTTGCTACAGATAATGGAGCGCGGGGTACACTGCGAGTTACATTAACAGTATTTACGTTACTTACATTTTGATTAGTTGCTGCAATTCGAGTTCGCCAACTAGCTTGCCCACCAGCTTTAGATACACTTGTTGAGTTTGTTGTACTAGTGATAGCAGGGCGCCTTACATTTACTGCGCTTGCAATGCTAACGTTTTGACTTTTCCTTATCCAGCTTGGCTTGCTGGCAGTTTGGGCATTATTATCATTGTCGCCATTAGAACCAGTTATACCTCTTCTTAACGAAGCAGCAATAGGTGTCTTGAGACAATCAGCACGCACTCCACCAGCTGCTAAAATGGCGCGGCAACCACTGGAACGCTCGGTTAAAACTACTGTGTCTGGAGATTCGTATTTGCCTGTATTTCCTGTACTGTAGTCTGTAGGGTCAATATAAGCGTTGTTGTAATCTTTAGCAGGTTTATCTATATCAGCAGTATTAACTGGTTTGTTATTTCGCGATATCTCAGGTAACTTACTTGGCACTTGAGCATTTTGTTCGCGCTTCGATTCTCTAGGTTGCGATGTAGCTTCAATACTTCTACGAATACGCACGGAAGGCGCCTGATTTAGTGGAGACTCAGCAATTTTGGGTCTTAAGTTTCTGATTGGGGGAATTTGTTGTGCTGACTCGTTTTGGTTTGTTTTCCGAGCTTGGCGTAAACGTTGTATAGTTTCTGATGCTTGTTGGGAAGTACGTACTCTTGAACTATTAGAGTTTTGTGCCTGTACTTTTCCTTTCAATCTTTCACGAAGCCTTGCACGACGAGAAGAAAAATCATTTTGATTAGATGATTGTTTAGACGAGGTAGTGCTACGTTCTATTGTTACTTTTGGCGCCGATTCTCTAGAAGATTGCGTATTTTCCGTAGTCGGCACAATATTATCAATTGCCGATTCTGTCTGAGCAAGTACCAAACCACTGCTCATTAGACTAATACTACTTAGCCAACAGAGGCTCTGGGCACCTAAAGAGCGATGCCATAAAATTTTTGAGTTACGGGCGTTTTTGCGCTGCGTCATGTGTCCTACTGCTATATTTCGAGTGATTACTTCTAAGTGGTACTTTCGGAAATTTAATTAAAATTTACTCTTATTTGATTCAAATTGCATTCACTGTTTTGATGAATTACGATAGCCCAAACTGATTGTACCTGGAGGCAAGAACAAATCTGGTGTATCTACTGATTTTGAATCAAAATTTAAGGTGCGAACATGGAGACATCCTGTAGATGTTACCCCAATTACAGTACCCGAAACATTTTCCAAGTACACTCTTTCTCCAATATTTGTCAATAAACTTGTGTATTTTGGCAAGAGTACATCCACTCCATCTTGGCTAAGACATTCAATACCGGATTCTATACCAAGCAAAACCTTTTCGGCGAGTATTTCAATACTATAAATTGTTTGGGGTAATGCTTTAGTAGCGCCAATAAGCCAAGATTCCATATTAATTCCAGTTGTGGGGACTGGGTTTGAGTAGTTAATACCAACACCTATCACAGCTTGACTGATTTTGCCATGACTGATTTTTGTTTCTGTTAAAATACCTCCCAACTTCAATTTATTTAAAACTAAATCGTTAGGCCATTTAATTTCAACGGGAATATTCCAGTTTCGCAGTTGTTGAGTAATTCCCCAGGCAGTAGCAAAAGTTAACAGGTAACTATCGCGCGCTTCAATATTAGGTGCTATTGCTACAGAAAGATACAAACCACCTTGAGATGAAACCCACTGGCGCCCCCATTGTCCGCGTCCTGCTGTTTGTTGTGTCGCAATTACTACTGTTCCAAAGGGTTTACCTAGTTGCATTAATTCCCACAGCACTTGATTTGTAGAGGTGACGCTATCGTACAGATGTAGCGAAAAGGGTAAATAACGACTTAACCGCGCCTCCAAACCTGCTTCTATTCTTTGTTTATCGACCACAGCAGTTAATACAATTAGGACTAAGCTAAACTAGCACAAAAAAGACAATCCCCCTTTTTTAGGGCGGATCAAGCCTAAAATAATAGTATAAATGTACTAATTAACTTTCAAACAGGATAACACTGAATGTTAGCTTGAGATTGAGGGCTTACAAAACCCTGGTTTACGAAAAAATGGCTTGTGTCGGCTTTGTCCCAAGCGTATTTCTGACAGGTTTTAGAGGCGCTTACAGGAAATACAAGCAATGCAGCGAATACAAGTAATGTAGTGACTCCTATTAACAAACCCTTTAAAACTAACTTTTGTTTTTCGCTTTTAATGGTTTGTTCTCGCCATGCGATGCTAGCATCAATAAAGGTATTTTCTTCTTGATTTAAACCACCAAGTTTTTTAAAGCCTTCTCTGTTTCTATATTCTATAATTTGCTGTAACCTAGAGCCTTTCAAAATGTTCTCAATTTTTAGCTCTTTCTAAAGTAGCTTGAATTAAGCGTACCTCTTGATCAAGATGCAGCTTGGTTGTATCGTTAGAATTTGCGGATAGTATTAAGATTTTTTCATTTTATGACGTAGATTTGTATTATGTACGCTTTTAGAAAACTCTTGTTGTGTTATGGGAGTTAGTAAAATCACTTTATGCACCTGTAAGTTTGTGTCTCTACAAGAATTTTGAAAATTTATCCATTAAGGGAGTGTAAAATTTCGGACTATCAAGATAAACTTGATTGGCAAAATTTATACTTTTATTCTTAGTGAGTTGAAGATGCAGCCAACAATGCATGAATGGCACTGGCGTACTTGGTCTGAACTGCCGTACTTAACTTGCAGTTTGCTAGAAGGGTTTCCACACGGTTTTTTTACCCAACAGTTTGTAGGAAGACCACCGACAGAATTGACCAATGTACTACATAGCGAAGTTTCAGGGTATCGACTTAAACAAGTACATGGTAATGTTGTCTTAACCCCACAAGAGATTGCTCATAAGCTGGCAACAGGTGGTGATGATGTTGACACAGATGGAGATTCTGCGCTCGTACATGGAGATGGTATAGCTAGTGACAACTCTTCTCAAGCAGTATGGGTAGCCAGTGCAGACTGTACACCAGCATTAATAGCCGATATTAGAACAGGCGCCGTTGCAGCAGTACACGCAGGATGGCGAGGAACATCAAAAAAAATTATACCAGTAGCAATCGGGCGCTTAGTTTCGCAAGGTAGTAAATTAGAAGACTTACGCATCGCACTTGGTCCAGCAATAGCAGGTGAAGTCTATCAAGTTTCAACACAAACTGCTGCTGAAGTAGGCGCTACAATATCATCAGAAAATGAAGATAAAATTGTAGAAGCATTACTAGAACAACCAAACTCACCAATACTAAACGACCCAGAACCAGGTAAAGTGCGTTTAGATGTGCGAAGAGTAAACGTGCTACAAATGGAAAATATGGGAATAGACGCAGAACAAATAGCTGTCGCTCCCTACTGCACTTTTCAAACTCCCGAATACTTCTTCTCTTACCGTCGCGAAAAAGAAAAGAAAATCCAATGGTCAGGAATAGTTAGTAAGTAGTTAGGAGTGAGGAGTGAGGAGTGAGGAGTTACATTCCTAACTCCTAACTTTTCTTGAGCCAATTTTCTATTTCTTGTGCTAACCATGCGCGTTCAGCTTCTGTTAAATTACTATAGTTATTAAATTTAAGTAAAGTTATACCGGATGCTACTAGCAATAGTTCTGGTTTGGATTTTATTTTCTTTAAATTTAACGTGATGTTGACGTGAGATATTGTACTTGTATCAATAGAATATTTACGGTGCCATTTAAACCAAAGTAGTTTATGAATTACAGTAATAGACTTTGCTGTCATTACTATCTGTGTTTTCTTAAACAAACCCCATGCAATTAAATAAATTAAGTACCCAAGTGCTGATATTTGAAGCAGTAAATATAATACATCTCCAAATGAAATATTTGTTTTTCTTAATAATGTAAATAGATTGAAAATATTAATTTCCTGAGAATGAATGCCTAAAGTAAAAGGTGTAACTAGAGAAATAAGCGCAATTAAACCAGCACCAAAGCCTTTTGGTGGCATAATAATTTCTAATTTTTCATCTGTTTTATTTAAGAAAATTTCTGTACTGGGTGGTTTATCTGGTAATTGCTCTTTGATAATAGCTTTTGTTCTCGGCGCCGGATTGTCGATAGCTTCGAGAGCTATATGTGCTGATGAATATCTTTGGTTTAAACTTGGTTCAGTCATCCATTCTAGCCAGTCAGCTAATTCTGAAGTTATATCAGCAAATTGGCGAAATTGAATTTGTAAGTCTTGCTGAGGTAACTCTGTTGGATGCATTCCAGTTATTAAATATATTAAAGTGGCGCCTAAACTATATAAATCTGATGCGGGTTTAGTTCTACCACCAAATTGTTCAGGTGGCATATATCCATAAGTTCCCACTACAGTAATTGTACCACCTTCCTGCGCTGCGATATTTTGTACTGAGCCAAAATCTACTAAATACACTTCACCAACGCTATTACCTGAACGGTTTGTAAGTAAAATATTACTAGGTTTAATATCACGGTGAATTATAGGCGGTTGTTGTTCATGAAGATAGGTGAGAATTTCTAAAATAGCGCTCGCGAGTTCTTTTACTTCTTTTGAGCTAAATCTTCTTCCCGCTTCTACATGCTGTTCTAAAGATTTTGCTGCAACATAAGTTTGAACTAAACCAAAACCTTTATCATTTGGTGTATCAAACTCAAAATAATCTAAATATTGGGGAATTGCTGGATAATTGAGACTTTTTAAAGTTTCTGCTTCTCGCTGGAATAATTTTAACTCTTGCCAATCAAAATCTTTCCCTAAATATAACAGTTTGACAACAACTTGAGAATTAGATACTAAATCCTTAGCTAGCAGCGTGCGTCTACCAGTTTGTCTGGCTAGTTCACTTTGAATTTGATATCGGCTGTTTAATAGTTCCTTATTCATATAAAATTTTATATTTATATATTTATTCTTCTTCTTGAGCTTGAAAATAGCTATAAGACCTTTGACTTCTAACTTGTCGATGTCTAGTCTCATAAAAATTTACAATTGACCGACTAGCAACACCCATACATAATGCAGTAATTAGTGATGGCGCCAGAGTCAAAAATAAGAATTCTTGAATATTTAGATTAGCATTATTATAAAGAAGAACCTTAAAATAGTTAAGCGCGATAGCAGTGCTAAGTATAGTACTGCTCATCTTCACTACACGTCGATATAAAGAAACATTTTTAAGTGGAAAGAAAAATAATCTTGTAATTAATGCAATAAAAATTCCATTGACAATACCTAAAGGAAAACCGAGTAAAGCACCAACATACGCCCCGAAAATAGTTCCAATACCTGGCACCCAAATTGTAGTATATATCCCCGCTGTGAGTGCAACCATTCCACCACCAACTACTGTACTACATAATAAAGCTTGCCAAAATAACTCCACCGAATTTATAGGTCGAGTAATAGCACTGTCATCTTCTGCTGTATCTGTTGCATAAGAAGTTATATATTTATCATCACTTCGTGTCTGTCCTGTAAGCAAAGCTTGTAGAGCTGCCATTGGGGTTTTGAGTCTTTTTTCAACACTGGGTTCAGTTAACCACTCAAGCCATTCTATAAATGCGGGTGTAAAGTTAACGAGCTTTGCAAATTTGAGTCGCATGTCTTTTTGCGGCAAGTCAGCAGGATGAGTTCCTGTAGCCAAAGCTATTAATGTTGCTCCTAAACCATATAAATCTGATGCTGGTGTTGCATAACCGCCAAATTGCTCAGGTGGCATATAGCCATATGTACCAACAACTGTGACTGTTTTACCTGCCTTAGAAGCAAGCGTTTGCACTGAACCAAAGTCAACTAAATATATTTTTCCAATTTCATCCTTTAAATTTTCCACCAAAATGATATTACTAGGTTTGATATCGCGATGAATTACAGGTGGGTGCTGTTCGTGTAGATATATAAGTATTTGAAGTAACTGTTCTGCAATATCTTGAAGTTCATCCTCAGTAAATATCCGCCCATTCTGCATGTACTTTTCGAGCGATTGACCTTCTATATGTGTTTGTACAAGCGCACAACTTCGATTACCTTCTTCAACCTCAAAATAGTCAATATAACTAGGAATTGCAGGATGTGCAAGTGATTTGAGTGTTTCTGCTTCTCGTTCAAATAGCTTTAAGTCTTCCCAGACAAAATCGCTGCTGAAACTTAGCAGCTTGATAATTACCATTTGCCCAGTTTGGGTATCTTGCGCTAGTACAGTTTTTCTACCAGCTTTTTTACCTAGCTGCTTCTGTACTTCGTAGCGTTGCAAAATTTGCTCGCTCATTTGCCTATCTGTCATGTTTGTTATACAACAGTTGTATTGCAGTTTATATGTAGCTACCTACTGGTGCCGTCCCATTCCGTGTAAAGTTGTTTTAAAGTTTTCGAGAGAAATACCTATGAAGTTGAATTAGGCAGTAAAAAGTAACTGTGCAGATTGCGCTTATTAGGGATAAGAGCTTTAAATATAGTACATGCCCTTTTCTTATCTGGAGCCTGAATGTCGGAACAGCAAAATACTCAACCTCGCTTGGGATGGTCATTACAGGAACGAGACACAAATTTTATTAAATTATTAATGCCAATTTGGGAGTTACTGTACCGCTATTACTTTCGTGTACAAACGAGTGGTTGGGAAAATATACCTAGTCAAGATAAAGTTTTACTTGTTGGGTCGCATAACGGTGGAATTGCGGCGCCAGATATGCACATGATGATGTACGACTGGTTTCGTCGCTTTGGTGCAGAGCGTCCGGTTTACGGGTTAATGCATCCCAAAGCTTGGCAAGTTAGTCCAGAGATAGGACAATTAGCAGCAAAAGTAGGGGCAATTATCGCGCATCCACGTATGGCAAGAGCAGCACTACGTAGTGGTGCCAGTTTATTAGTATATCCTGGTGGACCTCAAGATTTATTTAGACTGCACTCACAACGTCATCAAATATACTTTGCAGAAAGAAAAGCTTTTATTAAATTAGCACTGCGTGAAAATGTACCTATCATTCCTGTGATTTCCACAGGCGCCCATGATACATTAATTATACTTTCAGATATATATCCTTTCGTTGAGCAAATACACAAAATGGGAATGCCTTGGCTATTTAATGTAGACCCCGAAGTTTTTCCTGTATATTTAGGCTTACCGTGGATATTAGGAATTGGACCTTTACCAAATATTCCATTACCTGTGACTATTCATACTAGAGTGTGTCCACCAATTGTGTTTGAAAAGTATGGTGCAGAAGCAGCGTTAAATAAGGCTTATGTTAATGATTGTTATGAGATGGTTGTTAGTAAAATGCAGTTGGAGTTGGATATGCTGGTGAAAAAAAGTGTTGATCCCCCCTAACCCCTTAATAAGGGGGGAACAAGAAACACAATCTTAAGCCCTCGTTATTAAGAGGGAACAAGAAACACAATCAGCCCTGCCTTATCAAGGGGGTTGGGGGGATTTTATTATGATTTCAAACGTTTTTGTGCTGATACCATCAACTTTTGTGCATCAGTATAAGCAGTCTTACCTGATTGATAGTTCATCTGAGATATTTAACTTAACTTGGCGCCCATTTTTAATAATACCACAATTGAATAGTATCCAAGATTTTTCTGTTTTAGATAGACTAGACAAATAAGCCGTTACTGTTAAAAAAATTGCTGAGTTTCAACAATTAGTAAAATAATTTAATTCTTGTCTCTTGTGGAACGGGCATCCCTGCCCGTCCCATTCTACACTCTTACTAACTACCCAATCAACTGCATCCCCCGTTTAACCAAAGCATCAGCAGTCAACCCATTAAACGCCATCAACTCACCTGCACTAGCGGTAGTTTCGCCACGCTTCCAAGCAAAAGTATCACGCACAGCATTACTGCGTAACATAATAGGTTCCAAGATCGCCGACGCGCCACCAGTAACACCAATTAAAGCATCTCCTCCAAACAACTGATTAAACTTCGCATTATCAATAAACCCACCATCAGGCTCAGAACAAGTATCCCAAGCGACATCCGAAGAACGATACAAACGACGGGGGTTAATAACAGAAACAATACGACTTCCTATACCTTGTTCTTGAAGTGACTTAGCAGCTTCATAAACAGGAATTAATGTCATATCACCAATTACTGCAAATACAACTGTTTTATTTCCAGCAGTTTCTTGTAAAACTACGGCGCCATTTTCTAAACCTTCGCGCGTTTGTGCAAAAGTAGTTCTAATCGCCAAAGGTGATTTACTCGCAGTAATTACAATTCCCTTATTCTTTGTAGTTAACGCCCAATCGTAACAAACCTGGATACTATTAGCATCAGGTGGGAATACAGGAAAAACGTTTCCATTACGCATCATTGAGGCAAAGTAAGCTTCGATTTCAGGACGTTGGTGAGTCCAACCGTTGCGTCCTTGTTCTAAAGCGCCTGCTGTATATAACGTAATTGTAGACGGTGTTTGGCGCCGTAATTCAGCCATTGCTTGAGTAACTGTTTGGAAAATTGGCAACCCGTTAATTGCAAATGACTCGTAAGAACACCATAATGTTCTGGCGCCCATTAATGCCAAACCTACAGCTAGACCGGCACAAGCGTCTTCACTCAATGGTTCATAAACTTGACCTCCAGGTGCTTGATTATACAAGTCATCTTTAACAGGGTGATTAATTTTAAGCGCTTGATTGATATTGGCAATACCCGATGCTTCGTTACCATCTGCGTTGGTGACAAGGAAGTTCTTGTCTTTTTGTCCAACAAATCCTACTAATCTTCCCATTGCTGTGGTAGAAACTTTTGCTTCGCCACCTACTTCATATTCTTCTAAAGGTAAGGCACCGATATCAGCTAATGGTAGCTCAAATTCGGTGACAGCAGTTTTTGAAGCAGGACCACCACCAGCTTTTTCTAAGTTGCTTCTAACTAACTGCCAAACTTCAGCAGGTAACGCACGTTCTTTGAGTGCGTTTGCAATGTGAGGAGCATCAAGCGTATCTTTGGGATACAAGTTGTGTGACTTGGCACCACGTGCGTGAACTCCAGCACCTTTTAATTGTTTAATAATGAAGACGGTTAATTTGCCACCAAGTGCTGACTTCGCTGCTTTATCGACATTTTCTAAAATAGCTTTAGTAAACTCTATTCGCTTTGCAAACGAAAAAGCTGTACTATCAATGTAATCACCTGGCTGGTTTTTATCGTCAAAGTCTTTTGCGTCAACTAATATAACTTCTTCAAAACCATTACCTTGCCAGTAGTTTATCATCTCTGCGTTAGATTTAGTTGATACCATACTGTGGTGTTCTTGGCTAAAACCATTCCATACCAATACGGGTAAGAAATTTGTCACATCTGGGTACGCAGTATGAAAATGACCCATCGAACTCATGATATAAGGTTCACCCAAACCACCATCACCCACAGTGAAAGGGAAAAGCTTATCGCGATGAAGTAACGCTGCTGACATAGCAAAGTGCTGCCCTTGCCCTAATGGACCTGCTGGCGCCAAAATACCAGGAATATATCCAGAAAGGTGTCCAAGCAGTCCATGCTTTTCACGGAACCTATCGCGCAACTCCTGCACAGTGGAAATGCCCATATCTTCGAGCGAACGGTCGAGGAACATGGCACTATAAAAACCAGGAGCATGGTGCCCTACTTCGGTAACAATATTTTTGTGACCAAGCATGACTAGAGCAGCATAAGCTTCAGCTTGACTCGCAAAACCACCTGGGTGTCCTGAAGCTTTGGAACCAGTGACTTGTAAAGTTAAGTAACGAAGTGCATCGGCGTAGAGAAGTGTCTGGTATACTGCCGCATCATCACTGGGGTCAACGGCATTACCAGTTAATGCACTTTCTTTTCCATACTTATCAAAGTCTGGCAAAGGTTCCCCAAAATATTGTATGCCTTCACAAAAATTGGGAATAACTGAAGCTGGCTTTGGGGTTGTTGCTGTCATGCTAGGTACCTAAAGTAGTGCTTATTACAAAGAGAAGCCGATCATAAACTCACCATCGGGAACCGACTGGTGCGCTTGTCCAATTTAACAAAGATTTTACAACTTCCCGGTTCCCCTGCTTATTTGTTTTCCGCAATACAATAATAAGCAAGCTAGGGTAATACGTTTATTTGCTAGCTATATACAAGCTCTTGTGAGATAGGCGGGGCGCCTGTCCCCATATAAAGATATAATCACCGTACATGTGTACCCTGACTTATGACAAATACTATCAACTTGACAGAAGCGCGGGCAAACTTCCAAGACGTGCTTAACCGAGTCGAGCATGGAGAATGTCTATTAGTAGCCCAAACTTCATTAAACCTTACCTCACATCTTGCACCAGGCCTAGAAAGCGGGCTTCTTGACAAAAACTTTGCTATAAAACGTTGATTTTTCGTACAGAAGCCNCGGTTTCTTTAAGCTTATTGAGAATGGTGCAAGATGTGAGTTACCACACCTCCTTACTTTGAAGAGGTTTTTTAATCCTAAACACCTCGAACCCAGGTGAACGCATCGTAATTGAGCGACATGGTAAAGCAGCAGCTGCCATTGTGACGGTAGAAGACTTAAAGCGACTAGAAGACCTAGAAGATGTTATTGCATCCAGACAATTACAACAAGCAGTCGAACAAAACAATGGTTTTACGACTTTAGAGGCAATTGTTGCTCAAAGAGGTTTATAAAAACCTGTAACCACCACGTAGAGACGTTACTAATTACAAAGCACACAGGTTAAATTGGCTACTTTTTATAAATCTTTAAACAAAACTTAATAATTGATTTGGAGTTTCAATGGCACAACAGAAGTAATACTTCTCTACATACAAGTATGAAACTTCCAAACGGTCCGCAAACTCCTGCAATTGTACAAATGCTTCAATGGGTTGCTACTCCCATGTGGTTTATGGAAGATTGTGCAAAGCGTTATGGTGATATTTTTACGATACAGTTAAATATGCCACTTGTACTTGTTAGCAACCCGCAAGCGCTACAGCAAATTTTAACAAGTGATGCTAAAGAATTCGCGGCGCCTAGCAATTTAAATTCGCTGTTTGAACCACTTCTAGGCAAAAATTCTCTAATTACAGTTAGTGGTGAAACGCATAAGCGTCAGCGGCAGTTATTAACACCACCTTTTCACGGTGAACGGATGCATAATTATGCTCAAACTATTAGTAATATTACTCAAGAAGTTATTAAAAGCTGGCAAGTTTCAGAAACTGTCTGTATTCGTTCGGCGATGCAAACTATAACTCTACGGGTGATAATGCAAGCTGTATTTGGATTGTATAACTCCTCGCGTGCGGTTGAACTCGAACGGGTAATTAGCATTATGATGGATGCTGGTGGAAGTTCACCTTTACGCGCGCTGATGTTATATTACCCTGCACTACAACGCGATTTAGGTAAATTAACACCGTGGGGGACTTTTTTACGGCGCCGTGAAATGGTAAATAAGTTAATATACACAGAAATTGCCGAACGTCGAGAAAACCCTGACCCTGAACGTACTGATATTTTAAGTTTATTAATGGCAGCGTGCGATCAAAACGGTGAACCGATGACCGATGTGGAATTACGTGATGAGTTGATAACACTGTTAAGTGCTGGACATGAGACTACTGCAACAGCTTTAACTTGGGCATTTTACTGGATACATAAAACACCATCGGTACGTTATAAGTTATTAGCTGAACTAGATGGTTTAGATGATATGGACTTCAATGCTGTTAATAAGCTACCGTATTTAAGCGCTGTTTGTAACGAAACTCTGCGAATTTATCCTGTTGGAATGCTGACTTTTCCACGCGAGGTTAAAGAACCAGTTAATTTGTGTGGTTATGATTTAGAACCTGGTACTTATATTATGGGTTCAATTTATTTAACTCATCGACGTGAGGATATATATTCAGAAGCCAAGCAATTTAGTCCAGAAAGATTTTTGTCAAGACAATTTTCACCGTATGAATTTTTACCTTTTGGCGGTGGTGTACGTCGATGTATTGGTAATGCTTTTGCAATGTTGGAAATGAAGATTGTTTTAGCTACTGTTATGAAGTTGGTAGAGTTGGAACTTGTTACTAATAAAGATGTTAGACCTCGACGACGCGGTTTAGTAACCGGACCAAATCAAGCTATTAATATGAGTGTTAAGGGGATGAGGGAAGCGCGCGTGCTTAGTACGAGCGTTTAATTTTGATAGGGGTATGTTTACTAGTGTAAAATTGATATGTAGCTTAATATCCCTAAACTTAATTTCTACCAGATATGCATTTACCACCATCACCTCGTACTCCTGGCACCATACAGTTGTTACGCTGGATATTTACACCGATGTCATATATGGACGAATGCGCTTCTGCGTATGGTGATATTTATAGTTTAAATATACGTCCCGATTACCCAACTGTTTTAATCAGTAATCCTGATGCTTTGCAAACTATTTTAACAAGTGATACAAAAGAATTATCATCTCCTGGTGAGTTAAATCAGATTTTTACACCTATACTCGGAACGCAGTCACTAATTACCGCTAGTGGAAAACAACATTCACGTAAACGACAGTTAGTTATGCCCGCATTACACGGAGAACGTATGCGCGCGTATGCAGATATTATTTATCAAGTTACAGATGAAGTTATATCTACATTAGAAATTGGCGCCCGCTTTTCAATTCGCAGCGTCACACAAACTATTACGCTCAAAATTATCATGCAAGCTGTGTTTGGACTGTATGATAGTCCGCGCGCACGAGAATTAGAACAAGTATTGAAAACTATTCTAGATTCTACAAGCTCTCCGGTATCTCTTGCTGCTGCTGCTTTCCCAATATTTGGCAAAATATTAGGTTCATTAGACCCTGCGCACGACTTTGATACTTTGCTGCAACAAACCAATAAAATAATTTACGAAGAAATTCAAGAACGACGTAGTAACCTAGACTTTGAAAAGCGTGTTGATATCTTAAGCTTATTAATGTTAGCGCGCGATGAAGACGGACAAGCAATGACTGATGTGGAACTGCGCGACGAACTCATGACATTATTAACAGCAGGTCACGAAACAACAGCAACAGCTTTGGCATGGGCAGTATATTTCATTTACAAGAATGAGAACGTAAAAACTAAATTACTAAGCGAACTTAATAGCTTAGGCAATAATCCTGATTCAAACACTGTTTTCAAACTACCTTACCTTACCGCCGTTTGTAACGAAACCCTCCGAATATATCCTGTCGGACTGCTTACCTTTCCCCGTAGAGTTGAAAAAGCTATGTCTTTATGTGGCTATAATTTAGAATCAGGCACCTTAGTTTACGGTTCAATATACGACACACATCACCGTCAAGATTTATACGCAAATCCAAACCAATTTAAACCTGAAAGATTTTTAGAACGGCAATATTCAGCTTATGAATTTTTACCATTTGGCGGAGGCGCCAGACGTTGTATTGGACTAGCATTTGCTCAGTTTGAAATGAAATTAGTACTAGCAAGAATCCTTACATCAGTGCAATTAGAACTAGTCACAAAAACCAAAGTAAGCCCTAAACGCCGAGGTTTAGTATCCGCTCCCAACCGTCCTATCTATATGAAGAAGTTATCATAGTATAATTATACGCATAATAGAAGGTGGAATATCATTGATCTTGAAGAATATTTTAACTTCTTGTGTTTTTCTAGCTATTGTTCGATTAACTCATTGACTACTTGACTCATCTTCAAACCCCGAAGAGCGTATTTGAGCTTGTCTGGAACACTGATATGCAAAAATATTATAAGTATTAAAGATTACAATAATTTATCTGTACAAAATTCCAAATGTACAAACCTATATTTCTATAGGGGGAAGTAAAGTTAACTTATGCATTTATGGATTTACATTATTTTCATTAACGATACTTCGTTGGAAAGACGTAATATTGATGCTGCCTTCTTAGGATTGTGAGTATTGTTTGAAGTATAAAATTATGTCATCAATTATACCCTTGGCTGTTGTAACTGGCGCCTCTAATGGCATAGGTTACGAACTTGCTAAACAGTTTGCTAAAAATGGCTTTGATTTACTAATTACTGCTACAGGTTCAAATATAGAATCCGTTGCAAAGGAAATCGCCCAAACCTCAAAAGCAGAAATTGAGACGGTGCAAGCTGACCTTGCTACTTATGAAGGTGTTGAGACTCTTTATAATAAGATAAAATCTCTTAACCGACCTGTGGATGCTATCGCGATTAATGCGGGTGTTGGTGTTGGTGGTGATTTTGCACGCGAGACTGATTTACAGGATGAACTTAATCTTATCAACCTCAACGTTGTATCGTCTGTTCATCTTGCCAAAAGAGTAGTAAAGGATATGCTCGAACGCGGCAAAGGTAAAATTCTCTTTACTTCATCAATTGCCGCTATAATGCCCGGACCATTCGAGGCAGTTTATGCAGCTTCCAAAGCGTTTATACAATCTTTCTCACTGTCCCTACGTAATGAGTTGAAAGATACAGGTATAACTGTTACAGCACTTCAGCCTGGACCTACAGGCACCAATTTCTTCCACCGCGCGGATATGGACGATACAAAGGCAGGTGCAGGTCCAAAGGATGACCCTGCCGAAGTCGCGAAACAAGGATTTGAGGCTTTAATGGCTGGTAAAGAAAGTGTTGTTGCTGGTTCAATTATGACAAAAATTCAAGGTGCAGTTGCTAAGGTTCTACCCGATGGCGCTAAAACTGAAATGCACCGTCAGATAGCTGAACCTGGTTCCGCTAATTAAACAGGTGCCTGTTTAATATAAGTATGAACGAATAATCTTGTAGGATAATCTTGTGGGGTGGGCATCCTTGCCCGCCCTTAAGTTGTAACAGGCAGGATGCCTGTTCCACAAGAGGATAAATTCAATTTTAATTAAAATGAATTCTTTAATACAAACTATTCAATTAATCGCTAACCCTACCAAATTTCTAGATAAAAGCGCAGCTAAATATGGCGATACCTTTACAATGCGCGTACTAGGTATAAACTCGCCACCTGTTGTATTTTTTGGTCATCCGCAAGCTATATCTGAATGTTTTGCTATTCCCGCACAGAAATTAGACTTTAAAAAAGCAACCCACGTATTTAAACCACTGTTCGGTGCCAATTCGATTGTCCTCCAACAAGGTCTACAGCACAATCGTCAGCGTAGTTTACTAATGCCGCCTTTTCATGGTGATAGGATGAAGTCTTACGGTGAGACTATATATAGTATTACTCAACATGTCACCAAAAACTGGCGACCAGGTCAAATAGTGTCAATGCAGCATGTAATGCCCGATATTACTTTACAGATTATTTTACAAGTAGTATTCGGTATCAGTCCAGGTGCCAGATATGAAAAGCTTAAACAACTCCTCAGTACTTTATTAGATGATATTACTACGCCTTGGTACTCTAGCTTATTTTTCTTTCCACCGCTACAAAAAGACTTAGGCGCCTGGAGTCCTTGGGGAAATTATCTCAAGCGTAAGCAAGATATAGATAATCTTGTCTATGCTGAAATTTCAGAAAGGCGACAGTTACAAGATGATTCGCTAACTGATATTTTAAGCTTATTAATGTCCGCACGCGATGAAGACGGACAAGCGATGAGCGACGAAGAGTTAAAAGACCAGTTAATATCGCTTTTACTTTTAGGGTATGAAACAACTGCTGGTGTTCTACAGTGGCTATTTTATTTAATTCATGCACATGCAGATGTTAAAGATAAGATTATTAATGAATTAAAAAGTGTAACACCAAACGAAGTTACTAAATTGCCGTATCTTTCTGCTGTTTGTCAAGAAACAATGCGACTCCACCCTATAGCATTGATTTGTACTCCACGTATGACAAAAGAAACAGTAGAAATAAGTAGTGTTGAATATGCAGCTGGTACTGTTTTAGTTCCTTGCATTTATTTAGCGCATCATCGTAGTGAAACTTACATAGAACCAGAAAAGTTTAATCCTGATAGGTTTTTAAATCAAAAGTATTCTCCAACTGAATATTTACCTTTTGGAGGTGGGTATCGAGGATGTATAGGCTCCGCTTTTTCCATGTATGAATTGAAGCTAGTAATGGCTGCAATTTTATCACAATTTGAACTTGAACTTGTTGATAGGCGCCCTGTTAAACCTATGCGTCGCGGTATTACTATTGTTCCATCTTCAGGTGTGACAATGAAAGTAAAACAAATAAACTCTTGTGAAGCGGGCATCCTTGCCCGCCCCTAACATAGAATAAACAGGCAGGGATGCCTGTTCCACAAGATAAAAATGAGGCGGCTTCTATCAATGGTAGAATCATTAAGATTAAATATTACCTTCGCAATGTAGATTAATTTTTATTTTCTAGCGTCTAAATTTACAGAGCTGATAAAATATTGAGGGTAAAATTGTGCAAACTGAACAAAATATAGAAGGAACCCTAGTCTCCAAAGCGATTGAAACAAGTGTGGGTCTTGCGTTTGATAATGTTGATGAAATTGACGTTGATATCCAAACTGATATATTGAAACTTCTTCAAGGACAAGTTGATGGAGTCGGGGTACAGGGACAGGGTTTAGAAATGCAAGGTGTTCGCATACAAGAACTTCAGTTGCAAACCGATACTGTTTCAGTTAATCCTTTAAACGCTGTTTTTGGTAAAGTGGAATTTGACCAACCTGTTAATGCTAATGCCCGTGTGGTATTGACTGAGGATGATTTAAACCGTGCGATGACTACAGGCTGGGTTCGTAGCTTCCTACAGAAGGGACTTGCTTTAGACTTAAACGGTGATACCGTTACTTTTAAACCCCAACTTATCCGTCTTCATTTACCTGATGCTAATAAAATAAAGGTTGTCGGTAAAATTTTACTTGAACAAGCAGGCGCCACACGCCCATTAACGTTTCAAGCTATTGTTTGTACTCGTACTGAAACTTCACCAATTATGCTCGAAAGCTTTGTCTGTGCTGAAAATGAAGGTATTACCCTTGATTTCACTACAGCTTTGATTAAAAAACTTAAAGAATTGACAGAAGCACCTCATCTAGAAATGGGCGGGACTGCTTTTCGTGTTAAAAAGATGGAGGTAGAAAAAGGTACTATGACATTAATAGTACAAGTGCATTTACGCAAAATCCCTTCGTCTAACAAAGTAGAATCATGCAACTAAATGTAAAATTATTTACCCTAACAAAACGTTTTCCGCTCAAAATTAGTTATGGTACAACGGCGCAGACAACAAATGTATGGGTAAAAATTTTACATGATGGTATTGAAGGTTGGGGTGAAGCATCACCATTTAGTGCTGGAGGTAATGCTTTAACTACCGACATAATTCACTCTTCTTTACTTCAGCTGGCGCCAACTTTAGAAAAATTCACTCCCTATGAGCGTCACCGTATAGAAGAAGTTTTAATTGAAGCTAATATTATCAGCCCAGTACGCGCGGCAATTGATATGGCTTTACACGACTGGTTTGGCAAAAGTGTTAATTTACCGCTTTGGAAAATATGGGGTTTAGATAGAAATACTATTGTTCCTACTTCTGTAACGATTGGTATAAATACACCTGATGGCGCAAGAGAACGAGTTAAAAAATGGCTGGAATACGCTGATATTAAGCTTTTGAAAGTAAAGCTTGGTAGCAAAGAAGGTATCGAAGCTGACAAAGAAATGTTACTTGCTGTATGTGAAGAGGCGCCAAACCTTGAAATATTTGTTGATGCTAACGGTGGTTGGAGTCTATCGGATGCAGTTACAATGGGCAAGTGGCTAGCAGATTTAAATATTAAGTATATTGAACAACCCTTAGCAAAAGGAAGAGAGCCAGAATTACGCGAACTAAAAGCAAAACAGCCATTACCGATATTTGTAGACGAAAGTTGTTTTACTTGTCAAGATGTTTCTGACTTGGCAAATTTCATCGATGGTATTAATATCAAGCTGATGAAGTCGGGTGGCTTAACCGAGGCAATACGGATGATACATGTAGCGCGCGCTCATGAATTACAAGTTATGTTTGGTTGTTATTCAGATAGCGCATTAACAAATACCGCTGCTGCACAAATTTCTCCGTTAGCAGACTATCTAGATTTAGACAGTCATCTTAATCTTATAGATGACCCTTTTTGTGGTGCGGTTCTGCAATCTGGGTGCCTATTTCCTAATGATTTACCAGGTTTGGGGGTAGAATATCGTGCGGTTAGCGCTTAATCAAAGGGTTGCAATTCTTTTACACGGTGGAATTACTGGAACGATTGGAAAAACTGGACTGTCGCTTTTGCGATATAGCGAAGCTCTAATAGTTGCCGCAATTGATAAAGAATCTGTTGGTAAATCAATAGTTGAGTTAACGGGTATTAAGCGCGATGTACCGATAGTCGCTTCGGTGGCAGAGTCTTTGAAATATCGACCCGAAGTTTTAGTCATTGCTATTGCTCCTAAAGGTGGCGCCTTACCTGATGATTATTGGCACGAATTAAAAGATGCGATTAAAGCAGGAATGTCTATAGTTAATGGGTTACATACTCCTTTAGAAAATATCCCTGAACTCAAAGCTCTCCTTAAACCTGGTCAGCTAATTTGGGATGTGCGAAAGGAACCATCTAATTTAGGTATAGGAACAGCACAAGCACGCAATTTACCTTGCCGTCGTGTATTAACTGTAGGCACTGACATGGCTGTAGGTAAAATGTCTACTAGTATAGAATTACACCATGCATCTCGATTAAGAGGATGGCGTTCTAAGTTTTTAGCAACAGGGCAAACTGGGTTAATGCTCGAAGGTGATGGAGTTCCTTTAGATGCTATACGTGTAGACTATGCAGCAGGCGCCGTTGAACAAATGGTAATGCGATATGGAAAAAGCTATGATATTTTGTACATCGAAGGACAAGGTTCGCTATTACATCCAGCATCAACAGCAACATTACCTTTAATACGTGGCTCACAGCCAACACAAATGATTCTCGTACATCGGGCAGGGCAAACCGAAGTAATGGAAGGTATACCTATTCCTCCGTTGAACGAAGTTATCAAGCTGTACGAAATAGTCGCAAAAGGTGCGGGAGCATTTACAGGGGCCTCTGTTGTAGGTATTGCTTTGAATACAGCACATCTAGATGAAGCTACAGCAAAACAAGAAATAGCTAAAATTCAAACAGAAACTGGTTTACCTTGTACTGACGTAATTAGATATGGTGGTGCTAAGTTATTAGATGCCGTAATGCGAAGTTAGAAACCGGGTTTCTACGCAAAATCGTTATTGGTATTACAATATATCAACAAAAAACCCGGTTTCTCAGGTGTTTTTATAGCTACACCATAAGTTAGAGATAGCAAACCTACTGAGTTTCTATAATGGAACTTATGTTCTTAGAATATGACAGTTGGTTAAGAATGCAGATTTTTAAATTTTTTAAGCATATCAAGCAACGGCACTTAAATTTTGTAGTTAACCCGTTGGTAATTTTGGGAGCCAGTGCTAGTGTTCTACTTTTTAGCACTAATGCGAATGCTGCCGATCAAGTGATTTTAAAATACGGCTCCTTCCAAGGAAAAGTCTCTACCAATGAATTAAATCAGTTTGTGAATACTGGTCAGACCACACCTGTACTAAAAGCTTATTTACAAGCATCTCGACAAACTCCTGCGGTTGCTCGTAAAGCACTAACAGCAGGAATAAAAGCCGACCCTGCTTTTTTAGATAGCTTACTATCAAGCTGGGCAGGGCCAGTTTTGGTAGACCAAATTGGCTCAGTAGTTAGTCCTCCTGGAAAAGAATTAGACGAACCTACACTGCGAACTGCTTTGAGTGAGTCTATAAAGCAAAATGGTGAAGTAACCCTGCTTGGAGCTATTCGGAACTATCCCACTACTGCTGTTGAACTTCGTGGAGATAAACTCGTCTCTGTTTATGAACGTTTAAGCACGCTTGCCAAATTGTTCTAATCTATAGCAATCCTAAATTATTTTTGTTGGCGTAGCCTGCGTTTGCGCTTAAAAATCTAGGTACCTGTAGGGTGGGCACTGCCCACCTTACGTAGTATTTAAAAAATCAAACAGAAATCCTACATAAGAGCATCTACATAAAACGACAGTACAAATAAGAACTAATTTATCTTATGCTGATGTAATTAAATATAAATAATACTGTATTTCTATTATCCGTTTCATCCGTTCTATCCGTTGCCAATCTTCACAATCTACTGCCAATTGTAAAAACTTTACGAACGGCACCTAAAAGTTTTATCAAAAATAAATAATTTATCTACTCTAGCCATATTATAAATCAATAAAAGAACATATTCCCTTTCATGGCTCTGCAAGAATCTTCTTGAAGGCAGGTTCTGCATAAGAAAAAATATTAATTTGGCTGTGCAAATTGTCATTAAATAGCAATTTGTTGCTCATATTCACAAATTTTGCCAAACTTGACTTTTTTAAAAAATAGATATATTATGCTGACTAACAATTTATTCTTTACAATCGTTAATAATTTTTTTCAAGTAATTTCGTTGTTGTTAGCATTACCTTCTTCAATTTTGTTTATTGAATGTATGGCAGCTTTGCTACCTAAAAATAATCATGCAAACTATAGCCATTATCAACCGAAAATATGTGTTTTAATACCAGCACATAACGAAGTAAACAGTATTCAAACTACGTTAGCAGCAATATATGCTTCAACGACCAATATACAAATATTGGTCGTTGCTGACAATTGCACAGACAAAACAGCTGATATTGCGCGTGCAGAAGGCGCCACTGTTATAGAACGGTTTGATTTACAAAACAGAGGCAAAGGATATGCACTTGACTTTGGATTTAAATATCTGAGCGCTAATCCACCCGATGTTGTTGTGGTAATTGACGCAGATTGCACAGTACATTCAGGTACAATACAACGCTTGGCAACAATGGCAGTCTCGACAAATCGACCCATTCAAGCAACAAATCTACTCAAGGCGCCAGAAAATTTTACAGCAAGACACGCAGTCTCAACTCTAGCATTCTTAGTCAAAAACTTAGTCCGTCAGCGCGGGTGTGCTAGGTTGGGTGTACCAGCTTCACTTACAGGAACAGGAATGGCTTTTCCTTGGTGTCTAGTTGAAAAAGTTGGATTTGCCAGCGGTAACATCGTCGAAGACAAGCAAACCGGATTAGATTTTACATTAGCTGGTTTTGCGCCAGTATTTTGTGAAGAAGCACTAGTAACTGGATATTTTCCTGAGCAACAACAAGCAGGAAACACTCAACGAACAAGATGGGTTCACGGACACTTACAAACCTTGTTAACACAAGTACCGAGATTACTCGTAGCTGCAATACAACAAAAAAGATTTAATATAATTGCCATCGCTTTAGATTTATTAGTTCTGCCTATATCTTTATTAGTAATGCTTTGGTTATTAAGCTTTACCTTCGCTTTATTTACATCGATAATTCTAGGTATCGCTTGGCTATCAACGCTGGTTATAGGTATTGAGGGATTGTTGATAATTATTGCAATAACAAGCGCATGGTTGAAATTTGGGCGTACCGACTTACCCGCACGTGCGCTTGTGGCTATACCGTTTTATATTATTTGGAACCTTGGCATTTATCTATCTTTCTTGCTTAAACCCCAAAAAACCT
The DNA here is from genome assembly GCF_001904745.1 of Calothrix sp. HK-06. GTDB lineage: Bacteria > Cyanobacteriota > Cyanobacteriia > Cyanobacteriales > Nostocaceae > Dulcicalothrix. The sequence goes on from NZ_MRCD01000022.1 coordinate 53,102, forward strand.
GGGTTCGCACTCAAAGAGATGCTTAAGAAACCCCAGAAACCCGGTTTCTTCTACACTGAACACAACAACCTTCAACAGAAACCAAAAGAAACCGGGTTTCTCGCTAAACACAATTATTTATCTATCACATATTAAGCTGGTGCGTGAAAGTAGTTTAATATTTCATTCTATTGATGACTGTAATAGCTTTAACGCACCCTACAATACTTTATATCTTATGTATTTAGTAATCATTACTGCTGTAATAATAATTACATATCTATTACTAGACAAATTAGCACAAACTTCTAAATTTCAAATATTAGGACAATACTTTACTAAAGTAAATACGAAAGAACTTGTAGTTGCTTTAACATACGATGATGGTCCAAACCCACCATATACAGACCAATTAATAGACCTACTCAACCAACTGGGAGTCAAAGCGACATTTTTTACAATTGGTCAAAACATCGAAGTACACACGCAAACTGTCCAAAATCTCATTGCCAATGAACATGAGATTGGTAATCATTCTTATTCGCATCAAAAACTTATTTGGAAAACTCCAGCTTTCATCCGTTCGGAAATAAATAAGACAGATGAACTAATAAGGAAATTAGGAGTAAAGCAAGAAATATTATTTAGGGCGCCATATGGGTATAAAAGATTTACGCTGCCCTATATTCTGAATAAAATGCACAAGAAAAATATTCTGTGGAATTTAGACCCAAAAGATTATCACGCTTCAAACCCAGAGGTAATTGCAAACTACGTAATTAGTAATGTAACTCCAGGCGCCATAATTTTACTTCACGATGGTGGAGGAGAACGAGGCGCCACAATTGCTGCGACAGAAATAATTGTGCGTACACTACAAGCACAAGGTTATAAATTCCAAACAGTGTCACAAATGCTCAAATAATCTACACTCGAAAGGTAAGACCCGATTATTTGATGCCGTTGCTATGTCGTTTTCGATAGAATCATTGCCACCGTCCTTGGCGAAAATCGTCCAACGTTTCCAACGCGCGACAGACCAAAAGCGACGGTACGAACAGTTAATTTGGTACGGAACCAAGCTCAACCCACTTTCTGAAGAAGATAAAGTACCAGAAAATAAAGTCCCTGGTTGTGTCTCGCAAGTTTTTATTACTGCTGCACTCGATGATGGCAAGGTTTCATACAGTGGTGACTCTGACTCACAACTCACCAAGGGTTTAGTTGGTTTATTGGTTGAAGGACTCAACGGACTGACCCCAGCAGAAATTGTTCAACTGACTCCCGACTTTATTCAAGAAACTGGTTTAAACGTTAGTCTCACCCCATCGCGCGCTAATGGTTTTTACAATATTTTTAAAACCATGCAAAAAAAAGCTTTGGAAACAGGGAGCAATAACTTATGACAAATTTATTATCTCAAGACACCGCAGTTAACTTTAATATTGGTGGCGCCGTTCACGAATACACATGGAACTATCAAAACCAAAGTGTTTGTGTAGTTTACGAAATCCTTGGCAACGGTACTCCAGTACTGCTATTACCAGCATTTAGCACCGTCTCAATGCGTTCAGAAATGAGTGGTGTAGCCAAGCAGCTATCACCCCACTTTCAAACTATTGCAGTTGATTTTCCTGGTTTTGGAGATTCGTCGCGACCTGCTCTTGACTATCAACCAGCAATTTATCATCAATTTCTTCGAGACTTCATTATAAATTGCCTACAAACTCCTATTGCCGTTGTTGCTGCGGGACATAGTAGTGCTTATGTTTTAGAGCTTGCCAATAAACAGCCAAGTTTATTTTCGCGGATTGTGTTAGTGGCGCCAACTTGGCGTGGTCCTTTACCTACAATGGGGTTAAGTCGCGACCAAGCTGATATTGGTAAAAATTTAGTGCGTTCTCCAATTGTTGGACAACTGTTATATAAACTCAACACCGCACCATCTTTTTTAAGCTGGATGTATCGGCGCCATGTATACGTTGATGCAAAGAAGCTCACACCCGAATTTGTAGAACACAAGTGGCGTAACACTCAGAAACCAGGAGCGCGGTTTGCACCAGCAGCATTTGTTACAGGTAATCTAGATGCAGTTCATAGTCGAACAGAATATTTAGAACTAGCAAGCCGTTTAAATATTCCTGTAATGGTACTAATTGGAGAATCATCACCACCAAAATCGCGTGCTGATATGGATGCATTGGCAGCATTGCCCAACGTCATTAGCGTCACCCTTCCCGGTACACTAGGAATGCACGAAGAATATTCCCAAGAAGTCGTTGAAGCAATTTCTCCATTTTTAAAGTAGGTTGGGGAGCCACTGCGCCCTTACGGGTTTCCCGGTGAGTTTAGCCAGGGGTGTCGGCTTCCGGAGCGCTGGACTGGCTCTCCCGTTGGGCATAAAGCAAGTGGCGTTGGAGGAACTGAACCCAACAAAATGTCACAATTATCCAGAAATTAACACATTGAGTCGAAAATGGTATTTGGCTAACAGGTAAACTTATCACTCCACACTCTGCGATATTATGACAACAACTGATATTACTTGCTCAGTACCAGTAACAGTTTTAACAGGGTACTTAGGTGCCGGCAAAACAACACTCCTAAATCGAATTCTTACCCATGAACACGGTAAAAAAGTTGCCGTTATTGTGAACGAGTTTGGAGAAGTAGGTATCGACAACCAATTAGTTATCGATGCTGATGAAGAAATTTTTGAAATGAACAATGGCTGTATTTGTTGTACAGTGCGTGGTGACTTGATACGCATTATCGGCAACTTGATGAAGCGTCGTAATAAATTTGACCACCTCGTCATTGAAACTACTGGATTAGCAGATCCAGCACCTGTAATTCAAACTTTCTTTGTCGATGAGGACATGAAAGAAAAATTAGAACTAGATGCAGTGGTAACAGTAGTAGATGCGAAGCATATTTGGCAACATTGGGATGCGGATGAAGCGCAAGAGCAAATAGCATTTGCCGATGTCATATTATTAAACAAAACCGATTTAGTCGAACCCGAAGAACTCGAAGAACTCGAAAAACGAATTCGATCGATGAACATCATGGCAAAAATTTACCGCACCCGCAACTCTGAGTTAGAAATGGATGCGCTGTTAGGTGTAAAAGCGTTTGATTTAGAACGAGCGTTAGAAATAGAACCAGAATTTTTAACCGAAGAACACGACCATGAACACGATGAAACAGTAACATCGGTCGCGCTCGTTGAAAAAGGCGCCTTAGATGGAGAAAAATTAAACGCTTGGTTAAGCGAATTGTTACAAACTCAAGGGACTGATATCTTTCGGATGAAGGGGATATTGAATATTGAGGGTGAAGATGAGCGCTTTGTTTTTCAAGGAGTACACATGTTATTTGAAGGTAAACCAGACCGTGCTTGGAAAGAAAGCGAAACTCGCAAAAACGAACTAGTGTTTATTGGACGTAACTTAAACGAAGCCAAATTAAAAGCCGACTTTTTAAGCTGCATCTCTTCCAACTAACATATTATTCTTGTGGGGTGGGCATCTTGGCCCGCCCTTGTAGATTTTCTTTACAATTTGATGTTAAAGGGGCGGGTTTAAGATGATTGTAATTTAGTTTTAGGTTATGGGTTAACCCGCCCCTACGGTATCACGATTGTGCGGCGCCTCGAAATCGATGTTTGGCCCTTTGGGTACAATGCGGGTGGGGTTGACTTTGGGATGGCTTTTGTAATAATGGCGTTTGATGTGGTCGAGGTTACAGGTTTCTTTGACTCCTGGGTATTGATATAATTCTTTAAGATAGTTCCATAGATTTGGGTAGTCGATAATACGGTTGATGTTGCATTTGAAGTGGACGTAATATACTGCATCAAATCTAAATAGCGTTGTGAACATGCACCAATCTGCTTCAGTTATTTGGGCGCCACATAAATAACGCTGTTTTTCTAATATTTTTTCCCAATGTTCTAATGCTGTAAATAACTCAGTCACAGCTTCATCGTATGCTGTTTGAGATGTAGCAAAACCTGCGCGGTATACTCCATTATTTATAGGTTGATATATTTTATCGATGGTTTCGTCTATTTTGTCTTGTAAATCCTTCGGATAAAAATCAATGTCTTGGTGCGCCCCTAAAATGTTACAATCGTTAAATTCGGTGTCAAACATTTTGATGATTTCGCGCGATTCATTATTTACTATCGTCGAAGTTTGTTTATCCCATAAAACGGGTACTGTAACGCGACCGCTATAATTAGGGTCAGCTTTGAGATAAATTTGCCATAGATACTGAGCATTATTTACTGTATCGGGTATAGTTCCAGGTTCGTCTGTAAATTCCCAACTGTTATCTTTTATTTCTGCTCCTACTACTGACATAGTAATAACGTCTTGCAGTCCCTTGAGTTCTCGTAAAATAGCTGTGCGACAAGCCCACGGACATGCCCAAGATATATATAAGTGATATCGTCCTGGTTCTGCTTTGAATTTACTTGAACCATCTGCGGTTATTTTGTCGCGGAACGTAGTAGATGGACGGATAAATTTACCTTCTTTGTCTTCTTGGTCGCGCTCTGGTATCCATTTACCGTCTTTGAGTATTCCTAAACCCATGATTTTTAACCTACATGCAAATATATTAGTCTGTTATTAATTGATGCAGGTTGTGCTTTTTAATTCATCTTTCTATAGGTTAGTTATGGAACAGGCAGGGATGCCAGAAACCGGGTTTCTGTTGCTTGATGTTGATGATTGTGATGTTTAGTCAGAAAGAAACCCGGTTTCTAAGATGAATGTTTTTTAATAATTTTTTCATGAATGGTTTATTAATTTTGCCGAGTATGGATAAGAGCGCGTTCATACGGTAGGTTTACGGCAAGAACGATGTGGTATCAACAACGGGCAGGTTTACAAGTTCTAACAATTAAAGTTTTAATTATTACTGTATTATTAAGTGTTTTTACTTTATTACAGGGGGCGCCAGCTTGGGCAAACCCAGTTAAAACACCGAATGTACAAATCCAATTAGTAAGTGAGGTTACTAATATTCAACCTCAAACGCCGTTTTGGGTGGGGTTTAATTTTAAAATTCGCCCCGGTTGGCATACTTATTGGCGTAACCCTGGTGATTCTGGCGCCGCTTTCAAGGTAAATTGGAAGTTGCCAAATGGATTTACGGCTAGTGATATTGTTTATCCGTATCCTGAAAAGTTTCCTATTGGCCCATTGATGAATTATGGGTATAAAAATGAAGTTACTTTACTTAGCCAAATTACTCCTGGGAAGATAGCTGCTGGTAGTCCAGTTGAAATACAAGCGTCGGTTGAGTGGTTGGTATGTGAAAAGGAGTGCATTCCAGAAGAAGCAAGTTTAAGTCTAAAATTACCTACTGGCGCCACAAGCAATACTAATACAACTTGGACAAAAGTTTTTGAACAAACTCGACGAAATATACCAAAACCTTCTCCGTGGCAAGCGCAGGCTAATATTAATGGTGAAACACTAAATTTGCAATTTCAGGTGCCACAGTTTAAAGGTACAAATAATCAAATACAAGAAATATCTTTTTTCCCCGATGAAGATGGTTGGATAAATAATGCCGCACCTCAAAAAGTATCTTTTAATAATGAAGGATTAATTTTACAGTTACAGCGTGGGAATCGTAGTGATATTAATAAAGTTAGTGGTGTGCTGGTTGTTCGCGAAAAACTAGATACTCCAGTAAACCAAGCTTTTAATATAGAGGCGCCTGTTAGTACTCAACCCATACAAACTACCCAAGCTTCTACACCACTTCCTCAAGTACTGCTACTAGCATTTATAGGAGGAATAGTTTTAAATTTAATGCCTTGCGTTTTTCCTGTTCTATCTATTAAAGCTTTGGGTATTGCACGAAAATCTCAGGCAAGTACCCAGGAAGTGCGCTTACAAGCACTGTCATTTATGGCAGGAGTCTTAGTAAGTTTTGGTATTGTTCCGGGAACTTTATTAATATTGCGTAGTTTGGGTGAACAAATTGGGTGGGGATTTCAGTTACAGTCCCCTGTATTTGTAACTTTAATGGCTTACTTAATGTTTGCCGTTGGACTAAGTTTATCTGGAGTATTTATATTCGGCGCCGCATTAATGGGTGTCGGGCAATCTTTAGTATCGCGTTCAGGTTATTTAGGAGAATTCTTTACAGGAATTTTTGCAACATTAATTGCCACACCATGCACTGCTCCATTTATGGCAACAGCAATTGGTATTGCTCTGACACAACCTCTATTAATTGCCATAGCTATTTTTGAAGCATTAGGCTTCGGGTTAGCACTTCCTTATGTAGTAATCTGCTTCACTCCAGGTTTGCAGCGTATTCTACCAAAACCAGGCGCCTGGATGGAAACATTTTCGCAAGTTTTAGCCTTTCCGATGTACGCTGCCACCGCATGGCTGGTATGGATATTAACATTACAAGCAGGAACTAATGGTTTAGCTGCTGCTTTGGCTGGACTTGTGTTAATTGGTTTTGCAGCTTGGTTCCACCAAAAAACACGTTTAGCTAAAGTATTTTGGCAACGTTTAGGAACAATAGGCGCCTTAGTAGTAGTTGGATTTGCCCTAACTTTAGCCCAAATTCCCAATAACACTACAAACACAGTCACAAATAACGCTCCTCAAAATAGCTTAATCAATTGGCAACCGTATACTTTAGTACGGTTAACCGAACTTCGTCAAGCAAGAAAACCTGTATTTGTAAATTTTTCCGCTGCTTGGTGTGTAAGTTGTCTTGTAGACGAACAAGTAGCTTTAAGTCAACCAGATACCATTGCAGCTTTTAAATCAAAAGGCATTACTTTACTCAAAGCCGACTGGACAAATCGTAACCCAGAAATAACCAAAGCATTAGAATCTTTTGGGCGTAGCGGAGTCCCCTTGTATGTTTTATATCCTGCTACCAACTCCGACAAGCCCATAATTTTACCTCAGTCGCTTTCTGTAAGCGAAGTTGTAAACACCTTGCAACGGATTTAATCAACATAACTAACCATGAAAAAACATCTACTAAAACTAGACTGGAAAAAGTTAGCTATAGCAGGAATTACCACACTAGCTATAGCGTCAACAGCAGGTTGCCAAAGTTCTTCTAATTCAGCAGATAGCTCGGCGCCACAAACTGCATCAAGTCCTGTTTCACAAAATAGCGATACTACTGCTGTTAGAGTAGGCGCCCCTGCACCTGCATTTACGGCAGTAGATAGCAATGGAAAAACACATAACCTTAGTGATTTCAAAGGTAAAACAGTTGTATTGGAATGGACTAATCACGAGTGTCCATTTGTGAAAAAGCATTATGAAAGCAATAATATGCAAGCGCTGCAAAAGGAAAAAACTGGTAAAGGAGTAGTCTGGCTATCAATAATATCCTCGGCGCCTGGACAACAAGGAAATGTAACTCCACAAAAAGCCAACGAATTAACAAAAACTCGTAATGCAAACCCGACAGCAGTACTTATTGATGCTGATGGTAAAGTTGGTAAATTATATCAAGCTCGTACAACGCCTCATATGTATGTAATTGATAAAAACGGCGTATTACAATACACAGGCGGCATTGATGATAATTCTTCAAAAAATCCTCAAGATGCCAAAACAGCTAATAATTATGTGCGCGCGGCAGTAGATAGCGTTCTTAACGGTGAACCAGTAAAAACATCTACAACTCAACCTTATGGATGTAGCGTTAAGTATGCTTCATAACTTTTAGTTCGCTTGCTAGTTTGTTAATCTCGGCTAACTCTGGAGGTTCAAAACCTGGTCGAGAAACTTTGATGGAAGCCGCTGCCGTTGCAAAGCGTGCCATTTCTTCCAACGAGCAACCCTGAAGGTAGGAGTAAATAAAACCCGCAGAAAAGCTGGCGCCAGCACCAAAGGAATCAATTGCCTTAATGGATGGCGCCCAGACACGGATGATTTCTTTGCCGCGCATCACTAAACACCCTTCTTTTGCTAGTGTTACCACGGCTATTTCTACACCTACTGCTAGGAGTTTCTTGGCTACTTCTAAAGGTGGCTCATCTCCAAGCTGGACGAAATCAGTGACAGCTTGACAAATTATCGCTCGTCCAGCGTAACGGGTTAAAATTTCCGGTTCTTTGTGTTTATGTTCTAAATTGAGAAAAACGGGAATATTGAGTCGAATTGCCTCATCCATTGGTCGAATGATGTGATCTTCGTCGTACCAGTCCACATATAGTAGACGACTGCCTTGTAAAAGCGAGAGGTCAGCTGTGTCTAATGTGGCAAGTACCTTCCTATTTGGTTGCCAGAAGACGGTACGGGCGCCTGTTGGATCGGAAACTACGACAGAAAACACAGTTTCTAGTTGTGGGTCTAGGCGCACTTCTCCTAGAACTCCTATTTCTTTAAGTTGGGTAGCAATCCATTGCCCTCGGTAGTCCTGTCCGACTGCTGTCCCGATCATGGCATTTTTGACATTCCAGCCTCGCAGCATACAGGCAATCATCGCTGCATCATAACAGACAATATCTTTGTTTTCTTGGAAAATGGAAGCATCATTTTGTGGCGGCCATTTATCTACCACTAGTAAAATACCAATGGCTAGCATCCCAAAGCAGACAACATCAGGGCTATCTAACAGATTTTCTGCAAAATTTAAAGAATTTTCTGCCTTCATTCAGTGTAAAAAGCGAAACATGCAAATTCGTCCGCAGGTTGTATGGCATGACTTGCTGCACCTGCGGGTAAGGCAACTATTCTGGATTTAGAATTTTTGGAACTTTGAAAAATTCACCTTCTTGAGCGGGCGCCCCATTTAGAATTGCTTCACGTTCAGGATAAGGTTGTAAGTTATCGGCACGTGTGACATTACTAACATCAATTGCTCGCGTGGTGGGCAAGACATCGGTGACATCTAGTTCGTCTAATTGGTCTACGTATTCTAAGATACTTCCCAATTGCGTAGTGAATTGCTCTTCTTCTTCGGGTGTTAATTCTAAACGCGCTAAAAAGGCGACTTTATGTACTAGTTCGCGATCAATCATGTTTTTAGTTATGAGTTATGAGTTATGAGGCGCGGAGTTATGAATTATAATTCTTAACTCATAACTCCTCACTCCTAACTTTTTTGGCTTTTAAAAGAATATGTCAACTTGGGAGCGTCCGGTAGTCTTAAGCCAATTTTGTGCTTCGATGTAGTTGTTAGGCGCCAAACGAATTGCACGAATCCAATAATCGGTAGCTTGGTCAAACAGTGCTTCCCCTGCGTCGTTATCACCTGCTTCCTTGGCTCTTTCACCTTGGAAGTGGTAAATTACCGCGATGTTATTTAATGCTTGAGGCATTCGTGGGTTTAGTTCGATAGCTTGGTGGTAATATTCTAAGGCCTTATTATGGTCGCCGTTACTTGCGTATATTAACCCCATGTTGTAAAGAACATAACTACGGTCATTAGGGTCTTGTTCGAGTTCTAGCGCTTCGTTGTAATAGTCTAAAGCTTCGGCATACTCACCTTCTGCCTGTGCCGACATTCCATCACGGTAGTAAACAAACGCTTCTTTGGCTTTTTTGTTTGCTGGCAGTATCTTGAGGATGATGTCCGCCATTACTGTAAAGGATTTATCGATAAAGTTATCGTTTTTCTGGGTTCTTGGCATATATTTATCGTAAAGGTAGGTTTAAAACTAGTCTATACAGGCGCCACGCACTCAGGCGTATTGTTTTTGGGACTGTTTACGATGGTGCTTACTGGATATGCCGTCATAGCTTCGGTTGAATAGGGCTGCAATAGTGGTTGTAACATTTTTGGGTCTTGTACTTGCACATCAAGCCACAAATCGTAATCTTCTGGCTTTAATATTACTGGCATTCGGTCGTGAATTGGCGCCATTAGAGAATTGGCACTAGTCGTCAAAATAGTACATGTATCAATTTGTTCACCAGCACTATCGTGCCATCGCTCCCAAAGTCCAGCAAAACCAAACGGTTGAGAGTCCTGGAGTTGAAAATAATAAGGCTGTTTTTTACCTTCTGTACGCTGCCACTCATAAAACCCGTCTGCGACTATCAAACACCGACGTTTTTTAAACGCTGACCGAAATGAGGGCTTCTCGGCAACTGTTTCTGACCGCGCATTAATTAGCTTGGAAGCTATGGTGGGGTCTTTTGACCACGAGGGTATTAATCCCCAACGTAATAATTCAAACACGCGATGCTGTTCTGGATTATGCAATACCGTCATTACAGTTTGCGTAGGCGCCACGTTATATTGCGGCTTGAAATCTGGAATATCTGGAATATCGAAAACTTCAGCCAATTTTTGCTCTAATCGTGTTAAAGTAAATCTCCCACACATAATTTAAACCTCTAGTACCTTGCTAAAACTCAATTTATAAATACGGAAATCAAATATTACTTTATGAGCAAGATTTATCTCTTTTTTATACCCTCGATAAGGTATATATAAAATTTTATCCTAATTATTGGGTGAATCTGATAATATATAGTTTTTTCCCCCTTCTTGAAAATATTAACTTCATCCCAATTTCTTGGCATGGAAACTTTGCGTTTGTTCGATTTTTTACCTTCTGGAAATGGTTATAAGGTACGGCTTTTACTAACACAACTGGGTATACCTTTTGAGCGTATAAATCTGGATATAACCAAGAGTGAGACTAGGAGTCCAGACTTTCTAAGCAAAAATCCGAATGGTAAAATCCCAGTGTTAGAGGTTCAACCTGGTCAGTATTTAGCTGAATCAAATGCTATCTTAATTTACCTTAGCGAAGGTACTGAGTATTTACCATACGACCGCTTCTTACGCGCTCAAGTTCTACAGTGGTTGTTCTTTGAGCAGTTCAGTCACGAACCTTATATTGCATCACCAAGATTTTGGATTTCTATTCTTAAAACTCACGAGGAACATAAAGCCGAAATTGAAAAACGACATCAACAGGGTTACGCAGCACTACGCTTAATGGAAAATCATTTACAAACGAATAACTTTTTTGTGGGAGGACGTTATTCGATAGCAGATATCAGCTTATTTGCATACACGCATGTGGCACCTGAAGGTGGTTACGATTTAACACCGTTTCCTGCTATCAACGCCTGGATTGATCGAATTAAAAGCCAACCCGGATACATTGATATTACGGAAGATTAAATACACAATATATATACGTAGAGAGGTTATATGTAACGTCTCTACATATCAATTTCAACTAATTTCTGCCGCGCGGATAAGCCAGATTTGATTTTAACGTCAGATTTCGGCACATTATATTTCTCAGCAAGAGTCTTAATTAACTCCTCGTTTGCTTTACCGTCTACTGGTAGCGACTTGAGATGTACCGTGAGACTACCATCTTCTTCTTCAATAATTTTCGGCGCCTTAGAGTTAGGTTTTACTTTTACTCTTTTTTGCATTTTGATAACTATTCACAATAATAAAAATGCTCACCGCACGATGAGCAAAGAGAGGATTACATTAAAGCTTTAAGTAGCTTAGACTGTATATAATAATCAGAACGCCAAAGTTTAAAAGTTTTGTAAATAAATTTTTGACTTTGGCGCCTCCTAAAAACTTACTAATTTTCTAAGGTTCGCTGCGACTACCATTACCAATCACTGATATTTTGTGGCGATATATAAGTTCTCCACCATACCAGCCAGATAATCCTAAAGCTGTAGCGACTATAAGCGAAAGAACAAGTCCCCAAGGTAGTACCGCAGAAACGGGATGATTCCAACGAATTAACAAGTTAATGAGCGTTAAACCTAAAACGATAACATTTAGAATTAAGTGTGCCCATCCTGCGGTACGCTTGCGAACTCTCTCAATGCGGAAAAAGTCTGATAGTCCAGTAGCAGCAGCGGCAAGTCCAGCAACGAAACCACCAAGAATTAACCAGTATGCACCCAGTGCCCAGAAACTATCGCGATTGAACCAAAAAACTACATCTGCTAATGTGGAGCCAACAAGAAAAGCAACTGGGAACTGAACCAAAATAGGGTGAATTGGATGTCCAGCTACTGCCACTGTACTTGGTACACCAGCATCACGAAATTCGCGACTATCGCTCTCAAGAACAGCAGGAATGTTTGGATATGGGGTAGTGTTTCTTTGTTCGGTTTCCATAGTTGTTTGTATTTACTAGTTAGTAGTTAATGGTTTGTTGATAACTAGAAACCGGGTCTTTTATAAATATCTTGCAATAAAAACAACGATTCTGGGTAAAAACCCGGTTTCTTTCGGTTTCTTTTAGGCTGAAGGAATTTGTTCTACATAAGCTTCAGCAGCAATAATCAATTGACCAACTTCAGGGTATAAACCTTTAATGGTCAGCGTCATACCTTGTAAATCAAAATTATCCAGGTTTAAGATTTCGCTTGTAGCATCAATCAAGGATTGTGTTATTGACGAACCTTCCTCTCCTTGTGGATATTCAACGTTTTCTAAGCTAATTCTTTTGCCGTTAAGACTAGCAGTTGGAACTGCTGAAAATGCAACTCGATGAGTCTCATTATTCTCTAACTGCACATCGGCTTTTAGCTCGACTCGATTTTGTCCTGGCAAATGAAAGTCAACTTGCCTTAAACTAACTGCTACAGGTTGACCTGATAGGTTAATTGTTTGGCTTTGCAATTTGCTGCGAATATAATCTGAGTTAAAAGCACAATTAATATCAGTTTCAGTCAGAACAATCTTTGCACTGCCTTGAGTTGGTCTTGTCAGCTCGACTTTGCCAAATGCAACGCTAAGAGGATTTATAGCAACGTTATCAACCTGCATGTGCAATTCTTCCACACGCAGGCTTTTTTGCATTACTAAACCTTCACCTTCGACTGTGACGCTATCAACTTCGCCCTGCATTAACTTTAGAGGGTCTGTCTTTACGTTTACATCTACGTTTTCTACTTCGTCTAATTGGCTAGTTATACCAATTTCGGCAGCTTTATTCAACGCTTGCTCGCCTAATCCAGGATTGTTAGGCATTATCAGTGCAATCTCCCATCTTAACCTTCACTGTCAATCTAGAAAATTGCAATGGAATTTTGCTCTATCTATTGGAATAGGACGTATTCATTTTAGCTCTATCGAAAAGTATAAATCTATTTTTTGCAGTAATTTCTTTATTTATTAATACAACATCAAAAATAAAATCATACGCTTCTACCTTACGGTTTTAATAGTAATCGCTCAAAAGTCAGATGGAAGCTTGTAATCCATGTGGCAACCTTGAAATTAAGGAATTAAACAAAACCCTTTAAGAGGAGAACACACAAATGGTAGCTACATTAGACGATACCAAGCGCTCTGCTATCGGTATGAAGCTAGCTGATATGAAAGCGTTGCAAGAATTGTTGATTCAAAACGAACAGCAGTTTTTGCGTGAGTCGAATGATTCTGAAATTTCTGAGCGCTTCCAGAAGATGCTCGAAGATGACCAAAAGAATTTAGGTGTTTTAGATACTGTTATCGTACAGTACGGCGTACAAGCACAACCTGAGCAAACCATTAGCAAAATGATTGAAACGGTTAAGAAGTTAATGCAAGGTTCAGAATTGAGCTTCTACGAAAAAGTATTCCAACATGAATTGTTGAAGCACCAACAAGTAATGACAGGTTTGACCATTCATAAGGCAGCACAAAAAGTTGGCGCCGATGTGATGATGGCAATTGGACCTTTGAACACCATCAATTTTGAAAACCGCGCGCACCAAGAGCAACTCAAAGGTGTATTAGAAGTACTAGGTGTTCGCGAACTAACCGGACAAGATGCTGACCAAGGTATTTGGGCACGTGTACAAGACGCAATGGCAGCTTTAAGCGGTGTATTTGGTAGCGCTGTTACCCAAACCACCGATAAGACTGACATGAACATTCAAGACATAATTCGTCTTGACCACAATAAGGTAAATACCTTGTTCACTCAGTTATTTGCAAGCAACGACCCTCAGAAAATTCAAGAGTACTTCGGGCAAATCTACAAAGATTTATTAGTACACTCGATTGCAGAAGAAAAAGTTGTATATCCCGCAGTACGTCCTTTCTACGGTGAACAAGACACCAAAGAATTGTACGATGAGCAAGCACACTTCCGCGTGTTGTTAGACGAAATCAAGGCTACCAACCCCGGAGCGCCTGAATTCAAAGACAAAGTTAAGAAGTTAATGGATGAGGTTGGCGACCACATTCGTCAAGAAGAAAGCACCATGTTTGCTGCTATCCGTAACAACTTTAGCACTGAGCAAAGCGAGCAATTAACTACACAGTTCAAGAGTGTTAAGAGCCAAGAACAACAAAAAATGGCTAAAGAAGCTGGCATGATGAAGTAATCGTAGTGATTGTACGGTGGGTAGTACCCACCATACAACATAAAATGTAGAGACGTTACATGTAACGTCTCTACATTGTTTTATGAATGCAAAAATTCTAGATGGGCGCGTGTTGCCGCGAAATATATAAGCCAAGTCAAAGTTTGTAATCTTAAAACTATCGATAACTGTCAAAGCGGTAAAGCAGAGCTACGCATTTCTGCTTATCCATATCCTGACTACGGTACTCTCAAAGGCACCGTTCGTGCAATTATCGCTGATACCGTTGGTGCAAACAGATCTCAAAAAATACTAGTGCAGTCAACATAAATGATGCTTCTGGCACTTACTACCAAGTAAACATTCAACCATCCAAGCATTAACTCGAAAAAAATGGCGCCAGTTACCCAATTCAAGCTGGTATGGAAGTAACGGCAGATATTATTGCTAAAAAAGAAACTTTGCTAACTTTCGTTTTACGCAGAGCAAGACTATTAACAGATATTTAGCCTTTTCGCAATTATTGTTTCTATCATGGAAACAACTATGTAGAAAAGTTGGTAGATAAGTTTAAACATGTTGAGCAATATAAAAGACTTAGCAACAAAGTTGGCGCCTCGCTTAATTGAAATTCGTCGTCACCTGCATTCGCACCCAGAACTAAGCGGTCAGGAATACCAAACGGCAGCTTTTGTTGCTGGTGTTTTATCTTCGAGCGGTCTACAGGTACAAGAAGGCGTAGGCAAAACAGGTGTAATTGGAGAGTTGCAGGGTATTGGAGAAAGTAATCGCATTTTAGCTATTCGTACTGATATGGACGCACTACCAATTCAGGAACGCACAGGATTAGATTTTGCCTCGCGCGCGTCGGGTATAATGCACGCTTGTGGTCACGATGTCCACACAACAGTTGGTTTAGGAACAGCGATGATTTTATCGCAGTTAGCAGAAGAATTACCAGGAAAAGTTCGGTTTTTATTTCAACCTGCTGAAGAAATTGCTCAAGGTGCGAGTTGGATGGTTAAAGATGGGGCAATGAGTGACGTTACCGCAATATTGGGAGTACATGTTTTTCCATCAATACCAGGTGGTTCGGTTGGGTTACGTTACGGCGCCCTAACTGCTGCTGCTGATGATTTAGAGATTATTATTATAGGAGAATCTGGACACGGCGCCCGTCCACACGAAGCAGTCGATGCAATTTGGATAGCTTCGCAGGTAATCACAACACTACAACAAGCAATTAGTCGAACCCAAAACCCATTACGTCCCGTAGTATTAAGTATCGGACAGATTAATGGTGGACGGGCGCCGAACGTAATTGCCGATAAAGTAGAATTAAAAGGAACAGTACGCTCATTACATCCAGAAACACGAGCAAATTTACCAGCTTGGATAGAAACAATCGTAGCCAACGTTTGTAACTCGTATGGCGCCAAATATGAAGTTAACTATCGTCAAGGAGTTCCCAGCGTCCAAAACGATTATATGTTAACGCAGTTACTACAATCTGCAGCCGAAGAAGCATGGGGATGCGAGAGAGTCCAGGTACTCCCAGAACCGAGCTTAGGCGCTGAAGATTTTTCAGTATATTTAGATTATGCACCCGGTAGCATGTTCCGTCTCGGTGTAGGATTCAAAGAAAGACCTACAAACTACCCATTACATCATCCACAATTTGAAGTGGATGAAAACGCCATTATTACAGGTGTAGTCACAATGGCATATGCTGCATCTAAATTTTGGAACACAAATGCATCGTAATAAGGACTTCTGTCCTTACCTCACCAACCAAAAAGAAATAAAGTACAAACAATCTTGTGGGGCGGGTAAGGATGCCCGTCCCTTTTAAATAACATTAAAATTAGTGTTGAACTGGAATTTTAATAGTAAATTCTGTACCTTTACCAGGTATAGATTTACAATAAATATTTCCATTATGCTTTTCCACAACAATTTGATAGCTAATAGATAAACCTAATCCTATTTCCTTACCAACAGATTTTGTTGTAAAAAATGGTTCAAATATTTTTGCTTGTACTTCTTCGCTCATTCCTAAACCATTATCAGCGAATTGAATTGCTATCCAATTCTCATCAATTACTGTAGTACAAATTTTTATTTGACTAGGTTCTTTAATAATTTCTTCTAGCGAACGCTGTTGGTTATAATAATTTAAGGCATCAATTGCATTATTTAAAATATTCATAAATACTTGATTCATTTGCCCTAAGTAGCATTCTACTAATGGTAATTGACTATACTTTTTTATTACTTCGATGCTAGGATATTCTAGTTTTGATTTTAAGCGATAGTTAAGAACACTTAATGTGCTATCGATTGCCTCATGAATATCAGACGGTTTCATAACTTTTTCATCTATACGAGAAAAAATCCTTGTAGATTTAATCATTTCATGAATACGTTTGGCGCCAATTTTCATAGAATTTATTAATTTTAGCAAATCATGTTGAAGGAAATCTATATCAATAGCTTCTAATTCATCCTGAATACGAGGTGTTGGTATTGGATATTCCTCTTGATAAATACGTAGAAGATTTAGAATATTTTGAGTATACTCCGACGCATGAGCTAAATTACCATATATAAAATTTACTGGGTTATTCATTTCATGAGCAATTCCAGAAATCATTTGTCCTACACTTGATAATTGTTCACTTTGTATTAGCTTAATTTGCATTTGCTCTAAATTTTTATAAGCAAGGCTTAGTTCGGCAAAGTTTTCTTCCAAAAGAGTGTTCTTTTGCTCTAAGTTTTCAGCTAGTTCATGCAATTTTAAATGCAATTTTACCCGTGATATTACTTCTTCGTGTTGAAAAGGTTTAGTAATATAGTCAACTGCGCCAATTTGAAATCCTTCTACTTTATTTGCTGTATCAGAAAGTGCCGTCATAAAAATTATGGGAATGTTTTGAGTTTGAGAATTTGCTTTTAATTGACGACAAGTTTCATAACCGTCTATTTCTGGCATCATTATGTCTAACAAAATTAAATCTGGTAAAGCATATTTAACTCGTTCTAAAGCCACTTTTCCTGATTTAGCTACCCAAATTTCAAACCCTTCTTGGTCAAGGGCATCAGATAATACACTTAAATTAGCTGGATTGTCGTCAACGATTAGAATTGTGTTCATAATATTTTGAAATAACTAATTTATTTACAAGTTTGAATAAGTTCTAAAATTGCTTTATCTTGAAATTCTTTTGCTAGTCGTTGTATTTTTTTAGCAAAGGGTATATACTTTTCGTCTTTTTGTTCTAGCAATGCTGCTTGTCTGATGATTCCTTTAAAGTTACCAAGCATGGCTAAGTTGTAGAGATTTTCTATTGCTGTCGCAGGTGGCACAATTATTTCTGTGTTATCTTGTTGTTGAGATACGATTATTTTTTCTTCATAAATCCACGTTAGGTTTAGATGTTTTTGCAATGTTTGAAATAAATCAATTGCTTGTATAGGTTTAGGAAGAAAATCATTCCCTCCTACTTCTAAACTACGGTGTCTGTCGGCTTCAAATACACTTGCTGATGACACTATAATTGGAATATTTTTGACATGTTGAAATTTTTTTGATTCGCGCAATCGTTTAATTAAGCCATAACCATCGAGTTTTGGCATCAATAAGTCAGTAATAATGATATCTGGCTGAGATTCCAAAACTTTGTTTAAACCTTCTTCTCCATTAGTTGCTTCTATCATCTCAAAACCAATGGGACTAAGCAAATTAGCAATCACTGAGCGATTCTCCCATTTATCATCAACGATAAGTAGTTTAGGTTGGTAATCTTTAATACCAACGATTTGACCATTATCATCAATTTGTGAGGTTTTCACCCATTCCAATGCTTCTGGTAGGTTAACGTCAAACCAGAAAATGCTACCAACACCCAATTCACTTTGAACTTGAATGGTACTACCCATCAGTTCTATAATTTTTTGACTAATTGCTAACCCTAGACCTGTTCCTTCAGTTTGTCGGCGCCTTTCGGAAGCTTGCTCAAACGGTTTAAAAACGATTTGGAGATTTTCTTGGGCAATTCCAATACCTGTATCGCGAACTTCAAAACGAATTTTTTCTTTAGATGCATAACTGACAGTGAATGTAACACTACCTACATCAGTAAATTTGATAGCGTTTGAGAGTAAATTAACTAGTACTTGTCGTAAACGTTTTTCATCACTCTTAACACCAATAGGTAATTCTGAAGCTATTTGATATTGGAATTGAATTCCTTTAAGTTCCGCGCGGATGCGACACATTTCTGCAACACCTTGCAAAAATGCGGGAAAATGGAAATCAGTTGGCGTAATTACGACTTTTTGGGCTTCAATCTTTGATAAATCAAGAATGTCATTGATTAAAGTCAGCAAATGTGAGCCACACTTATAAATAACATCTATTTTGGAGCGTTCATCTTCATGCAAGTTTTTGGAGCGTTGAAGGATTTGAGCATACCCAAGAATTCCATTGAGCGGAGTTCGCAATTCGTGACTCATGTTAGCTAGAAATTCACTTTTTGCGTAACTTGCCGCTTCTGCTGCTTCCTTAGCTTTGGCAAGTGCAACTTCAAATTGTTTACGTTCGGTAATATCTCTTGTAACTGCGATCAAACCTAAAACATTACCATGTGTATCACGCCAAGGCGCCTTTGTTGTTAGAAATATACCATTATTTACACCATTAGTAACTTCCTCTTCGTAAGTTTCAGCAATACCTTTTGTCATAATCTGACGGTCTTTCGCCATCATAATAGACGCGACTTCAGGGGGTAATAATTCAGAATCATCTTTGCCAATAATGTCCTCTATTGGCTTCTTAAAAAAGTTTGCCATATTTAAATTAACAGCAATATGGCGCCCTTTAAGGTCTTTAACAACCATTAAACCGGGTGTGTTTTCTAAAATTGAGCGTAGTAAGAGATTATTTTCGCGCAAAGCATCTTCAGCTTGTTTAGGGTCGTGAATATCCGTACAGGTGCCAATCCATTCTCGAACACTACCATCTTCATTTAAAATAGGAACGGCTCGAGACAAAAAATAACGATAATTGTTGTCTTTTGCTTTTATACGAAATTCTGTTTCATACAAACTTTTGGTTTTGACAGCTTCCATCCATGTCTGAACTGCCTGTTCACGGTCATCTGGATGTACCCCAGTAAACCAACCAGTTTCCTTATTTTGCACGTTAGCAGTTTCTAAATAATCTCTAGAGACTAACGAAAGGTCATCTAAAACATTTCCTCGTGCATCTGCTGTCCAGACAAATTGAGAAGTTGCGGTAATTAATGATAGATAGCGTTCTTCGCTTTGTTTCAGTGCTAACTCTATGCGCTTACGTTCGCTAATATCAATAATAATGCCACCAACTCCTAGAACAGTGCCATTAGCCACTAAAGGATAATAAGATACTGACCAATAACTTAAAATACCAGGTTCTTGAGGTGTTTCTCCAGAAATTTCATAATCATATACTGGCTGTGCTGTATCAAGGATATTTTTAAATAATGGTTCTAACGAAGCCAGTTGTGGTATTACTTCAAATATAAGCTTTCCAAGATGGTCAGCAACATCTAAACCATTGATTTCTGCTAATGCCTGATTTACATAAACATATCTTAGCTGGCAGTCTAAAATCATTAGTCCAGCATTTGCACCTCTAAAAAAGGCATTAAAACGAGCGACATCAAGTGATAATGATTCTAAGTCTTTTACTTGTGTGCTGCTACAAGTGTTTACAGATGGGAGTTGCTGACTCATGTCATTCCTGAATTCTAGCTTTTTAGGGTTGCTACATAATTTAATGCCCCATATACAGATAGACTGTATATAGGGATATATCTATAGTTCCCTGTCAGCTTCAACTAATAACACAAGTCACATATTTTTATTCCTTGGCTAGATACGTGTCTTGAAAACTAATCTCCACCGAGTTCAACCAACTTACCGATATTGAAATCAATCCTTACCCATCCTCGATTTTTCTGCAAATTTTGGATTAACAGCAAGAAAATTTGCCAGTGAGGATTCATCAAAAACGGTAACGGGTCTTGCCAGGAAAAAATAGCATCTTTACCATGCGTGATAATTTTGAACCTATAGACAAAATCTGACCAAGAACGAGTAGTAATTAAGCGCCATACTTCATGATATGTCCAGTAAGTTGGTTTACTCGTAGATTTTGGTTGAATAGGTTCCGCTAAATTACTTCCTGTACCTAGATATGCATCTGCTACACCTGGATGGTTATAAAACATTGTGATAGCGCTGTGAGTACGAGGATTACATTCGATAGCATATATATTCCCGTCTTCTGCTTCAATAAAGTCAAAAGAAACCTGTCCAGTAATACCTAACTCTTTAACAAAACGACTTACCCATTCAAAAATCTTAGGGTTATCAACATTTTCATAGTTGACTTGAAACGCACTAGACTCACAGCAGCAATGCAATGTAATTACCCCATTACGAACGGTACTGTGGGTGCAATATTCTTTACCTGGAATAAATTCTTGCATAATCCAGGGTTTTTCTGGACTAATGGGCAAACTTCTCACAAATGCTGCGGTCGCTTCGGGAGTATCGCAGGGGAGTTTAGTTAAATCTAACCTACGTACTGAGTCGTAAGGAATACTTTTAAGAATGTACTTACGCTTTTCTTGGGAGAAATCAAAGTTTATAACTTGTTCGGGTTCAGTAATTTTAAAAGACTTAGGAACTGATAGACCAAAACTTTGTGCAGTTTGTGCAAATGCGTACTTATCATCAAGCATTTGCGTCATTTCTGCATCGCAATGTATGACTTCACATTGTGGCAGTGCTTTCTTCGCGAGAGAATCATAGTAACTCGCAACAGGACTACACACAGGTACATAAACATCGATATTTTCTTTTTCTACGATGTTTACTAATGACTGAATATAACCTTCTGGGTCTTTTTCAGGCGCCTCAACTGTGTAAAATTTATTTACAGCAAATGAAAAGCGGTGTCCAGTTAACCA
This sequence comes from Calothrix sp. HK-06, assembly GCF_001904745.1. Lineage (GTDB taxonomy): Bacteria > Cyanobacteriota > Cyanobacteriia > Cyanobacteriales > Nostocaceae > Dulcicalothrix. The sequence continues at coordinate 74,403 of NZ_MRCD01000022.1, forward strand.
ATATTTATGCGCTTCTAATAAGATAACCCGATGCCCTTGTTCATGGAACGAGCGCGCAAGTTGTAATGCTTTGGTCATTTTACCACCGCTAATCAAAATATTTTTAGGTTCTTCAGTGGTAACATTTTGAGGACGCAAACTTTTTAAAAGTAGTGCTACCAAAACAAGCGACGCATTTAATGGTAATGCAAGCAATAGAAGTGTCAGGGTGCCTAAAGTTTTTAGCGAAGAAGCACTAATACCAGGAGCATGTGTTTTTGCAGGTGAGGAAAGCGAAATTGACTGTGCCATGTATATAATCAAATTCTTCTAATCAAAGTAACGCCATCACGCAAAGGTAATATTACTTGCTCTACACGGGAATCATTTGCGACCACTTGATTAAATTCAGTAATTGCTTTACCGTTAACACTACGTTGTTCGTTAGGTAGATATACTTGTCCTTGCATTAATGTGTTATCAACACATATCAAACCACCAGGCGCCAGTAAGCTGCTGTCTAATATGGTGTGGAAGTATTCAATATACTCTTTTTTATCAGCGTCGATAAAAATTAAATCAAACGACTCACCGTTTTGAGCTAACTTACGTAGTATTTCAAGAGCAGGCGCCACTTCTACACTAATTTTATTACCATGAGGCGAATTTTGAAAGCAATCTTCAGCGAAGCTAGCAACATAAGAATCAACTTCACACGCTATAAGCTTACCATCATCGGGTAATGCTTCTGCCATTGCCAATGCCGAATAACCAGTAAACATCCCCACTTCAAGAACACGTTTGGCTTTAGTCAAATAAACAAACATCTTCAGCGTTTGTCCTTCAACATGTCCAGATAACATCTCTTGTTCGAGTTGACGAACAGTTTCACCATCCGAAAACCGCTTAGACCAATCTTCAGTACTTGTCTTCTGTGCAAGTGCCGTCAAAGCTTCAGATTCATTTGTTGTATATTCACCAATATAAGGTTCTAAACCTGCCGCTAAATTATATATCTGCTGTAATGAAGTCAATACCTCTGAAGAAGTATTTGATGTTTGCGCGAGTTGTAATGTACTTTGCAGCAATTCCACCAAAATACCATGAGGTGTAACAGCTCTGGGTTGATTAATTTGAGTAGCAGTAGTCATGTAATTTTCAATTTGATATTTCAAATGTGGGATACCGTAGGGGCGGGTTAACCAATATCCTAGAACCATGTTCACAATGCCGTAAACCCGTCCCATACAGATATCGTATACCCATATTCACAATGTCGTAAACCCGCCCCATACAGATATCGTATAATACAGGGCGCCGAACCAATATTTATTACACACCAACCATTTCTACTTCCTCTGTACCAATATACGCATCAACACCAGCACCAGAACGTGGCAACTTTGCACAAATATCTCTATGTGCAGCAACAGCTTCGTCAAGCTCCTCACGAGTTAAATCATTGACAAAAAAGCAAGTTCCAATTGGTTTTGGCATTGCTGCACGTAATTTCCCATCACGAGTCTCAGTAATTGACTCAGTAGCGTGCCAAAGTAAATCACCTTCTAGTAGTGGATGGTCAAGTGACAGACCAATGCGAGACATTAAATCGAGAATACGGTCACGTTCTTCCACAGAAATATATCCACGTCGAGATGCAATTGTTGCTGATAATGCCATATCAATATTTACCGCATGACCATGATATAAAGGAACGCGCGGTGCCAATTCCAGTGTAGGACTCCAAGTATGACCATAGGCAATTACTCGGTCAAGGTCAATTTCATGCAAATTAGGGGTTTCTAACTCCAGCATTGTTTTAATCGCTTCGTAATTCACCCGATGAGCGATTTCTTGCAAATGGTCTGAACCATTTACATAACCAAAGTGAGTTTGTAGTAAATCATGACCGTACTCATACAGCAGTTCAAAAACTTCAGAATTTGAGACTACCGCAATCTTAACTAGCTCTGCCATTCCATTACGAACTTGTGCAATAGGCAGAGTTTTTAAAAACGAAAAGTCAAGAATTACCTTCTGTGGTGCATGATAGGCGCCTAAACGGTTCTTCAACTTCTTGTGATTTACCGCAACTTTAATTGCCACACCTGCATCAATTAAACCAATAAGCGTTGTCGGAATACGGATATAGTTAGTTTTGCGACGATATGCAGAACAAGCAAAACCAACAACATCAGTAACTAGTCCACCACCAACCACCAAAACAGGTTCCTTACGAATCAAACCAAAATCAGCAAACGCATCTACAACCGATTCAAACGTCGCTAGCGTCTTTGCAGGTTCGGTAATAGTAACAGAATGTACCGTCAAATTAATGTCATAGTAACGGAAGTAAGCGCGAATTTGCTCTCCATACAAACGGTTAACGTTCGCATCAACCACTGCCAAACAGCGTCCAAACGGTTGGTAGCTGTCTGCAACTTCAGTATTTTTAATATCAAACGCACCGTTGACATACTCTAGACTGAAGTCTATTTTTTCATACCCAGTAACGTGAAACGCTTTTTCAGTCACTGTAAAAGATGCGTGAGGTATACCCATATCTCTCGTCCTTGATTTAATAATTCACAATTGAACAAAATTAAAAATACTTTGCTTTAACGTCAGTTACCCGACAACCATTAAAACTCAATAGAACAGACTGTGTACTAAAATTATCCCAAATCAAACAGAAACCGAGTTTCTGCGCCAAATCGTCATTTTCATCACAGATTTCAACGAAGAAACCCGGTTTCTAATGCCCTAAATTTGGAAATTCGGTAGTAAAAATATTAATGTTTTGCTTCTGTTCCTAATAATACTAAGTATGTTTACTGTGCAACCTCTAACGTAATCACTAGTAATATCTGTACTGTGGAAAATAGTTTATTTTTATCTCCTAATTTCCACTTGAGATTACAGCCCTGATTAATATTCAGTTCGCTGCCTTTAAGCATTCACTTTCGACCTCATTTAGCTAGAAACAGAGAAAATTTGCAGCAAATACTTCCGCATTGACCGTACTTACATGAGTAATATCAACCAAATTGGATGTGAAGTTATTTTTCGCTACTAACCACAAAATTCAGATTAACTCTATTAGGTGACATATTTACCAATCTGAATATTAGTATTAATTATCAGAAGCGGTAAATTAATAATTATTAAATATATATCTAATATTGCAAAAGTATGATATGGCGTAAGGTGGGCATTGCCCACCCTACCGTCAACATAATTATTCGCGTCTTTCTGTAGTTTCCTCGGTTACTTGCTCGGTTGAACAAACGCTACCACGCGCGCCCCTTTCAATATTGAATTTTTCGCAATCACGTTTTTGAGGACGTTGTAATGACCAGCCATAAGACTTATCACCAGTAACTAGACCGTTAGACAACGTTGTTAAACGAAAGTTAGCGCCTCGCATGTTTACCATCATGCTAGTTGATCCTTTGAGGTTTGCACCCTCCAAGTTGGCGCCCATCATGCTAGTAAACCTCATATTGGCATTTTCTAAGGATGCTGACTTTAATAAGGCACCAGTGAAAGAAGTAGCAGTAAGATTTGTATTACTTAATATAGCGCCTTCTAGATTTGCACCAGTTAAGTCGGCACCAGTTAAGTTTGAGCCGCTAAAATTGGCGCCTTTAAGGTTGGCATCGCGTAAAATCACCCTAGTTAGATTAGCGGAGCTTAAGTCGGCACCGCTTAAATCACAGCGAGAACAGACACCAGTAGCCTTAAACTGCTCTAAATCTTGTTGGTTGACTGCTTTGGCTTGTTGAGTTAATCCCAAACAAGCTAGTAGCGCTAAAGTAGCAAAAATTGTATGTTGTTTATGTAGCATATTTTTAGAATTTTACCAATCGTGCGTATAGCCATACTTAACATATACGACTTTTTTCGCAAACAATAGGAATAAAGAAAAGGTAAAGAAATAGTAAAATAACTATAAACTATACACTTACATAGCTTGTGTTGGTACGATAAGTGTAATCTAACAAACAAAAACCTCAGTAACGCTTATACATATTACAGATGAGGCGCATGTAAACATGAAGAAATTGTAAAAACTCTGTAAAAATACTATAAATTCGCGTGTTTGAACTACCGAATATTGCACGTAGAGATTAGAATAGACATAACTGCGAATTATACAGAAACTATATAGTCTAAGCTTTATGTAATCCCTCGGTCAGTTAATGACTGGGGGATAAATATTTTATGATATTCATATTATCTTTTTATTATTTCCAACCTAAAAGCTTTAACCAAGGAACTACTAAATAATGACTTATAGCTAGGTAAAAGCTGTTGAAAATACCTAGTAAGCTAAAAAAGATAACTTTAGGCGCCAGTTGAGATGGTTCTGTAGAGAGTAGAAAGTTGAATAAGCTAGGTGACAAAATACCAAGATTAATTAGTAAAGCAAAAGTTAAGGCTGTACCGAAAGCGCTAGTTAGTGCATGAACTATGTTATGGCTACGTAGTCCTAAACCAAGAGTTAGCAAAGAAACGGCAATTAATATCAACCCCATTAATCCTTCGACTGTAACTGAGTAAGGGATATTCGCACTAGGTACACTAACACCAGCTAATACTACCCATCCCAAACTGTAGCCAATAATACTTGTAATTAAAGCGATGAAGTAACGGCGCCTTTGTCCAAATGCACCGCTAATAGTTAGTGCCCATGAAGTTCCTAAACCAGCAACTGCGAATAATATTATTTCTGACCCTGAAATATTAGTTGTATTATTTAACACACCTGGCAGTTGGTTAGCAATATATACAGAAAGTTGTTTTCCCCAGATGGTGTTATTTGCAAGTAGTAAACCAACGATTGTACCAATACAGGCGCCAATTGCAGCGAGGAGCATTGCCCAAGTAGTACTAAGACAAGCAAGAATAGTATTAATAAACGTCTTGACTGTAAAAAGTACCGTTTGAGAAGTCGCTTGTGCGAATGCAGTAGTTATTTGTACGCTTGTACCTTTTAAGCGCTGCCAGAAGTTAGATAACGGTGATGCGGTGTTATTAACTTGATGGGTAATTTGAGTAAATTTTTTCTGAACGTTTTGCCCAACCTGAGAAAATAATGATATAGCAGGCGCCGCTTGAGAAATACTAGCGAGTCTTTTTTGGATAACGGTAGCGGATGCCGGACGAGAGCGGACATCATATTTAACCATTTCGTCAAGTAAATCGCCCAATTTGGGTTTAACGTCAACTAAATGGCGCCAGCGTAACTCTCCTGTAACAGGGTCTTCCAAATCTGCTGGGTTTTTCCCAGTAAGTAATTCTATCATGGTTCGACCAAGCGCATAAAAATCGGCTTGGGGCCCAACGTTAGCACCAGTTAATTGTTCTGGAGGACTATAACCCGAAGAAAACAACCGCGTTGAACGACTGGGGAACCGCAGTAATGCCGAACTAACTTGCTTGACTCCACCAAAGTCAATTAAAACTAGCTGGTCTCCACGTACCGCCCCACGGGAAAAGGCACCAGTACGCAGCATAATATTAGAGGGTTTGATATCACGATGAATAATTTTACGGGAATGCAAGTGATTTAAAATATCAATCGCTTGAAGTAGCCAGTTGAGTACTAATACTTGGGGACAACCTTGTGGGTAGTGCTTTTGAATTTCCTCCAGCGTCAACCCATGAATTTTTTCCATCACCAAACATGGCAGTTTGCGAGGTTTGGGATGTGAAAACTCAACCTGAAAATACCCGCAAATATCAACAATCGGAACTCCAGGGTGTTCGAGATTACATAATATTTCTGCTTCTTGTACAAACAGTTCGAGTGCTTTGGGTGAATCTTCGATTAAGACTTTTAACACCTTTTCGGTTTGCGCTATTGTATCCCAAACCGTATAAATTTGGGCAAATCCACCAGAGCCTAGAGTTTGCAATGGCACATAATGTTCAAGTAGCTGTAGATTGGCGCCACAGCTATTGCAAAACTTATTACCCCAAGGTTGCGGATAGGGACGCAAACAATCAGGATTTATGCAATGAATCGCACTCTTGTTTACCTGGGACACAACTGTTTAAGAGACACTAGCTTAGTTGATTGTACTAAACACAGGGTAACGCGAACTGTGTCTCATTAACTATTGTTAAGCTTTTACAGGTATTGACGAGAAGCCAAAAATAAATAGAAAGTAAATTAATGTAAAATTTTGACACGGAGAAATAGGAATTGTTAGGAACGAATTCGGCATCAAATAGACTTGCTAAGATGATTTATGGCTATTGGCAAAGCCAGTGTCTTTACATAGCGACCAATTTAGGTGTACCTAACCTGTTGCAGTCAGGGGCAATGACTGTGGAAGCGATAGCAGAAAAAACTTCGACAAAAGTAGAAACTTTGTATGTTCTTCTTCGTGCTTTAGCCCATTTGGGTGTGTTTGCAGAAAAACCTGGACGTGTATTTGCAGCAACAGAACTCTCAGAACTTCTGATTACAAATGCAGAGCCAAGTTTAGGACATTTTTTGTTGCATATCACAGAACCACCGATGTGGGATGCTTGGAGAGAATTAGGTGGTTCATTGAAAACAGGGGAAGTCGCTTTTGAAAGGGCACATGGCAAAAATTTCTATGAGTTTTTCATGTCGGAAAACCCCGATAGTAAAAATTTGTTCAACAATGCCATGAGCTATTTGACGAATCAAGCAATTGATTCACTGTTTGAGGTCTACGACTTCGGGCAATTTGATACAGTTATGGACGTTGGAGGCAATCGAGGTTCACTAATTGCCCATATTGTCAAGAAATTCGGATGTAAAGGTATATTGTTCGACCTTCCACATGAAGTTGAGATAGCTCCTGCTTTCCTTGCAAGTCAGGGAATTGGTAAAGATGCTGTACAAGTTGTTGGCGGAAATGCTTTGGAGGAGTTACCAAAAGGTGCTTCCGCAATTATAATGAAGTATTTCTTGTCTGTATTTAACGTTGAAAACGCACGTCAAGTAATCGCTCGGTGTAGAGATGCTCTTCCTCCACAAGGTAAAGTCGTACTTCTACAAACACTTGTTCCACCTCGTGGGGCACCAGTGGAATACCCAGATGGAACTATTCCAGGTCTTGCTGCAGTTCAGATGATGGTGACAAATCCAGGGGGTTATTGGCGGACGGAAGAAGAGTACAAGGAGTTGTTTAGTACCAGTGGCTTTCAAATAGAACAAGTGATTCACACAGGAACTAGCCTGACAGTGATGGAATTTAGTAAAAAGTCTTGAGCATCCAAGAAACCGGGTTTCTTTCCGAAACCCGGTTTCTTTTATCATATTTGTAGATTTTCTATGATTTTTCTTTTGAAAATCATCAAAAATAGCTATAAATGTAGTTAATTACTTCTGCTGACAGATTTTTTTTATATGCTGCACTCTGACAATTGTAATAAAATGTAATAATTATGACATTATATATTTGTACGCCTAAAAAAGCGACAAAGTAGCAAGGAATACAAATACATTTGATAATTTAATTGGAAATTAATGCTCAAGGTTAAATCGAAACTCCCTGGCGAACAACTATTCGCATCACCAACGACTGTAGCACTTGCTTCTTTGTTACTTAGCCTAGTGGCTCTATCTTTCTCACCAATTCTGATCCGTTTGAGCGAAGGTGAACTAGGTCCTAACGCTACAATATTTAATCGCTTTTGGATATCTACTGTCGCTTTTGTGCTGTGGAATCAATTTACAGCAGCACGGGGGCAACTGTCGGGTAATCAACCGAAATTACCGCAACGTTACACAATCCGGCAAATCTTGCTCTTGATAGGAGTTGGAGTTGTGATGTTTGCGACTCTTGCTCTTTGGGCTTGGTCTTTAGCTCATACCAGCGTCGCGAACTCTACCCTTATGCACAATTTGGCGCCACTGTTCACGGTTTGTGGGGGGTGGTTGATTTGGGGAAAGCGCTTTGATAGTAAATTCCTTAGCGGTATGTTCGTAGCAATAATAGGAGCTTGCCTCTTGGCATACCATGATTTTACCGAAGCTGCTAGTGACAAACTCCAAGGAGACTTGGCGGCAATACTATCAGCCGTTTTTCTTGGCTTATATCCACTTTTAGTAGAGCAACTCCGAACTCAATTGAGTCCGATAGTTATTATGACTTGGTGTTCTGCAATTGGCACAATTTTGCTTTTCCCTATCGTCATACTTACTGAAGGTCAGATTTTCCCCCATTCGTTGCATGAGTGGATTTACGTAATATCACTAGCATTGATATGCCAAATACTAGGTCTGGGACTTTACGCATATTCACTCAATTGGTTAACTTCAGGATTTGTTTCCTTATGCGATTTGTTTGTTCCCGTTCTTAGCACCCAAGAAGCTTGGGTGATTTTTTCGGAAAGTCCTAGCTGGGTTACTTTGGTCAGTTTTAGTATAATTCTAGTAGGGGTATGTATAACTTCAACTAGCCAATCTGCTATTAAAACAGAAGCAGAATCAGCCTAGTGGAAGTATGGAAATTGGAACGATTAAAGTTATTATTTTATTAACTGGTGCATTTTTTAGCTTTACAGTATAAACATGCAAAATCTTCCAATTTCTATCTCAAAAGACATAAAATTCAGATTTTTACGAGATGAAGAAAAAACATACAGCACTAATGAGAAAGAGCTACCTTTGGTAATTGAGCCAGTGCAAGAAACATCCTTTGCACATCTGTTGCGATTACTGGGTGAAAATGGCACCGAGTTTAATGAACTGCTAGATAAATACGGCGCCGTTTTGTTTCGAGGCTTTGAAATTGAAGATGGTAATGAATTTCAAAAAGTTTTAGAGCTATTAAATATCCAATTAGAGTCAGTTTATCACTTTGGCAGCGCTCACCGTGTACGAATAACCGATAAGGTGTTCACTTCTTCAGAAGCTCCACCGGATACCATTATTGCTCCTCATAATGAACTGAATATGGTACCTTGGCGCCCTAATATACTTGCTTTCTTTTGTCAAGTACAGCCAGACGTATATGGTGAAACTCCGATAATAAATACAGAAAAACTATTTAATGACTTATCTCCGAGTTTACAGCACAAAATTGCCAATTATCCTCAGCGATTTGTACGGTATGTTCCTAAGCACCTATTAGGGCTAGTATTTGAAGGACTATCGAGAGAGGAGATTAGCAAACTTCTAACTGAACAAGAATTTGATTTTAACTGGGAAGAAGATGGCTCTTTGAATTTTGAGTGTTCTTATATTACCTTATTTAGTCACCCAAGAACATCCCGACTCTGCTTTTGCCTTAGCATTGTTGATTGTTTAGTAAGTAGAGAATGGTATAAAAACATCGGTCAACGGTATTCGTTAGGCAAAAACCTCTATTACAATTGGCTACCAGCTTCGTTGTACAAAGAATATCAGCAAAGATTAACAACAGCAGCAACTGTTGTTGATGGTTCGCAAAAACGAACTAGCACCCTGAATGCATATTTTGTCAACAGGAACAATGAATCTACAACAATAACCGAAGCAGAAGCAAAGGAATTGGGAAAAGCTGAATGGAAAAATTCAGCTATTTTTCAGTGGAAGAAAGGGGATATTCTACTTATCGATAACTTACAAGTTGCTCATAGTAGACTGAATACTGCACAAAAGCGAAAAATACTAACTGCTTTTGGAAACATGTGTAACATTCGCGATATGAAACCACCTACTCTTGCTCCAACTTCAGCAAAGGAATTAGAAGCCAGCAGAAAATTGTAAATACGGCACTAATAATGACAAGAACGTAAACTGGAGTTCCCCAACCATATAAGTAACCTCCTAAAATAGGACCTGGTTGTCTAACTAGTTGATATACTGACATTAGTAACGCATAGGTGGTGCCTTCTACACCAACAGGACAAGACCTTGCTGCAATTTCTAACACACCCAGCATGGCTATCATCGAAAAAAATCCAAAAAATACACTAACCAACATAGCGCTTTGTGCATTAGTTATGAATAATAAACCAATTGTAGAGGCGGCTGTAAACCCAATTGCTAAATTTAACAACATTTTTCGGGAAATTCTAGAGGCAAAAACACCAAACATCAGGGCACCTATACCATTAGACAAAGCTTCAAATGTACCCAAAATACCTACAAATTGAGAGTCAAAATTCAAAGCATCTTTGTAGTAATAGACAAGATAATTTACTAGCGGTGGCACAAGAGTAAACTGAAGGCAAGCAATAAAAGCTATAACAGCGAGAAAGCGTTGTGATTTTACTGCTAGCCAAAAAGCTTTTAAATTACTTTTAACAGGGACAGTGTTTCGCTGCTTTTTTTCGTCTGCAAGTAATATAAAAGTTGCAACTAAACCAATCAATGGTACAATTGCAGTAAATATAAACGCCAGCGATAAATTAGAATTTTGAGCAAACCAGCCGCCGACAAAATACAGCAAAGCTTGACCAAAACTTAAAGAAGTCCATTGAATTGCCTGCAAGCGAGCAGTATTGTTCAAAATCTGCCCTTGAACGACCATGATTTTATCTGTCAGTACGTCGCTAAAGGCGATGAAAAAATTAACTAAAATTAGACTAATCGCCAGCACCCAATATGTGTTAACTTGAAATATACCTAAACCTAATAACACAGCAAGCGTTAGCGCATAGCAAATAAAAAAGTAGCTTTTGAACTGGTAACCAAATAATGAAACAGCATCTCCAATCATTCCGTAAATTGGTCTAACTAACCAGGGAGAGAAAATGAGGCTGCTAAAGGTTGCTAACTGTGCTGGTGAAAGTCCAAGGTTATCTTTGAGATAAATGGTCAGCGGAAGACCAAAAAGTCCTGGATTACATCCGTAAGTTTGAATTAAGTAAAACAGAACCATGATGCCAATAAGTTGCTGTATTGCCATCGAATCTTGCCTAGTTGTGTTGGACATTAGTCACCTGATTTGATAGTTACCTGATTTAATTAAGCCATTAAACTTTATAATAGATTAAATTCTTAGCAGCGTCACGCTGAAAGCATCAGTTTCTATGTCTTCTATGTCAAAACTTCAAGCATATTGGGAAAAACATCTATCCGGAGAATTACCTGTACTCGAATTTCCTACTAATTTACCTCGTTCAACTAAAAAATATAATTGCGCTTCTTATAAGTTTGTAATCAATAATAAACTAACTGCGTTACTTAAACAACTGGCAAATAATGAAAGTTTCAGCATTGATAACGCTTTATTAGCAGCATTTAAAGTTTTGCTTTACCGTTACACAAGTGAGAAAGAAATTATTGTTGCTTTGTTACTCAATAAGCTTGACGCTAACATAGTTGTTTCAAAAGATTTGATTTCGGCAACTACTTCGTTTAAAACCTTTTTGAGCCAAGTTAGTTATACTGTTTCGGAAATAAGTGAGTATCAAGATTATCCCTTTGCTTCATTGATAAAGCAATTACAGTCAAAGTTCAATTCAAGCAATTTACCTATTTGTCAAGCATTATTTACTTACCACTTCGAGCAAGAGTACCAGAAATCACCCCAGGAGAATATAGAATTCGATTTATGCTTGGAAGTCATAGAGACTTATGATTCACTACTGTGCAACTTGAAATACAACAGTAATTTGTTAGATAAAGTAACAGTTGCTCAGTTCAGCGGACATTTCCAAAATTTACTGGAAAGTATTGTATCAAATCCAGAACAAGCAGTAGCTCAGTTACCATTGTTGAGTCAGAGGGAACGAGACGAAATACTGATTGAGTGGAACGCAACTGAAAAAGTTTATGATTTTACAACTCTTCATCAATTAATAGAGACACAGGTCGAGCGAACACCAGATGCAGTAGCGGTTTCATTTGCTTCTAAAGAGTTTACTTATCGTGAATTAAACTGCTGTGCAAATCAACTAGCACACTATTTACAAACACTAGAAGTTAAACCAGGGGTATTGGTTGGTATTTGCGTTGAGCGTTCTTTAGAAATGCTAGTAGGACTTTTAGCTATCCTCAAAGCAGGCGCCGCTTACTTACCTTTAGACCCAGGTTATCCACAAGAACGTTTAGAATTAATATTATCTGATTCTCAAGCGCCAGTATTACTGACTGATAATCCAAAGTTTTTTTGTGATGATAAACAAAGAAAAATAATTTGTTTACAAACAGACCAAGAACATATTGCCACCCATAGCCAAGAAAATTTGGCACCATGTGCGACCGCCGGAAATCTAGCATATGTTATTTACACCTCTGGTTCAACAGGTAAACCGAAAGGAGTAGAAATTCCTCATCGCAGTGTGGTAAATTTTTTAAAATCGATGCAGCATGAACCTGGAATTACAGCATCAGATGTACTATTAGCAGTTACTACAATATCATTTGACATTGCCGCCCTTGAGTTATATTTACCCTTAATTACTGGTGCTAAGGTAGTATTAGCTAGCCGAGAAATAGCTAGTGATGGTAGGCGCCTGTTAGAACTAATAAATAGTAATGGTGCAACGATAATGCAAGCCACACCAGCAAGTTGGCGGATGTTGCTCGCAACTGGATGGAATGGTTCTGAGGGATTAAAAATTCTTTGTGGTGGTGAAGGTTTAACAAGTGAGTTGGCGCAGCATTTGTTAGACAAAGGTGAATCAGTATGGAATTTATATGGGCCAACTGAAACTACTATTTGGTCAACTGTTTGCAAAGTAGAAGCCGATAAGTTATCTCACGCTTTAGTGCCTATCGGTCGTCCCATTGCCAACACACAAATTTACATATTAGATGAGCATCTCCAACCAGTACCAATAGGAGTTAGCGGCGAATTATATATAGGTGGTGCTGGAATTGCACGTGGTTATCTTAACCGTCCTGATTTAACTAGCGAAAGGTTTATTGCTAACCCTTTATTACCAGGTTCGCATTTTTATAAAACTGGAGACTTAGCTCGTTATCTACATGATGGCACTATTGAATACATTAATAGAATAGATAACCAAGTAAAAATTCGGGGTTTTCGGATTGAACTAGGAGAAATAGAAAACGCTCTATCTGCTCATCCAGAAGTGCGAGAAGCAGTCGTCATCACCCGTTCTGAAGAATCAACCGAAAAACAAATAGTAGCTTATATTACTACAAATTGCGAACCAACTCCAGGCAAGTTACGTGATTTTTTGAGACAAAAGCTACCAGATTACATGGTACCCGTAGCTTTTGTGAGATTAGAGGCATTACCCTTAACACCGAGTGGAAAAGTAAACCGTCGTGCTTTGCCAAAGCCAACAGCTTCAAGCTTTTGCCAACATGATGAATTTATCGCACCGCGCAATAATACTGAACAGAGACTGGCAAAAGTGTGGTCAGAGATTTTAAACATTCAAACAATAGGTATTAAAGATAACTTTTTTGATATAGGTGGAAGTTCTCTTTCAGCAATATTTTTGATAGCAGCGATTGGGCAGCAGTTTGGCAAAGAATTACCGATTTCAGCAGTCCTCACCAATCCGACCATTGAAGAATTTGCTGTTCTTCTTAATACCACAGATACTTTTGATAAATCCTCCTTAATTCCCATCCAGCCAAAAGGTAATAAGGCGCCATTTTTCTGCGTACATCCCGCAGGTGGTCATGTTATGAGCTACTTAAAATTAGCGCACTATCTAAGTAATGAGCAGCCATTTTATGGCTTACAAGCACAAGGATTTAATGGAGAAGAACCTTTAACGCGCGTTGAGGATATGGCTAGCGTGTATATTGAAGCAATTCAGAAATTTCAACCAAATGGGCCATACTATATCGGTGGGTGGTCATTTGGGGGAGTTGTAGCGTATGAAATGGCGCAGCAATTACACAAAATGGGACATAAAGTCTCTTTGTTAGCAATAATAGACTCCTATGTTCCAATTCTCTTAGATAAAAACAAGAAAATTGACGCTCCTTATTTAGTTGGCGCCCTTTCCAGATATTTTGGGGGAATGCTAGGTCAAGATAATTTAGTAAACAGTAATGAAATGAAGGACTTGGATGCTGAGGAACAAATAGACTACATCCTTGACAAAGCAGTAGAAGCCAAAATATTACCACCATCGAATCAAAGCCAACAAAACCGACGTATCGTCGATGTATTAGTTGGCACCCTAAAAGCAACTTATTCCTACGTTAAACAGCCATACCCAGGAAAAGTCACAGTATTTAGAGCTAAAGAAAAGCATATTATGGCACCTGACCCAACTCTCGTATGGGTAGAATTATTCTCTATCATGGACGCAGAAGATATAACAATCATTAATGTTCCTGGTAATCATTACACATGCGTCTTAGAACCCCATGTACAAGTATTAGCAGAACATTTGGTTTGCAACGGATGATTAACGGATGTAACGGATAATTTAGTAGTTTATCCGTTACATCCGTTGTATCCGTTGCCAATTTAACCTTCTTCCCAATTAATTGGCAAAGTATATTCTGAAATACTAGAAAAATCACGATTTTTATTGCTAGTTTCTGCATCCAAAACTTTCGCAACCTTATTGTAAATATCTTCAGCCTCTTGCAGCGAGTCGCCGATACTTGTTAACCCTAATTTCCCAAACTGTGACAAACAGCCCATTAAATGGAATACTGTTCCCGTCTCGGTTCCAGAGTCAAAGTGCAAACGGTGATGAGCAATGATATCCATCAAATCATTCGGTAATAATCCTTTATAGCGGTCTTTTTGCAGGTTATCGGTAGCAATATAGTATTTAGGGCGCCCTTGTTGGCTGTAAAATAAACCTGTTGAAAGATTATAACGACCGTTCGTTAGTAATTTTAACGTCATGAATGGGTGAGTTGTACCACCTTTTCGCAAGTTGATTTCAATTGCTTGAATATCCCACTCGCCATTTTCTTTTTGGACGGTAATAAAGTCAACGCCATAACGCTCTAAGGCGCCTTTTTCTGCTAAATTCTGACCAACTTTTAAACCCAACTGCTGTAAGCGCAACCTGTATGCTTCATCTGCTGGAAACTCACAACCTAAGTATATTTGCCCATCGGGGCCACCTAGTATTTGGTCGTGAGTAGATAAAATTTCGACATCCCCACTGGGAGTAATTCGTCCTTGAACACTAGGAGAACGTTTAATTTCTCCTTCTACAAAAGCTTCGACAATGGCGCCAAGTTCTGCAATACGTCCAGAAAAATTATCCCAACTTTCTTGACTTGCTTGGAAGCGCAGTAGCGGGAAATTTTCTTTAATTGCTGTAACACGAGATAAATGTGTCTCGTTTGGTGGCGCCATATGAGATATTGGTCGTAAGTCCAACAAAGCATTACCTTCACCAGAAATACCTTCGTTGAGTTTAACAACCATACGTTGTAATGTTGGTTGACGCTCCCACAACTGTGTCGCAACTTCCGCTAACTCATCTACAGTTTTAACCAAAGGACTTCCATCGGGATGAGGCACATTTGACTCTGCGAAAATTTGTCTACTGCCGCTTTTCGTTCCCCATATTTGTAGGTCAGGAGCAGGAGCATATAAAGGAACACCTAACTTTATTGATAATTCAGCCTCTAAATCGGTGGCATTATAGCACGTTATAAATGACTTCTTCAAACGCAAAGCTTGACGAATCCGCTCAAGCAAACGGGGACGTTCTAAAATTTTTTGACTAAGGGGTTTTTGCGATGAGTCGTAAGTAGATAATAGTAACAGACGGTTACGTGCATGAGAAAATGGAATTCCTGGCAATAACTGCAAATAATAATCAACAACACTCGGATGCAATGGCATTGAAGTCACGTAAACTAAGCGTGTCCGAGGATTTCTTAACCGAATTAAAGAGAATAATAGTCGTTCTTCATAATGTTCACAACCTTCAATCTTCATGAGTTCGCGTTGGTCGATACTCAGCGAGGGAATGACAAGAATATCAGCATCGCTGTTGTCGAATAACTCAATGGTTTTCCAACGGTCGCGTAAAGTCGTTTGCAAGTCGCGGAAAGTATCAACCTGCTCTATTACATGCGAGCTATCAAAGGTTTGCATAGCACTTGTGCCTCACTCATATACTCCGAATTAGATGCTCAACACAAAGGTATACCTCGACAAACGCGCGGATGCTTGCTGTGTTTAAGTCACATTATATAAATCTGGAGCATTTATCTGAGGAAAGCAATTACTCTAAAGAAGCACTTTTGCTTAAAAAACCCAAGAAACCAGGTTGCTTCGTCATAACTTGTAATAACAACAACGATTTTGGGTAGAAATCTGGTTTCTTATATCTCAAGGTTGAGATATTTAGAATTTTTTTATTATTAGTCTATGTCAGAAGAACGATTAATTAATCTAAAAAAGAGTTTAAATTTTAAACATAAATTTACAAACAATCCTTGATTGCGATGGGCTTGTTGAGTAGATAGCGTTGACGGTTGCGAAGGTATAATTTTTGGTGTGAGGCAATAAAAAGCAATTTTATCTTAATTGTTGAATACCAGTAGTAACTAGCAATGCACATTATGGGAACACACACACATCTTTATTACCTTGGAGAGAGTAATCAATCCAAGGTTTAGTTTTTAATTGCGGCTGATAGTTAATTAATTTTAAGTTTTGTTATGCCACAAGAACAATTACAACCACCACAATCTCAAGAGTTACCAGGGTCTGAAGCGCAAATGACCCCAAAACCCCAAGCCGATGATTCAAAATATCGAGGTAGTGGTAAGTTAGAGAATAAAGTTGCATTAATTACAGGCGCCGACAGTGGTATTGGGCGTGCAGTTGCAATAGCATATGCTAAAGAAGGTGCCAACGTAGCAATTCTTTACTTAAGCGAACACGAAGATGCCAAAGAAACAAAACATTTAGTTGAGAAATACGGTGGTCGCGCGGTTACAATAGCAGGGGATATTGGCTCAGAATCATTTTGCCAGCAAGCAGTTCAGCAAGTTGTAGACGAATTTGGCAAGCTAGATATTTTAGTCAACAACGCTGCCGAACAGCATCCGCAAGAAAGTATAGAAGATATTACCGAAGAACAATTAGAAAAAACCTTTCGTACAAACATTTTTTCAATGTTCTTCATGACCAAAGCTGCCATGAAGCATTTACACGAAGGCAGTGCAATTATTAACACAACTTCAGTTACAGCGTATAAAGGTAGTCCTGAACTACTTGACTATTCTTCTACCAAAGGCGCCATTGTAGCTTTCACCCGTTCCTTATCGCAAAACTTAGTAGAAAAAGGAATTCGCGTTAACGGTGTTGCACCTGGCCCAATATGGACACCATTAATTCCCGCAACATTCCCTGAAGAAAAAGTGGAAAAATTTGGTAAACAGGTACCAATGCAGCGGCCAGGACAACCCGAAGAAGTGGCGCCAAGCTATGTATTCCTAGCCTCAGATGACTCATCGTACATAACAGGCCAAGTATTGCATCCAAATGGTGGCGCCGTTGTTAATGGGTAATTGCTCCCCCCTTCCTTTGCGGAGACTAGGGGGGATTACTCTATATAAAGGTCAATTCCTCTAAACTCAAATTACCAAAATTTCAACCGTAAGAAAGAAGACTTAATAAATAATAATTATTACTTTAATTGAAGTGACAAAATATAAATAAGGAAAAAGCTATGGCATCTCTAGAAAAATTACAAGGCACAGAACTAGTAGACTGCGCGCGTGCAAATGCCAAACAAGGAATAGAAACTGCCGCACGACAATGCGGTTATGGCGATAATTTAAACGAGTTTGCCAGAGATTTACGAAAAGCTTGCGAAGATATGAACTTACAAGTAAAAGAACTAAGTGAATTAATCACAGACCAAGACATGATACTCGAAATCGGCACAGGTGAAGTAGTGGCGCCAGACACAGCAGGCTCACTATAGTCGTAGGTTGGGTGTAAACCCAACTCACACCCATAACTTTTTAATAAGCCCCAGTTTTATTAAACAAAACCCCAACAGTTTTGAACAAAATTTTCAAATCAAGCCAAACAGACCAATTTTCAATCTGTATTGCAGTATCTATAGCTACTTTATCAACAATAATGTTTGATAAACCAAATGTTTTTTGAATAAGAGGCGCCTTACGACCCACTGAATAAAAGTAGGGCTGTTTGGAGTAAACCGACGACGAACCCTAAAATACCACCTAGACTTACGATGGCTTGTAATTCGTTTTTGACGATTCCTTCGATGGCTGCTTCAAGGTCGGCGGGTGATGTGGATTTTACGCGGTCAATGATAACTTGGTCGATGGATAGAATGGGTATTACTTGAGCTACAATTTTTTCTAAATCTCTTTCTAAATATTTTTCGAGAACTAACGCGAGTTCTTTACTGACGGTTTCGAGCGAAGCGCTTACTACTGGTGAGGTGCCTAAACGGGTAATAAGTACTGCTGCGATATTGTCCCAGTCCATTGAGTCGCTTAGTCCTTGTAACAATTCTCCACCACTGGTTTGCAAATAATGGCGAACGCTCTCGCGTGTGGTTTTGCGTAATTGGCGAACTGTGGCGATAGGAAGATTTTGTAGCGATAGGTCGAGCAAAAATCTTTTAATGCGGTCGTTGACGTTTAAATCTTGAGTGAGTTCGCGTAAGCGGATGTTTGTTGCGTCTTTTTCGTCGAGGCAAAAAGTTCTTAAACGGGTTAAGGTATTTCGTAACCCAAATAAGTTCGCCACTACCCAGTAAGTACCACTGGTTTTTTCGCGAAAACTCTCATCTATAGTTTGTATCGTGCGGTCGGTTAAAAAATCAACGATTGCCGCCCGAATAGTATCGGGGGGTAAAACAACTTGCAGCAACCAATCAGCGAGACGTTTAGCTTGTTCGTCGTTAAGCTGAAATTCGAGTAATACTTGGTCGAATATTTGGTTAATTTGCGTCTCTAAAAAATCTTCGCGACGCGCTAAAGTCTTGAGCAGACGCGGCAAAGACTCGCCGAGCAAGTCACGCAAAATACTCGCTAGAATTTTGGCGCTTTTCTGATCTTTGTCAAATTTTATTTGTTCGAGTGCTGATTGCAGCAACCAAAGAATCGCACCCTCAACACGATCTGTTTGCAAAAGGCGCCGCGCCAAATTTTGCAATTCTTGGGGTGTCAACAACGACCCCATAATCGTATCCGAAATATTTTTAGCAAGACGTTCCTGGTTACGGGGTATTAAACCAGGGGTAAACGGGATACGCTTAGTACCGATATAAAGCGCGCGGTAAGGACGGAATAGCATTTTAATGGCTACATCGTTGGTGAAGTAACCAATAATTCCGCCGAGAACCGGGGGGGACACGTAAAGCCAGAGATGAGACCAATCCAAGGGATTAATATAGTTAGGAGTTACTAACTTAATATTTATTAACGACTAATACTCCCATCATACCGTTTGCAATTGGGTAATGTGTGGAAGAAGCAAAACCAACTTGGCGCGCGATGGCAACTTGTTCGCTACCAATAGGGAAACGATCTAAGCTAGGACTGATATAAGCATATTCTTCCTTCAATCCCATTTGTGTAGCGGTACTCACAACTAAATTATCTAGATACCATTGCTGAAAAGAGCGCATTATTGGGTTACTGGGACGGTGAAAATCTAATATCGCACATGAGGCGCCTGATTTTAAAACACGATAAATTTCTTGTAAGCAGCGCTTAATGTCGCCAACGTTTCGTAGCCCATATCCCATTGTCGCAGCATCGAAGTAATTATCCTCAAATGGTAAATTCAGAACATCAGCTTCTATCCAAGTAACTGGGGGTTGCTTGTACAAACTTTTTGTCCGCGATGCTGCTACAGCTAGTAACTCACTCGAAAAATCAACCCCGTATACCTTTCCCGTCCCAATACGACGCGCTAACCGTAACGAGATATCGCCACTACCGCAGCATAAATCTATACATGTATCACCAGGTTTAGCTTGGCTCCATTTCACCGCCATTTCTTTCCAAACCCGATGCTGCCCAAAACTTAGCTTGTCGTTGAGTTCATCGTAAACAGGAGCAATGCGGTTAAAAATAGCACGTACTTCTTCGCTCATGAATCAGGCAGAAATATTTATTTTATAAGAATACTAGAAACCCGGTTTCTTTACTGAATATCTTGCAATAAAACAACGATTTTGCATAGAAACCGAGTTTCTTTGGTTTTTTTAATGCTTCGCTTCAGGTAACTGAGAAATAAATAGCACGACTACAAGAATAAGTCCACCACCTAAAGTCTGAATTAACGAAAGTCTTTCTCCAAGGGTTACATAAGCAGTTGCAACACCAAATAATGGAATAAGCGTTAGATATAGCGAAGTTACACTCACACCAGATGTTCGTAGTGCGAGTAAATATAGCCAAAACGCCAAACCTTGTCCGACAATACCTGAAATCATTGCTAGCAAGACACTTTCAAAATGGAATTGCCCTAAGTTAATGGGGTTGTGACCCATCAACTGCAAGATTATAAAAATTAGTACAAACCAAGCCAGTGCAAACGACTGTTGAAGCGCTACTAAAACTAACGGCGCCACTTTTTTAAGTAAAGGTCGAGCTACAATCGCATATAGTGAAGCGCATACAACCCCAAGCATTACAAGAAAATCTCCAGTTAAAGAATCACCTGTAATATTAGTTATACTCGGAGATGCGACCATCCCAACTCCCACACAAGCAACGAGTGCTAATTTAATAAGTGGTGAACTAATTTTTTCTTTGAGTAAAATCGCTGCTAAAGCAATAGTAATAATTGGTTCGCTGACAGAAATGAGTGTCGCATTGCTTGCTGTCGTCAAACTTAAGCCAATAGTCGCGAAAATATATGATAAACCCGGTTCTAAAAAACCGATCAAACTCGCACTCCAAGCAACTGATTTTTTTGGTAATTCAACTTTTTGATATAAGACAACTGACCACAAAAAAATAATGCTTGATATACCTTGAATTACCAAAATCATTAAAGGTGATAAATCAACAAGCGATTGCTTCGTCATTGGAACCGTTACACCGAAGCAAGCAGCACATAATACTGCAAGTCCAACCGCTGGAAATTTTGATAGTTTGGTTGATAATGTTGTCGATATGGGTAAAAGCGTCGCTTCCCCAAACGTATCTTTCTTTATAGTTTCTACTAGCTGAGTCATAAAAAATTTTGGTAGTTCGAGACCTTAAGCTAGTGGATAACCACGCGCTTTTTGCAGAAAACTAGAGACAATACCAATGATGTCTCTACTTAAATTTCCACTTATCGGAAAATTTTCTTAGTCTCTTTTTGTTGATGTGAAGCACAGGCTATTACCTACGACTTCAAAAATGCTTGAAACGCTTGCTATTATTATTTATTGAATTTCTAATTCTAATAGCAGTAATACTATCAACAGTACATTATATTTTGCCACTTTTTCATACAAATGCACTGCTTTACCGTCAATACCAAGCTTGGTTACAGCTATCTACCAATAGCTATATATCAGGAATTCCTTCTAAAACATCATTAAAGTTATACATAAAATTCCTACATCCACTACTACTGGTATAAAATTCTTTGGTAGTAGCTTTACTGTTTCATTACAAGGTTATTTTTTTATAGCACTCATAACAATAGTACAATAATTAATAAATTTAGTCAAGAAATTTTGTTGAAGAGTAACAATCTTTCTATACAAATAGAGCGTTATATATCTAAATATAGAGGTGTTATAGAATGTATAGATGTAAAAGAATACATAAAAATATAAATAATGTAGAGACGTTAAATGTAACGTCTCTACCAGACGTGGGGTTTTTACAATAAAGTGTAAACACTGTATTAGCAACAGCGAGTAGCAGTAAGTGCTATAGCAGCAAGTTGAGCAGAGCTATGAATAAGTTTGAGTTCGTCTTCACGTAAGGCTAATGGTTGTCTCCATTGAAGCGACAGCACAGCAAGAGTTTGACTGCGATAGATAATAGGTACTATTAAATGCGCTTTAACACCATTATCTGAATAGTGTGAAACTGCTGCTAGCCTTTCATCATTACTCACATTTACTGAGACTTGCATTTGACCAGATGCTATTGCCTGCGTGGTTAGTGGGTCAGTTCTTAGCCAGTTTTCAACTTTTCCAGCAGTTGAGTAACTTCCTTGTATCGGCGCCAGTTCTCGTGTGTCAATCATTTGTAAAATACAACTATCGGCGCCAAAACTTTCTCCAAATGACCTTGCAAGGGGTTCGAGAATAGAATCAAAGCTCGTTGATAGCTGTGTAACATTGACCAAAGAAGTTAGAAGTGCCATCTGGGCATTGGCACGACGTAATTCTTCTGTGCGCTGCTTGAGTAAGTCATAAGTTTCTGCCGCACGTTGAACCACTGCTTTAAGTTCAGTAGGGTCCCACGGTTTGGTGATATACTTATAAACTTGTCCAGCATTAATTGCTTCTACCAAGTCCTCAATATCGGTAAAACCAGTGAGGATAATACGAACGGTATCAGGAAATTGAGGTACAGTTTTACTAAGAAACTCAGTTCCCTTCATTTCTGGCATTCGCTGGTCAGAGATAATAACAGCTACTTCTCCCTCAGCAGCAAGAACCTCAAGCGCGTTGATACCGCTGTCCGCTTTTAAGACATTAAAGTCTCGTCGAAAAGTACGATAGAGCAAATCGAGATTATCTGGCTCATCGTCAACGACTAAAAGCTTAAGTTTTTTAGGTTTTTCTATCGTCATTAATTGCCTACGGATTTTATCAATTTCAGGAATCGGATTATCCATAAGATAATTCCTTTAATTCTTATTGATATTGTGATATTCAATACCAAGCTTAATTTAAAAAAACAAGTATTAACTTGTGGAATATCCTGAATTATTTAATTTGAATATCAAACCTTACGTATTTATTTTTAAATGCAGTATCCGTATTTTCGGAACATACATAAGAGATAACACGTAAATACACTTATGATATTAAGTATCTTTTATTTATAACCATAATCATACATGGTCGGCAAGTTTTATATCCCAAATCGCTCTATATGGGCTTTGTAACAAATTGTATAGAAACAAGCATTAATTTTCCCGTTGCGGCAGGGAGCATCATAACTATATGTTGCGTAATCAAGAACGAGTACAGGCGCCTAC
The DNA here is from genome assembly GCF_001904745.1 of Calothrix sp. HK-06. Taxonomy (GTDB): domain Bacteria; phylum Cyanobacteriota; class Cyanobacteriia; order Cyanobacteriales; family Nostocaceae; genus Dulcicalothrix. The sequence goes on from NZ_MRCD01000022.1 coordinate 97,424, forward strand.
CGTAGAATATATCTGACTAGTAAAAATGCCCAGCGTTCTATGACCTCCCAACCACAAGATACTCAAAACCCCGGCAATATAAGCTCTGAAGAGAAATCTGAGCTATTGCGAAAACTCAGACAGAAACAAGGTAATTGGGTGGAATGGGGTTCTGCCATTACGCAGTTGCAAAAATCTGGTTACAATCCCCAAACAATTTTTGAAGAAACTGGTTTTGAGCCAGTTCAGCAAAATCAAGTCACAGTTGGCGCCCAAGTTTATTCGTCTATCGAAAAAGTAGGTGCCTCAAAAGAAGTGCTATCCCACTTTAGTCAACGTGCCAGCGATGTACTATACGAATTTCGGTTATTGACTCAAGAAGAACGTGCTTCTGCGGGGGAACTTGCCTTTAAACACCAACTTGACTGCGACGAAGCCAGAGAAATTGCGCGAGCAATCAAAGATTATTCCCGTTTCCGTAACCCTCCTGAAGGTTTTACCGCACACCCAGGTGATGCAGTTGCCTATCAATCTTGGAAACTCGCGCGTCAATACAGCGACTTACAAGAACGTTCGCGTCTCATTGCTAAAGGACTACGTTTTGCCCACTCACCACAAGCACGTAAACAAATCGAGCAATTATTAACAGATTTTACAGTAGTGAGTAAACGTCCGGCGCCAACTTTACCTTTTTACCGTCTGGAATCAACAAGCGAGTTAGCACGCATTTTACCCGTAGCAGGTGAAATGCCATTAAAACCCCAAGACTTAAAAGCTGTACCAATCGTCGAAGAAATAGGCGCCTTTCGGATGGTGCGCGTTTCGGGAGAACAAGCATGGGTACCTCTACCTGGTTGGCAAGTAGTACTAGCAATAGAAGACCCTGTAGTTATTTTATCTAGTACCGAAAGACTACCCAACCAAACCGCAAATTCACCATTAGAGCAAGTGGTAGTCGTTATCGACCGTGCCCAACGTCAGTGGGATGAGAATAGCTATTTTGTCATCGATAATAATGGTGAACTAGACTTTCAATGGTTTGAAACGGAGCCAGAAGTACCAATATTAGGGAAAATTACGGTTATCGTGCGCGCGAAAAAAGTACTCGACGAAGACTTTAACAAAGACTCTTGGCAAATTGAAGAATAGATTGGCAACGGATAAAACGGATGTAACGGATGGGTGATCTGTTTTACATTTAAATAAAGATCTGGGACGGGCAATATAGGCGCCCATCCCACAACAACATAATGTCATGCTGAGGAACGTAAACGCAGTTTTCCCGTTATCCGAAGGATACCCCGTTAACGAAGTTTTCCCGAAGGGTAGGGTAGGGTAGCATCTTCAAGATTGCCACTCTGTTTAAAGTAAACTTATAACCGCTTCTAGCGTATGCAAAAACAAGACACAACCGCGCTCAAAAATATCTTAGACTACCTGCCAGAGCATATAAAGCAGGCAATAAAAGAATATTGTAAAGAAACCAAACTTTCTGCTAAACAAGCTGAATAATTAATTAACTTTTATACAAGTATAAGAGGATGTTTTAAAAGTATCAATATTAACCAAAAACCTAACCCCTAACCCCTTCCCTACGAGGGAA